>JABSOI010000036.1 GCA_013216015.1 Alteromonadaceae bacterium | reverse complement strand
TTTGTTGTCCCATAACACAGCGCCCGGTTAAGTGATCAAAATGACTTGATACGCCAGGCATCTTTTTACCACGCCTTATTTTGACTGAATCGTCGACAACAAAAGCACTTTCATGACAACAGTCTGTAGCTCGAAGGATTTTCTTTGCTGTTATGAACTGAAGTTTCCGCCAGTCTAGATCTTCGCGGTTTAACAAATCATATAAGGCATCTTTTTTGGTGGCTGAAAAACATTGCAGCGAGTTCCGAGAAAACATCGCTACTGAATCAACTTTTAACCAAACCCATAACATTAATAAATACACAACCTCGGGAGCCGAGGTGCCAGAGCGTTTTTTAAAATTAGCTCTTTGTAAAAGCGAGTTAACATTGAGAACTTGCCACACTTTACTAAACAAATTATCAATTTTATTTTCAGGATTACTCAGAATATCGGCAGTTAATGATGGTAAAGAATTGAGGGTTGTGTCACGATTCATATGTGAGGCCTTTGGTTGGCATTATCTTGTCTCGACAACAAGTATTTTACCATAAAAAGGCCTTCACATCCTTACATATCAACCAGTTAAATCAGTATTTTCTTCATTTTTCAACTCCGAAACTTGAGTTACTAATTACTAATTACTAATATGAAAACATAAAAAAATCCAGTGATCTATAATCACTGGATTTTAACAATTTCTACGATTATCCAATTTTAACTCCAGCAGTTCTCGGTGAACCCAGATGACTTATTTTTAGCGGCGTTGTGATGCGCATGAAAAATACTTTTAGCGCAAAATATTAATTCTATGGTCAATGGATCACAAACATTGTAGAGATAGATCACATAAATAGCCTCATCCCCCTGATATAGTAGCCAACATACTTATATTTGGATGAAAGCTACTTTGAGATTACGCCTCAAAAACGAAGAAGGCTATCAGCCACCGTTCAAAGTTAAAAAGAATTTGAGCTTGAAGCCTTTGATAGAGGGCATCAATCAAAAATTTCATGCAGTGCCTGATAAGAGACAGGCACATATGTGTAGCTATGAATTGCACGATGTCATGATGGGGGCGCTTAGCTGTATGTTTTACCAAGAGCCTTCCTGGCTGAATTTCCAGCAGAGTTTGCAAGAGCGTTTCCATCAAAACAACCTATTTACCATATTTTATATGAAGTCTCTTCCCCGGGAAAGCCAGTTACGAGACACTCTGGATGAAGTAGACAGTGAACATTACCGCGATATTTTTAAATCGTTGTTTGAAACTTTACGGCGTGACAAACAGTTAGTCCCTTACTCTCAGCCATTAACCGCTCAAGGGTTATATTATGTGGCTGTATACTGCAGTCAATATCACAGTTCAAAAACGATTCACTGCGAGCGCTGCTTAACTAAAGAGTGAAAAAGTGGAACCGTCTATCAACACCACACTTTGCAGGCAGCTTTGATGCACCCTGATTGTCGACAAGTCATCCCTATGATGCCGGAAGCTATTCTCAATACAGATGGCAATAAAAAGCAGGATTGTGAGCAAAAGGCAATGAAGCGTTTGTTAACGCAACTCAAGCAGATGCATCCAAGATTTCCGTTTCTTATAGGCGGAGATAGTTTATTTGCACATGCCCCGACGATAGAGCTCATCACCTCTTTGGATATGCACTATTTATTAACGTGCAAACGGGTGATCACAAATACTTAATGAATTGGTTGAATGATTTTTCAGACTGGCCCTGGATTGAATGGAAAGGTAAACAAAACTGCACCCACCGTTATCGCTGGCGCAATGACGTGCCATTAATCGACAGTGATAAGAGCCCTCAGGTAAATTGTCTGGAATACCAGTTAATCAATGACAAAGGTAAAGTTAGCTTCCGAAGCGGCTGGATCACAAGTTTACAAATAACTCGAAGCAATATTGAACGTTTAGTAAAAACAGGGCGTTGCAGATGGAAAATTGAAAACGAGTGCTTCAACACCCTGAAAAACCAGGGGATCACATGGAGCATAATTTTGGTCATGGTCGCAAACATTTGTCTCACAACATGTATTTGTCCATTTTACTGGCATTTACCCTGCACCAAATATTGAAGTTGAGTGATCAAGCATACCAAATGTGCAGACAGGCCTACGGCTCTAAAGTCAACTTATGGGAAAATATCCGTGTCTTATGCAAGCAATTCATTATTCCTGATTGGTATTGGCTAATGGCCTGGTTGTTAGACAGGGAAAATGAACACTTTACGCTGGAGCAATTGAAAAACGAATAAATGAACTCTGAAAAATGAATGCGCTCATTTGCGTAGGAACTACCCTGCGCGCCACAAAATCTAGGGAATTGTCCAGTCATTATTTACAGCAAGTCAAGATACATTTATTGCTTAAAACTTAACTACAAACTTTTTTACCGAGAATTGCTGTTTTAACTCATCGATAGTATCAATAAACCATTTTTATGGTTAACTTATATCAACCAAGTATATCAATTATACTTGTTTTCTACGGCTTGCCGCGAAACCTAGTAAACCTAAACCTAAAATGGCTAAAGTTGTCGGTTCTGGCACAACACTAACTTCAGATAATCTGAAATCCATATCAGGCTCACCACTAATAAAAGCACTAATACCCACTACTTTAGTAAAATCTACAGCGCTCCAATTATCAAAACTATAATATAATCTTGTTGGTGTTGTAACTAAGTTAGCATCGACAACAGTTGAATAAACAGTATTGACAACACTTACACCATTTAACCATTGTATTCCAATATCGAAGCCGAATGATAAATCAACAGATTCAAGATCTATGTAAAAATGATCCCCTAAAGCTGTTAAATCTAAGAAAGCTCCAGCATTTGGATCTGACCAGGCAATCGATAATGTTGACGCTGTAACACCAGCACTAGCGTAAGCTAGTTCGCCATCTGAACTACCTGTAGTATCAACAGTATCCGCTTCTGATCCAGAGCTATGATCGGAACTAGTACCACCATATGCTAACGTATAGACAGCTTGAAAACCTGATACAGTTGTTTCAGTAGATGTATCAACTAAATTTGCTGAATTAACTTCAAGATCTAATTGGTAATCAAAGGTATCTAAAACTAAGGCATTAGCTGAACCTATAGAATATACAGCTAGCAATCCGGCTAAAACTAATTTCTTTGTTATTGTAAACATGCCAACCTCCATTGGTGTTTTTTTCGTTTCGAATTTTTTGAATTTTTAATTTCTAATGTCATCAATAGCAAAGCTTATGCCAACACATAATACTCGTTAAAAAACAACAACAAACAAATTAAAGGAAGACGCCGACTTTTAATAGTGTAAAAGATATTGACATATATTTATTCCACATTATTATTAATTCTAATCTGGAAAAATCATTACAAATACGAATCAAAGTGGTTTATACACAATCAATTACCAGTAACCAATAACCAATAACCAACAATGCTTAATATTAATTAAGTAAGGCTAATAATTCGCTTACCTGCTTATTTTCATCTTTTGTCATATCAGCTAATGACAATAGTAAAGTTTTAGCTGAATCTTGTTGTTTATTTTCGATTAAAGCCTTTGCTTTATGTATTGATATTTCAACATTACCGTTGACAATAACTAATGCTTTATCAAATTCAGCAATAGCCAACGATATTTGATTATTCGCAACAAGTGCCTGTCCATAAGTGTCCATAATTAATGGATTTTCTGGTGCCAATTTAATCGCTTGCTGAGAAAATTCAAGCGCATTAGCGTTATTTTTATTTTGTAACTCTAAATACGAAAGATTATTTAAAACAATCAAATTATTAGGATCGAGCTCAATAATCTCATGGTAAAGATTAAGCGATTGTTTGAATTGTTTATTATTTAAGTACCCGCCAGCCAGCATCACTTTAATAGCAATAGACTTCTCGTCTGTTTTTAAATACTGCTCAAGAATATTAATCGCAGCTGAAAGGTTTCCCTTAAGCCCTTCCGCTTTAGACCAGCGAATTGCATCTGCCTCATTATTCTTTTTGTTATATGAGTTCTTATAATGTTCACTGGCTGCAGCAAAATCTTTTTGGTAATAAGCTAAGTTACCTAAGGTTCTTTCAAGTAACCAATGTTCCTGGATAGCTTCAGCTTCCTGTAATTCATCGAGCATTTTCTGTGATGGCTGAATCTTCATTAAAGACTGATAATAAACTTTCAATAGTATTAAACCTTTATTTCCCTGATTAAGCACTAACCCTTTTTCTACTTCTTCAATTGCTTTATCAATTTGATTATTTAACTCATAGGCTGAAATTAATTTTTGAACGATTGCTAAACTACTTGAGTGTTTAACGGCATATTTTTGATAATTTTTAATAGCTGAATCCAATTGCCCTAATAATTTATAACTATCTCCTAATGCAACCTCAATTCCTTCTAGTGGTACAGCATTAGTTAACATTTCTTTAAAAATACCAATTGATAAATCGTGTTCATTATTAACACGATAAAGATATGCCAGACCAAGTTTTGCATAATCATCATTTGGCGATTTTTCAATGTTAGCCTGATAATACTTCACTGCAGAGTCAAAGAATTCCTTATTATTTTTAACAAGGATCACAAAATGTCTTACCGCCCCCATATGCTGAGGTTGTAAATCAATTACTTTTACGTAGTAATCAAATGCCTGTTGAATTTTAGTTTCTTTTTGGGCGTACATGGCTAATTTATATAAAGCAATGAGATTAGTGGCATCAAAACTTACCACTTTTTTCAACAGAGTCTTTGCTTCATTTACTTTATTTTGTTTATGAAGAATAGAACTCTCTAATAAATATCCTTGAATTAACTTATTCTCCATGCCCTGCCATTTCCTGGCTAATGTAAGCGCGCTATCTAATTGTTCTGCTTTTAAATACCCAACAGCAAGACTATTTTGAGCAAGCGCAGAATCAGGATCCAATTTAAGCGATTGCTCTAACAATTCAATACCTTTTTGTGCTTGATTAAATTGAATTTGTAAAAAACCTTGTTTAGCAAGTTCTGTCGGGTTTTGCCTATCAAGCCCCATTGAGGATTTTAACATTTCTTGTGCTGCGGCAGTATTTCCTGACTGTAATAATTGAAAACTGGCATTAGTTAACATTGAAGGATCAATTTCACCAATATTTGATATTGAACCAAGAGAAGACAAAGCTTCTTCGTCATACCCTAACTTAATCTGCAAATCTAACAACAATGTGGTAACAGCATCGCTTTTACTAATTCTATTCTTTAGCGTACTTAAATAATGGTACGCCTGTTCATACTCTTTTAAATTATAGGCACTTATGCCAGCAATTATTTTTGATAACAGTAATTGTTCATTTTGCTGTAAAGCAATAACAGCATGATCTTTAGCAATTTGAAAATTCTTATTTTGAAATTCAATTTCCGCTTTCATTTGGTTAGCAATAGGATGTAACGCAGACATTTTGAGTAAAGCATCAACTTCAGGAGATGCCGATATATATTTTTTTGCACTTAGATAATTTTGTGCAATTAAAAAATGTATTTGTAACTCTTTCGGACGTAATTTTGAGTATTGGGTAAATACCTCGGCAGCCTGTTCATGTGCCAGTGTACTTTGTAAAAAATAACCTTTTAATAAAAGGGCTTCGGTAAAATCAGGATTTGCCAATATAAATTCATTCACAGCCGCCAAACTATTATTTTCAGGATTTAAATCTACAGACGATAAATAAATTTTACCAAGCTGGCTATAAGTGGCGTTGTCACTGATACCAATAGCCATATCAATATAATCACGGGCCTTTTCTCGATCATCCTCATACATTGCTGTTATGCCGGCATAAGTTAAAATAATGATCAGTTCTTCATCTGCCACGTCTTTAGACTTTTCAACAATCGCATAAACCTCGTCGACTTTTGATAACTTAGACTTGACTTCAATTAACCTTGCATTCAAAAACTGATCAGAAAAACCTAATGTTTCTGCTTTTTCAAATTCCTTTTCTGCATTCAGGTAATCCCCCTGTTCCAGATACGACGTGGCTAACATAAACCTGACATTTGCATTTTGAATATCTAGTCTGACAGCATTTTTTAAAAGAATAATGGCACTATCATGATCCTTTTTAGCTGAAAAAACCTTAGCTTGTGCTAAGTATTCATCAACAGAAACAGGATCTGAACAAGAAAAAGTCCCCATTAAAAGGCATAAAATAGAAATATTTATTAAAGCAGACCTAGCCATTATTTTAACTCCATTCATTTAAATCACTGCGTAAGCAAATATATTTCGAAACATATCACTTGATTGTACTGAATTAACATTATTTCACAAACAATACATGCAGTTATCTCTGACTTTCGTAAATAGTTGATATTTAACCTGTAAGCTGATTTTTATTGAATACGATTTAAAAAATTATTCACTGTCTTTCTCAAAGAGGCTTTAACACGACGCAATACCTGTTCAACACTTAAAATAAAGTTAGCTTTATAAAAACAAACTAAGCTCAAATTATAAGACTGATCAGATAAAGACCGTTTATATTGAGCCTCTCCCCCAAGGAAATCATAAGTTTTATATTTTTGATTAACATAATATTGGATGGCTTCACTGTGCAAAACTAAACCGATTTTGATCTTTTCGTCAGCCTCAATGGTTAATGCAGAAAGGTAAAAAAATACGTCACCTTGATACACATAATTAACTAAATAACCAAGATCCTTATTATTCAGTGACAACACAGAAATTTGAATAACTTTATTATCATCGTCAATCATCATTTCGCGATGAAATTTTTCAAATATCACGTTAGTAAAACCACTTCCTTCAGTGCACCCTTGCCAACGTTTAATATGTAAACTAGCAATTTCAGGTGCTAATAATGCTATTTCTGTTGGTTCTGAAACAACTTTGAAGCTTAGCTCGCCCTTTTGTTCCAGTAGTTTCTTACTTCGGCGTATTTGGTAACGAGTATTTTTTGATAAAACATCTGAAGAATAATCAACCTTGATCTTCTTAAAATCAACCAGGTAGCCTTTAACGTCCATTATAGAACGCATCTTTTTGGTTTTATGAAAAAACGTTTCAACAAGGTTATTTTTTAATAAACCAACAATAAATTCTTGTCCTGCAAATTCGCGAGTATGCAAAAATTCAATTATTTCTTTTCTTACAATTTCAGAAAATCGTTTATCTAATAAAAAATCATTATACTCAATCCAAATTTGATCTTTGTGCGGGTCTCCGCAACGATGTAGCCACCATTGTTTAATTGGTATTACACCAAATACCCTACGCGTTGTTTCAACAATAAAACCTAAACCTACTATTTGTTCATTTTGATAAGATTCAACAATAAAAATATCTTCGTTTACTAAATCTAACCAATGACTGATCCACAGCCAAGACAAAAACACACTGCAACTTGAGCGTTTCTCCAGATCTTGCCATTTTTCAGCTATCTGATGCTTATCTGACAGCTTGAATGATTTTATGGTTGTATTTATCTGCATATAGTTTTTACAATATTAAATTAGATTATTTTTACATAATTGAGATAAACAATTGACAAGTGACCCTAAAGCAATTGACAATTTAATTCAAATAACTACTTTTACAGTGGAATGAAACGTTTAACATGATCAATGTACCAATATCAATCAGAGAAACTCAAGCATTACGCAAAATTTCTGAGCCAGTTAGTGTAAGCATTCCATTTGAAAATAGTAAAGTTTTTAATACTAATACCTTGATATTGGTTAATAATGACCAACAGAATATTTTATGTCAAATAACTCCTTTAGCTTTATGGCCAAATAACTCACTTAAATGGGTTAGAGTTGACTTTCAATACTCGATAAATGAAAACAGTACAAACACCATATACTTAAAAAGTTCTCACAGTGAACATTCCATTGAAGATAATTCAATACAAATCAAAGAAACACCTAAATTATTTTTCATAAATACTGGTTCAATCATTTTTCAAGTAAATAAAAATGAACTTGGTATTTTTACACTGGAAGATAATAATAACCTCGTCACACAAATTAATAGCTTAATTTTAACAGATAACGAAAACAGACAATATATTCCGAAAATAACAGCTTCCAACTTTAATAAAATATTGGCAGACCATTCAAACAAACTAAAAATAACGTTGCAATTCTCCGGAA
Organism: Alteromonadaceae bacterium; assembly: GCA_013216015.1. GTDB lineage: Bacteria > Pseudomonadota > Gammaproteobacteria > Enterobacterales > Alteromonadaceae > JABSOI01. The sequence continues at coordinate 56,037 of JABSOI010000036.1, read as the reverse complement.
GTTTTCAAAATTCACAGCAAGAGAGCACAATTAATTTTAAAGCAGAAATAACATTTTATTTAAATAAATCTTACATTAAATTCCACATTATATTACACAATCCTAATAGCATGGTACATAGTGGCGGTAAGTGGGATTTAGGTAATGAAAATTCTATTTTTCTTAAATCCTTCAATGCTGTCTTTAACAAGCAAAGTAATGACTTACTATACTGCAAGACAAACGAAACAAATCCATGGAAAGAATATTCACCAAATGAATTACTGATATTTCAATCAAGTAGTGGGGGTGAAAATTGGCAAAGCAAAAATCATATTAACCATCAAGGCAAAGTGACACTTGAGTTTAATGGTTATCGACTTACCTCTTCAGCCCAGCAAGAACCGCTAGAAAAAGCTGAACGCGCATCACCCACAATTCATATAAACCATGGTGCATCAAAAGATATCAATAAAACAATCTCCAACTCGTCATTAACTATGCATATAGAAAATTTCTGGCAGAAATTTCCTAAAGCAATAGAAGTTAATGCCAATTCAGTCACGCTAGGTTTATTCCCTCACCAAGCTACTGGCGGCTTTGAATTACAACCTGGGGAAAAGAAAAGTGATACTTTTTATGTTGACTATGGCGGCAATAAAGATCAACTTCATCACTTTGAATCACCAATCCACATTTCAGTGTGTGTTGACTATTTAACCAAAACTAAAGCAATTCCATTTTTTTCAACAACTGAATCTGAAACAAGCTATAACGATATAATTAATGATGGAATAAACTCAGCCAATAACTTCTTTCACAAAAGAGAGCTGATTGATGAATTCGGTTGGCGAAATTTTGGTGATTTATATGCCGATCATGAAACATTGGAATGCTTGGGAAACGATGAACTTATTTCTCATTTCAATAATCAATATGACCCGTTATATGGCCTGTTAAAACAGTATTTAACCACCAATAATCTCCAGTGGTTAACATTAGCCAATGACCTTGCAGATCATGTAAAAAATATAGATATTTATCATACCACCCAAGATAGAAATGAATATAATGGCGGTTTATTCTGGCATACAGATCACTATTTACCCGCAGAAACGGCCAGTCATAGAACCTATTCCAAACATCAAATTTCCAACGCTTATCAAGATCACGCTGGCGGCGGTGGCCCCGGTGGACAACATTGCTATACCACAGGCTTAATGCTGCATTATTTTCTAACAGGAGACGAAAGCTCTAAACAAGCAGTTACTAAACTAAGCAACTGGATAACAAATGTATATGAAGGCTCTGGTACTCTCGCAGATTTTTTACTGGCAATAAAAAACAAGAACAGAAACGACACCAAAAATATATTTACCGGAAAATATCCATTAGACCGCGGTACAGGTCATTATATTATTGCGCTAATCGATAGCTATGAACTTACAGGAAAGCAATCGTACTTAGACAAAGCCAGTTTAATAATAAAAAATACCATTCACCCTGAAGATGATATTGAAGCCAGAAATCTAGATAATGTTGAAGAGTGCTGGTTTTATACCGTGTTATTACAAGCAATTTATCGCTATTTACAAACGAAAGAAAACAGCTACCAATTCGACAGCTCTTTCAATTATGCCAAAAATGCTTTATTACACTACGCAAATTGGATGTGTAAAAATGAGCAGCCTTATTTAACTACCCCTGAAAATTTGGAATATCCTAACCATACGTGGGCAGCACAAGATATACGTAAGGCAAATATACTCTACATGGCCAGCTACTTTGCTAAAAATGAAACACTTAAACAATCATGCCAAGACAAAGCAAACAGTATTTACAACTATCTAATACAAACATTGAGCAATGAGCCAACTCGCAGTTTTACAAGAATTTTAAGTATACTGATGCAAAATCATGGAATCAAAAGTTATGTCGAGAAATTTACATTCAAACACCCCAACGACAATTCAACACGGTATAAACAAGTAGATATTTCAACAAATAGAAAATTGGTTAATGCATTTTTAGTCACATTAAGTAATACTTCCTTGTCAAAAGAATTAACCTGGCTCAGGAAACGTTCAACTTCGGTTGATCAATTATTCAAGAAATTAGGGAAGTAATACGTGGAAATAGGTAATACTACGGAAACAAGCAATACTGCTGAAATAAATAATACGGTGGCAAAAATATCTTTTATCATTCCACACAAAGGTCGTCAGGAATTTTTAATTCAAACCCTTGAGTCTATAATTGCTCAAAATTTTGATACCTCACCGTTTGAAATTCTAGTGATCACTCAAAATGAAAGTTTAGCTATAGCGGAACACGTTAATTCCAACCAAATTCCCATAAAAATATTTTTTCAATCTCCAGACAACACAATTTCTGCTTTAAGGAATTATGGTGTAACGCAGGCAGAAGGTGAATATCTGGCCTTTCTTGACGCTGATGTGCAGCTTTCTAATAACTGGCTTAGCTGCATGATAAACACCCTTAATGAAAAAACAGAACGTAAATTAGTGAGTGCCGCACAAATTAACAGCCAGAATGCCCCGCCTCTAGAACAAATTCGTACTGCCCTCAGCAACGCGGAATTAGACTGCAATGTGAATTTTTTACCCGGGCGGAATTTATTTTTAACAAGGGACGTTTTTAATGAAGTGAAAGGTTTTCCTGAGCATTTGATCACATGTGAAGACTATTATTTCACCGATCAGGTTCATCAATTAGGCAAACTTTATTACACGTCAGCAGCAAGTTACGTACATTTAGGTGAAGATAAACAATATAACGAAATGTACAAAAAGGAAATTTGGCGAGGTCAATCAAACCTCCAGTCAATTAAAGGCCGAAAAATACCATTAAGAGAAATACCCAGCTTTATTATTCCCATAGCTTTATTCATATTATTTTTAATTGGTGTATTGGCAACGATAAGCAACAACCCAGTACTTACAGTAATCAGCTTTATCTTATTATTAATACCCGTTGGACTCTACAGCGCCCGTTTATATCATTTAACCAATAAAAAAGTGTCTTTTTGGCATGTTTTCAAATTCTACTTAATTTATTTTCCGGCCAGAGCTTTTGGGACATTGGGCGGGGTATTTAAGTCATTTTCAAACACAGGCATTAAGTAACATAAACAATATTAACTATAATAACTATAATAACTATAATAACTATAATAAAAACAACTATAACAACGAAAATACTATGACAAATAAATCAATTAACGTATTACAATTTATATGCTCAACAGGTTTTTACGGTGCCGAACGCTGGATTTTAGCATTAGCAAAACATCTTGATAAAAAACAAGTTCGTTGTGATTTGGCAATAACATTAGAAGAAAACTCACAAGATTTAGAACTAGTAAAACAATATCAGGAAAAATGTGGTGAAACTTTTGAAATACCCATGGCAGGACGCTTTGACTTATCCGTAATAAATAAACTGGTCAAACTTATCAAAGACAGAAATATTGATATTATTCATACTCATGGCTATAAATCAGATATTTTAGGTATAATCGCAGCAAAAAAAGCAGGCATAAAAAGCATTGTGACTCCCCATGGCTTTGAAAATGCTGAAGATATAAAATTAAGAACCTTTATTTGGCTTGGCTGTAAAAGCATGAAATATGCCACTAAAGTTGTGCCGCTTTCTAAACAGCTTTGTGATGATTCACGAAAACATCGCGTAAAAGAACATCAGCTAGTTTATATTCAAAATGGTGTCGACCTGTCCGAAGTTGAAGAACAACGCTTGTTACCATTACAAAAACAAGCAGACGAAAAACGTATTGGCTTTGTTGGCCAAATGATCAGCCGAAAAAACATTTTTGACATACTTGAGATATTTGAAACACTTTGTTTAAAGCACCATAATTTAAAATTAATATTACTCGGTGACGGTGATCAACGGGCTGAATTGGAAACCTATGCAAATAAAATGAAATTTGCTGACAAAATTGAATTCTTAGGCTTCAGGGATGACCGACTTGAGCTATTACAAAATTTTGATTTATTTGTTATGACCTCTTCTTTAGAAGGTATACCTCGGTGCTTAATGGAAGCAACTGCAATGAAAATACCTGTAGCAGCTTATGACATTGCAGGAATAGATCAATTAATCACTCATGAACAAAGTGGATTACTCGCCAAATATGGCGATAAAGAAACACTGAGTCAGTATTGGGAAAAGTTATTATTTGAACCTGATTATGCAGAAGAACTGACCAATAACGCCAGAGATTATGTTAATCAACATTATTCTGCTCAACGAATGGCTAATGAGTACACCGAACTATTTAACGCAATGATGGAAGAAAAATAAAAATGGATGATTCAAGCGGTCAAATACTTTTTGTTTTGTCAGTCGATACTGAAGAAGAATGGGATTGGTCTGGCCCCTTCCCTGAAGACAACTTTTGTGTTAAAAACATTAAGGAATTACCCGCTTTTCAATTTTTTTGCCAAGAGTTAGGTATTAAACCTACCTATTTTGTTGATTATGCCGTGGCAAATGATCTTGTAGCTGCAAATACTTTAAAAGCACTTAATAAGAGTTATTGCGAAATAGGTGCTCATTTACATCCCTGGGTAAACCCACCATTTTTTGATGACACCTGTGAAGCGTCTTCACACGTCGTTAATTTACCTATTGATCATGTTAAGCAAAAATTACTGGCGCTTAACAAAAAAATCATCAAAGAAATTGGTCAAACACCAAAATCTTTTCGAACCGGGCGTTGGGGAATTAATGGTGAAATATTGAAATTACTTCACCAGGAAGGTATATCTGTAGATTCCAGTGTTTATCCGCTTTACAAAAGTGAATACTTTTCTTGCGAGAGCGCACCAAACATCCCTTATTGGCCTGACCTGAACGATACCAACAAACAGGCCGACATCGCCAGCACAAACGCCAATGAACATAACAATGAGCAATGTGTGCTGGAAATTCCTGTCACAGTAGGATTTAACCGCCCTTATTATTCACTGGCTCAAAAGTTACATAAGATGTTCGCAAAACCACCTTTTATCTGGTTAAGAATCAATGGTTTTTTATGGCATACTAAAGTATTAAGGAAATTATATTTATGTCCAGAGCTCTGTTCGGCTGACAACATGAAAACCTTAGTAGATGGCAGTTTAAAAAAAGGGCACACGGTTTTACATATGTATTTTCACAGTTCAAGTTTAATTGAAAATGTTACTGGTTTATCCAGCCAGAGCAACGCCAGAGAAACAATTTGCCAGCAAATAAGAGAAGTGATTGAACATCTGCAAAAAAATCGCAAAGTAAAGTTTTGCACAATTTCAGAGGCCAAAGAAATTATCATCAATCACGAAAAAAACGACAAGAGTAATTAATGATAGATATAAGAACTGCAACTGAGTTAGATCAAACGTCCTGGGACGAATACGTTAATCAACATAACGAACACACACCGTATCACTTATTTGCCTGGCAGCAGGCTGTTACCTCTGCCTATAAACATATTAGCCACTACCTTGTTGCGGAAGATATCAGCGGGAACAATAAAAAAATAGTGGGTATTTTCCCATTGATAATTTTTTCAAAACCATTCGGACAAGCAAACCTTTGCGCATTACCTTTTTGTGACATCGGTGGTATTTTGGCCAATAATGAAGAAATTGAACAAAAATTATTAAATGAAAGTAAAAAAGTAGCTCTACAACTTAATGCCAAGTTTATAGAAATACGTTCAGGTGATAAATCAGAAAAGACAACATTCCAGTTAGATCCAAAGAGTAGCCAAAAGGTCAGCATGTTAATGCCTTTACCCTCTGACGCAGAAACTTTATTTGCCAGTTTTAAATCTAAACTTCGCAGTCAAATTAGAAAATCTGAAAAAAACGGCCTAAGCTATAAATTAGGCTCAAGTGAATCAATGATAGACGATTTTTATCATGTCTTTTCCCATAACATGCGAGCATTGGGCTCTCCTGTTCATGCAAAACAATGGTTTATTTCTTTATTGAAACACTATCAAAACAATATGATTATTTCTATTGTTTATAAAGATGAAACACCCGTAGGTGCAGGCATTGTGTTAATTGCAGGAAATAAAGCCTCTATTCCATGGGCATCAACCCAAGCAAAATATAATCGCCTGTCGCCCAACATGATGTTATATTGGTCGTTCCTTAAACATTTAAGTGATAACGGAATTAAAACATTTGATTTTGGACGATCTAGTTACGGCGAAGGAACTTACAAATTCAAACAACAATGGGGTGCCCAACCAGTACCTTTGAATTGGCGAATACTATCTGTTTCATCGAATACTGGAAATTTGAAGAAAAAAAACCAAGAAATAGATAACACAGAAGCCAAATTAACATCATCAACTAATGGAAAATTAAGAAGTTTAGTTGAACACATTTGGCGAAAACTACCTCTGAATATCACGGTATTTCTTGGGCCAAAAGTAAGAAAATACATAAGCTTATAAATTTTTTACCCTCGGTATTTAGAAACGACAATAATTAGTAACCAAGACAAAAGGAATGTTTAAGAAAAATGTGTGGTATTGCAGGATTTAGTCAATTCACCAATCAAATTGGCGATCAAGAAACCTTAAAAGCCATGGGACAAGCGATATTCCATCGTGGCCCTGATGCAGGTGCTGAATATCTAGACGAAAATATGGGTCTTAGTCATCGGCGTTTAGCTATCATCGACTTATCAGACGCCGGCATTCAACCAATGCATTCTCATGATAATAAAATAGTTATCGCATTCAATGGTGAAATTTATAATTTCCTAGAATTAAGAGCAGAACTAAAAGCTAAAGGCTACCCGTTTAAAACTCATACCGACACTGAAGTTATCCTTGCCTTATATCAATACCATGGGGTTGAATTACTTCAAAAAATTAACGGCATGTTTGCGTTTGCTCTTTGGGATAAAGAAAAACAACAACTCTTTATTGCCCGGGACCGTATAGGCAAAAAACCGCTTTATTATTGTAGCCATAATAACGAAATTGTTTTTGCTTCAGAGTTAAAAGCCCTGCTAGCGATTAAAGACATACCGAAAGAGATTAGACTAGATTCAGTTTACGACTTTTTTGCCTATCAATACATTCCAGATCCTAAAACCATTTACCAAAATATTCATAAACTGGAGCCTGGCCACTACCTGACAGTTACTAAAGACGGTATCAATAAAAAACAGTATTGGGATATTTCATTTGCAAAAACTTCATCAGCTAGTGAGCCAGAATTAAAAAAACAACTGCAATCATTGCTCCGTGATTGCACCAAACACAGAATGATTTCTGACGTTCCATTAGGCGCATTCCTCAGTGGAGGAGTAGATTCAAGCGGTGTTGTAGCACTGATGGCAAAAATATCTGCAGAGATGCCTGTAAAAGAAAATGCTGAAGATAATGTAGAAGAGAGTGTCGAAAAGACCGCAGAAGATAATGCTAAAGAGAGCACAAAACCTATTACTACCTGTTCAATAGGTTTTGATGAAGAAAAGTTTGATGAAACAAAATATGCTCAAATAGTTGCAGATCAATATAAAACCAATCATCACGAACTTATCGTACAAGAAAACGTAGAAGACAACCTGGAACACATCGTTTCTTTTTTTGATGAACCCTTTGCCGATCCTTCACTTGTGCCCACCTACTTTGTTTCACAGCTTGCCCGTGAAAAAGTAACCGTGGCTATTGCTGGCGATGGCGGTGACGAAGTATTTGCCGGTTACGAAAAATATTCAATTGACCATATTGAAAATAAATTGCGGGCCAAAATACCTACATGGATAAGAAAAAATATTTTCCCCGGCCTTTCCAAACTATCAGCAACAGTAGCTGCTCAGTTAAATATCAATCTATGTCAACGCGCCAGCTCTTTGCTCTATAGTTTAAGTGTTGAACCCGCAATGGGCTTTTATATCTCTAATTCATTTATAAATGATGAAACATGGCAAAATTTAATAACCAAAGAAACTAAAACGAAACTTGGCGACTATCACCCATCAAAACAAACCACTGACTTTTACAATAAATGTGATGGCAAAGATCACTTATCCCGTATTTTATATACCGACATGAAAACCTATTTACCGGGTGATATATTAGTAAAAGTAGACCGAATGAGTATGGCAAACTCACTGGAAGTAAGAGCCCCTATTTTAGATCATAAACTGGTCGAATTTGCCTGTACAATCCCCTCAAACCTAAAGTTCAACATCAAAGACGGCAAAGTTGAAAAGAAATACCTGTTAAAAGAAGCGTTTAAAGACTATTTACCCGATGATATTTTATATCGTAAAAAAATGGGCTTTTCAGTACCATTAGCTTCATGGTTAAGAAACGAACTAAAAGAAATTACCGAAGAACGTTTACTCAACAGGGAACAAGGACTAAAACAATTTTTCAAGGAAGAACAAATATCCAAGTTATGGTTTGAGCACAAAACAGAACAAAAAGATCACGCTACCGTATTATGGAGCATGTTAATGTTTCAGATGTGGTGGGACAGATATATGACGTCAGCAATTTAAACTAAGCAGGAATATGGAAATGAAGAATCAAAAAGTTATCATGCTTGAATTTAACGAACTTACTCCAAGTTTAATGAAAAAATTCATAGAAGAAGGACATTTACCAAATTTCGATAAACTACACTCACAAGGTGTTATATATACAACTGATGCAAATACATCAGGGGAAGAACTTAACCCGTGGGTTCAATGGATTACTGTTCATACAGGATTAACACCTGAAGAACATGGTGTTTTCTTATTAAATGACTTAGATAATTTTAACGGTGATTTTATATGGGACCTCGTCTCAGAAAAAGGTGCTGATTCTTGGGTTTGTGGTAGCATGAATACCAAGCACAAAGAAGGCTTCAAAGGTAATTTCCTACCAGATCCCTGGGCAACTAATGCATCTCCTTTTCCGAAAAACAAGTTTGATACCTATTTTGATTTTATTAGCCAATCTGTCCATGGGCATTCTTCCAGTAAACACATACCAGCCATTAATTTTGTAAAATATATGTTTAAAAATGGCCTAAGTATCAACACCATGTTCAAAATCGGCAAACAAGTCATTTCAGAAATTTTTAATAAAAATATTTCCTGGAAAAGAGCACTTGTATTGGATTGGATCCAATTTGATATTTTTAAAAATACTTATGTAAAAGAACAACCTAAACTTTCAACATTTTTTTCAAATAGCACAGCTCATTATCAACATCATTATTGGAGAGATATGTCTCCAACTGAATTTGGGTCCACAGCGAATAATACAGATAAAACAAAAAAAGACGCGATTTTGACCGCCTACAAAAATATGGATAGCTTGCTAGGAAAGTTTTTGTCCTTGATTGATGACAACACTGTTATTGCATTTGTCACTGCACTTAGCCAAAAACCATATTTGAAATCGGAGAGACATTATTTTCACATTCACGATATTGATGTTTTCCTAGAGAAATTCAAAATCCAAACAAAGGTAAAATACAAGCCAATTATGGCTGAGCAATTTCATTTAGAATGTCAAACTGAAGAAGAAGCTAAAGAGTTAGCCAAATATTTAGAAACATTTCATATGGAAAGTAGTGATTATTTTCATGTTGGAAGTAATCAAACACTTCTAGTTAGTCAAGAGGGAATAAATGTACACGTTCAATGCAGGTGTTCAAAAATAACCTCTGAAAATGCCAAAATAATCAACAAAGAGAATAATTTCGATATTCCTTTTGGCGACGTTTTTTACCATATGGAAGGTGTGAAATGTGGTATGCATGATCCTCATGGCATGTTTTGGCTGTATAATACCGGCGAAGCCCATAATGTAGTTTCATCACCAATTCCTCTAGAAGATACACACCAGCATATAATGTCAATTATCAATAGTTAATGATAATGCCTTTCGCAAATATTTTACAAAAGATATATAAACCATGATACGCATTTAATACAACAGAAATTAGAAGAAGAGTATGGAAGATCGAAATTTTTCATTAGATTTTTTAAGATCTTTCGCCATATTAATGGTTTTTACTGCTCATACTGTATTAAGTTATTGTACCCGTAGCTGGGTCAAATGTAAAAATACGAGCAAAATTTAGCCTAGTCTAGCCATGCTCTAAATTAAACTTTACTCAACTAACACAGAAAAGTTGCTAATGAATACGACATTCGAAAAAAACACGAAACAAAAGAACATACTACACATTACCTATGATATGCGTATAGGTGGTACTGAGATGGTGATCAAGAATATCATTCAACACGCTCAATCAGAAAATATAGAAATGTCTGTGTTATGTATTGAGTCACCTCTCGGCCCTTTTGCAAAAGAGTTATTAGGGGAAGGAATTAAATTTTACGAATTAAATAGACAGCCTGGATTTGATTGGAGCCTAATTAAAAACATTCGTCGCATTATCAAAACTAACAACATAAATGTTTTACATTGTCACCAATACAGCCCTTGGGTTTACGGTGTGATCGCTGCAGCATTTACAAAAACCAAAGTTATTTTTACTGAACATGGAAGGTTCTATCCCGATTCAAGCAGTTGGAAACGTAAACTGATCAACCCGTTGCTTAACCTTTTTACCGATCAGGTTACCGCTATATCAAAAGCAACTAAACAGGCATTAACAGAATTTGAAAACCTCCCGGAAAAATCAATAGAAGTCATCTACAATGGTATAGCCCCATTACAGGTAGACTACGACAAAGTACAAGAAATTAGAAAAGAGCTGGCAATACCAAAAGATCATACAATACTTGGCACCATCGCCCGTTTCGATCCGATAAAAAACCACACCATGATGCTTAAAGCGTTTGCTCAAGTTTTACAACAACAACCAAACACAACATTGATAATTGTTGGTGACGGAGATGAACGAACCACTATTGAAACCTGTATAGAATCATTGAAAATTACTGACAAAGTCATACTTACCGGTTACAAGCCTGAACCTGAAAACTATTTGGCTTTAATGGATATTTTCTTATTATCATCTCTTAGTGAAGGCACATCAATGACACTTCTGGAAGCTATGTCGTTGAGTAAACCTTGTGTGGTGACTGATGCGGGCGGTAATCCTGAAGTAATTATAAATAACGTGAATGGTTTTGTTACCCCTAATGGCGATCAAAACGCGTTTGCCAATGCAATACAAGAAATTAGAGATCCTCAAATTTTTACAAATTTTCAAGATCAATCTTTTGATAGATACACCCAACAATTCATGCCTGATATTATGAAGCAAGGTTACATTAAAGTTTATGATGATATTTATTGAAAATATCAACAACGACCTGCCTTTTCTATTTTAACTTATAGTTTGTATAATGAATGTTGTATTTTTGTTACAATATTTCTCCTAAAGCCTAAGGGATTAAATTATTTCAAGCATATTTAGGACCAAATGTTTTTAAAATACAAATGCTAAATGAATAAATTGTATGTTCTCGCCTTACGTTCGTTAACAAGTAGATATGTTTAACGAAAAGGTACGTATAACAATTATTACTCTTATTCAATTAAAAATATTATAAATAAAGGGAATATAATGAAAGTTTTTGTAATAAATATGGAACGCTCAAAAGAACGTTGGCATAAAATTAATACTAGGCTCAAAGAACTTAATATCGAATTTGAGCGTATCGAAGCAGTAGATGGATCAAAATTAGATGATCACACCAAGAGGTTTAACAGCAAAAGGTTTAAACTTGAAGCTGGTCATGACTTAGTGCCTGGTGAAGCTGGCTGCTCATTATCCCACATTTCAATCTGGGAACGCATAATTAAAGAAAACCTACCACATGCAGTTGTTTTAGAAGATGACGTAGAAATTGATGATATGTTCGTAAATTTTATTAATGAACAAAAAATGCATGATTTTGACTACCTGAAACTTGAAGTCAGTTCAAAAAACTTTATAGCTTCTGAAAATATTGTCTATCAAAAGTATATTTCTGAGACAAATGGAAATCAATTTGTTTTTAAAGAATGTGATCCTATACCATACTCTACGGGCGGCTACTTTATTTCCAATAAAGGAGCGCGCATTTTTCTCAATTCATCTAAACAAATGTACTACCCTATTGATATATTACCACGATATACCTTTCCATATACAAAACAAGGTTTCCTGGAACCTGCAGTGATAGGTCAAGATGACAATGTTTCTACTATTGTAGGAAGAAACTTCATGTTGTCTAAACCGTTAGTAGACAAAATACATCTTGCACTCAGTAAGCTTTTTAGTAAATTGATTATGCGGAAATTAACCGTGATATTTAAAAAATTGAACTCCAAGAGAATAAAAACTAGTGTCTAACATAAGAAAAGCCGCCTACATATCAACAATTTCATTATACGCTAACCAATTAGTTAGTTTGATATTCATAATGTTTATTTCTAGAGTATTCTCCCCTGAAGATTTAGGCATTTACGGAATAGCTGCAGCAATCACAATGATCTCTAGTGAAGTTCGTGCTTTAGGTGCCTCAGAATACGTAATTCGCGAAACCGAACTCAATAGCCATAAAATTAGATCTTCATTAGGTTTAACCATTGTAATTTCTTCAGGTCTAGGCCTTGTTTTAATATTATGTTCCAGCCTCATTGGATCTTTTTATGAAAATACCGATATAACATTCATGATCCAAATTTTAGCGATCGGTTTTTTTATTTCCCCATTTATTAATATAAACTCTGCTTTATTATATAAACATTTTGAAGTCTCCAAAGTAATGATCATCGAATGGGCAGGCCAAGTAATCATAATAGTCAGCACAGTCTTGTTCTATCTTTTAGACTTTGGTTATTTCTCCTTAGTGTATGGCTCAATATTGGGGAACATAACTCAACTTTTATTTGCCTTTATATTTAAGTCAAACCAAATGCAATGGCGACCTCAATTTAGGCATTTTAAAGATCAGTTCAAGTTTGGGAGTATAGCAAGTGCTGCTAGTTTCGTAGAAAAATTTCATCTCTTATCATTCGATTTAATCCTAGGTAAGCTAGGTTCAATGAGAGACGTGGGAATTATGTCTAAGGCAACCGGCTCTGTTCAATTTATATCTCATATGCTGGTCGCAGGAGGAAAAACAGTAGCACTTCCTTACCTATCGCAAAGCAGTAAAGACGAACTAAAAGAATCTTATATTAAAGCTACATTACTTATAACCGCAATTTGTTTACCTATTCTTTTGGCTGTGACCGCTATCGGCTCACAATTAGTTTTAATTCTATTTGGTGAACAGTGGAACGATGCAGGCTCATTAGTTTGTTACATTGCTATTTGGAGTGCATTACGGCACATTCATCCATTTTCAAGAGCGCTACTTTTTTCAATAAAACTTGAAAGACAGTACCTTTTCTTACAATTATTTAACCTTTTGCTTATAACGGCCGCTATCATACTTGGCTTTAACTATGGGCTGGTTGGCATAACCAAATTATTGATTGTTGCTGGACTCATTGAGTTTTTAATTACATCATCAATTATCAGTAAATGTCTTGGAATTACGATATCTAATCTATTGGGTAGCCTAAAAAGCTCATTGTTATTAGGTGCTGGCTGTGGTGTATTTGCATGGATAGTTATAACAGTGATTGATAATTATAAGTTAAATCCATATATTTCTATTTTGTGTTTTGGCATCATAATGTCGATATGTTGGTTATCACTGGTAAAAATAATAAAACATCCTGTGATTGATGAACTTAACAGGGTCCCATTTATTGGTAGTGTAACAAAGAAATTTCTTTGAGTATTTTAAGTTTAATTTCACGAAGCAATGTGGACGTTCAAATATATTTCGTTAAAATAAGTGGTTATTTTTGTGAATTTTTTTATTTCAGACCTCTGGTAGCTCTAAAGAAATTAGGAAAATAAATGATAGAAACTAAAAGGAAATTCCTAATTGGCCTCACTGAAGACCATGGTATGGCCGTAGAACAATCACAATATCCGCCAGTTCAAACCGAATATGTGTTTTTAGAATATCGTAAGAAGAATAACTTTTTTACGTAGCCCTATCTACGGCTTTATGAGTACTTTTCACTAAGATGACTGCGATGCACTCGAAGCTATATTAATACAAATTGGATTGGCTATGTTTGACTTAAGTGTTGCTGAATTCTTAAGTTATCATGTTTAAAAATGTTAACTAGGGCAGCTTAAATACTGCTCTGAGGTATCCCTGAAAGGGCTTGCGACGTTTTTAAATTTTAACAACAACACTTTACTACTACATAGCCAATCCAATTGGTATTATCAAATAATACTTTTAGAAAATAATCATCTTTCGAAGAAAGAACTAGTACGTTTAGTAATTATGTCATAGGATGGATTTAGGATAAAACAAAATGGATCAAGTATTAATGAAAATTGGGATCGTAATACCTTTAAAAGCCAAAAGTATTTCAAAAAATTGGCCAGAAGTTTGTGCTAATGTCAAAAATACTGTTGATTCAGTTTTGAGTCAGACAAATAATTCCTTTAGACTGGCTGTTATTGGCCACGATTGTCCTGAACAGCTAAAAGGTTTGAAACATTCAGGCGATGATGTTTTTACAAGTTTTGATGAATTGCAGCCCCCTTCTGTTGTAAAAAGTGATGAAGTTTCAACTAATCAAATGAAGTATGAGGTTGATCGTTGCTCAAAAATATTAAAGGGCATTATGGTGTTAAAAAAAAATGACGCCGATATAACACATTGGTTTGCATTGGATGCGGATGATTTACTGCACAATACTTTTGTATTCAATTTGCTACAAAAACCTGATTATGATGCCTTTTTAATTGAGAATGGTTATTTTTATTTTAAACACTGGGGAATATTCAATGTCACATATGAATTTTATAAATATTGTGGCTCGAGTGCTGTAATAGCAGATAAGTTTTTTAATTTACCATCAAAAATTGATGAAAGCTCATTTCGTCAGATCCCCTTTGGAAATATATCGCATGTTCTTATGGGAGAATACTTTACTACCAATAACATTAATTTCTATGTACCAAAGCCCAAATTACTCATGTATGTTAGAGATAATGGAGATAACATAAGTAATGATTATATTGATAATTATTACAATAGAATAAAGAGAAACATCGGAATTTTAGTTAGGATTAAATTTTTGCCTGCTAGAATTAAAGGTTACTTTGGCATTAGGTAAAGCTTACATCATGACTTCTTCGTAAGAAATTTTTTCTTCAGTTGTGATGCGTTTACCTGTTAATTGGTATAACCCGGCAATTACTAAAAAGCCTCGGCTTTATTCATGAGCCATGTATCAGGAGGCTTTAGCATTTTCTTTTATAAGCCTCCCCATTGTGAAATATATTCGTGCAAAATATATAGAACACCGCTTTTCTCAAAATAACTTTAAAAAATTACTCTTTTGGAGTGGGGCAGGAAAAGAAACGTTAAAATTTTACGGGAAGTAACCAATCCTGTTCTTTTGGTAAAAGCTGAAATTGTTTATCCTGCAATACGTAGTGTGGACAAACAGTTTATTCAATATAAAAGCGCGTTATAAACACCGGAAAAATTAGGCAATAAAGAATAATCCACTTTAACTCATTCTTTTTTATTAGGTTTAACTATGTATATATTATAAGCACACGCGGTAAACAAAATCAGCCAATATAATATTTCTGCCCTATAGCGATTAATAAATGTCATGCTGAGAATGAATGATATTAAAGCTGCTTCTAGTGCTATCATTTTGAAATAACGATAAACATCTTTTTGCTCTTTAAAAAGTTTTTTGCATTTACCGGTTGCCCAAAAACACGAACGTAACATCATTATCAAAAAGAAAAGTCCTAAATAACCAAATTCTGATAAAGCCTCAAACCATGTAGAGTGCACTGCCCGGTTTCGAGATGCTCCTGTATTAACATTTTCAGGTATATAAAAAGGTGCGTAGAATTCAAAACCATTTACCCCTGCCCCAAAAGGGTGGTCCTTTGCCATGTCCCACGCAGCTTTCCAGAATATTGTTCTGGTAGCTCCTGACTCTACCTCTACATTCACCTCCTTATTACTAGCCATACCTTGCATTCGTTGTATAAAACTTTCATCAACAATAAAAGCAGCTCCACTAAGCCCTAAAACTACGACCCAAATAACCGTCGCTTTTTGAAACTTTTCCTGCATTGAAGAAAAAAACATGTAAAACATAAAATAAAATAAACCACCTACCAAACCTATAAAAGAACCACGGCTATTTATCAATACCAATGCATTGGCTATAAAAACGCCAGCAAATGCAAAAGCTAACTTCCACACTTTCTTGTTACTTACCCAGAAATAATAAAGACAGAAAATTAAACTAGGTGCAATAGCCGCAGCCACCATGTTTGTATCTGGTGCGTCTACGGTTCCTATCCCTTCAATTCGGTCACCTGCATTTCGTCCAATTTGAAACGCCATAAAACTTAAATACCAGCAACCAAAAATATATCCCCAATGCACATAATCTGACTCTGCCTCTGTATCAATAAGCTTATAAGCCACCGTCATAATAATTACTGACTTTAAAAAAAACACTTGTGATTCACCATGATATTCCGGATAAACCGCGACCAAACTACTTGCGAAAATAAGGATCAATATCAGGTATATCCATTTAATTTGAGGGGCAGCAAAAATTTTGTTATGACTTAATTTGCTATAATTTAAGACTAGGCTCCCCGCCATCAATAAAACGATAAAAAACGAATACCTTAAATCAGGCACCATTGGTCCCCACCAACGAATTTTCGGGTTGAAAAAGTACATAATTTCATACAAAACAAAAGAAAAAACAGGACTCAATATAAATGTTAATAAAATTCCACCTAAAATTGAGCTCAAAAACAACAGTACATTTAACATTTTATATTTTCCTGCTTATACCCAAACCACTTGGAAATGCATGTTCAGCATTTCCAAGTAGTTTAGGTATATGAATTTGGCAATCCCAGAACTATTAGTATTGTATGTGTAATCATGAGGAGAACAAGGCATTTAGTGAAACTTTCCCGATAAACATCCGCGGTTAACATCCGTTTCGGGATGGATACTAACTATAATGCCGATTGCATTGGCCATGACTCAGTGACGTGTTGCTGATTCATTAAGTCGTTATTTTTCAATCTTGTAGTTCGCACATTTACGTGCGCCTTAAAGTGATGCGTGGATAAATCCACGTTCTACGGATTGCTCGAATAAATCTACATGGATGTATTCTTCTCGGTTTTTAAATTTTAGTTGCAACACTTAACTGGTACAACGGCGTAACCCATCACTACGTAGCGCACAAGCATCTGATAATACCAATAAAAGCCGGTTTTTTGATGGGTTACGCCTTCGGCTAACCCATCCTACTCGCAAAAATCCCGGGCTAACAAATTTCGTTAAGAGATATAAAACGAATATTGCACTCACCTACGAAGGTAATTCCCTTTCTCATTTTAATTACCTTCTTAATTATTTTTCCTTTAACACAACAAAAACTAGGCAAAAACAAAACAAAAAATAAATTATTGATTTATTCGATAAACGAAAAACAAAGGCGGCCTGCTATACTCATCTGTAGTATCACCTTTATGCAAAGAAATATATAATAAACCGCTGCTAGCATCATAACTTGCTCCTCTTAGCCCTGCTCGGGAAGGGGTATCAAACTTACCATATTCATAAGGACGAACATCATGGGGTTCCATAATTCCTTGTTTAACTTTATGTAAGTCACTTACATGCCACAGCCAATAATAATTATTATGATCATCAGCTACGAACGGACAAGGACCACCACATACATTACCCGTGTCTTGAGTGATCTTATAGCCAAGACCTGATTCATGACCACCAGATCCCCCCAAAGTTACGTAGGTGTTAGTTCCTGGAACAATGAAACCATAAGCTGCTCCGGAATTTATAGTCCAAAGATCATTTTTCAAATCCCTGTTATAAAGAATGTAATCAAAATCGCTGTACGAGTCTCCATAAATAGACTTATCGTATAACATTTTCATCAAGCTGAAATCAAGCAAAGGCTTTGTTTCAATTTCAGTGCCAGTTTGAACTTTTAACATTTTATCTTCCGGCGTTAAAACAAATGCCGATGGTCCAACAGAAAGCCTGGAAATAATAGACCCAGTGGACAACCCACCAATGAAACTACCTCCCAGTGCGCCTTGCCATTCATCAGGAATTGGCGTTAACCAACCAGCAACATGAGCGGCACCCTCTAACTGAAAAGGACCTACAATGTCAGTAGAAGCTAAATTAGCAGCATCTTGAAAAACCACACTAGTATCCGTTTCCTGACCCGATGCGTCATACCAATTTATATAATTAACAACTAATTTCTCTCCGATTAAAGAAAGACCAGTAACTTTAAAATAATCATTTATTCCCGTATCGACACGATCTGTTTTATGAAAAGGGGCAAAGTTTTGAATAACTTCATCCCCCACATTAAAATCTGCCATATCCCTACTGTTCACAATTTCAGGTACAATAAATTCCGCAATACCTTGCTCCCACTCGTGCCCCACGATAAAAAGTGAATTATTTTTCGGATTATAAGTAATGACTCCCGGGGAATAACTTAAATGGGGGTATGAAGAATCACCAAAACCACCCCCTGATAATCTAAAGCCACCTTGATATTCAAAAGATTCAATCGTTATATCGGTAAGTACACTACATGCTTCATATTGATAAGTGCCGCTCCACTGGTCAAATACGCCATCATTACATGTACGTGTTTGAACCTCTGATTCACAAACATCTAACTCCAACGCATATGTTGTCAGATATTGTAACCGTTCTTCATTTTTGTCATGAGCAACTGAGCCGCAGGAGCTTTTGCCAAGGTCTAGATCAACGTTGTTAGTTGGATCCTTGCTTTCATTGTGATTACAGGCCGTAAAAACAACGAAAATAAATATAGATATTTTAAGTCTGTTCATAAACTCCCTCTGAAAAAATCTTTTTGAAATTGAAATGTTTTATGGTTAGTGTACGCCCTGAAACGATTTACCTCAGCCATTCACCTCAGTAAAAAACAAAATTTGGCTAAATATATAAATACGTTCAAAAAATTGTAAAATCAACTAATTGAGTATAGTTCTCATAGAAGGGAACTACAACAAACAAAAATTAACAGAAACTAAATTTTTCATTTGCTCTCAATAAAGTTTATACCAAAGACTACAGCCTCATATAATTTCATTCCATAGTTCCTCACTTATCTTTAAGCGACAAATAAACAGGATTAGAATAAAACATATAATGATGTTTCTCTGGTTGAATACTCCGACCTCTCCACCTGAACGCCACTCGATCATTTTTCAAGCGATATTCAAATTTAAAATTAAAGACTTTACCCTTTGCCCAAAGAGAAGATTTAAACAACTCAGGTTCAAAATAATATTGCTTAATGCTATCTTCGGTGATCACAATTAATTCTACTTCATCCAACGTTGTGTTAAATCCTCGCCAATCAACATCATTAAGTTCAAGAGACAAATTCACTGTTATAGGTTCAATAAACTTTACCACAAGAGTCTGCCCCATTGTTACCCCTGTGGCTTTACTACTTTTGGTCTGTACATTAACATTAACTTTATGAACAAATTTACCCTGTTGCGCCCAATGATTGCCCTGCTGAAATGCTTGTATAATACTATTTTGTTGTTTGTTTTTTGCAAATAAATGAGTAGTTGAAAACTGACATGGCCAATAGTCCCTTCTGGTGTTGTGAAAATCTGACGCGGCTCTGGCTGCACCAACTTGATATCCTTCTTGTAATAGCTGATCCCAAACACCACCAACTTTTGCTACTGCAGGATCCCATCCGTTTATCGTTTTCAAAACAAAATCATAGGAGCCATTATTATCTCCTCTCTTCTTTTGACGCCCTGGCGCGCCAGAGAAACCAGTCACTATATTATTGACTTTTTGCCATTCAACAAAATCATGCTTATTTTCAGAAGACTGATAATCTTTTCTACTGGGATGATTATAAATTACCGTTGGTTTAACGCCATTAGACGTTGTATTGCTCTCAAGCCATTGCAGGGCTTCCTTTGCTGTTAATAATTTTTTATCTTTCTTTTGCCAATGATCATACCTATGTCTAAAATCAAATAAATCTTGCTGTGCTCTTGAATGCTCAGGTAATAAAACAGTTGCATGCTCTCTACCATTAAAGGGTGGAATGTTCCATTCTAAAGCTGGTATCACTGTTAATTCAGGATATTGCCTATCAACTTGCAATATGGTGTCAAAATACTCTGGTGACGCAACTTTCAATAACTCCTTATCACCATGATCGGTAATGGCTATCGCATCACAACCAAATTTAATCGCTTGCTGTGCAATTTCACTTACTCCATAATCGCCATCAGAAAATTTAGAATGAATGTGGGTGTCAACTGTCAGCCAATAACCATTCTTAGATTGATTATTTAAATTATCCAGCTTATATGCTCGTTGAGATAAGTGATCCTCATGATATAAAGGTAAAGCTGTAATACGATTATCAATTAATTTTTCCATTTCAAGATAAACGGCTGAATCAACATGTTGAAACACCTTTTTGAAATCTTTATCTGCAAACCCCTCGGGTAAATCATGGACAAAAGGAAAAAATAAGCCTTCATCATCATTTTGAATAAAACGTCCTGAATAATCTTGAGCCCGTTCCTTGTTTTCTGTTAATTGTTGAGAAAAATACAGCCCTGCTTTATCTGCTGCTAAATCGGCAAAACTAAAACCGCTGCCTCCCTTATTTGTATCCAATAACTCTTTAACTTCACCTATCTTTAACCCTACACCTGCTCGCCCTAACTGCTCTAAAAAAATGGAATAAAGAAAGTGAAGGTTCAAATCTGCTCTTCCTCTAAGTGTTTTAACTGCAAAATTATTAGCAGCTTGATGATCAATCCCAATATATTTACTAAATTCAGGATTACCAAAAACAATTATCAGCGCCCACAAAGCAGCCATATTTTCTTCCTGAATATCACCATTTTCCTTGTCAACACGTTTATTAATCATTGAAAAAACATTACTGACATAAAAAGACAACGATTGATGTTGCTGTGGTAACTGCTCAAGATAATCGATATCAAGTTGTACTAACGTTAAGTTAACTTCTGATTTTTGTGAAACAATTCGTGCAACATTCACAACATCTTTTATAGAACTTTTAACATCATCCTTGAATGTGGATAATTTTGTTGCTGTAAATATAATTGTATTATTTTTAATTTCAGCTTGCTCTAACAACCCAATAAATACTTTCTCTACGTCGTTACCGAACAATAATGAAACACCTGCTTCACTTAACCATTGAACAAAAAACCCAGGAACAGGTATGCTGCCAATTCTGCAGGAATCAATTTCAAAACCTTCAAAGCCGGGCATTAATAAACAATAGACGTTTATAAACCGCTCAACAAACCAAAGTTCAACCGTTATCGTTGTTGACAGAACTAATCCTAACTGACTTAAATTACTCTCAAATCGTACTTTCTCTAAGGTATGAGTGGCTATAGCCCTCAATGAATTAATGTCGTTTTGATCTAAAGTTATTTCTACACTCGTTTGAGTGGAAGTAAATTGCTCAATAATATTTTTAACAACATCTTTAGCATCCCTAACTTGCTCTGCTGATAGAGGCTGTTTTTTTTGTATTAATGGTTCATATGAAAAAATTAAATATCCAACAAACACACTAAACAAACAACTAAAAATAAAACGTTTAAGAATTTTCATGAAAAAATCATTTATTAAGATTAAATATTCAACGATGTGTAATATAACTTAATAATAACAAAAAAATTAAATATTTCTTCATATTACTGTAAGCTATAAAAAACAATTACCAAAAATAGATTATTGTGAATATTATTTTCCTGGCCCATCGAGTACCTTTCCCTCCCAACAAAGGTGAGAAAATTCGCACATTTAACCAATTAAAATATTTAAGTGAAAACAACCATAAAATCAGCCTATGCGCACCATTAGAGCATAAGAATGAACTTGAATTTTTTACCGCGTTAGCAGATCAATATTGTACTAATGTAGCCTATGGAAAATTATCCAATAAACCACTGCGGTTAATAAAAGGATTATTAACGGGAAAAGCCTTAAGTATTACTAATTTCTATACCCATAACTTACAAAATAAATTTAATGCCATGCTTGGCACAACGAATGTTGATGCGGTAATTTGCACTAGTTCGGCTATGGCTGAGTATATTTATAAAAGTGATATTTTTAATTCTTTAGATAAAAAACCACTGTTACTGATGGATTTTATGGATTTGGATTCCGATAAATGGCAGCAATATGCCAATACTTCCAACTGGCCAATGAAATGGATATATCAGCGTGAAGCTAATTTATTAGCTAAATATGAACAACAGATAACACATAATTTTGATACAAGCTTTTTTATTGCAGATGCAGAGGTTGCTCTATTTAAGTCCAAAACGAATAGTTCAGGTGTAGTATTAACCATGGGTAATGGGATGGATACCCAATTGTTTGTTCCAGCAGCGAAATCGCCAGAAAATGAAGCACCTGTATTTTTGTTTACCGGTGTAATGGATTATAAACCTAATATTGATGCTGTAGTTTGGTTTGTTGAAAACGTTTGGTCTGGTGTAGTTGGTAAATATGCTAAAGCACGCTTTATTATTGCCGGAATGAATCCAACACCCCAAGTTAAAGCATTGGAACAAGTGGCAGGAATTGAAGTGACTGGCTTTGTTGATGATATTTTACCCTACTACCATCAATCAGACTATTTTGTTGCGCCCTTTAGATTAGCACGCGGCGTACAAAATAAAGTTTTACAGGCGTTTGCTTGCGGCTTGCCTGTTATTTCTACCTCTATGGGCGCCGAAGGCATTGACTGTAAAGAAAATAAAGATATTTTAATTGCGAATACTGAAGAACAATTTCTATCTTGTATTGAGCAGCTTGAGCATAATTTAATCTTTCGTGATGATATAAAAAAGAATGCTTTGGCCTTAATCCATCAACATTATTCCTGGCAAGGTAAGTTACAGGTATTGGATGATGTGTTGTTCTCGAAGATCAAAAATATTCCTATTTGATATTTGTTAGCTCTACAAAATGAATACAAGTAAGTACAACAGAATCACAATAAGTCCAACGATGATACCAATTCCATTAATAAAGTGAGCAATATTCAATGAGCATAAATTGTCAATAGTAAGGCGCCTGATTCAGTAATAGCTTGCTATTGGGATTGAAGGTAACGCAGCTAGTGGTGATTTAGACCATTTGAAGATGAACACTTTATTAATGGATTTAGTATGGCACTTCTTCTTGATGATGAACCTAAGATTTCATGCCTTCCATGGCACTATTTATATAACTAAATTATATGCTTAAAATCCAATCATTTTTAATTCGCCCTGCCATATTTATCTTCAAAACGTACAATGTCATCTTCACCTAAATAACTTCCTGATTGTACTTCAATTAACTCAAGAGGCACTTTTCCCGGATTTTCTAATGAGTGTTTTGCGCCAATAGGAATATAAATAGATTCATTTTCAGTTAATAATTTCGTTTCTTCATTAATAAGCACCAATGCACTACCTGTCACCACAATCCAGTGTTCTGCCCTGTGATAATGCATTTGTACCGAAAGTTTAGCCCCCGGTTTTACTGTTATTCGTTTAACTTGGAAACGTTCGCCATGATCAATTGAATCATACTTACCCCATGGGCGATACACTTCACGGTGCAACGTTGCCTCTGTACGCTTTTGTGCTTTTAATTTCTGAACTATCGCTTTAACGTCTTGAACTTTATTTTTGTCCGCAATAAGTACCGCGTCAGGGGTATTAACTATCACCAAATTGTTTACACCAACAGTCGCAATCAATTTATCTGTGGTGTACATATAACAATTTTCAGACTCCAGCGCTATAACATCACCTTTAAGAACGTTTTGATCTTTGTCATGCTCTGTTATTTCCCACAACGCACTGTATGAACCAACATCACTCCAGCCCGCGTCTAATGGTACAACAACCGCCGAATCTGTTTTTTCCATTACCGCATAATCAACAGATTCATTTGGACAAGCTAAGAAGGCTTCTTTATCAGGGCGTACGAAGTCTAAATCATGCTGTACATTTTTCATCGCTTCATGACATGCCGACAAAATATCAGGACGATATTTTTCAAGCTCTTCTAAATAACGCGCGGCCTTAAACATAAACATACCGCTATTCCACAAATAAGTACCTGCCGCCAAAAACTCTTGCGCAAGTTCAACATCAGGTTTTTCAACAAATTTATCTACTTTAAAAGAAGTATCATTTATTTTCATTCCTTCTTTGATATAACCATAACCAGTTTCAGGATGTGTTGGCACAATACCGAAGGTAACCAGATTATCTTCCTCCGCAGCTACTTGAGCGTGTGTTACCGCAATCTTAAAAGCTGCATCATCTTTAATAACATGATCTGAAGCAAGAACAAGTAACATTGCCTCGTCATTCTCCGCTAAAGCATAAATCGCAGCCAATGCCAGGGCGGGTGCAGTATTTCGTCCTTCCGGCTCCAATAAAATAGTTGCATTATCTGTATAAGGCCTTGTTTGCTCCGCCACCAGAAAACGATGCTCTTCATTACAAATAAAAATAG
This sequence comes from Alteromonadaceae bacterium, assembly GCA_013216015.1. GTDB lineage: Bacteria > Pseudomonadota > Gammaproteobacteria > Enterobacterales > Alteromonadaceae > JABSOI01. Next base: position 31,332 of record JABSOI010000036.1, on the reverse strand, counting down.
GTGGTGCCGTTCTTTCGGGTAAACGGCTCATAGTATCTTGTAACAAGCTGCTATCGTCATTAACCAGCGATAAAAATTGTTTGGGATATAATGCGCGGGATAATGGCCATAAACGTGTACCAGTGCCGCCGCACATAATTGTCGGAAAAATATTTTTGTTATTCATATTAGTTCATCCATGTATTAGAAGTTGTCATACTATTTAGCCATGCTTTTATTTGAAATAAACAAGAACAATCCAAAAAATCATTTTTTAGTGGTTTTTTTTGCCACCCAAGTTATTATTTTCTGCATTATCATTATTTATTATGTATAGTTTTAATTAATAAATTTAATAATCTTATTTGATTAGTGGTTATATGGAAAATCTATCTTGTTTCAAAGTATATGACATTCGTGGGAAATTAGGCAAGGAACTTAATACTGAAATTGCGTTTCGTATTGGTCGTGCATTTTCTCAACATACTAAAGCTAAAAAAGTCGTTGTTGGCGGTGACATCAGATTAACAAGTGCCGAGCTGAAATCAGCATTGGCAGAAGGCTTGATGGCGGGCGGTACTGATGTAATTGACATTGGAATGTGCGGCACAGAGCATATTTACTTTGCGACAAACCACCTGAATTGTGACGGTGGCGTATGCGTTACTGCAAGTCATAACCCTATAGATTACAATGGCATGAAACTCGTCCGAGAAGGAAGCAAGCCAATTAGTGGTGATACCGGTCTTTTTGATATAAAAGCACTGGCAGAAAAAAATACGTTTGAAAAGGTAACTCAACAGGGCACGTTATCCACACAGGATATATCTGACGCCTATACTAAGCACTTACTCACCTACATTGACATTAATAATATTAAACCATTAAAATTGGTTGTTAATGCTGGTAATGGTTCTGCTGGTCCTGCCCTTGATGTCATTGAGTCTCACTTTAAAAGGGTAAATGTTCCTATTGAGTTTATTAAGGTACATCACCAACCTGACGGCACCTTCCCTAATGGAATTCCTAACCCGTTATTACCCCAAAACAGAGGGGCTACCCGTGATGCTGTCGTTGTAAATAATGCCGATATGGGTATTGCCTGGGATGGTGATTTTGATCGATGTTTTTTATTTAATGAAAAAGGTGAGTTTATCGAGGGATATTATATCGTTGGTTTACTGGCAGAAAATTTCCTCGCCAAAAGCGCAGCTGATGATCCCATGAGCTCTGGCGAAAAAATCATTCATGATCCAAGACTTACCTGGAATACCATAGATATTGTTGAACAAGCGGGTGGACAGGCTATTTTATGTAAAACTGGGCATGCATTTATTAAAGAACGTATGCGTAAAGAAAATGCTGTTTATGGTGGGGAAATGAGTGCACATCATTATTTCCGGGATTTTGCATATTGCGATAGTGGTATGATCCCCTGGCTGTTAGTGGCTGAATTGCTTTGCTTAAAAGGAAAAACATTATCCGCCCTAGTTGAAGAACGTATTAATTTATATCCGTCTTCAGGTGAAATTAATAACCGTATTAAAGTACCTAAAGTAGCCATTGAGCGGGTGTTAAACTATTATAAAGAATCCGCATTGACAATTGATTATACCGATGGAATTAGTGTGGAATTCGAAACATGGCGTTTTAATTTACGCAGCAGCAATACTGAGCCTGTCGTTAGACTTAATGTTGAATCTAGGCAAGACATTCCATTAATGAAGAAAAAAACTGATGAAATATTGCAGTTGCTGTTAATGGACGAACTTTAACAAAAATATATTAGTTAATGATCTTAAAATGAAAAATTTATTTAAACAGTTTTTATTTATTTTGGCAGCAATATTTGCTGCCCCCTTTACACTTTTATACCTGATAACAAACTTAATATTCAAAAGTGACAGCGTATTTTCAGGGTTTTCTCAATTACTTAGTTTATTGCCCACAAAAGCAGCTTGTTATTTCAGAGCGAATTTTTACCGTTTTACGATGAACTATTGTAGCCAAGATGCAGTAATTTCCTTTTTAGTATTATTTTCCCAGCAAGATACTGAAATTTATTCCGGTGTGTATATTGGCCCACAATGCAACATTGGAAAATGCAGGATAGAACAGGATGTAATTATAGGTAGTGGTGTTCACATTATGAGTGGCAAGGGGCAGCATAATTTTTCAGATATATCTAAACCCATCAGAGATCAGGGAGGTGTTTTTGAAAAAATTACCATCGGTAGAAATTCATGGATTGGTAACGGTGCACTTATTATGGCAAATATCGGCAAAAACTGTGTGGTAGCAGCAGGGGCTGTCGTGATTAACGATGTTGAAGATTACTCTATTGTTGCTGGGAATCCTGCAAAAGTGATAAAAAAACGTGTCTAACATCGCATTAATTTAGTAATACCATCAAAGACACTATTACAAAACAACTGCATGAGAGCAATTAAAGCAGTAGAAAATTTAATAAGAATTGCCGCTAATAACTTTATTCTTGATGGGGTAACATTAACCAAATGGTTGTGTACCAGTTAAGTGTGGTTATTGTAGTTGTAGAATATAGCCAACCAAATTAGCCCGCTATTCCGATCACATCATATTGCTGCAATGGAAATTGCTTAAAAAAATCTCGAGAGCGATCTACGGTTCGGTTTTGTTGAATGGGCACGATCCATTTAAAGGGTCTGGCTTTCTCTGCTTCAGCAAATATTTCTTCTGGCGTTTGCTTGTCTCTTGTTAATACATCAGGATGAAGCTCTAACAATACTACAACTTTGTCAGCCTTTATTATTGTATTTATTGCCCCACAAAGCATAGATTTTTCCTGACCTTCGACATCAATTTTTATCGCTATATTACAATTAATTTCAGAACCGTGCTGCTTTATCAGTGAATCTAACGTGGTAACTTGAGTTTGTTTTGTATTGTCCAAATCAACTTCGGCACTATTACCAGGAACGGTATTACTATCAGGTACGGTACTGCTACGAACAATACTACTGCTAACTAGATGGCCTTCATGATCAGAGCCTTGTTGTGCATTAAAACTAAATTGGGCATAACCGTTAAAATCTGAAATGGCCAAATTGTAGGCTTTATGTTTTGAATTAATATTTGTCAAGTTTTGGTCGAGCACATCAAATACATTCGGATTAGGCTCTAATGCTATTATATTTTTCAAACCCTGACAATTTTTATTAACCAATGCCGATACTACCCCAACATCGGCACCCAAATCGAAAAAATCAAACTGACCGAGCTCTTCATTCAAGGTTTTTGTAAAAGGTAAAATTTCTGCTGGATAATAATTCTCCGGTCCATAATTTAACCAAAAACACCATTGGTCCCATGGAATAGAAAACTCGGCGCCTTTAATTTTATAGGTGATCAAACAACGGTTAAATTTATGTTTAGTATATTCATAAAACCGATATTTACCCGGAATTTCATGACACTGCATAACTTTAACAATACTGTTTAATAAGGGCTGTATTTTGTGCATATCCTTTTTCACCATCGTCATGATTAACCTATATGCCAATTCTATAATTAACGGGACAGGTAGAAATATTGACTATTATCGTTGATAAAATTTATTAACCGTCGTTTACTATCCGGCGAAGTTTCTTTAAGTGAAAAAGCGAATACAGCACCAGATATAGATTTTCCCTGCAACAAAGAACTTGTTTGAGTTAATTTAACTTTAATTTCACTCGTAAAACGCTTATTTGATAAATCATACCAATGCGCTATATATCTATATACACCCGTTGAAGAAACTAATTTACTGATAACAACAGCTGAATCCAGGTCATTTAACAAGAGAGTTTCCTTATTAAGTAACGACCATTTTTGGGTGTTAAAAAGATAATTTGAATCAGCAACAAGCTCTCCATTAGTATTACCATACGACGCAATATAATAATCAATAGCTTCCTGGTTATGAGTAATTATCTGGCCTTGTTTTGTTGCTGCTGCATCAACATAATTAGGCTTCCAATCTGGTGATAACTTATTATTAATAGTCAAAGGAATTTGAGTTAAGTTAATCTCAACATGTGATTCAACCCCTGTTAATTCAACCTTGACGTTCTTCTGGTTTTCTATTTTGGCTTTCCATAATAATTGAATTGCAAATACCGCAACAATCACACCGACAACTTTGAATATCTTTTTCGTATCTTTTAGCTTAATCTCGCTACCCGTAGAGTCAATAGCTTGGGTCAACTTTTTATCTCTGAATTTTTCGCCAATAACAATCAATAAAAATATAATAAAACTATAAAAAATCCCGCCATAAATAATGTGATCAGCACCAGCAGCGTATTCCATATCAGTTAAATGTGCGGTCAGTATTATGCCATATACTCTTAACGAATTAGCGAAAATTGGTACTAAAATAGAGATAACAACAAAGATAAGCTGCTTTGACAATCGCGTAAACGACACATAGGCATACAAACAACCAAAAACAAAGGACGCAATTAAGAAGCTAATACCAGAGCATGCTTCAGCCACCAGAAAACGTCCTTCAGGAATATCCAGATAATAACCTTTCCGGTAAACTGGTACATTACTTAATTCAAGTAAAGGTACGGCCATATTTGTGGTTATATCCTGCAAATATGGTATTAATTGATCTCCAACAGGAATAGAAAGTACAATTAAAAACAATGGGAAAGTTATCTCTTTGGCTGCTTTATTCCCTAGCACCATCCAAATAATCAAAGGTAATGCGCTAAACGTAGCTATGTGCATAAATAGCTTAATGTCTCCAATATAGCCAAATAACTGTATAAGAAGCGTTGCTATAATAAACGGTAATATCCAATAATTTGGTTTAATCGTTTGAGATATTATTTGATGACGTTTTTGAAAAATGAAATATATGCTACAAGGTATAACCAAAAAACAATGAGTGTATATTTCTGACACACTCCAGACATCTATTGCCGTTGTGATCCCTGGAAAAAATACAATGCACCAGCCAATTAATACGATAAGAATTGGTAATAACATCTGAACTTGTATATTTTTCTGAATATTTATCAAAATAATCCCACTTTATATTTGATCCGGTCTATTTAATTCAATTATTTATAATAACAACTCGAATTTTAATCAGATTAACAAATAAGCATAATTTATTTTTTTGGATTTAAGTATACATCCTGCATGGTCGACCAATGATGATCTTTTAGAAGTTTGATTAACTTATTTTCCATCCCTGACAGGTTAATATAATGCCGTAGACGAGACTTTAATGAAGCGCCAGCAACTCTGGGTTGTTCAGGATCTATCTCCCAAGGATGAAAATAAAAACTATAAGGTTGCGTTTCTTCTCTCAGATATTTATTGATACGCTTTTTTGAAATCCAATAGGGAAGTAAACGAAAATACCCTCCACCACCAATACCAGTATTTACATTATTCTTACGTAGTGTCGGTACAGGTATTTCTAAAATACCTTCTTCTCGTTGATATGCAAAACGAGGCCAATCGGGAACGCCATATAAATCATGGTTAATAGGATAAGTACTTGAACTGTACTTAAAACCTAATTCACTGAGTACTTCAAAAACCCAGGTATTGCTTTCGTTAATTGAAAAGCTCGGTGCGCGATAACCAATAACTTCAGTACCTGATGCGTCTTCAAGGATGTTTTTACTTAGTCTGACGTCAGCCTCAAATTCTTCACGCGTCATATTAGTAGCACGTTGATGTTTATAGCCATGGCTGGCTAATTCATGTCCTTGATCAACAATTGCCTTAATCAAGTCAGGACAACGTTCTGCAACCCAACCTAAAGTAAAAAATGTTCCTTTTACACCATGTTGCTCAAATAATTCTAATAGACGGTAGGTATTTTTCTCTACGCGTAAAGGTAAATTAGGCCAGTCTTTTTGAGTGATGACACTTTCGAAGGCTGAAACATGAAAATAATCTTCAACATCCACGGTCATTGCATTAGTGATGATATTCATTAACGTCCTTTACCAAATAAAACAACTTCAACCGTACGTATTAAAATCAATAAATCCAGTAAAAAACTACGATGCTTGATATAGTACAAATCATACTTCAGCTTTTCCAATGAATCATTCTCGGTAGCCCCGTAAGGATATTTAAGCTGTGCCCAGCCAGTTAACCCTGGTTTAACGTTATGACGCTCATTATAATAGGGTATATTCTTTATTAATTGTTGCACAAATTCAGGTCGCTCAGGACGCGGACCAACAAAGCCCATTTGTCCTAACATTATATTATAAATCTGTGGTAATTCATCAATACGGTATTTACGTAAAAAGTTACCTATTTTCGTTATTCTATTATCATTTTCAGACGCCATTTGTGCGCCATCTTTTTCTGCATCCACTTTCATACTACGAAACTTATAGATATTGAATGCTTGCCCGTCTAACCCAACGCGCTCTTGAAAATATAAAACAGGAGCATTGATACCTTCTTCTATTTTAATAAAAATGACGGTAATCAACATTATTGGCCAAGTAATAAGAAAAAAGAAAAATGCCAATGTCGCATTGAAAATCCAATCCAAAGTATTACGTAAATAGTTTGCCGATGCGAAGCCATTTGAGTAAATCACCCAGCTTGGATAAATTAAATTAACGGCAATCTGCCCTGTTTCCCGTTCAATAAAATCAAGAATTTCGATGATTTCTATCCCACGAATTTTACACGCGAACAATTCATCAACGGGTAAATTATTTCGACGTTCATCACTGGCAACTACAATTTCATCTATATTGTGTTCTAATGCATAACTAACTAAAGAACCAACAAGTGTAATACGCGTTTCTCTTTCAATTCCATTTTCCGCATCACCATCCATGACAACAAAACCATGCAAATGAAAACCTTGCCTGTCGACATCACGGCGCATCCGTCTTTCGATAATTGAAGCACGATCTCCTGAACCCAAAACTAATACATTTTTTTTACGGTAACCAAAAAAGTCTACTTGCAAGATGAAAAAACGAAAACAACTCATAAAGATAAGATTGGCAACAGCAGAAAACGCCAAAAGTTCAATAGCTAAAGATTGCTCGCCATAAAATGGGTTTATTAATATCATAATAAAAAAGCCAATCGCAATAGACACTAATAATCGACGAAAAATACCAGGGAAGTTTTCTCGTAATTTTGAATTATATAAACCTAAGGCAAGTGATGAAAGTTGTACAACGAGTGCAAAAATCAAGGCATAAATAATGAGAATATTTGTTGGTACTTTGTTTTGTTCAATAAAAGAAAAAACATCATTAAAATAGACAGTTAATAACAAAGCAGCTGCAAAAAATACTAATTCAATAATTACAAGTGATTTACTTCCTATTGATAAATCGCGAAAGTTTGGGCTAGACATTGAGAGTAAACATTCCTTTAAAGTACATTTTCAACAAGCTGGTAAGATATAATGCTTCACAATTATACATATTGATTAAAAAGCCTTCTATACCACGTGTGCAGGTTATAGATTAGACATGATTGTTATCAAAATGTAAAGATTTGTGTATATTTAATTAATCGAATATTTCATAAAATTTATGTACAACAGCTGTAAAAATCACATACAATCTGCTACGTTAGAATGATTATAAAATTCAGTTGTGAAAAAGGTTAAGACCATGGAAAAACATTTTACCAACAAAACATCCATTTTTGTCATGTTAATCCTAGCGCAATTTATAACAGGATGTAGCAGTCCTACTTTACCCAGTGCAACTATACATTCATCAAATACAACTGATGCCAGCTCTTACAGATATCTTATTGGTGCAGGAGACGTACTAAATATATTTGTTTGGCGCAACCCCGAAGTGTCGGGCACATTTATAGTACGACCCGACGGAATGATCACTACCTCCCTTGTTGAAGATATTCCCGTATCAGGTAAAACACCTACTGAGTTGGCTCGTTCCATAGAAGGAATTTTGAGTACTTACCTAAAAGAGCCCATTGTAACGGTTACCGTCAACAACTTTATTGGCCCGTTTAGTGAGCAAATACGGGTGATTGGAGAGGCATCTCAACCGATGGCCATCAATTATACCCAGAATATGACCCTGCTTGACGTAATGATTGTCGTTGGCGGGCTAACAGAATTTGCCGCTGGTAACAATGCAGTAATAGTAAGAATAGAAAATGGCATACAAAAGCAATATGGGATATACATTGAAGACTTGATTAAAGGTGGAAAAATAAAGGCAAATGTTGATATGTTACCCGGCGATATTATTATTATTCCCGAAGCATGGTTTTAGGTTCATAAATATAAAATAACTGAACAATAACTTATCATGTTAATTATCACCATTTAAATTAGTTTATTTATCAATGTTTTCGAAGCAAGCTTCGACATACAGGTTTTTTATCATTGATAAGTTTTATCACCCTGTTTTAGAGGTCGTGGATGCAAGAAATACTTGAACAGATAATTGATTACCTTAAAGGAATTTGGATCAAACGTCGGTATATTATGATATCGACTTGGCTTATCTGTCCTGCTGCCTGGTATATGGTTGCACAATTACCCGATGTTTATAAGTCACAAGCAAAAGTTTATGTGAATACACAATCATTACTACGCCCATTACTTCGTGGACTTACTGTAGAAACCAATCCGGATTCTCAAATACGCCTGATGGTTAGAACTTTATTAAGTAGAGCCAATTTAGAACGTATTTCTCGAATGACAGATCTGGATATTCAAGCCAATAATAATGAAGAGTATGAAGAAATAATACAGAACCTAAAAAAAACACTTAAAATTTCAGCTGCTGGTAGAGTGAATATTTTTACCTTATCTGTTACAGATAAAAATCCCCAAATGGCGAAAAATATAGTGCAATCAGCACTAACGGTATTTATGGAAAATACATTAGGTGAAACTCGGAATGATGCCGATGCTGCACAAAAATTTATTGATACCCAAATAAAAGAGTATGAAAAGAGACTTTCGGTATCAGAAGCTCGTCTCACCGTTTTTAAACAAAAATATAGCGGTATATTGCCAGATCAATCGGGTGGTTTTTACGCGCAACTAAACTCGGCAAAAGAACAACTGAAAAGCATTAATTTGGAATTACTAGAAACCAAAACTCGTCTCAGTTCAGCCAAGGAACAGTTATCGATTAATGCCCAGGCAATAACAAATGTTGACAGTAAAATAACAAATAACAGTAGTATTAAAACAACCTTTGATAACCGAATAGCTTACCTTGAGACTGCCTTAGATTCATTACTATTGAAATATACTGACAAACACCCAGATGTTATCGAAGTAAATAAACGCTTAGACCTGTTAAATAAGAAACGTAATCAGGAAATAGAAAAATACCTGGCAGCTTCAAGTGAAGGTGATTCCAATAAAGCACCTATAAATCAAAGTCCTGTAATGCAAGAAGTTCAGATTCAAGTTAACCAATTAGAGAACCAAGTTGCCTCTTTAAATGTTCGTGCCCAAAATTATCAAGAGCGGGTAAAAGACCTTGAAAGTAAGATTCATATTTTACCTGAGATAGAAGCAGAATTAGTCGCTTTAAACCGCGGCTATTCAATTACCAAACAAAAATACGAAAAGTTGCTCGGTAGAAAAGAAACGGCACTACTTGCACAGCAAGCAGATCAAACCACCAATAGAATTCAGTTTCGTGTAATGGATCCTCCACGCGCGGAAACAAAACCATCAGGCCCTCCAAGAACACTCTACTTTCTAGGCGTTCTAGTCCTGGGTGTCGGAGCTGGTATCGGCATATCATTAGGCATGAGTCAGTTAATTCCTATTGTCACCTCCGGTAGTCAGGTATCAAAGGCAACAGGTATCCCTATTTTCGGCATAGTATCTGCTAATGAAAATTTAGGTCTGCATAGCTGGCAAAAGAAAAAAACAATTATATTTATATTATCTAATATTATACTTTTCGGTGTACTAATAATGTTCATCAGCTATTTTCTATTTCCCAATTTAATTCAGACACCATTAAAAAGGTTATTTTAAATAATGAGTATCATTGAAAAAGCCCTAGCAAAACGAAGACAAAAACAAAAACAAAAACAAACTGCCCAAACAATTGCAAATTCACAATCGGTTGATGAACAGCAAATTAAAGAAGAGTCACTTACAGCTGCAAAAATAGAAATTGATGAGCCAGATTTAGCTAAAACCACTAAAATAGAGAACACCTCAAACATAAATAGTGATAACTATATTGAATTAAATGGTGAAAGTTTAGTAGAACGAGGGTTTATTTTTGATCCGGCACAAAGAAAAGAAACCCAAGAAGAATTTCGTGCCATTAAACGAAAACTGCTGAATAATGCTTTTGGCCCAGCATCAAAAACGCTAAATAACAGCAACCTGATTATGGTAACTAGTTCTAATCCCGACGAAGGAAAAACTTTTATATCAATAAATTTGGCATTGAGCATAGCGCTTGAACAAGATAAAACTGTATTACTAATTGATGCTGATGTATTGCGTCCTAGTTTAAATCATGAGTTCGGATTCGGTGATAAAAAAGGATTGCTGGAATATTTACTCTCTGAAATAAATTCTTTGCAACAGATAATTTACGGCACGAATATCCCTAATTTAAAAATTATTCCTGCTGGTGTGCCTCATAACCTAACCAATGAATTACTGGCCAGTGATCGGATGATTTCTTTAGCTAACGAATTAGCCGCAAGATATCCCAATAGAGTCGTTATTTTTGATTGTCCCCCTATTCTTGGTGTTAACGAAACACCAATATTGTCTACCTTAATGGGACAAGCGATTATTGTAGTCGAAGAATCAAAAACTAAACTTGTAGATGTTGTACAGGCTACCAGCCAGTTAACAGAAGATATCGCACTTGGCATAGTGATGAACAAAACACTAAAATCAACTAAGGACACATATGGCTATTATGGCTATGGAAATAGTTCTGAAGATAAATAAACAGTTTTGTACTTTAATTATTTGTACACTCTCACTTCACCTTGAAGCCGGAGAGTGGACATTTACTCCTAGTTTAAACATGAAAGGCATTTATATAAACAACATAAAGTTGGTAAACAATGCTCAAATTCACAGCTTTGTCAGTCAATCCAGTTTAGAGATAGATACTCAGTTTAAATCGAGAATAGCGCAATTTTCTTTACAGAGCTCTAATACCTATGTCACTTACAGTTATGATCATGAATTAGATGATAATTTTCGTACTTTAACTGCAAATGCCCAATATTTTTTATGGAAAGATGGCCCTGCAGTTATTGCAAACGCCAACATTTTCAATGTAGCTAAAAACAGGGCTAATAACAGTCTCTCTGATTTAGTTTCGGGTGATACAGTTGAGACAAGAAATCAACAAGCAGGTATTTTATATAACATTGATAATTCGGGATATACCATTACTTCTTCTATTATTTACAGTGCCCATAATTCGGATGACAATATTGGTGAAAGTAACGGTTTCAAGGCTTCAATAAATACAACAAACTTCAATACTGTCAGTAAAATATTTTGGCAAATTAATGCTGATTATAGCGAAAGGAGTAATTCAGATTTAACTGGGCGCACGCATAAATCAGAAATTATGATAGGCTTTTCGACTCCTATGCAATTAACACCATTTTTTCGCTATTTCAATGAAGATTCCAATGGTGAAATTTCCACAGGAAATAATAATTCTATGTCATCTTGGGGCCCAGGTATCAGATGGCGTTTATCCTCATCCCTATTCATAAATACTTCTTATAACTACGTAGGTGATAAAGAAGCTAGCGATGATTATGTTTCGGCTGAAATAAATTGGGAACCTTCGATTAGAACATCTTTAATCGCGGGTTACAGTCGCAGATTTTTTGGCGACTCCTATAGTTTACAATTCAATCATAAAACTAAACGGTTAACCAATAACATTTCTTATATCGAAACTGTAAATGCCTTTGACCGAAATAGTTATCAACAAATAGATTTGGGAAGTTTCTGGTGTCCCGCAGATACTGATATTGATGTTAACCAGTGTTTTGTTCCCAATGATGACACGACTAATTTTGAAGATTTTAAATTGATTACTTTATTTGATCAAATTTTGGTGCAATCTAATGAATTTTCATTGACCAAATCTTTAAGCTGGAGTTCTACCTTTTCTTTAGCAAGAACAAATTTTTCTTTTACTGCCAGTAATAATGAAAGAGAAAGTCTAAACTCGGGTATTATTGATACTCAATTCAATTCTAGGTTCAGTATCTCCAGAAGGATCAGCGGTAAGGGCGATATAAAAGTTAATTTTAGCTTTTACCATAATCAACTTAATAAATACAGAATAGGTAATAGCGGGCAAGTAGATTATTATCGTTCTGTTTCCGCCACATATTCTAAAAAAATAGCTCGTTCCCTAGTTTCAGACATTACTGTACAATACCTTGTGCGATCATCCGATTTTGCATCACGCAATTATTCTGAGGTTCGTGCAACCATCAATATAAAGAAAGACTTTTAACATGTATGAACAATATTACGGTTTTACCGAACGTCCTTTTCAATTAAGCCCTGATCCACGCTTCTTTTTCGCGTCTAATCATCACCAGAGAGCACTTTCATACCTTGAATATGGGTTAGACCAAGGCGAAGGTTTCATTGTAATTACAGGCCCTATAGGAACCGGAAAAACTACCATTGCACGTAACCTACTTAGCAACTTAGGCGATTCAAATATAGTTGCCGCTCAAATTGTTACTACCAAGTTAACCCCAAAAGAACTGCTTGAACTTATTGCTGCTGAATTTAAAATTAATGTTGATGGAAACAGCAAAGCTGATTTATTACAACACATTGAGAAATTTTTAATTACCCTCAATCAACAGGGTAAACGTGCATTAATATTGGTTGATGAAGCACAAAATTTACCCGCGGAAACCATTGAAGAATTACGAATGCTATCTAATTTTCAGTTGGACAATAAACCCTTGATCCAAAGCTTTTTACTTGGACAGGAGGAATTGAAAGAAATAATTCAAGCCCCTGATATGGAACAATTTCGTCAACGAATTATTGCTTCAGCTCATTTGAAACCATTAAGCTGTGATGAAGTAAAAGAATATATTTTACACCGTATTCATCTGGCAAATGGCAATAATAATGAATTATTTTCTGATAATGCCTTTAAACTTATTCATGAAAAAACACTTGGTGTGCCTCGAAAAATTAATATCTTTGTAGATCGCTTACTATTATTTGCCTTTTTAGAAGAGTTAAAAATTATCAATAGTGATGCAATTAATGAAGTAGCCCAAGAAATGGAAATAGAGCTGACCGGCTCTTTAAATGCTCAACAATTGACAAATAATGAACCAGAAAAACAGGTCGTTATTAATTCGTCTGAAAACGTAGAAAATATTCGGGAAGTCTTACGTGAAATTGAAGAAGTGCTGGAAACTACGATTAAGCAAAAAATAAAAATGACACGATATGTTGATAAATTGCTCAAACAAAAAAATCGTGAATTGGCTGAAAGTAATGTGAAAAAATAACTGCATGAAAAAGCAAGTTTCAACTCATACACTCAATTGTAAACATTATCAGTTAGGCATAAAACCAATTGAAAGTTGAGGCCTGCTCCAATGACATTAATTAATATTCAATGAATATTTCTCAATCAATGAATATAATGTCGGTCGGGTTATACCCAATAGATCAGCGGCTTTCGACATATTACCTTCGCTTAATGCATAGGCTTTTTGGATTGCTAATGTTTCTGCCTGCTCTCTTACCGTGCGTAAATTCAGGGAAAGTTCATAATCATTATTTTCATGGTCGAAAAAACCTAAATCAAACGCTGTAACTTGAGTTCCAGTAGTCATTATGACGGAACTTTTTATCTTGTTTTGTAATTCCCGAATATTACCTGGCCATCGATATGCTTTTATTGCACTAAGCCCATCTTCAGAAAAAGTTTTAACATTACGTTTATATTCCACTGCATATTGCTGAAGGAAAAATTGTGCAAGTATGAACACATCTTCCTCACGCTCCCGAAGCGGCGGAATATTCAAAGTAATCTCACTCACACGGTAAAATAAATCTTCACGAAAAGTTCTTTCTTTAACCATCTCTTCTAAATTTTGATTAGTCGCGCAAACAACGCGTACATCAACAGGAATTTCTTGACGGCCGCCCAATCTTTCAATTATTTTTTCTTGCAAAAAACGTAACAATTTAGCCTGCAAATTATAAGGCATATCTCCTATTTCATCGAGAAATAAGGTACCTCCTTCAGCACATTCAATTTTTCCTTTAGTTGTTTTATGAGCACCTGTAAAAGCCCCTTTTTCATAACCAAACAATTCACTTTCCAATAAAGTTTCCGGAATCGAGGCACAGTTAATTGCTATAAATGGCTTTTTCTTACGATCACTCAATTGATGCACAGCCTTTGCGGTAATTTCTTTACCTGTACCACTTTCACCTAACAATAAAGCAGTAATGTTTGTTGGGGCAATACGCTGTACCATTTGTTTTAGTCGGCCAATAGCCTCACTACTGCCAATAATGCCACTCTCTGCACCATTGACTAATTTGAGTGCCCTGTTCTCAGCTTCAATTCTAGCCACGCTATAGGCTCGTGAAACAATAGTATTAATAATTTCAGAATCAACAGGTTTTTGATAAAAATCATAAGCCCCCATTTCTATAGCTTTTAATGCATGTGCTCTATCATCATTACCGGTTATAACGATAACCTTAGTAAAAGGAGCTATTTCTAATATTTCTTTTAATGCAGCAAGACCTTCCGAGGCATTTGTTGGGTCAGGTGGTAGACCCAAATCTAAAGTAACCACCTTAGGTTCGTGGCGCCGAACGGCTGTAATAGCGCCCTCACGACCAGATGCCAGCACAACTTCGTAATCAGCAAAGCTCCATTTCAGTTGTTTTTGAATACCAGGATCGTCATCAACTATCAGCAATTTTTCCATAACTTATATTCTTCCAATAATGCGTTATTATTAATCTATGTCAGTAAGAGTGGGGATTGATAAATGAAAACTAGTTCCTTTACCTTCAGTACTTGTTACATGAATACTACCCTCTAATCCTTCAATAAATTGCTTCGCTTCAAAAACACCAATACCCATGCCAGCATTTCCTTTGGTAGTATCAAAAGGTTTAAACAACCGTTCCCTGATAAACGTTTTCGACATACCACAACCGTTATCAGTTATCTCTATACTCAAACAATCATCAAACAATGACACCTTTATCTTAACCCATCCATCTTCCCTTGTCGCTTCTTGTGCATTTTGAATTAAATGATTGATCATCGAGCTAAATGTTTCATGTTCAAGTTTCATTTCTATTGATTGATCTAATGATAATTCAACTTCAGGTAATTCCATATTTCTTTGCGCGACGACTTTTTCAAATATTTCATTGAGATTAGTTTTTTTATGTTCAGCTTCAACAACAGTTTTATTGCGTAATTGAGTCAGTACCTTACCTAATCGTGCAGTAGCTGATTCGATCGTTTCAAAAGCATCATCAACAAACTCAGGATTGTCTCGATGTTTTTTTGCATTACTGCTGATTAAGGTTAATTGTGCCTGCACATTTTTTAAATCATGTACCAAAAACGCAGACATGCGATTAAAGGTATCGAATTGTTTAGATTCTGCTAATTTATCATTTGCTTCATTTAGAGATAGATAATGACTTAATTGCTTTGATATAGCAGACAACAAGTCCCTGTCTTCCCAATTCAACAATCGATTTCCTGCCGCTGGAGATGATAATAAAAAGAAACCATAAAGCACTTCTCCCATCAAAATTGGAACAATAATAGAGATATTAATTTCAGCAAATACATTACTATCAATCGTTAAATCAGGATAACTATTTTCGACTTTATCATATTCTCTTATATCTATGATCCATTTATTTTTTTGGCAAAATTGATCTATGTTTTGCAGTTGGTAAAACAAGGCTTGCTCTGAAATTATTCCTTCACTGTACACAACATTATATCGTCCCATATTTTCTTTTTTGATGATAATCCCTTCAGAAATATTTAATGTTGAACGAATGATATTCAATGCGGTTTTATAATAATCACCACTTTTGCTGATTTCCAACTGCTCAATTAATTTTAACCATTCAAAGCGATAATCATATTTATTAGCAAAAAAATGTTTAGTAATAAATACCTTAACCTCTCGGCGTAAACTTTCAGTTATTAATAATGCGGCTAGTACAATGCAGCCCATAACCAAAAAAGCAACGCTCAAATTATTACCCCATTCGCCGCCAAAATAATTAATGACATAACCAGCAAAAGCCATAACCAATAAATAAGCACCAGAGATCAGTAACATTGAACTATAAAAAACCACATCCCGAGAAATAAATACATTTACTGACCAGTCTTTCATTCGCCGAGTGCTTATCAATAAAAATGGCACACTTACCGCTCCAACTATCGGACGTATATACCAGAGATAAAAATCCAATTGATTAAGCATTGATGCTTGAGCGAACATAATAAAGTCAAAAATAAATACCGCACCTAAAGCTATTACTAATGGCTTTAGCGCGCGTTTTGATTGAAGTTCTGCATTTCGATAAAGCTGTTCCAACAACACTAAAGACCATAAATTGAGAATGAGAAACAACATAAACAATAATTTAGCGGCACTTTGTAAATAAATAACAGAAAACCAAGTTACAAAAGAAATAGCCATCCACACTAAAAAATATTGTCTAATATATTTATTAATAAATAGATCATTAATAGTTTGTATTCTTTCACGTGTTGCCAAAATAATTAATGACCAAAATAGAAACTTGATGTTTTCTAATACAAAAATTATTTTGATAGAAAAATGCTGTTCTAACTGAAATGCTCCTGCGGTAAAAGAAGCTAAAGTGACCAAACTTCCCAACAGGACTAACGCGCCAGAAACAGTACGGTTTCGCGCAGCTAATAATAATAGAATAAAAAGAAAATACGCAATACTAGCAAAAATGTAACCTGATAAACCTAATAATTCCATGTGTAACTAACCTCCCCAAAATTTCACTTTTTTTATTGTTTTTATAAACATATCTTATATCCAATCTACTTAGCTATGTATCGGTTAAGTGTTGCTACACCCGTAATTCATTGTTTTATTGATGTTTATTTGTCAGCTCAAGATTTCAGCGCGTAGGATGGGTAAGCCGCAGGCGTAACCCATCAAAATGACATCTTTTATCATTATTATCAGGTGGTTGCGTTATACAAAATGATGGGTTACGCCGTTGGCTAACCCATACTACAATTATTATAGCACCACTTAACCGGGACATAGCCAATCTACTTGGGTATACATGTTAGTTTTACCCCTTCTGAGTAAAAATACTCGTCAATACGGGTACTAACAAGAAACTGGAAATCGCAGACACACACAACCCGGAAATTATCACTACACCCAAAGGCTGCCATAAACCACCACCAAACAATGTTAATGGCAATAATCCGCCCATTGTCGTTAACGTAGTAAGTAATATAGGGGTGAACCGTGTAGCACTGGCATTAAGTATAGCTTGTAACTTTTCCTGGTTTTCTTCCAAATTTCGGTTCGTGGTATCAATTAAAATAATGGCATTATTCACTACAATACCAAACAAACTAATTAATCCTATAAATGCCATAATCGAAAATGACAGACCTGTAATATATAATCCAATGATAGAACCCGCCATAGCGAATGGGATCGAACTAAAAATAATTAGCGGTTGTAGAAAAGACTTAAATTGCAGGATCAATATCGCGAAAATACCAATTGCGGTAATGATCATTATTTGAGATAAACCAGCAAAAGAGTCCTGTCTAGATTCTTCTTCACCACCCAGTTCATAATACATGCCGTTAGGTAAATTATACTGATCCAAATATTCAACTAATGTTTTTGTCAGTACATTGGCGGAATAACCTTTTTCATAATCAGCAGATACTTTAGCCATACGTAATTTTTGATAATGAAAGAAATCTGTACGCCCTTTTTGCAACTTAACCTCAACTATTTGGCCAAGAGGTATAGACTCACCTTTTAGATTAACAATATTGATATCTGATAACCCGTTAACATCAGGATGCGGCCTACGAACAACAATAGGATAATCTTCTCCATTTTCGTCATTGAATTGACCGACATAACTGCCAGATATCACTGTTTGCAAAGTTTGGTCCAGCGCATTGATATTTATATTTGCTAAACCAGCTTTATCGTAATCAATTTCTAATGAAATTTCGGTATTTGCAATACCAATAGGATTATTAACATTAATGATGCCTTTAACCGAAGACATTTTTAAAGCTAAATCATTAGCCACTTTTTCAAGATCTATAAGTGATTCACTCATTAAACGAATAGTTATCGGTTGATCTGTCACAGGTCCTTGGGTAAATTCTTTAACGGTAATTTTCGCTCGATTCCAACGATTAAATTCGGCCCGCAATTCATTCACCAATTTAGTGACTTTTTGCTCATCATATTCTTTTAATACCAATAAAACCTGTCCAAATTTCACTACACCTCTTTTCGGAATTTCATTGTAATAAATTCGAGGATTTGAGTTACCTACATTCAGGGCTATTTGTGTTACCAAAGGATATTTGTCAATGACCAAAGACATTTCTTCCATCACGGAATGGGTATATTCGAAAGATGAATTGGGAGGAGCTTCAACATCAAGCAATATCATAGGTTTTTCTGCTTTAGGGAATAAACTGACTCCTACCTCAACAAAGAGAGAAAGCATTGCGATTAAACTAACAATTGCAAACGTAACAACCCACCAGCGCGCCCTGATTAATTTATGTAAAAAATTAACATATGCTTTTTCAGCAAACAGATTTACGTAATGTTGAAAAGCTTTAATTCGTGGAGGCTTCAATGTAAAAAACTTACTTGCTAACAATGGTGTCAGTGTTAGTGCAATAATTAATGACGCTAATAACACAAAAACAACAGTCACAGGCATTGAACGAATAAAATCACCGGTATCGCTGGCCAGCATCAATAATGGCAAAAATGCCAGCATGGTGGTAATTGTACCACTGCTAATCGCCCAGCCAACACGAGCGGTACCAACATATGAAGCTTCAGCCATACTAGAGAAATTGGCGGTTTCCCGATGAATACTTTCTGTTACCACAATTGCATTATCGACTAGTAAACCCAAAGCGATAATCAAGCCTACAATAGACATTTGCTGCAAGCCAAAACCAGAAAAATCTAACCAGCCAATAGCAACGAGAAAAGATAAAGGGATGACGGTTATGACGACAATAGCCTCTCTAAAACCTAGAAAAAATAATGACATGATGCCAACCAGTATTAAACCTTGCCATAAATTATCAAAAAACCCGCTAACTCTTTTATCTACTGTATCTGCTTGTTGGAATATAGTGTCCAATTTCATATTGGAAGGTAAAGTCTTTTTAAATCGTGCAATTTCATCATTGATTTTTTTTGTTAAATCAAAAATGTTGGTATTTTCCCTTTGTTGAACCGTGAGGAAAATAACTGGTTTATCGTTGTAAAAAGCTAGATAGCTGGGTTCAAGGCTTGAAAAGGCAATACTGGCTACATCTTTTAGCCGTAAAGTAAAACTATCATTAGACAACACTATGGTATTAGCCAATTCGTCCAGGTATCGAATATTACCACTCGCTTTAACATTAAATCGTCGAGATGTTGCATTGACAAATCCAGGGGTTATGTTGACAGCTCGTCCCTGTAAAATACGATTAATATTAATCACAGATATGCCATGATGTTTTAATAATGCTAAATTCAAATCTATTGCAACGATTTGCTGAGGATAACCCCAAATGTCTGCTTGCCTTACGCTTTGAATAGTTTCCAGCCGCTTCTCCAGCTGTTTTGCATGAAACTCCATTGCCTTGTAATCTGTCGGCTCAGACCATAAGGCCATTTGAATTATAGCAACACCTTTTGGGGTACCTTTAATAACAAGTAGATCTTGTATGCCTGCAGGCATCTTGGGCTTAACTGTAGAAACCGCTTGTTTTATTTTGTTATAAGACTCTTCTGAATCAGTACCATACAGGAAGGTTACTTGGACTCTAGCGCCCCCGATTTTAATTTGAGATTCAATCTTCTTGATATTTTCTATATCCGCAAACTCTTCTTCTAATGGATCAACGACTAAGGTTTCAATGTCTGTGGGAGAAGCCCCCGGGTAAATTACGTCAACGATTGTTAAGGGAATATCAAATTGTGGATCTTCAGACCTAGGCATTTGAAAGTACGAGACAACACCAACTAACACCATCAAAATCACTATGGTGAAAGTAAACTGTGCGTTTTTAATTGCCAAACGAGGTAAATTCATAAGTAGGTATCTATTACTTAATGTCCGTTATATTTTGCCAACCACTTGTCACGATTTGAATGGGCTGATCGTCATTATTTGCGTGCAGATAAATGTATTGATTATTTAATTTATATATATCATACCTATGCTTGGTAAATAATTTCTCATTACCAGTTTTAGCTGCTACAACAGCTTTACCTTCCTCATCAACCGTCATCAATGCTTCAATTGGTAATTGATAGACTACATCTTCGCTAGTGAACTCCATAATGACTTCAGCTATTTGCCCTGCTATAACACCATCAGTTAACAATAATTCGGGTAGCAATACATCAATCATAAATAGATGACCTTGAGCATTAGAAATTATCGGTATTTTGCTTATAACACCCTCAACCATTCCCAGAGCATGTAAACGAATTTTTACTTTTTGTTTTAGCCGAACCTGACTTACTTCTGTCCCTGTGAGAGCAACTTTAACCACCCAATTATTTTTTAATGCAGCAACTTTAAGTGATATTTGTCCAGGAGACATCAACTCTCCAAAATCAGCATGTCTGGCCAAAACCACACCTGAAAAGGGGGCAATAACTTGTGCTTTTTCTAAATTGTAAAAAGCAACTTTATATGCAGCTCTTGTTGTTTTTAACTTTGTCGTTGCAAGATCAATCGCTTGTTCTGAACTTAATTTTTGTTCAATAAGTTTTTGTATTCGGTTTACATCAATCTTCGCTTGCATTAATTGCGCGTATGCCGCATTTTTATGTTCTACAAGCTCAGAAACATCCATTGCAGCTAATATCTGATCCTTTTCAAAATAATCACCTTCATCTACAGACAACTTAGACAAATAACCGCTACTTTTAAAAGATAGATTTATTGTTCGTTTGAAAGCTAATCTTCCTGTACGATGAATGATAGTTTTTAGCGGCTGTACCGAAATTTCTTCAATATCGTAATTTTTTAATGTCGTAGCTTTAGATGTCGCAGAGAAAGACATAATAAAGAGCAGTAAACTTAGTCGTCCAAGGATTGATTTCATATTAAGAATAAATTTATGTTATGTATTTCAGGTAGCTGGTTTTCATTATAGCCTTTACTTTAAATATTCGTATATTAAATTCACATTTATTTAATACTTTTGCCAGCTTTAATAATAAAATATAATGCAAAATCCTGGGTCTAAGTTGTTAAATAAAGTTATTCTTTTGTGCACTATCATTTCTCCCACTATTTCAATAACTAATGAGGAATATTTTTAGTGACCGTTGCTTTACCCGATATAAAAGTAATAGATCTTAGCCGAATTCTGGCCGGACCTTGGGCTTCACAAATTTTGGCTGATTTAGGGGCAAAAGTCATTAAAGTCGAAAGACCAATCAAGGGAGATGATACTCGACACTGGGGACCTCCATTCACCAAAGAAGCAACTGAAAAACAACCTGCCCAAGCTGCTTATTTTCATTGTGCAAACCGTAATAAACAATCCATTGCTATTGATATCAGTAAAGATGAAGGACAAACAATTATCCGGAATTTAATACTCAAATCGGATGTTTTTATTGAAAACTATAAGGTTGGCACATTAAAAAAATACGGTCTGGATTACGAAAGTTTAAAACTGCTTAACCCTAAACTTATTTATTGCTCTATCACTGGTTTTGGCCAAACTGGTCCTTATGCCGGTAAAGCTGGCTACGATGCAATGATTCAAGGAGAGGGTGGCTTAATGAGCATTACAGGTGAACCACAAGGTGAACCAATGAAAGTAGGTGTTGCCGTTACCGATATTATGACGGGTTTATATAGCTGCAACGCTATTTTAGCAGCATTAATGGCGCTTAAACACACTAATCAGGGACAAC
This sequence comes from Alteromonadaceae bacterium, assembly GCA_013216015.1. Taxonomy (GTDB): domain Bacteria; phylum Pseudomonadota; class Gammaproteobacteria; order Enterobacterales; family Alteromonadaceae; genus JABSOI01. The sequence goes on along the minus strand of JABSOI010000036.1, from coordinate 9,105 downwards.
ATATTGATATGGCGCTACTTGATGTACAAGTTGCTTCATTAGCCAATCAAGCAATGAATTATCTTACGACTGCAGAAAATCCTCAGCGCCTTGGAAACGGCCACCCCAATATTGTCCCTTACCAAATTTTTGCCTGCCAAAATGGCAGTATTACATTGGCTGTTGGTAACGATAATCAATTTAAAAAATTTTGCTCTGTCGCGGATATCCCAAAAATTGCACTAAATCCAGACTTTAGTAGCAATACCCAACGAGTTGCCAACAGAAATTCATTGATCCCGATACTCGCAAAAAAAATAGCCGAAAAAACAACTCAATGGTGGATAAGAGAACTCGAAGAAGTTTCAGTTCCCTGTGGCCCAGTAAATACATTTAAACAGGTATTTAATCATCCTCAAATAAAACATCGGGAAATGGTTAAACAAGTTACTGATAATTGTGGAAAGCCAATAAGCATCGTTGCGTCACCTATTAACCTTTCTCAAACCCCAATACAATATAAAAGTGCAGCCCCTGATCTGGGTCAACATACCCACGAGATCCTGAGTATTGAACTTGGTTATGATAAGAAAAAGATTAATGACTTATTTAACAGAAATATTGTAGGTTAATCAAACAACATTGCATTGACCAAAAAAATATTGTTCTCAAAGAAGGTTTCTACTAGACAATTAAACTGGGAAACTATAGTATTTGCGCGCTGTTACCTTGCAATAAGCAATAACACTCCACCCTTAGCTCAGCTGGATAGAGCGTCGCCCTCCGGAGGCGAAGGTCGCAGGTTCGACTCCTGCAGGGTGGGCCATTCAAATCAAAACCTTACAACAAACCATTCAAAAATAAAAAGATATTTTAAATTTATATGTAGCACTTTTTGATTCTATAAATGAAGTCGTTTCAAAGGTAAAATTTAAATGTTACTTAACTTGTTATAATCATCTCGTTTAATATTTTTGTTATTTGTCAGGAATGCCGTGTGGATACTTTCGTTTGAGGTTAAATCTTGTATTAAGGAGTCATTTTAAGAAATTATTGACTTCGACTATATTCAAATTATTGTTACAGACTAGAATATTGCTATTTTGTACTAGTGTAAAGAACTGAATAAGGTATTACCTCATGATTTTTGATTGAATACTTGTTGAAAACTCAGCTTCTGTTGGCCATGTATGCTTCAAAGTTACTACTAAAATATTTTTAAATAGAAGAGATGTTTTTTCCCAAATTCCTTCTTCGTTGGCTAGTGTTTCTAATAGCTGGTTTACCCCTCTATCCGCTATTAGATTAGAATAACGTCTAGATTGCGCTCTATGACGAAGTAAGCCGCTAAATTTTGGGCTATTGTGGATTTACCAGGACCACCCTTTCCCCCCCTACAAGTATAATCATTTTAACCCCATTTTAGTTTTAAACCAGAACCAATAGTACACGTCCGCAGTAGACATTAGTTTCTGGATAACTAGTTAATGTGCACTAGTTAATGCGCACTGCTATTGAACTCTGGAACCAGCCGGTAGTATTATGTATGCAATCTTATTATAACTCCCCGTAATACCACCTACACGAAACTCTACTAACTCACCTTTTGCGTATGCCGTTAGTAACGAAGAGGCTAAAAAGGTATTTGTACTATCAAATTCAAGATAATAATGAGTAATTGTACCATTTGCCAACGCTGTATTGCCTCCAAAAGCACTGCAATTTGCCTTATCCAAAATCACATACTGCGTATTAGTTGGGTTTATGTAAAACCCTCTAATTTTTGAGTTGATACTATCAGAACCGGATAACCCTTCAAGACATGCAGCATTCGATATTCCAGTGAGAAAAAGAGTTAATAGCATTATATATTTTAAAAGTTTCATTTTTGTGTCCAAGTTTAGTTAACACTTTTAGTTAAACCATCAATTTTCTTTTTAAAAAAATTAACTTTATCCAGCTTCTTTCTTAATTGACGCGTAGTAAAACCAACATAGTTTAAATTAAAACAGTCAGTAATTTTTAACTTTTACTGTCTGGGTTATATTATGGCTGACCCCTTATGATTATTATTACTTGAATATTTCAAGGTACTTCCCCCAGCAATGTGAGGTAGTGTCATCATATAAAACAGTAACTTGTATACCTGTTGATAATGCTGTTAATGATGTAAAAAGAAAGGATTTAACCCCATCTATTGTTACACTTTGATAGCCTGACATTATATATACAGACTTAGTCGAAGCTTTTGTACATACCGAGTTGACTTCTGAATCGAAGAAAATAACAAGCCCTCCATTCTGGACCACTTGAACTGAAACTAAGTTTTTAAGCCCTGTCCATGTAGCTGCGGCATTTTCCGCATTTGAATGCATTGTTGAAAAACAAATGATCAACAAAAATAACCTAACAAAGTTTCATGTTTATTACCTAATGATATTGAGAAACTGATTATCTCAAGTTTCGGAATGAAATTAAACCAATAAAATCGGATTAAGCCGATAATTTAAAAAAAGGTGACGCATCAAAATGGTAGACAAAAGGTGTCTGGGTGATATCTTACACCTTATGACCTATTTAACTAAGCCAAACTTACTCAATAAGTGGCCAGCCATTTGTACCACCACCAGAGCAGCCTGTTAAAGCCAAATTAACACTTTTACCTGCAAAATAAGCGCTTAATAATGCTGAGTATTATCTTTTACCACTCTCGGTATCGGCGTTAGCAAGCATGATATAAGTTGTATCACTACAGCCTTTAGGCTTACTGGCACCGGGCATTGTGATTAATACTCCTGTGGACGAATAAACTCTAATACTTGCCACTTTATTTTTACCTGACCAACCGTCATACGCATATACACTAAAAGAAATAAGCAACATTGCTGTAATAATCATATTTAGTTTTTACATAGATTGCTCTTTTTAAATTCCAATGTCGTTATTATCCTGCATTGGATGATTGTTGTTGTAGATTTTTAACTCTGGATGTCTGGGTATTTTGTTGGTATTTTGATTTTGATTTCTTATAACCTCAATACATAAAATGTCTGATATTTGTATTTTTCCAATTACCCCAACTATCACAGCTTTCAGGAACATCATCCCCATCAAACCAAACACTGCCCATATCAGCTTTAGTCGCTTTAGCATGCATCAACATAGAAAGCATTGCTTTGCAGGTTTCAGCACTCGTTTTATGACCAGTACCAGAAACTGTCCATTCTGAATTTGTAGAGCATATAAAAACTTTAGCATTCATGCTGCTTAATTTAAGCAGTATTTTGTCTGAGGCATGCAAACCTAATTTTTCAACAGTACCACCGCACTGAATAGTACCTCCAAATGAAAGTGAAGAAAAAAAGAATGAAAAAAGTAAAAATTTGTACATTTAGGTTACCTTTGATAATTTTGATTTTGGGGGGCTTAGGTTGTTTTTTATATTTATTTAGGTTGATTAAGATGTGCTTTTTTATATTGAATTTTACCCTGATTTTACCCTGCCATCCATCCTTAATTATTTAATAATCAATAATTGTAGGCCTGATTAGCCCATTTTTTAAAGAGAAAATTTACAGCTTAATCAAAAGTATCATTAGACAAGTGACTTGACCAATTAAGATTTTTTATGTTGGGTGGCCTAATTTTTATGCCTAATTTTTAATTTTAAGAGAAAATAAATTGGGAATGCGCAATAAAATTATGATTTTCATGATAAAACACAAACTTTTTAGCAACGATATATCTATTTTTCGCTTTTGATTTTTTTAAATCACAGATGTAAAATCGGCAGAAACCCGGCCCAAAAAGACTATAAACGATTTAAACGTTAAAATTTTATTGCGTAGGATGGATTAGCCGTAGGCGCGTAACCCATCAAAATAGCAATTTATCAAATGGTTTTGTGATCATCCAACATCATGGGTTACGCCTTCGGCTAACCCATCCTACCTGTTTCATAGATTGTGAGAATCTGTATTAGCTTTGCATGTCAGCTAAAAACATTGTCGACGTTTAAACATTGAAAATTATTGCGTAGGATGGGTTAGCCGTAGGCGCGTAACCCATCAAAATATCGATTTATCAAGTGGCTAGGTGATCGCTAAATGTAATGGGTTAAACACATCCTACCTATTTCATAGCTTCAATTTATAATTTATCAGAAACATAAATGCAAAAATCCCGTAGCATAAACTACGGGCTATCTCTAAATAGAAGCCTGGCAATGTCCTACTCTCACATAAAAGAGACCTTCTCATATAAGAAAAGCCACACGCTCTTTACCACCGGCGCAACTACGTTTCATTTCTTTTATTTGTGAAAATCACAAATGCAAAAAAGCCCGCAGCATAAGCTAGGGGATTAAAATATTAAAGGACACTTTTTAGTGTCCTTTCTTATTTGTGTCACTAAAATTCAACAGCTTACCATTAACAAATCCGTTAAAAATCATTGGTTCGTATGAGAAACTCATTAAATAACAGAAGCATAAGCCAAATCGACTTTGTGCGATATAAATATACTATAATATAATCATGTTGTCCCAATTGGAGATTACCATGAATAGATATGTAGTTATAGATACCGAAACTACGGGTTATAACCCATATCGTGGTAATCACAGAGTTATTGAAATAGCCTTAGTTGAAGTTGTTGATTATGTTATTACTGGTAAGCAGTTTCAGACTTATTTAAATCCTCAAGGCAAAAAGAGTACGAAAGGTGCTTTTAAAACCCACCAAATAAAAGATGACTATTTAACAGATAAAACCACTATTTGCTGAAGTTTTTGATGATATTCTTTCCTTTATCGGAGATGCTACCCTTATTTTTTATAATAAGGATTTTGATTTAAGATTCTTAGATCATGAATCTGTATTATCTGGTCACACTTTAAGATTTAGTGAAGCATTTAAAAATAGATGCTTGCTTAATGAGGTATCTAATCGCCTTGGAAGGAAAATAAATTTAGATTCTGCATGTAGTATCCATCGTATTGATACATCTGAAAGAAAAATACATGGTGCGTTAATTGATACAATATTAACGGCAAAACTACTAATTGCTTTTGATGATAAAAATATAGAACAACTTAAAAATGTTCCAAATAAAAACAAACAAAGAGAAAAAGAAAAATTTCCATTTCCAAAAGCATATAAAGGGCTTCAGTTAAATTTTTGTAAAAATCCTCTTTGCAATAATTATGGTAAACCACCCGAACAACCTAAATTCAAGCCTAACGGTGACTATACTAATATTGGTGGTGATTACGGCATTCAGATTAAAAGAGGACCTAATAGACCAAGTAGCTTACTTCTCAGGTGTAAACTGTGTAAATACACCACCAATATATTGAGTAATAAATCCTCATACCAAGAAACAGAACGATTATTAAATATATTTAAGTTAAATGATCCTAGTTGTCCAAATTCAGGACAAGCTGAAAATAAACGTAAAGGTATACCTGAAGGTAGGCGTTATAGGTTAATTACTAAGCGTACTAGAGATAAAGAGCGTAAATTTCATAGGCTTTTACCGACTTGTGAGCACAATGGGTATGGTATTTTAGAAAAGCCTGAATTGTATTGGTTAGATAGCCAGAACAGTAAGTCGGTTGATGTTAATGAGAATATTCCTCAAATCATCCACCCTGATAATGATGGTAATCATAAAGTTAAAAATGAATTATCTTCGCAAACATTTAAATGTAAATCATGTAAAACTAAATTTACTGTACCTTTGGATGCTCAAAAAGGGCAAACCAATCATCAAGTGAATTATCAACTTTTTCTGGAATTTGTTAACAAAGGGATTATTAACCGCATTAGAGATAAGCTTTTATTAAATCCAACGGTTATATATTCAAGAATTGAATTTTTTTATAATCAATGCATTCAATTTGATCAGTACCAGTTAAAACAAAATCTTCATAAGCTAGAAAATAAGCACTTAAAAGTTAGTTCTGATAGACAACACTTTTATGCAAACTGAACACAAAGAGCTGATGTCAGAAGAACAAAAATTCTTAATATAAGTTCAGTAGAAAATAGGTCTCGTTTTGTATTTGGTAGCACATTGAATTTTGATTTTACTTCTAATTACGAATCACTATTTAAATAATTTATCCGTATTGGTGAGTATCAAAAAGAACCCTTTAAAAGACGATATCAACAATATATATTACCCGAAGAAGGTATCTTCGAGGATAGTGACTTAAAACCACCATCAAAGCATATTTTATTGCATCAGACGTATACCGCTTTATCTCATTATGAACTGCTGAAAACATACTTTAATCGAGCCAAAAAAATAACCATTTTTGCGGATAATGATATTGGTTTTGAACTGGCTTTGACTAAAACTTATGTTGATTTAATAAAGACTCATAAATTAAATGCAATGTTAGTAAGAAACCATGTTACTGATGATGTTGAAGAAGAACTTGGTCATTATGATTGGTTTTCGCAACCTAAACCGCTTGTAAGGGCAAAATACATAGATGTTAAGTTCCTTACTATGCCTGATGAATATTTAATGGAACAAGCCTCTCTACATGCTGTAGATAACTATTTTCTAATGTTAAGACGAAGAATTAATATGATGGAAAGACCAATAAAAACAGCATCTAAATCTGAAAATAAAACTTCTGATTCATTATGGAGCGGTTATGCGCCATATAATCCTAAACACCTTTGTATGCTAATTGAAATTTTTAGGGTTTATCATAATTACGTTTTAACTGATGAAAAGAATAATATTAAACATGGCTATAATCGAAAAGCATTAACTCCAGCTCAAAAACTTGGTTTGGTTGAAAATGCTTTTAGTGTTTATGATTTAATTGAATTTACTTCTGCAAGAGAACTAATTATTAATAAATCATCATTCTAGATGAAGTAAACTTAAAACCCGAAATGTTAAGTTCTTAATAAAATACTTTTTATATTTATAACTTTTTTGAAGTAATAAACTAAACCAGGGCTATCGAATAGTTTATGAGCCATAAAACAACATATAATAATTAATGGAACTAATATCATAGGGGCAGAAACTGATAGTGGAAGAGGGATTAAATTACTAACAAACATATACATAAAGGGCCATAAAATCATATGATTTAAATATGTACTATATGAAAAACTTCCTAGCCAAAAGGTGATTTTTCCAAATAGACTATTTTTGATTACTCCATCTATTGGATGCATTATATAGAGCAATAAACTAACTGTGAGTGCCGATAAAAGCCTATAACTGTCTCCTTTAAAGCCATTTAGGTGAAGGTGAATTACTAATCCAAATAAGCAACAGCAAGCAACAGCAAGTAATAAAGTCAAAATATTGTTATTAAATCTACGCCTTTTCAGAATAAAGAAATAAAGTATCATTCCCATAAAGAATTTTGAAAAGGATGGCAAAAATAACCCTATTGGTATGAGATTTTTAAAGTCTTCAAACAAGCACAATAAAGATAAGAAAAATGTAGATAAAACTATACCGAAGAACTTTTTCTTAAACTTTAATGCAATTCCCAATAGCATATATATTTGAACCATTATTGCTATAAACCAATATACACCGTTAACTCCAACAAATGCTTTATTTAATGCCCAAGTCTCACTTGTAAAAACTTTGGCAAGTGAGATATATAAAAGTAAATCATTTATAGTTGGAAGATTAAAGTCGAAAATAAGCTCTTTGCTTTTAAGAAAAGAAATGCAACCCATTAAAAAAGGTACAATAACGAATGCAAGCATTAAACTATATAGATATATAGAATATATTTTCTTTAATCTTTTTAATGCGAAACCATTACTATTTTCACTAGAAATAACTTTATGACAAGCTACCGCAGAGACATATCCAGAGGCAACGAAGAAGAAATCAGTACCTATCCTTCCAAAATTGATAAAAGAAAGAAGCCAATTAATATCAGGTAAATAGCTAGGCATAATATGGAAAACCAAAATCCAAACACTAGCGATACCGCGAAATGAGTCAATCAAAAAAAAGTGAGTTTTAGCTTTATCCATAAAATTGAAATGTCCATGAATGAATATACACATTAAAAGTAGGCATATGGACTGTACTGAGAACTACATATGTTTACCACTTATGTCATATGATTTATTGATTACTTATTGAAATGGATGCATTATATAATAATATATAGTATATTAAAAGCTTATAAAACATCTAAATATGTAAGCTACTAATATTTCGATAGTTTTTAATGCGAACTAATGATTACCTAAACTCACCTGTTATTTCAACACCCTGAAAACTATAGAATTATATTTTAGATATAAAAAAAGAGATAACATTATTATCCCTTAATTTTGTAATCCCCTAAGCATAAGCTACGGGCTTTCTCTAAATAGAAGCTTAGCAATGTCCTACTCTCACATGGGAACTCCCACACTACCATCGGCGCTAACGCATTTCACTTCTGAGTTCGGCATGGATTCAGGTGGTTCTACGTTGCTATTGTCGCTAAACAAAAAAGTTACAATCTTGGAAAGACGTGCACGAATGCACTCATGTCGACAAATTAGTTGTCGACGAGATATAAATACGGGTTTCAAGTAACACTATTTTAGTGCGTGATTAACCTTTCGGTTATCTATCAGTCTTCACACAAAACCACTTGGGTGTTGTATGGTTAAGCCTCACGGGCAATTAGTATCAGTTAGCTCAATGCCTCGCAGCACTTACACACCTGACCTATCAACGTTGTAGTCTCCAACGACCCTTTAGGGAGCTTAAAGCTCCAGTGAGAACTCATCTCAAAGCCTGTTTCCCGCTTAGATGCTTTCAGCGGTTATCAGTTCCGAACGTAGCTACCGGGCAATGCCATTGGCATGACAACCCGAACACCAGAGGTTCGTCCACTCCGGTCCTCTCGTACTAGGAGCAGCCCTCTTCAATTCTCAAACGCCCACGGCAGATAGGGACCGAACTGTCTCACGACGTTCTAAACCCAGCTCGCGTACCACTTTAAATGGCGAACAGCCATACCCTTGGGACCGACTTCAGCCCCAGGATGTGATGAGCCGACATCGAGGTGCCAAACACCGCCGTCGATATGAACTCTTGGGCGGTATCAGCCTGTTATCCCCGGAGTACCTT
>JABSOI010000035.1 GCA_013216015.1 Alteromonadaceae bacterium | reverse complement strand
GCACTTACACTGGCAATATTAATATCGGTCACAACTTCTTTACGTTGGATTAAATTTGTTAGTTTTCCTCGTCCAGAAATCCAGGACGGTACTTTTTTGAAAGCACCATTAACGCTGCCGTTTCTGCTAACGCTTTTTCTTTGCGGTTAAGCTCTTTTTCTAGTTGTTTAATTTTTTTATCTTTTTGAATGTCCGCAGCTTTCTGCTCTTTAGTTTGTATTGGTTGAGTATTGAAACCTGAAAGACAAGCAGACTTCCATTGTTCAATCTGTTCAATATATATTCCTCTACTACGGCAATATTCCGCTTTTTCTGCTTGTGTCATAACAGCTGTTTCAATAATGACGGCTAGCTTAACCTCGTTACTCCATTTACTACTATCGCTATTATTTGTAACTAAGTTGCCTTGTTTTACTGCTTGCTTACGCCAAGTATAAATTGTTTGTTTAGGAATATTATGCTTGATAGATAATTCAGGAATTTTTAATGATAATGGTGGGCGCATATCATTAATAACTTTTTGTTTTAACTCTTTTGAATAACTTTTCATATGTTGCTTATTTCACCTTTTTGATAAATATGAGAACTTATTTAAGCTCTCATTGCAACCATTCTGACAGAGGGGGGTGGCAATGAAATATCGATCAAATGGATCTGAGAAATTGATCGATTATTAACTCTGACCATTTTAATATTTATGAGATAAAATTATAACGATGGCTGTCCGTTTTATTATTTATGTTACTCCAACGACATTAGCAAAAGCAGGAAATGCTGATGTATTCGTTACTGATGCGAGTGCACTACAAGGTTTAAGTGCGAATCAAATTGCTGATACACTGACCATACCGCAAAGTTCTACAGGTTTTAATGTGGTTGAGTTTTCTAGTAGCAATGTTAATGGGATCGCATCTCCAATAAATAGAACTAATCCAGGCTTTATACAAGGTGGACGAACTGCAGGTGGGGTTTCAGAATTTGTAATACCTAATGGTAAAATACCCAATGATTCAACAATTAGAAAAGTGGCTCCATAATGAATAAAATAACTTCTAGTGAAACACATTTATGTGGGCAGCTACTTATTAAAGATAGCAAAGTAATTACGGATAGTGTTTCAGAAAGGATCGAGTATTTAAAAACTTCAGTTCTTAAGAAAGTTTCAACTTCTGAAGATGGATGGTCAACTTTATATAAAGATCCAGAAGATGGGCGTTTGTGGGAGGCTACTTATGCTAGTAGTGACTCCCATGGAGGAGGTGCTCTAGAATTAAAATTTCTAAAAAAGGATGAAGCAATAAAAATATTTAATATAAAATTATAACGATGGCTGTCCGTTTTATTTTATGGCTGTCCGTTTTATTATTTGTAATTCGTCTAAGGTGGCAAAAGAAAATTTTGGAGGAGGAAAACTGGTGACTGCAATTAAATCAGTAAAGAAATTGTCATTTAAATTAATAAACTTGCAATATTTCGGATCTTCTAACCTTTTGGTCAGTAAGATGGCTTTTTCTAACCATTCATTATAATTTTTTAAATAAACCTTTCCCTCATTTAATACATCTGTAGCTTCAATATTTAAACGTGATATGTATTTTTTCTTTAATGCTGTTGTTGTATGCTGTGAATAGGTATTCAACCAAAAAAGCTAGGAGTACGCCAAAAACAACAACAGATAGTTCATTAATGTATTTATAAATTTCACTTTTTATCATTCTTATATCTTCCTTGAATTTGGTTTCTTATTGTTTACTATAGATAAATGATAGTAGTTTTTTCAAATTAGCAAAGAACCCATTTAAATGTTCTTGAAAATGTAGTCTCATTGAAAATTGATCACTGACTTTATGCAGATTGGTATAATCCCTCAACTTTGTAAAGGATAAGCAATGAGAAATCAGAGCAACATAACATTTTGAATCAAATAGGGGTTAGCGATATTGTGAGCAAACTGACACACTTGGAATCCCATTTTAGAGTAGTAAAATACTATCTTTAAGATGGAAAGTTTATGCTTAGAACATAATTTTTATTTTACTGGTTTTGTAAAAGTGACGATTAAGTCATAGTTGATAGATGTTTTACCAATGCTCATTTCCCCCATCAGCCACTTTCCTGTATAATCCCGCAACTTTGTAAAGTCACCAGCTTTACCGTAATCGTTATTGTTAAAATAAACACAAACATAAATACAAGCACCAAGGCGAAATATGACCGTAGAACAATACACACCAAAACAAACCACCACGTTAGATATTCCTTCAAAAACAATAGAAGAGAATAAGGCTGAACTTGCACCACAAAGTGATAAAGCAAGCGGATCACGTATTGGCTTCGTTTCCCTTGGCTGCCCGAAAAACCTAGTAGATTCTGAACGAATTCTTACACAACTGAGAACTGAAGGTTATGATGTAACCAACAGCTACGACGATGCTGATTTAGTTATTGTTAATACCTGTGGTTTCATTGACAGTGCGGTACAAGAGTCACTTGATACTATAGGTGAAGCGTTGGCAGAAAATGGTAAGGTATTGGTTACTGGTTGTTTGGGCGCTAAGAAAGATGAAATAATTGAGTTGCACCCCAATGTTTTAGGTGTGACTGGTCCTCATGCTTATGATGAAGTGTTAAGTCAGGTACATCAGCATGTAGCTAAACCTGAGCACAATCCTTTTATTGATTTAGTGCCAGATCAGGGGGTTAAATTAACGCCTAAACATTATGCTTATTTAAAAATATCAGAAGGCTGTAACCATCGTTGTACTTTCTGCATTATTCCTTCAATGCGTGGTGATTTAGACTCGCGTCCAATTGGTGATGTATTGGGTGAAGCTAAACGTTTGGCAAATGCTGGTGTGAAAGAACTATTGGTTATTTCGCAAGATACTTCTGCTTATGGTGTAGATGTTAAGCATAAGACTGATTTTTGGGACGGTATGCCGGTAAAAACACATATGAAGGCATTGTGTGAAGAATTAGCGAAACAGGGAGTTTGGGTGCGTTTGCATTATGTTTATCCTTATCCTCATGTAGACGATATTATTCCGTTAATGGCACAAGGAAAAATATTACCTTATTTAGATATACCTTTTCAACATGCCAATAAACGTATTCTTAAGTTAATGAAACGTCCCGGCAGTTCTGAACGTGTTTTAGAACGCATTAAAAAATGGCGAGATATTTGTCCTGAGCTTGTTATTCGTTCCACCTTTATTGTCGGTTTTCCGGGTGAAACAGAAGAAGAGTTTCAGGAATTGTTAGACTTCTTAACAGAGGCACAGTTAGACAGAGTAGGGTGTTTTATTTATTCGCCGGTTAAAGGTGCAAAAGCTAATGAATTACCAGATCCCGTATCGTTAGATATTCAAGAAGAACGTTTACAACGGTTCATGGCAGTTCAAGCAGAAATTAGCGCAGCGAAGTTAAAAGCTAGAATCGGTGAGGAATATCTGATATTAATTGATGAAGTGAATGGTGAAGGTGCTATAGGACGTAGCTACATGGATGCACCGGAAATTGACGGTAAAGTATATTTAACCGATGAATTTGATGTAAAGCCGGGTGATCAGGTATGGGTACAGATAATTCATGCGGATGAACATGATCTTTGGGGTGTGAGGGTTGAAGATTAGTTTTAACAATTAATTTGTAGCTGTTAATTTTGTTTTATAGCCTTAACTGGATAGTTAGTTAAGGCTATATTGAATTTCGCTATGCTTTTGGCAATCTGATATAAGTTTAAAGTTTAGGGATGCGAATTTTCTTTTCTTCTGATTGACGGTATATAATTAAAGTTTTTCCGATGACTTGTATTTTTGTCGAGTTTGTTTCGCGACAAATGGCGTCAACGATTAAACTTTTAGTTTCTCGATCGTCAGTAGAAATTTTTACTTTGATTAATTCGTGGTGATTAAGCGCATAATCAATTTCAGCGACAACAGCTTCGGTTAAGCCATTGCTGCCCAGTAAAACAACGGGTTTAAGTGGGTGTGCTACACCTTTAAGATGTTGGATTTGCTTTTTATTTAGGTTCATTAACAATTTTCGTTACAAGTTAGCTTGAATTATCGCTATTTTACCTCCATCTTGTTTGTAATACTAATAAAAGCATTTAAATTCTTTTTAAATACTTTCTTAAATTAAGTGTTTTGGTAGATGAGTAAAAAAAAGCTAAGTAACAGTAGTGCTCGCTGGATGCAGGAACATTTTGATGATGAGTATGTGAAAAAAGCACAAAAATTAGGTTTGCGTTCACGTGCTGTTTTTAAAATAGAAGAAATTAATAACAAGGACAAGTTGATTAAACCGGGGATGAAAGTCGTTGATTTAGGTGCGGCTCCCGGAGGGTGGTCAGAATATGCGGTAAAGGCAGTTGGAGATAAAGGACAAGTTGTTGCTTGTGATATTTTGTCTATGGACCCAATTGCTGGAGTGGATTTTCTTCAAGGTGATTTCCGGGAAGAAGTTGTGCTTGACGCATTATTAAATCGAATAATGGGTAAAAATATTGATGTAGTGATGTCTGATATGGCTGCTAATATGACGGGTAATGAAAGTGCAGATTCTGCACGTAGTATGTATCTTGTTGAATTAGCGTTAGAGATGTGTCATCAAGTGTTGAAGAAAAATGGTTCGTTTGTCGTTAAAGTTTTTCAAGGCGAAGGTTTTGAACAATTTATGAAAGAGACACGTGCTGTATTTTCCAGTGTGAAAACTCGTAAACCACAATCTTCCCGAGCAAGATCGCGGGAAGTATATTTGGTAGCAACGGGCTTCAAATTATAGTAAATTAGACAGCATATTGATCTTACGCATTTAGCGGTAAGGTTAGACATAGTTTTATAAACAGCAGAGGTCATTAAGTTGAGCGATATGGCAAAAAATCTTATTTTGTGGTTAGTGATAGCCGTGGTATTAATGTCGGTATTTCAGAGTTTTACTCCGGACAATACCAATGAGCAGCAGGTTGATTACAGCCGTTTTATACAAGATGTACGACAGGGACAAATACGTGAAGCAATCGTAGACAGAAACGGCGTTATTCAAGGTGTAAAGAGAAGTGGTGAAAGCTTTATAACTGTTATTCCCGGTGGTTATGATCGAGATTTAATTAATGATTTAGTTAAACAAGGTGTTACGGCTTCAGGCGAGTTACCGGAGGAAACCAGCTTTTTAACCACTATATTTATTAATTGGTTCCCAATGATTTTGTTAATTGGTGTGTGGATATTTTTCATGCGACAAATGCAAGGTGGTGGCGGTAAGGGTGCTATGTCTTTTGGTAAGTCTAAAGCGCGCTTGTTAGGTGAAGACCAAATTAAAACTACTTTTGCTGATGTTGCAGGTTGTGATGAAGCAAAAGAAGAAGTTGCTGAGTTAGTCGATTATTTGAGTGACCCGTCAAAGTTTCAGAAGCTCGGTGGCCGTATTCCATCAGGTATTTTACTTGTTGGTCAGCCGGGTACAGGTAAAACTTTATTAGCAAAAGCTATTGCCGGTGAAGCAAAAGTACCATTTTTCACTATTTCTGGTTCAGATTTTGTCGAAATGTTTGTGGGTGTTGGTGCCTCTCGTGTTCGTGACATGTTTGAACAAGCAAAGAAATCAGCGCCTTGTATTATCTTTATCGATGAAATTGACGCGGTTGGTCGCCAACGTGGAGCTGGTTTAGGTGGTGGTCATGATGAACGTGAACAAACCTTGAACCAAATGCTGGTTGAAATGGATGGTTTTGAAGGTAATGAAGGCGTTATTGTTATTGCCGCAACTAACCGTCCTGATGTATTAGATCCTGCATTATTACGACCTGGTCGATTTGACCGTCAAGTGACCGTTGGCTTACCTGATATTCGTGGTCGTGAACAAATTTTAAAAGTACATATGCGTAAAGTTCCATTAGCTGACGATGTTAAAGCATCGGTTATTGCTCGTGGTACTCCTGGTTTTTCTGGCGCTGATTTAGCTAACCTGGTTAACGAAGCCGCATTGTTTGCTGCTCGTACTTCTCGTCGCGTTGTTAGCATGAGTGAGTTTGAACAAGCTAAAGATAAAATCATGATGGGCTCAGAGCGTCGCTCTATGGTGATGAGTGATTCTGAAAGAGAAATGACTGCTTACCATGAAGCCGGACACGCTATTGTAGGTCGTTTAGTGCCAGATCATGATCCTGTATATAAGGTAAGTATTATTCCTCGTGGCCGTGCTTTAGGTGTAACTATGTATTTGCCTGAACAAGACAGATTCAGCCACAGTAAACAACATTTAGAAAGTAATATATCGTCTTTATATGGTGGTCGTGTTGCCGAAGAAATGATTTATGGTGCAGAAAAAGTTTCAACCGGTGCGTCAAACGATATTGAACGTGCGACAAATTTAGCACGTAAAATGGTGACTCAATGGGGCTTTTCTGAAAAAATGGGACCTATGTTATTTGCTGAAGAAGAAGGTGAAGTTTTCCTTGGTCGCACTTCAGCTAGGTCGCTGCATATGTCTGATGAAACGGCGAAGTTGATTGATGAAGAAATAAAAGATTTTATTAATAGAAACTATCAGCGTGCAGAGCAATTATTAAAAGACAATATAGATGTGTTACATTCGATGAAAGATGCACTTATGCATTTTGAAACCATTGACGCGGACCAAATTGATGACTTAATGGCTCGTCGTGAAGTACGTCAACCTAAAGACTTCAATAAAAAATCTAACGATTCAGATAATAATTCAAAATCTGGTTCAAATTCTGAAGGTAGCACTTCAAAACCTGAAGTAGAAAAAAAACCTGAAGCCGATTTGAAAAATCCGACTGATTTACCAGCTGAATAGCTGGATAAATATAGGCCTTTATTAGATTGTTTTAATAATATTATTTTAGCCTCGTCATTTTGTCGGGGCTTTATTTTATCTAGTGAAAATTACCTAGAGACATTTAATTAGAGCAGATTACCTTTGAAATATTATCAGAGAAAACTATGTTAAGAGCTTTGCCAAAAAATACCATGCTAAAGGTAATGCCAAAGGTAATGGGAATATTAAATGTAACTCCTGATTCTTTTTCTGATGGTGGTAAGTTTTCAAATTTTGATAATGCACTTATTCAAGTTGAGCAAATGATAAGTGATGGTGCTGCTATCATTGATATTGGTGGTGAATCGACCCGGCCTGGTGCTGCAGTAGTAAGCGTTCAAGATGAAATAAATAGAGTTATTCCGTTATTGAAAGAAATTAAATCTCGTTTTGATATTATGGTTTCTATTGATACCAGTAAAGCTGAGGTTATGGCACAAGCGATTGAGTATGATGCAGATATTATTAATGACGTCAGGGCGTTACAAAATCCGGGTTGTTTAGAAGTACTTGCACAAACTTCAATTCCTATTTGTTTGATGCATATGCAAGGTTCTCCCCGAACAATGCAAGATAATCCACAGTATGATGTTTTACTCACTGATATAAATGATTTTTTTAATCAACGTATAGAGTCTTGTTTAGTTGCTGGTATTGCAAGAGAGCGGTTAATTTTAGATCCTGGATTTGGTTTTGGTAAAACAGTTGCTCAAAATTATCATTTGTTAGCGCATCTTTCGACATTTCAATCATTTGAATTACCTGTATTGGCAGGTCTTTCCCGTAAATCTATGATTGGTAATTTATTAAACGCAGATGTAGATCAAAGATTGGCAGGGAGTTTAAGTGCCGCTATAATTGCAGCCCAACAAGGCGCGCAAATTATTCGAGTTCATGATGTTAAAGAGACCGTAGACGCATTAAAAGTATTACAAGCGGTTTTTGAACAATACAGTTAATTAGAAATAGTGAGAAGGACATACAATGTCAGAAAGAAGATACTTTGGTACCGATGGAATTCGTGGTTTGGTAGGTCATTATCCGATAACCCCTGAATTTGTAATGAAGCTTGGTTATGCTGCCGGTAAAGTATTAGCGGCACAAGGCACCAAGAAAGTGTTAATTGGTAAAGATACCCGAATTTCAGGTTATATGTTTGAATCAGCATTAGAAGCTGGTTTTTCAGCTGCAGGGGTTGATATTGGTTTATTGGGGCCAATGCCTACGCCTGGTATTGCGTATTTAACAAAAACGTTTCGTGCTGAAGCTGGTATTGTTATAAGTGCTTCCCATAATCCGTATTATGATAATGGTATTAAATTTTTCTCCCAAGACGGACAGAAGTTATCAGATGAAATAGAAATAGCAATAGAAGCTGAGCTTGATAAAGAAATGGGCTGTGTTGATTCTTTTTCATTAGGTAAAGCCACCCGTATAGCTGATGCCGCTGGTCGTTATATAGAATTTTGTAAAAGTAATTTTTCCAGCTCGCATTCTTTGAGTCATTTAAAAATAGTGGTTGATTGTGCTAATGGTGCAACTTATCACATAGCACCTGATGTATTTCGTGAGTTAGGTGCAACGGTTATCGAGTTGGCTTCATCACCAAATGGTACCAATATAAATGATGGATGTGGTGCAACATCCATGGATATGATCAGCAAGGCGGTTGTTGAAAATCAGGCGGATCTTGGTATTGCATTAGATGGTGACGGCGATAGATTAATGATGGTCGATCATACGGGTTATGTTATTGATGGTGATGAAGTTGTTTATATTATTGCCAGAAATGAGATAAGCACTGATAATTTACGTGGTGGTGTAGTCGGTACTTTAATGAGTAACATGGGTTTAGAACTCGCGTTAGCCGAGCTTGGAGTGCCATTTGCCCGCAGCAAAGTAGGTGATCGGTACGTAATGGAAATGCTTCTTGAAAAAGGTTGGCATTTAGGGGCAGAAAATTCAGGTCATATCATCAATTTGAATCACACATCTACTGGAGACGGTATTGTTGCTGCGTTAAATGTGCTTACTGCGGTTTGCCAAAGTGGCAAAACATTGCATGAACTTCGCCAGGGTATGAAAAAACTACCGCAAATATTAGTTAATGTAAGGTTTACTGGTGATAGTGACCCGCTAACGGCTGAAGCTGTACTTGCTTCTGTCGATAAAGTAAATGAAATACTCAAGGGTCGAGGTAGAGTCTTATTGCGAAAATCAGGTACTGAACCACTAATAAGAGTCATGGTTGAAGGTCCTGAATTAAAAGAAGTTACTAGCTTGGCAAATGAAATTGCTGACGCAGTAAAATTAGCTTGTTAATAAATAAATATCAACTTACGGTTGAATATTAGGCAAACGAAAAAGATATTGAGTTAAATACTTGTATCTTCTTCATAGGTTAGTTAATATCTCGCGGCTTCAATGTGGGATTTTCATTTAAAGCTTAAAAAAAGCTTTATTAGGAGGATTGAATGACAAGACGCGCAATAGTTGCTGCAAATTGGAAAATGAATGGTGATTTAGAACTAGTCAAAAAAATGACTGAAGGTTTAAATGACTTAGCACTTGCAGAAAATGTGGATGTTATTCTTTGTCCAAGTTATCCTTATCTGATGTCTTTGTCTGAAGCGACTGAAGCTGAGCATGTTCATTTAGGTGTTCAAAATGTAAGTGAACATCAAAGTGGAGCCTTTACTGGTGAAATTTCTACAAAAATGCTGAAGGAAATGTCGGTAGAATTTGTTATTATAGGGCACTCTGAACGCAGAAGCATTTATAAAGAAACCAGTGTACAGGTAGCACAAAAAGTTAAAGCGGTATTGGCGGCTAACTTAACACCTATTTTATGTATTGGTGAAAGTGAAGCTGAACGTACTGCACAAAAAACTGAATTGGTATTATCAGCACAATTACAGCCGGTAATAGACGAAATTGGTATAGAAAAATTTGCAGAAGTTGTTATTGCTTACGAGCCTGTTTGGGCTATTGGTACAGGAAAAACAGCTTCTCCAGAAATGGCACAGGAAACACATCTATTTATTCGAAACTTTTTAGCAGATGTAAATACAACTGTAGCGAATAAAGTGCCATTATTGTATGGTGGAAGTGTAAATGCTTCTAACTGTGAAAATTTATTTGCACAAGCTGATATAGACGGTGGTCTTATTGGCGGTGCTAGTTTAAAAGTCGATGAATTTAAAATAATTTGTTCGACAGCGAAAGGATCATAAAAGATGTTATATCAAGGTTTAATTATTGCGTATTTAATTGTTGCATTGTGCCTAATTTGCTTAGTCTTAATTCAACAAGGTAAAGGTGCTGATATGGGCGCGTCATTCGGTGCCGGTTCTTCAGCTACAATTTTTGGTTCAAGTGGTTCAGGTAACTTTTTAACACGCGCTACTACTTGGTTAGCAGTTGCATTTTTTATCATTAGTCTAGTTTTAGGTAACTTGACGGCTAACCGTGAAAAATCGGGTGGTGATTTTGATGATTTATCAGTTGGTTCAGCACAAACCACTTTAGCTGAAGATGCAATTCCAGGTGAAAATGCTGAGCCGCCAGCTGCTACAGAAACAGCTGTAAACAGCGATGTTCCAGCGAGTGACGATAGCACTGGATCTGACGGCAGCGATGTTCCTAAATAGTTGATTTTCAACTATAAAGTTATATAAAAAGTTATATAAAAAGTTATAGAAAAAACGGTAGACATATGGCGGATATGCTTGTAATGTCTAGCAACTAAATTAGCTAGTTAACCTCAAAACTAGCAATATAACTTTTAAAAAGTAACAGCTTAAATGTGTTGTTCAATATTTTCAATAAAAATGCGGATGTGGTGGAATTGGTAGACACGTAGTCTTGAGGGGATTGTGCGTCTACAAATTAAGTGGACCGATTTACCTCAGAATGTGTAAGATAACTTAGTAAAATAGACAGTATAGATTTAGTATTGCGCGGTTGTGGCGGAATTGGTAGACGCGTTAGCTTGAGGGGCTAATGATTTAGGTCGTGGGGGTTCAAGTCCCCCCAACCGCACCACTAAACTTATACAAATAGACATTTAAAGGCCGATTCGTGATGAATCGGCCTTTTTTCGTTTGGTTGCTAATTGGTTGCTAATTATTCTTGAGAAGGTTGGCGTTTTACTTTTAATTCCCGTCAAAGTTATCATTTCAAACTTTTTAATAGACACATTTTCTACCTTCATTATTAGCCATTTGAAAAATCACTTGAGTCTTTATTTAGCTCTGCTGATTTGGGTTAGAGTCATCTTCAAACAAGAATTAGTAATAACTCAGGTTTGAGATACATCCCAAAACAAAAACATCAATAAACCCTTTCAGTTCTGGCGGTAATGTATCCTCAATAGATTTTCTTATGGTTCTGTCAACTTATTGCTGGTTCAGGAAAGTGTGAGATAATCCGAGAATAAAAATATCTATTCTGGTTATCGCTATCCCGCTCAGATCATTAGCCATGCAGTTTGGCTTTATCATAGGTTTACCCTAAGTTTTCGAGATATTGAAGAACTACTGGCAGCCAGAAGGATCACCGTCAGCTATGAAACCATTAGAAATTGGTGTCTAAAATTTGGTGCTATGTATTGTAATCAGATAAAGAAAAAACGTGGTCAACTCGGCGATACGTGGTATCTAGATGAGGTATTTATCAAGATAAATGGTGTACTGCATTATTGGTCACCAGCGGTGTGTTCATCAAGTCGAGCGATGATAAATACAGGAAGAAATCTATACTCAACGGGAATGATGCGTAAAGAACGGCCAGCTAAACAGCCTTTTTCCTTGTGGGGTGAAACATTTCGTCAGGCGGGTTATGAAACTTTTATTTCAGGTAAATGGCATCTTTCTGATAAAGAGTTAGAACGTAGTTTTGATATTGGGCAAGCAGTACTGAACACAGTAGGGATGACAAAAGATCACTACAAAGCTCCAATGGTCGATCTTGATTTAACAAGTCGAAAGATTTCGCAAGAATACCCATCTAAAAAGCATACAAGTGAATTGATTACAGATAAAGCAATTGATTATTTAAAAAGTAAAAAGGTAAGAAATGATAAACCTTTTTTAATGTATCTTGGTTATTTAGCGCCTCACGATCCACGTCAATCGCCACAAAACCTTCTTGATATGTATTCAAGTGATGATATTCCTTTACCTGACTCATTTTTAAGAAATCCAACAATTGACCACGGTGAACGAGTACGTGGTGAAGGGTTATTGTCTAGCCCTAGGAAAGTTAATGATGTGAAACAATTCATTGCTGAATATTATGCCATGATGACGCATTTAGATGCAGAAGTAGGACGGTTATTAAACGTTTTGGAAAATTCTCAATATGCAGATAATACCATTATTATTTTTACATCGGATCACGGTTTAGCAGTTGGCAAACATGCATTACTTGGCAAGCAGAATCAATACGAACATAGCATTAGAGCGCCTTTTATTATTGCAGGAAAAAATATAAAGAAAGGACGCAAAGCCAAAGGTGGATTTTATCTTAACAGCCTATTCCCAACTACGGCTGAATTAGCGGGTATTACTATTCCTAGCAATGTACAAGCGAAAAGCTTTGCTTCTTTGTTGAAAAACACTGATAAAAATGAGCCTCTTAATGAGTATATTTATGGTGCCTATCGCCATTATCAACGTATGGTAAGGTCAGTGCGTAGACTTCAAACTCATTTATTATCCTATAACGGGTGTAACACAATTATTCGACTTAAAAAAAGACCCTAAAGAACTGCATAATGTGGTTTATAAACCTGAATTACAAAAAGCACTTGTGCATTTAAAAATACAGCTAAGTAAATTAATGGACGAATTAGACGATCTATTAGATTTTGATTCTCCAGAATCAAGCTATATCAAAGCAGGTTACCCAGGCAACCCTTATGATTGGAAAACATACAGATAAGTTAATGAAATAGGAGTGAATATAAATTATCTTTAGCCAAAGTAATAACTACAGTGGCTAGGTTAAACTGGCCACAAATATTTAGGTTTTCACCTAACAATTAGGTCCTTTTTTAGCTAAGCAGTTGTCATTAAGAACCGCCACTAGGCCATGTCAACTATACGCACTAAGTTAGCCATTTTGGCAACTATTGAACGACTGTTGATTAGCTCAAAGGAGACCCTCCTGACTACATTTCAAAGATTAACAGTTGCCACTTTTGCTGACATTTATTGGGTATTAAAAATCTGTCTCAAAAATACGGTTTTGTTGCCTTTATAAGGCATACAGCTATTAATATTTCTTTTCCGTTACTGACCATGTGCTTGTATTGATAATTCCCTAATCAATTTTCAGGTAAATTTCCAATTACCAAAGTTTTAAAAACTCACTTAAGTGACCGTTTTTGATGTTTTTATATATAGTATCTTCTAGCTTGTGTCTGAGGAATTTAAATGATTTTATAGCAATATTTATAGTGCCTTTTATACAGAGCCATTTTGAGTTGTTTGTTTTTTTATTTTATCTGTTAATAATTTAACATAGCCTATTTAAGAATAACCGTAAAGGTCCTTTATATATAAAAGTACATAAAATGTATTGACCTAGATTAATGTTAATGATTAAATCAGATAATAGTATTCAACAACCTAATCCAAATCGTTTAATTAAATTTTTATTTGATGAAATAAGAAATTAAACAGATGTTTTTAGGGTGTTTATTTAGGTTGTTTATTTAGGGTGATAATGAATGATAAACAAACATTTTGTTTTATTGCACAAGGCAGACAATACTTTTGTCTGCTGCAAGCAGTTACTCGCCGGAAGTTCAACCACTTTAGAAGACGTGGATGTAACAATGACTGTAGATATAACTGTTGGTCATAAAATTGCTAGACAAGCGATTACTGAGGGTGAAAAAGTGATTAAATATGGTGTATCTATTGGTTCAGCAACTAAAGATATTGCCTTTGGTGAGCACATTCACATGCACAATATGAAAAGTGATTATATTGCCAGTCATACGCGTCAAAGTAGGACAGGAGAATAAGGATGAAAGGTTATTTAAGAGCTGATGGCCGCAAAGGCATTCGCAATATTATTTTGGTCACCTACTTAGTTGAATGTGCACACCACGTTGCTAGAGCTATTGTGACTGATAGCTCTGATAACGTTCAGTTAATTGGTTTTCCCGGCTGTTATCCCAATGAATACTCCCTAAATATTATGGAAGGGCTTTGTACACATCCTAATGTCGCGGGTGTGCTAATTGTTTCGTTAGGTTGTGAAGGCTTTAACCGAGAACAACTGGCAAATACCATTCAAGCCAGTGCTCGGGCAGTAGATACTTTAGTTATTCAAAAATCAGGTGGTACCAGAAAAACAATTGCTGCCGGTTTATCGAGTGTAAATGAGTTACTCATTAGTGCTGAAAAGGCAGAATTAGTGCCGATGGATATCAGCGAATTGGTGGTTGGTACCATTTGTGGTGGCTCAGATGGCACCAGTGGTATTGGCGCTAACCCAGCAGTTGGCCATTGTTTTGATCAACTGGTTGAAGATGACGCGATTTGTATTTTTGAAGAAACTGGTGAGTTGATTGGCTGTGAACAAATCATGGCTGAACGAGCTATAACCCCTGAACTTGGTGAAGAAATCATGAAGTCGGTGGAAAAAGCTGAGCAATATTATACCAAAATGGGTTATGGAAGTTTTGCCCCAGGCAATGCGGAAGGGGGCTTAACCACCCAAGAAGAAAAATCAATGGGCGCTTATGCCAAATCAGGCAGTTCTAAAATACATGGCTTAATTAAACCGGGAGATATACCCAACCAAGGCGGTTTGTATTTAATGGATGTTGTCCCTGATGGTGAGCCAATGTTTGGCTTTCCAAATATTGTTGATAATGCTGAAATTGTCGAAATGATCGCTTCTGGCTGTCATCTAACATTGTTTACCACTGGCCGAGGCTCTGTTGTGGGCTCGGCAATTTCACCGGTTATTAAAGTCTGCGCAAATCCTGAAACGTATGACAACTTATCCGATGATATGGATATCAATGCTGGAAAAATTATCAAAGGTGAAGCTACGGTTGCCCAAGTGGGTGATGAAATATATCAACTCGTTAAGCAAGTTGCTCAAGGGCAGCAGACCAAGTCAGAAGAGTTAGGTCATCAAGAATTTGTTTTAACGTATAAGAAATTTGAAGCGATTGGCCCATCGTGTTTACCGACAGCAAGATAGTTGACTGAACTTTATAAAGAGAGATGTAATGTTTAAAAAACGACAAATAGGTAAAACCAACTTACAGGTTACTGAATTAGGTTTTGGCGCTGCGACCTTTGGTAATCTTTATCGTCCAATGCCTGATGGTGCCGCACAAGAAAGTATTACTAAAGCGATGGTTCTAGGGATTAATCAGTTTGACACTGCGCCTTATTATGGTTTTGGTTTAAGTGAACGTCGAGTCGGCGATGCGCTACGAAAATATGATTCAAGTGAGTATGTGCTATCAACCAAAGTTGGTCGTATTTTAGCGCCTTGTGGCAAAGCGGAAGATAAATATGGTTTTTGTTCTCCTATGCCATTTGAACCTGAATATGACTATTCATACGATGGCATTATGCGGTCATTTGAGCACAGCATTCAGCGGCTTGGCTTATCAAAAATTGATATCTTGTATATGCATGATATCGGTCGAGCAACCCATGGTGATGATCATGACAGATTATTTAAAATAGCGATGGAAGGTGGTTATGAAGCCATGGACGAATTACGTTCTCAAGGGCTCGTTTCCGCTATAGGTCTTGGTGTTAATGAATATGAAGTGTGTGAACAGGCGATGGACTACGGCCACTTTGATTGCTTTTTACTGGCTGGACGTTACACCTTGTTAGAGCAAAAAGCGTTAGAGACCTTTTTACCTAGATGCTTAAAAGAAAATAGTTCAATCATACTTGGCGGTCCTTATAATTCGGGTGTTTTAGCAACAGGTGTTCGTCGTGAAGGCGTAGTGCCACATTACAATTATCAGCCGGCCGATGAAGCCATCATAAATACGGTCACTAAAATTGAAGATGTTTGTCAGGAATTTAATGTGCCATTAGCGGCGGCAGCTTTGCAATTTCCATTAGCGCATCCAGCGGTAGTCAGTGTTATCCCCGGCTTAAGTTCAGCAAACCGTGTTGCAACAACCGTTGAGCAGATGAAGGTTAATATCCCCCGTGAATTTTGGCAGACACTACAAGGCAAAGGTATTTTATCTCCAGACGTTCCTGTTCCAACAAGTGTTGAGGGCTAAGTAATGGCTCGTATCGACTCACACCAACATTTCTGGCAATTATCACGCGGTGATTATTCATGGTTAACGCCTGAACTAGCACCGCTTTATCAAGATTTTTTGCCGAATGAACTTTTACCTAAATTAACGCAGGCAGGTGTTGAAAAAACAATCGTAGTACAAGCGTCAGATACGACAGCGGAAACTGAGTTCATATTGCAGCTCGCACAAGAGCATGATTTCATTGCTGGAGTGGTCGGTTGGGTTGATATGGAAAGCTCAACGGCGATTGAACATTTAGAAGAATTCAGCAAGAGCCCTTACTTCAAAGGTATCAGACCAATGATACAGGATATTGCGGATGTTAATTGGATGTTGAAAGCTGAGTTGGCCCCTGTGTTTGAATATTTGATCGAAAAGAATTTAAGCTTTGATGCCTTAGTTTTACCACAGCACCTAGATGCGCTGTATACCTTAATAAAACGTTATCCGGCACTCAAGGTAGTGATCGACCACGGTGCAAAACCAGAAATTGCCAACAATTCTTCTCCAGAATGGTTTGAGAAAGTAGCGTTAATTGCCAGCGAAACATCCGCCTTTTGTAAGTTATCAGGTTTGGTGACAGAAGCTAGTATTAACCCCGATTTTGATCAACTAGTCCCTTATATGGAGCACCTGTTAGTTTGTTTTGGTGCTGATCGCCTTATGTGGGGCAGTGATTGGCCAGTGGTAAATCTTGCATCAGATTATCCCAATTGGATAATATATGTGGAGACATTTGTTGAACCGTTAACAAATAAAGAACAGCAGTCAATTTGGTGTACTACGGCTGAAAAATTTTATCGGCTTTAATAGCCCAGTTAACGAGTAAGTAAAGAACAAGTAGCGAATAAGCAACGAATAAGTAACGAACAATTAAATGATAGGTTTTAACATGAGTAATAAGTTTAAAGAAAAAGTTGCGCTGATCACAGGAGCCGGTAGTGGAATTGGTCAAAGTACAGCACTCAAACTCGCGGAGCAAGGTGCTCATATTGTTATTGTCGATTTAAATGATGACGCAGCAAATAGTACCAAAGCTATGATCACTGAGCTTGGTGGTAAGGCAAGTGCTTATCAATGTGACATCGCGAGTAATGCTCAAGTCAAAGAAGTTGTTGGCTCAATACTAAAAGAACAGGCTATTGATATATTAATCAATAATGCGGGTATCGCTCATATCGGCAATTTAGAAAATACCACCGAAGATGATTTAGACCGAGTTTATAACGTTAATGTTAAAGGGGCATACAATATGATGTCCACCATTATTGGCTCGATGAAGCAGCGACGCTCAGGCGTTATTATCAATATTGCTTCAATAGCAGCATCCGTTGGTATTGAAGACAGATTTGCTTATTCGATGAGTAAAGGGGCAATCCTTACCATGACTTATTCGGTGGCGAGAGATTATATTGATCATGGCATACGGTGTAATTGTATCTCTCCGGCACGTGTTCATACTCCCTTTGTCGATAATTTCATCGAGAAAAATTATCCAGACAACCAAGCAGAAGTCTTTGATAAATTATCGAAAAGTCAGCCAATTGGACGTATGGGAACAGTGAATGAAGTGGCGTCATTAATTAGTTTTTTATGCTCGGATGAGGCGGCCTTTATCACAGGAAGTAACATCCCTATCGATGGCGGATTTGTCACTTTAAATAACTAAATGAGCAATTAAATATAAATATAAATTAAAAGTAAATAAAAACAGATACTAAGTTAAAAAAACAACAATATATAAGGCTTATTATGACCGAACAAACACTCAATACCAATGAAGATAAAAGCAATATACAAGCAGGGCAAGTTAGCAACACTTCAGTTGAAGTAGTTCCCAGAGCTTACCTTGTTTCATTTATTTTAATTACCTTATGTTTTCCTTTATGGGGTTTTGCTAACGATATAACCAACCCGCTAGTTAAAGCGTTTTCAAAAGTACTACAAATGTCAACCGCGGAAGGAACTTGGGTACAAGTGGCTTTTTATGGTGGTTATGGCGCAATGGCAATTCCTGCCGCCTTATTTATTAAAAAATTCTCCTATAAAGCAGGTATTATTTTGGGGCTTGGTTTTTATGCTTTTGGGGCTTTATTGTTTATTCCTGCGGCAGATGCACAAGCCTTTGCCCCCTTTTTATTGGCCTTCTTCGTGATGACTTGCGGCCTATCATTTTTAGAAACTAGCGCCAATCCATATATCATGTTAATGGGACCACCAGCAACGGCAACCCAGCGTTTAAACTTGGCACAAGCTTTTAACCCAGTGGGTTCATTGTTAGGCATGTTTGTCGCCACGCAATTTATTATTCAAAAACTTAATCCAACGACGGATGCAGAACGTCGAGCTCTGGTTACTGATGGCTCAGAGCAAGCATTAGAACAACTTTCAGTGATCACCAGTAACGACTTAGCCGTTATTCGAGATCCCTACTTAGCGATAGCCGTAGTCGTTATATTTGTTTTAATGGTTATTGCCTTTAAGAAAATGCCGATCACCGAAGAGAAAGCTACCAGCTTAGATATTAAGGGTACATTTCAACGCTTATTAGCGAATCAAAATTATCGTGAAGGCGTGATCGCACAGATGTTTTATGTGGGAGCCCAAATTATGACTTGGACTTTCATTATTCATTATGGCACTGAAGTTTTTGTTGGCATGGGTTTAACAGAGCAAGCAGCTGAAGCTAAATCACAAATGTTTAATATTTATGCCATGGTGATCTTTTGTTTAAGTCGTTTTATTTGTACTTTCTTATTGAAATACATTAATCCCGGTAAACTGTTGATGGTGCTAGCAGCCGGTGGAATAGTATTTACTGCCGCGACTATTTTTCTTGATGGCCTTGCGGGGATGTACGCCTTGGTCGGTATTTCAGCCTGTATGTCATTAATGTTTCCTACTATTTACGGTATTGCGTTAACGGGTACAGGTGATGATGCAAAATTAGGGGCTGCGGGTCTTATTATGGCTATTGTTGGCGGTACTTTCTTGCCGATGGCACAAGCGTCAATTATCGATATGAAAGTGCTTTTTGATAGTTTTTCCGCAACTAAAGCGTCATTTATATTGCCGCTGTTATGTTTTGTGGTAATTGCTATTTACGGTAAGCGTTCGCAAAAGCATTTACCTAAATAAATTGCCGACATAAGTGACTAAAATAAATGAAGCTAACATACAAAAGGTAATCTCATGCAGATTCGACACTGTTTTGCTTTAGATCTTAAAGACGATCCTAAGTTAATTGAAGCGTATAAAAAGTACCATCAACCTGATCATATTTGGCCCGAAATTATCGAGAGCATTAAAGGTTCAGGTATTGAAGCTTTAGATATTTACCTTGTCGGTAATCGATTATTTATGATCATGGACGTTGATGACAGCTTTTCATTTGAGGCAAAACAAGCGGCAGATTTAAACAACCCTAAAGTGGTTTCGTGGGAAGCATTGATGTGGCAATTTCAACAGCAATTACCTTGGGCGAATGGCGATGAAAAATGGCTGTTGATGGATAAAGTTTTTATGCTTTCGAATGAGAAAGCGCAAATTAATAAATAAAGTTAATTAGGAAAAGTACAATGAAATTAATGAGAGTTGGAGATGTTGGTCAAGAGAAACCAGCAATTTTAGACAGCGAAGGTAATATCAGAGATTTATCAGCACATATCGATGACATTGATGGCAATTTATTCGCCAGTGGCAAGATAGCAAAAATTTCCTCGTTAGATTTAAGCTCACTACCGATAATAGATAAAAGTTGCCGAGTAGGCCCAGTAATATCAAAAGTCGGTAAGTTTATTTGTGTTGGCTTAAATTACGCTGATCATGCGGCAGAATCGGGTATGGCTGTGCCATCAGAGCCGGTATTATTTATGAAAGCAACCTCGTCAATTATTGGCCCAAATGACACGGTGTTAATGCCGCCTAAATCAGAAAAGTCTGACTGGGAAGTTGAGCTAGGTGTGATTATTGGCAAAGAAGCAAAATATGTTTCAGAGGAAAATGCCCTAGAGTATGTTGCTGGCTATTGTGTGGTTAACGATTTATCTGAACGCGAATTTCAAATAGAAAAAGAAGGGCAGTGGTGTAAGGGTAAAGGCTGCGATACTTTTGGTCCTATCGGTCCATATTTAGTCACCACAGACGAAGTTACCGATTCCAATGAGCTCGATCTTTGGTTAGAGGTTAATGGTGAACGTATGCAAGATGGTAATACCCGCACTATGGTTTACAAAGTACCATTTCTTGTCTCGTACATTAGTCAGTTTATGAGCTTACAACCGGGGGATATCATTAGTACCGGTACACCACCAGGCGTTGGTTTAGGTTTTAATCCACCTAAATACTTAAAAGAAGGCGACACTATGCGCTTAGGTATTTCAGGACTTGGCGAGCAGCAACAAACGGTTGATCGTTACAAAGGCTAATAAACAAAGGTTCTAAGCTTTATAGACAAAGCTTAATAGACAAGAAACTAAAAGAGAATCACCATGATTATTTCTGCTCCGACAGATTATCGCAATGCTGCCAAAAAGAAGTTACCTCCTTTTTTATTTCACTATATTGATGGCGGCTCTTATAGTGAGCGAACATTAGCACGTAATGTTGATGATTTAGCTGACATTGCGTTAAAGCAGCGGGTATTGAAAAATATGTCTGCACTCAGTTTAGGTACTAAAATCTTTGGTGAAAAACTCTCTCTTCCTATTGTCTTATCTCCTGTAGGCCTAACAGGTATGTATGCTCGTAGAGGAGAAGTACAATCAGCCAAAGCGGCTGAAAATAAAGGTATCCCATTTACATTGTCTACGGTTTCAGTGTGTCCAATCGAAGAAGTGGCACCTGAAATTTCACGTCCTATGTGGTTTCAGTTATATGTTCTTAAAGACCGAGGCTTCATGAAAAATGTCTTGGAGCGAGCAAAGGCGGCAGGGGTCACAACATTGGTGTTTACGGTTGATATGCCGGTACCTGGTGCGAGGTACCGCGACATGCACTCTGGCATGAGTGGTCCTTTTTCTTCATCACGACGAGTATTACAGGCTATGTGCCATCCTCATTGGGCATTTGATGTTGGCTTATTAGGCAAACCGCATGATTTAGGAAATGTGTCAGCTTATCGTGGCGAGCAAACTAATTTGGAAGATTATATTGGTTGGCTAGGAAACAACTTTGATCCTTCTATCTCTTGGAAAGACTTGGAGTGGATCCGAGACTTTTGGGATGGCCCTATGGTCATTAAAGGTATACTCGATGTTGAAGATGCCAAAGATGCGGTGAAATTTGGTGCTGATGGTATTGTTGTCTCTAATCATGGTGGGCGTCAGTTAGATGGCGTGTTATCTTCAGCTAAAGCTCTACCTCCTATTGCTGATGCAGTGAAAAATGACCTAAAGATTTTTGTCGATTCAGGTATTCGCTCTGGTCTTGATGTTGTACGTATGCTTGCTTTAGGGGCTGATTGTGCGATGTTAGGTCGCTCATATATTTATGCTTTAGCCGCGCAAGGACAAAAAGGTGTTGAGAACTTGCTTGAGATTTATGAACAAGAAATGCGAGTGGCAATGACGCTGACAGGTGCGAAATGTATTGGCGATTTGAATCGAAGTTCGTTAATTGGCTCGCTTTAACCCACGCTGTATTATTATCTAACCCCTTTTGAAAAGTTAACGTAAAATATCAACATTAACTTTTCTATCTTATTTCTAAAATATCTATGATAAATATTATAAACTTTGAGCATCCGCAGCTAACCATTAACCATTGGCAAGTAGGTCAAAGCGAAAGTTGGTGCGTATTAGGACGTAATGGCTCAGGTAAGCAATACCTTGATCAGTTGTTAACCGGTAAATTGCAACCGCACTCAATCGGTGAATTATCATTACCATCAAAAGATAAAATAGCGCTGGTGTCTTTTGAAACCCAGCAAGACATTTATGAGCATGAATTAAAAATTGATGCGACCGATTATCTTGATGCCAATGATGTTGGCACTAAAGCAAAAGACTTTCTTCCTCAAGACAAACTAACTGATCCGCTAATCAGTGCATTTGGTTTAAGTCATCGGCTTGAAAGTGGCTATCGCCAATTAAGCACGGGAGAAGGGCGTAAACTTCTAATTTTACAAGCGATATTTACTGGTGTAGAGCTGTTAGTTTGTGATAACCCCTTTGATAGTTTAGATCAAGTTTCATGTATCGCCTTATCAAACGCATTAGCGCAACTTTCTAAAGAAAAGTCTAAAGAAAAGTCTAAAGAAAAGGCAAAAGTTAAGGCAAAAAACAATGTCACGGTTTTATTGATGTTAAGTAATCGCCAAGATATTCCTACTTGGTGTAACAATATTGCTTTTATTGAGCGAGGCCAACTTGATGTTATTGGGAAGCTTGAAAGTGATGATACTAAACGTCAACTCGATGTTTTATTAGCCGCTGAGGATGACGATATAGATTGGCCTGAAAATATGAAACAACGCCAAGCATATCAACACCAATACTTGGTCAAGCTTAACCAAGGAAAAGTTCAGTATAACGGTGTCAATGTTTTTGAAAACTTAGATGTGTCTATTAAACCATTACAACATACCTTGATCACTGGCCGAAATGGCAGTGGTAAATCGACCTTAATGCAATTAATTACTGGCGATTGTACGCAATGTTATAGCAATGATCTTCATGTATTAGGGTTTAAAAGAGGATCAGGAGAAAGTATCTGGCAACTGAAACAGCAGATGGGGATTGTTAGCTCTGAGTTGCATCGGCAATATCGCGTCAATGGTGATCTGCTTACAGTGGTGCTTTCAGGCTTTTTTGACTCTATCGGTTTATATCAAAAGCCTGAGCGCCATCATATTGAATTAGCGCGACAGTGGTTGAATAAAGTGGGCTTGCTTGCTTATCAAAACACACCATTTCAACAGTTAAGTTATGGTGAACAACGACTTGCCTTAATTGCTCGAGCTTTAGTTAAATCACCGCAGTTATTGATTTTAGATGAACCGACCCAAGGGTTAGATGAGTTAAATCGTCATAGAGTACTCAACTTTTTAGAGCACCTTGCCGAGCAAAAACATAGCACCATGTTATTAGTTAGTCATCGAAAAGATGAATATTTACCACTATTTAAGCAACATATAAAATTGTAGATAATATGTTGCTTAAATATTTTATTGTTGAGCAAAACAGTTAATAACGTACTGTTTTTAAATTAATGCATTTGGTCTTAGGGTCTGTTGATCTTTCAACATTATCTCTGCTGGTGCTATTTTTTCTTTCTACAAGGCAGAATGAGCGCTTAATAATTATTCTATTTAAGCGAATTCTAACGCAGTAGGCAGGAAAAATAGCACCAGCCCTTCGGGTAAAGGCTGAAAAAGCCTCACTCCGCGTTACTTATTATTTATTTAGAACGACTAAAATACATTCTAAGTGCCTTGATTGAAGATTTTTCAGTCTTTACAGAGGCAATGTTCAAAGATCAACAGACCCTAGTAAGGACTAATTTTCCAAACCATGGACACATCGAAGTAAGGTGATTTCAGCCGTTTGTAAATGCCTTTCCATACTCATAATTGCTCCTGCGATGTTATGGGTGACAAGGTTATTTAATAGGTCGATGTGTTCATCAATAGCTACGGTAAAACGTTCAAGTTCACCTGTTTTATCCCATTGGTAATGATAATGGCAAACAAAAGAGACAATATCGTAAAACTGGTTAGTAAAACGGTTTTTTGTACTTTTTTTAATAGCATAATGTAACGCATTATCTAAATCGGGAAACTCTAAGTAGCGATTTTCCATATCTGCTCTAACGACTTTATGCTGAGTCAGCAACTCATTAAGTTCTTGCCAAATAGGGTCTTCTTGAGGTGACTTTAACAGCTCAGTGATCGCTTTCATTTCTACCATTTGTCTAAATGACACTAATTCTCGGGCAAAATCTTCATCAAATTTCACCATTTTCCAACGGCCGCGCGGTATTTTCTCGATTAAACCGTTATTTGAAAACTTTATAAGAAA
The DNA here is from genome assembly GCA_013216015.1 of Alteromonadaceae bacterium. Taxonomy (GTDB): domain Bacteria; phylum Pseudomonadota; class Gammaproteobacteria; order Enterobacterales; family Alteromonadaceae; genus JABSOI01. Next base: position 40,573 of record JABSOI010000035.1, on the reverse strand, counting down.
CTCTCGAACAGTTATCGTGGTACAACTTGAATTTTTAGCGAGACTCAATTCAGAAAATCGGTCACCAGGCAGCAATTTACCGGTATGAATAAGATCAAGAAAATACTTTTCTATTTGTACATCTTTGGTTGAGTTTTTGTCTTTAATGTCAAAATAATCACTTTCATTGGGTTGACGCAAAACAACCTTGTTTGGTCCTTCTCTTTTAATCAATCCCATCGCACTAAGATGCTCTACACACGCTCTTACTGTTGTACGACTAATACTTAATAATTTTGTCAGCTGAATATCGTTTGCCATAATATTTTCTCCGCTAGGAAGATCGGCAATACGTTGAAGCATTCGATTAATAGATTGTTTAAATAGATAGGTTTTATCGCTCACACTAAGCTTCCTTCTGTCTTTGATTAATTCACTTATAGATAAAATTTAAAAAGTGTATTTTAAATGTAATTTTACAGGTGTTAATCGATAAATCCATGTTTTTATCGTAAATCACGATACTTTTGATTGATTTAAACATGTCAGTCTCTATATCTACACCACTTTACATTGCTAAACGTTTTTTTTTGTGAAAACGAGTAGGTAAGTTGATTTGTGTGTTGTGATCGCCAAAGAACCTAAATATGTATCTGAAGAACAAGCGCTAGATTATATCGCCGGATAATGTGTGATTAATGATTTATCAGAACGTGAATTTCAATTAGAACAAGAAGGGCCGTGGTGTAAATGAAAAGGCTGTGACTCTTTTGGGCTAATTAACTCTTTGCCAAAAGACATGACAAAACGCCTCGAGTTTTATATAAATAGGGGTAAGGTAAATAGAACTAGACTTATCTCACCCACATCACTCAATCGCATGGAATATCGAAGTTTACAAAAAGACAATAGCAGCTATTGCGATGACGGCTGACTTAGTCATATTTCTAGCACGGATTAGCCCAAGATTATTTTGTCATGATTTTCAACAAAATAGATATAATAATTCTTTTGGTTATGCCACCTTTACTTTGTGGTGTTATTGATGATGTGTTATTTTGTCTATAAATATCATGGGTTGTTTTTCAACCGATACGTGTCTTGCTAAAGTTAACCGTCTCATCAATACTAACAGTAGCGCCACCCTATTTTATAGAAAGGCAAGATCAAAAAAATAATGCGGATATTTATGGCTGGTGTAGGGATCAAAAATGATAAGGGAGAAATAAGGAAGTTATTTTTTACCCTTTTTATAATTTTATTGTCTCTGCAAATAACATCAGTAAATTCAGAAACGCTCGTTCATGCTTCACAAAGTGATGAAATTATCGTTGCATTAAATGATGCAGTTATCAGTGAAATAGCAGCGTTTAAAACAGATCCTTGTTTGCAGCCTGATGATTTCCACCTTTATCCTGACAGAAAACATTTATTAAGTCTTAATATCTTTTGTCGTGCGTTACAAGCCGCAAATTATAAATTTACCCTCAAAATTTTACCTGTCCCAAATGTTACCAGAGGGAAATGGTTTATAAATGAAGGGAAAGCACATGTGCTTTTACATTTATTACAGGAAAAAACTATAAAGGATGCCAGTGTTGCTGGTATCACTTATTCTGACGTGGTAAGAAATGACCATTCTCGATATAGTGCTTTTTTCACCTCAGTAGATAATCACACCGCTTTAGCTGCAAGTTCACTTGCCGATATTCAAAAATTAAAAGCTGCCATACCTCATAAATGGATATGGCAGCAACAGCAATTAGATAGATTAAAAATTAATTATCACCCGTTACTATATCAACTTATATTTAAATTTATTGAGAACCACCGAGCAGATATTGTTTTGCTGGATATGAAAGGGAAAAACCCCACCGAAAGAACTTTATTTGGCGTTAAACTAAAAGCTACTGGGCAAATATATTTTGTCGGGAGTAAAGCTGAACGTTTTGCATTATCTAAAAATATAAAGGGCGCTGATAAATTAATGAACGCTTTGTCCATAGGATTAAAAAAGCTCAAAACAACAGGAGTTATTGATGAGGTTTTTTCTGGAATAGCTATTGATCGCAGTCAATTCGATGGTTGGAAAAAGATATCATTCGGCCCTAATAAAATTCAATAGTTAAATGATTATGGATAATAAAAATCTAATCAACTGTTTGTAGGAATACTAATTTATTGGTTCCATCTCTTTTAATCAATCCAATTTCACAAAGGTGCTCTACACACGCCCTAACGGTTGTACGGTTTCACCAGCACTCCTTAAATTAATACTTTATATAGGGCTAATGATAAGAAGTGACATATAAATTACTTTATGGCGTCCGAGTTATGTAGCTAACTAGATTCAATAACAGCTTATCTGCGACAGGATCTATTCCTAAATGTGGCACTATTTGCATTGTTGATAATATTCCTTGGGAGACTGATATTTACTTGCTACACCCCCAAAAAATAAAAAAAGGGATAACGTTGTCATTTTGTTTGGTGTTACTCTATATAAATCCAAATGCAGATGCAAGAATAAATATTCCTTAAGGTGTTGTCGATGATTGCCGGATTGAAAGTGCTGTGCTACGTGTTCCTCGTTTTTATTAGCGGTACAGTTCAAGCTAAGGGAGCTACTTATGTTGATGGAAATGGGTTTCTAAATATAAAGAATCAAGACTTTCGCTGGCAGGCTAAATGGCTTTGGGGTAAAAAAGATAACTCAATGCAGTTATTTAGGCGTAGCTTTGAGATTAAAGGAAAACCAAGCCATGCTACTTTAAAGATCAGTGCATCGAGTGTATATCAGCTATATGTTAATGGTGTTTATATTGCGCGAGGTCCGGCAAGGAGTGCTCCCCATCACCAATCTTATGATACTTGGCAACTTGAAAATATATTAACCGAAGGTGAAAACCTTATTGCGGTTAAAGTACACTTTCAAGGTAGTATCAAAAGTTATCAACACCAAACGAGAGCAGGACTGCTGGCTCAATTATCACTACAGACTGATGATAAAGTAACAACAATCATTACAGACGAAAAATGGTTAACTCATGTTGATGAAAGCTGGAATGAACATGAAGTTAAAATGAGTCGTTTTCATCTGCAAGTAAATGACAAAGTAGACTTAGCGAGGTCGTTCAAGCATTGGCAGCGATTTGATTTTAATGATAACGACTGGCATAAAGCAAAGGTCTTAATGCGTAATGTTGGTTGGCCAATGCCCGATAAAAATGCTGAAGGAACGCCATTTACACCGCCATGGACTCAATTAGTTGCCCGTGATATTCCTAACTTGATTGAAAAGAAGGTTAGAGCGAATCAGCTAATATTTGCTGCACAGGTTGACGACTATCTACTTAATAAAACTTCATTTCCAAAAAAATTAAGCAAAATCCCTAATATTAAATTGAACAAGAAAATAGCACCATTAATCGAATCACAGATAAGTCATTGGCAGAATGGAAAAGGTATAACGTTGCCAAAATCATCTAGGCCTTGGCTATTGGTTTTCGATTTTGGTCAAGTACGTAATGGAATGCCTTTTTTCAAACTACAAGGAGCAAAAGGTAGCAAAGTAGAAGTGATCAGCAAACCATTTATGCTAAATAATGAATTTAGCTACCATACGATAGACAGTAATCTAATTGATCAAGTTTATTTGTCTGGTGAGCAAGATACTTGGCAGGCCACCTATTTTAAACCTACGCGTTACTTGGGGTTACTTGTATCAACTGAGAAAAAATCGTTAACAATTGACGATTTTGGCATTCATGAAATTAGTTACCCATTTGAACTAAAGGGGAAAATATCTTCTCAACAATCGCCTTGGCTAGATAAATACATGCAAGCGACAGCGAAAACGATAAAAGCTGCGACCACCGATGCCTTCACTGATAATTACCGCGAACGCCGGCAGTATTCGCAAACGGGCTTTTATGCTGCGCTAGGTAACTATTATTTATTTGCTGATCCGCATTTACAAAGACGATATTTACTGCAAGTTGCCCAAGAACAGTATGCCAATGGTTTAATGCCAGCCTACGCACCGCAAATGAACAATAATTTTATGGTGATCTTAGACTCAAATTTACTGTGGTTAAGTAGCTTACACCATTATTTATTGTATACCGGTGATGAAGAAACCGTACGAGAATTATTACCCACCGCAGATAAACTATTAGCCTTGCTTGATAGTTATACCAATGAAGATGGCTTGTTGGACGAGCCTCCTTTTGCTTACTGGTTAGATCATGCTAATAACGATCGACGAGGGGCTAATTTAAACTTAAATGGTCATTATCTACATGCATTGGAAAATTATGCTCAGATTTTAGAATGGCTAAAGATCCAAAATGCTGATAAATACCATCAACAATCACAATTAATGAGACAAGCGATACAAAGTAAATTTTGGCATCAGCACAAAGGCTTATTTGTTGATGCATTAATTCGCGGGAAGCAATCAAATAAATTCAGTGAACATGGTAATGCCATGGCATTGGCGCTAAACATAGCGACAAAAGAGCAGGCGAATCGAGTAATAAAGCAATTACTAAATGATGATAACAATAACTTGATCACTCGTGCGAACAACATGACGGTTGTCACTCCTGCAATGTCGTATTATTTGCATAAAGGTATTGCCAACTATGGCTTCATAGATGAATCTTTTGCCTTATTAAATCAGCGCTTTGAACATATGTTGGAACCGCAATATAACGGTACCTTATGGGAAGAATGGTGGTTAAATGGCACAGGTCGTTCTGGAAAATTTGTCGATAATGATAGAACGCGTTCTGATGCTCAAACGGAAAGTGCTTTTTCTCCTGCTCTATTCGCACAATTTTTAGTGGGTGTTGAGCCTATTTCTCCAGGAATGAAAACGATTAAATTAACTAATCGTCACCATTCGATAAAAGACTTAACAGCCGAAATCCCTACTCCTAATGGCAAACTAAAAGTTGCTTGGCTTGTAGAAAACGATAATAAACACCTTAAATTAACCATTCCCAAAGGGGTGCAGGTTGAGCTTGATTCAAGTTCGTTTTTTGGGAATTCATATGCTGGCACTACTTTATCTGAAGGTTTATATCAGTTTTTAGTGGCTGAGATTAGTACTGATTAGCGGGGGATTTATGGCTAAACACATTATGTTAACAGGGGCATCTTCAGGGATAGGTCAACAACTTGCCATTGATTTATCTCAACAAGGATACAAGCTGAGTTTGTGTGGTCGTCAACAAAGCAAACTGAATAATACCCTTGAGCAACTTAATAGCAATGTAAAAATATACTCAGAAAGTTTTTGCTTATCTGAGTCAGCTAAATTAATGGAATTTGACACACATGCACAACAGCAGTTAGGTGAAGTAGATATTCTTATCAATTGTGCAGGATTAAATTCTTCACGGGCTCCTGCGGCTGAACCAGACTGGCAGCAGTTACAACACATGTTAGATATTAACTATTTTGCACCTTTGCGGTTAATTAATGCTGTGTTGCCAAGTATGCGTGAGCGAAGCAGCGGCATCATCCTCAATGTACTTTCCACTACTTGTTTATTTGCCAACCCTAATACTTCCCAATATTCAGCCAGTAAAGCCGCACTTGATATGCACACTAAGGTATTAAGAAAAGAATTACATGGCAGTGGCATTAAAGTGCTATCGCTCTATCCAGGCGGGGTGAATACCGATTTTAGAGAAGCCGACAAACAAGAATACTTGCAAGCAGAAGATGTGGCAGAGGCGGCACTATCGATGATTTTTACCACCAAAAACGTCCATATTCATGAATTAGTAGTTCGTCCGGAAATTGAAATTAACTTTTGATTAATTTCAATAAAGAATAAATGGCAGAACACTTAATTTTAACAATTTATACATTTAATTTAGGTCAATGATGATAAATATAAAAAACTATAAAGTAAGCGTTTTTAAGCTTGTTTTCCTCGCAAGCTTGGTTGTTACGAACGCTACTTTCGCCAAAGAGAAGTACGATACTAGCCATGAGTCATTATCGTCTTATGATGTTCCACAATGGTATAGTGAGGGTAAATTAGGCGTTTTTATGCACTTAAGCCTCTTCTCAGTGCCGGCATATAAGAATGAGTGGTATGCCGCTAATATGTACTACACACCAGATAACCCTAACATGCAACGTTATCCCGAATATGGGAGGTCATTTAGTGATCATCATATAAAAACTTATGGCGACCGCAAAAACTTTGGTTATAAAGATTTTATCCCCCTATTTACCTTAGATAAATTTGATGCCGATTATTATGCTGATTTGATCGATAAATCGGGTGCGGCTTATTTCGCAGCGCCAGCGGTTCATCACGATGGCTTTGCCATGTGGGATTCGAAGGAAATTGAGTGGAACGCTGCGAAAATGGGGCCCAAACGTGACGTGGTTGGAGAGCTAACCGAGGCGATGCGCAAAAAAGGCATTAAAACCGGGGTTTCCACACACTACGGTCGGCACTGGAAGTATTATAATTTCCGCGAGCAGTTCGACACTTGGGATCCCGCCAATGAGGGCCTTTACGGCAAACGCCGTGGCGACACCGAGCCGCCACGTCCGGAAGATGCGTTCAAATGGGAACGAGTAATGAACGAGCTTATCGACAACTATCAGCCGGACTACATTTTTGTCGATGGCGGTATTTGCGATGGGCGCGCCGAATATAACAAGCCATATTTTAATGATGCTTTTCGCCGCGTAATGGCAAGATATTACAATAAAAGTGCAGATGCTAATAAAACCGTCGCCTTATCATGGAAACGCGACGCCCTTCAAGAAGGGGAAGGGGTTTATGATAATGAGGGCCAGTTAGAAGGGGGCATTAAATCGCGACCTTGGCAGGCTCATTACACGGTGAATGGCAGTTGGGGTTATACGGGCGATAAACCCGCTTGGCCAACAGGTACCTTACTGCGTGGCTTTATTGATATTGTCAGTCGCAATGGCAATTTATTACTGAATATTGGCCCAAGGCCTGATGGCACGTTAGATAAAGGCCAGGAAACCGCGTTACTAGAAATTGGCGAATGGATGCAAGTTAATGGCGAAGGTATTCGCAAATCGAAACCATGGGTTATTTTTGGTGAAGGTAAACTTAACAGTTTACAGGCGGGTTCAAAAGATACTTGGCAGTATGACAAAGCGGCTATCCGTTATACCCAATCGAGGGGTGAACTTTATGCATGGTTTGTAAATTGGCCAGAAAGTGGCCAAGTTAAATTACCGCAAGCGACTCAATTTAAGGCTACTAAAATTGAGCTTTTAAGTGCTAAAGGGGATTTAGCGTTTTCTGTCGAAGGTAATGATCTTGTTGTTGACCTTCCCAAACATAAAACGGGTAAATTCGTTTGGGGATTGAAACTAAGTAAGAGTCAATAATTATGACTTCATGCACCCTGAAATATTTTAAGTTAGCGAGTTTTAGGCTAGTCTACTCGGTGCTCTTATTGGCCGTAAGCCAAACCAGTTATTCGACCACTACTTCCTTCTTCGGTGGTAAGAGCTTGGACGAATGGCAAGTAAATAAAGGTGAGGAAATATTATGGCAAGTCAAAGCCGGTGCTATCAGCTTCTACCCATTAATTGAAAAAATGAAGTAACTTAATAATCAATATTTTAACTGGACAATAAAATAACCAAAGGACTGCTAAATGAAAAAAATACTGAGCCAACTCGCTATAGTCATCCCGATGACTCTTCTGACGTATGGTTGTAATACTGCTGCTAACCTAGCTGATAATAAAACCACCGAACAAGCGCCATTTACCGGTGTGGTTCCTATTGACCCTGCGGTAATGAAAGGGGAGCTTAGCAACGGTATAAAATACCTGATCCGAAGAAACACCAAACCGGAGAAACGCGCAGAAATTCGTTTGGTGATTAATGCCGGCTCAGTATTGGAGGATGAAAGCCAGCTTGGTTTTGCACACTTTGCCGAACATATGGCATTTAATGGCACAGAAGATTTTAAAAAACATGAAATAATTGAATATGTGAATCGATAGGGATGAAATTTGGTGATCATTTAAATGCACATACTTCTTTTGATGAAACGGTTTATAAATTAAGAATACCTACCGACAACAAAGAAACCTTAGGAAAAGGTATTCATATTTTAGAAAACTGGGCACATAAAATAAGCTTTGAACCAGAAGAAATAGAAAAGGAACGCGGTGTCGTTTTAGAAGAAATGCGCACAAGGCAAGGTGCTAACACTCGTATTATGTACAAGCAATTACCGATATTATTTAAAGACTCACAATACGCAAAGCGTATTCCTATAGGTACTAAAGAGGTTTTGACTACGGGTAAACACGACGATTTAGTTCGGTTTTATAAAGACTGGTATCGCCCAGAGTTAATGTCGTTAATTGCGGTGGGTGATTTTGAACCAAACGACGTTAAAATACTTTTTGAGCAATATTTTTCCAATATTAAAGTGTCTACGAATAACCCTCCACGTACAGAATTTACCATCCCAAACAATGTAGCACCTTATATACCCATCACCATTCAAAATGCAGGTTTTGATTCGTTTAAAAAACATATTTACTGCGTTGCTGAATCTTAAATAAGAATAACTTATCCGGCGAATCAGCGTCTTGTAACTATGCTTTTTAATTCACCTCAAATTCCCGCATTTTGAAAGGTAACGGGTATATTAGTATTGAAACAGATCCTGAACTGGTCAATACCATCGTCAACATTCAAGTGAAGCAACCATTATTTCAACCAAAAACATATACTGAATATCGTCAAGCATTAAAGCATCAGTTATTTATTGGCATGCTAAATAGCCGTTATAGCGATGATATTTTAAAATCCAATTCAACCATTATTGGTGGCGGAGGTCGTTTTAATCGTTCATTTGGTGATAAAAGCATGTTTTCGATTGGTGCTGCAGTAAAGCCAGGTAAAGCAAAAGAAGCCTTAGCATTCTTACTCACAGAGGTTAATCGAACAATCCAACACGGTTTTACTGAATCTGAATTTACCCGTCAAATCGCGTCGATAAACAATCGTTATGAAAAAAGGGCTAAGGAAGTTAATAATACCGACTCACGAAACTTAGCGGCAGAATATGTTCGTCATTTTATGAAAAATGAAAGTATTCCCGGCTTTATTCACGAAAACGACATCGCCCAACATTTTTTGCCAACAATTACTCTCTCACAAGTTAATACACTTGGGCAGCAATGGCTGACTAAATAAAACCGTCTGGTAGCAATTTTCGGGCCCGATTCTGAAAAAGACAATCTACCAAGCAATGAATAAGTAGTGACCATTTGGAACACCATAGATCAGAAAAAACTGACGGCTTATGAAGATGTCACTATACCCCAACAATTAATGGCTAAGCCAACAACGTTAGGTAGCATTGTAGATAAAAATTACGATGAAACGTTGGATTCTCATACTTGGACGTTAAGTAATGGCGTAAAAGTATTATTGAAAAAAACAGACTTTAAAGAAGACTCCATTATCTTTTCAGCGATCAGTGCAGGTGGTTCCTCGTTAGCAAGTGACGAATTACTTAAACAAACTTTATTTGCTGCCAGCATATTGCTCACTTTGAAAGTAAGAAATATTACTCTTGTTAAATTCATGGATTATTATTTTACCCGTGTTAGGAAGGTCGCTGGTGATCTTTTCTTCAGGTGGATTATTTATCGTCATTTCGAATATAGTGTTAGCTATACTGCTCGGTGCTAACCCACTATTTCCAGTAGGGGTTTCAGGAATCGCCACCTTTGGTTCTTTTTCATCTCCACCCCCACAAGCAGACAAAAAGAGACAAAGAATGATAGTGAAATAAAACTTAGGATCCATAATTACAAACTCTTTAATAAAAACAATATTAATAGGTTAAGTGAAAATTATTGCCGGTTATATCCAAGAAAAATCAAGTTATCCCCCTAAACTAAATTAAGGGGTTTTCGTATTTTCTTTTACAATAGCTTCAGACGGATCATCCATTCTTTCATACGCTCAGGCCAGCTTGATACAGGTAGTCCCGTTTTACGGACACCGAATGCATGACCGCCACTGGCTAATGTATTGCCAGTGATAGGTTTAAGGTTACCATTTTCGAATAGAAATGGCGGGTAGAAACCATGGGCTCTGACATGATCCATATAGCCCAAATGATAATCCCAGCCGTGCCGTTACAATCGTTTAGGGGTAGTGGAGAAGCCCCAATCTAACTTACCGAATTGAGCTGTTTTATAGCCAGATTCTTTAGCTACTTGAGCAAGGAATACTTGATCTTTTGGTGTTGGAGGAAAGGTGGCATCTAAAGCATTCGTTACTTGTTCAACTGATAAACCATCAGTACTTATCTGTTGGTAAATTTTGCCTTTTGTATAACTAAAACCAGGTTTTCTAACATCAGTAAATCCGGTCAAAAATGATGCCCTTGATGGTGCACACAACATATTTGAATAGGCATCGCTAAAACGTACTCCCTCATTTGCTAAACGGTCAATGTTAGGCGTTTTAATGATTTTTTGACCTTCATGACCGAGCAAACCTATGCCTAAATCATCGGCATATATTAAGATGATATTCGGCTGCTGTTCTTGACTCGCATTCGCAATCGGTAAATAAAATATAAATAGTAATAAAATTATTTGGTACATGGTTCGCTCTTTTATGACTAGTTCAGTATTTTCCATTGCCATAAGAGGGGAGGTTGTAGTTTCCCCCTCGAAATGACTAGAGTAACTCGCTCTAGGTTGTTAATTCGCTGCCAATTCACCATCAAGTTGAATGGACAAACTGGCTTTATCAATAAAGCTTATTTCTTTAGCACCGTACTTTAACTTAACTATTTTTCCCGTCACGCTATGACCTGCTTTACGAATATCGACACGTGTAAGTTGACCCTTAGTCCAAGAAATATCTATTTCAAAGCCGCCACGAGAACGTAAACCTTTAACCTGACCATTAGGCCAAGCATCGGGCAGGGCAGGTAACAATTCAATCGCATTGTCATGAGATTGCAATAACATTTCGGCTATGCCAGCGGTTGCGCCCATATTGCCATCCAGTTGGAAAGGTGGATGAGCAGATAAGAAGTTGTGATAAACACCACTGTCATAATCTCCGTGGTTATTCACTAATACACCTGAACTATCCGTTTCTTTAAAACCCACTGAACGCATGGTGCGTTGTAGTAATTTATGGGCGCGGTTACCGTCGGCTAATCGAGCCCATAAATTAATTTTCCAGCCTAAAGACCAGCCTGTACCGCCATCACCTCGGGCATTGAGCGATACTTTTGCTGCATCGGCTAACTCAGGCGTGCTAAGTCTGCCTATTTGGTTACCTGGATAAAGTGCAAACATGTGTGATACATGACGATGTTTGCTGTTTGGATCGTCTAAGTCTTCAGCCCATTCTTGTAATTGACCCCATTTGCCAATTTTCGGTGGTAACAGTTTGGCTTTGGCTACTGCTACTCTGTCTGTAAATGCACAGTTGAATGAAGAAACCTGACAAGCTTTTAGGTAGTTAGTAAAGAGGTTATAAACAATTTGATGATCCATTGATGCGCCAGCAGAAATGCCACCGTGCTCTGGTGAATAACTTGGCAGTGAAATCAGCTGACCTTTATCGTTTTCTTGTAAATATTCTAACCAAAATAATGCCGCTTGTTCCATGGTTGGTAGGGCGCCATCACTAAGAAAGGCGTTGTCGCCATTAAAGTCATAATGTTGCCATTGATGTTGGCTCACCCAAGCAGCCCCCGCAGGGAAGTAACCCCAAGGAAAACCCCAACCGGTAGAGGTATAACCAAAAATATTATTCATTGTATTAACCACCCAACCGTTTACACCAAAAAACGCTTTAGCGCTTTTCTTCCCTGGCTCTACAAGGCTTTGTGTGTACTCAAGAAATGGTACATGGGTTTCAGCTAAGTTAGTGACTTCTGCTGGCCAATAAATCATTTGCGCATTAATATTAAAGTGATAATCAGAGGCCCATGCTGGCACGAGAGAATCATTCCATTTACCTTGTAAATTAGCTGGTAAAGAGCCTGGTCTAGAGCTGCTGATTAATAAATATCGACCGTATTGGAAAAATAAAGTTTCTAGTCCTAAGTCATTAGGTTTTTTGCTGTAGTTTAAAATACGTTGGTCGGTAGGCATGTTTGCATATAAATCAGCAGTCTTTGAATCTATTCCATCATCAAGTGTTAGTGAGACTCTATGATAAAGAGTTTGGTAATCGTTAACGTGTTCAGTCCATAAACTTTGATAGTCTGACTTTGCTACTGACGCTATGATTTGTTGGTTAAATTTAGTGTAATCATTGCCTTTATACTCGGGCGCTTGGTCTTGATAATCAGTAGCAGCAGTTAGCACTAATGTCATGGCACTTGCGCTAATAATGGTAGCTTGGCCGTTTTTAAAGTTGACTTCACCACCTTCAACTCGAATTTCTAATCTGGCTTCCATTGCCATGCCGTTGTCAGCAACATTACCGGTCAAAATCAAGATATTGTTTTCGCTAGATACTTGATGAGGGTGCAAAGAATCAAAACGAACCGTGTAATCAGTACCGGCAGCAGCATCATTTTCATAATGAAATGCCATTAGGCGAGAAGGGTAGTTAGCAAAGTACTCCCGTTTATGGTTGGTTGCTCCCTCTTGGTATTTGACACTAGCCACACCGGTTTCAAGGTCAAGCGCTCTGGAGTAATTGGTAGGTACAGTCGTTGACACTTGGCTGACATAGATATCAGCAAAAGCCTGAAATGCACCAAAATCGCCAAAGCTGTGTCCATTGGCATTTTTTTCTTCTTTGGTTACCGTACCGGTTAATTCACGACTCGCTAATTTATGTGCTTGCTCGAATTTTCCGTTGCTCACTAATGCACGTACTTCAGGCAGCGCTTTATGTGCATCTTTACGGTTACCACCGTTGTAGCTAGCGCTACTACCTGGACCACCCGCCCATAATGACTGTTCATTAAACTGAATTCTGTCTTCATTAACACCACCAAAGATCATTGCGCCCATAAAACCATTACCAATCGGCAATGCTTGCGTCATCCAATTTGTTGCGGGTTGTTGATACCAGAGGCGATGTTGACCACTGCTAGCTTGGATTTGTTGGCTGTTTTTATCGGATACTGAAAGGCTAATTTTACTTGATGAAGTCTCTGAATCTCCACACGCTGCGACTACTAACCCGAGAATTGCAATAGCACTCAACTTCATTGAGTTACCTATTACAATGCATTTACGTTTATTCACGATATTGTTCCTTTGTATTAATTTTAATTACTTATTTGTCGCTAAGCGCTGGAAAAGCGTTTAGCGTTGCTTTATCTCGATATGGCCAACCGTCGTTGGTTTGTTTTTCGCCAGGCGTTGTGCGGCCGTTATGGAGCGCGTTGGCAAGTTCAGTAATCAGCATCTTTTCTATTTCTGGAAATTGACCTTCTAAGTTTTCACTTTCACTTGGATCATCTTTCAGGTTGTATAGCTGGATACCATTAGATGGTGTATTGGCTTCTGGTAAAATCGGTTTGAAAAATCCACCACTGTTTGGCGCGAGCAGTAATTTCCACTCGCCTTTGCGAATGGCAAACTTGCCGGAAATTGAATGATGAATAGTAAAAGGGCGGCTGGCGTTCTTTCGATGATCGGCTTGATTAAGCGTTTGATGATTAGTTTGATCCGAGCTATTTATCAAACTTGGATAGAATGAGAAAGAATCTTCGGCGGCATTATCTGCAATAGTATCCTGCTTACCTAGTAAGTCGGCAAAGGTCGCATAAAAATCGGTAGTGCTGATGGTTACATCACTTTTGCTGCCAGCTCGGACTTCATTCGGCCAGCGTACAAGGAATGGCACTCTGTGACCCCCTTCGTAGAGGTCGCCTTTGTTACCACGGAGATTCTTAGAGGGGCGATATCCTGCTTTCATCATTTTTGGAATTTCTACATAAGGCGCAAAACCATTGTCAGCGGTAAAAATGACTAGGGTATTGTCATCTATGCCCGATGCTTTTAGCTGCTCTAACACTTGCCCGACAACCCAATCGGTTTCGGCAATAAAATCAGCATACCAGCTGTAATTAGGATGCATACCCTTGAACTTTTCACCCGGCACAATAGGGGTATGCGGGGATGTCAGTGGCAGATAAAGAAAAAACGGCTGTTCTGTATTTTGAGCTTGTGTTTTGATGAACTCACGAGACTTAGAGGCCCAAGTCGCTAAGGTTTTATTGGCATCAAAATCTGCAGCGCCAGCGCCAATGCGGTGATAATCGTTATATTCATTATGCAGGAAAAACCTATTCTTGGTAGGAACAGATACCGCCCGATCATCCTGCAGATATAAGTAAGGAGGCATGTCGAGTGAAGCCTGAATGAAAAACGCCTCATCAAAGCCAATATCAAGCGGGCCGTTTTTAAATGGCTTTGAATAATCTACCAGCCAAGAGGCATGGGTTTTCTTTATTTCAGGCTCTGGATTGGCATCTTTCGATAGCAGTTGCCAATCAACACCTAAATGCCACTTGCCAAACATAGCAGTGGCATAGCCTTCCTTTTGTAAGAAAGTAGGCAAATTCACTCGGTTTGGGTCCATTAAAGCTTTTGAATTTACCGCCGTAAGCACGCCCGACTTTAAGCGGCTGCGCCAATTGTAACGACCGGTTAAAATTCCGTACCGAGTTGGTGTGCATACCGATGAACTGGTATGTGCATCAGTAAACCGCAGACCTTCTTTAGCCATCTGATCAAGTGATGGCGTAGCAACCAGGCCACCTTCGTGACTCAATTCCCCAACACCCATATCGTCTGCAAGGATCAGGATAATATTGGGCATTGAGGTGTGGTCAACTACAGCAGCAACTTTTGCTACAACAGTGTCTGAATAGTAAGAAATGTTTTTCGATTCAGAGGCATTTACAGCACCTAATAAAATAAAGGAAGCTATGAGTCCAAGTAGTTGTTTTATCATGGAATATCTCTTCTATAATTTATTTATTTATTTAGTTAGATGAGCCAATTCAGTTTGTGCTACCAAATACTTCAATTTCACCGACACCAAAAGGTACTGATGTGTCTTCAACAGTAAAGGTGACTTTCAAAAAGCGTACTTTGGTGTTGTCTTTCACATCATAACTAATGCTTGGTACGCTTGTGGAGATAAACTCGCCGCTAGCGACTGTCTTCCAGCCTTTGCGATTTAACGATGTTTCAATAGTGATTTTTACATCGGCGGCAGGTTTAAAGGTGAATTCTACCCGCTGAACATCGTAGAAGTTCTCCATATCTAGTTCCCACCAAACTTGACCATCCTTGCCATTTTGGTCTTGAGTGCCAAATTCAGGCTCCCATTGACGCCATTTATGACCGTCATTGGCGTAAGCCGGGTCACTACTGCCTTTGTCGTTTGTTCGGTTAGGGCGGGCGTCAGATATTCTTACGGCCACTTCTTCCTTGATGGCTTTGGTCAAACGGTAGTCAATATAAGGACGGTCTTGTGCAATTTTTGAGACGCCTTTTTCAAACATTGGGCTGCCAACAGTGGTAATTTCAATTTGAGCTGATGCTAAACCTGCTGATGTCGCTTCAATTACCGTGACACCGCCATGGTACGAGCGAAACTCGGTGGCTGCATGGCCATCTAATATTTGAATATCATTACGGGTGGTATTGTTAAAGGTAATGCTTCTGCCTGTAGGGAATTCGCCCGGACCAGAAATAATGGTTAAGGTAACCGTTGGACTGTTTGAAATATGTGTGCCGTTAGCATCTAACACTTGAACGTTAATATGCGCATCATCCGTAGCGTTAGTGCCTTGAATAGTTGTGTTGTCAGTAAATAGTTTCAGACTTGTAGCAATGCCTTGTTCAGGCCATTGTGGTGGCGCGATACCTTTAAAGTAATTGCGATACCAGTACCAAGCACGTTTTGGAATTCGCGCAAAATCTACAATGCCCATTTCACCCATATTACCGGCAATGCTGCCATGGTCAAAGCCACACCATATTGCATGACCACTGCGCCATGCTGGTTTTTCGCCATCTTTTATATGAGAAGTCCAACATGCCTCATAATCACCAGGCCTGTCAGTTACACATGAGCCATATTCGCTGACCATATTAGGAATGCCCGGGTCTCTGTCTCTAGTTGCGCCATCGCCGTTATAGCCAGCAATGTCACCCAATATATCAACACCTGCTCGTTGTGCTCCGCCAATCATGGCTTTTCGAGTAGGGTCAAGTTTATGTGACAAATCGACCATATCTGATAACAAGCCTTTCATATCATCAATGACTTCATTGGCGCTAAAGAAAGCTTCATTACTCATGCTCCATGCAATAACTGAAGGACTGTTTCGATTGATCAGGATAAGTTCTTCAAGGCTTTTTGCTGCGCTTTTTTCGTAAGCGGGTTTATCTTTTTCATGAATAGGGTAAGTGCTTGAGTCCCAGTAACCGTCATCTTTAAAACCACCAATGCCCCAAATAGAGTTTTCAGGGATGAACATTAAGCCGAGTTCATCACATACTTGAGTAAAATAAGGATGGTGAGGATAGTGCGAGCCACGAATGAAATTAAAGCCAGCATCTTTCATTAGTTTCAAATCTCGGTAGACACCGGCTTTGGTTACGGCGTCGCCCCAACCCGCATGGTCTTGATGGACGTTTACGCCTTCAAGGTATAAGTGCTCACCATTTAAGAAGAAGCCTTTGTCAGCAGTCCACTCCACCCATTTAAAACCGAATTGAGTTTGATAACTGTCAACTAACTTTTTATTTTTGGAATCAGCGCCTTCATAAATAAAAGTCTTTGCTTGATACAAGTTAGGTGAGTCAGGAGACCACAGGCTAGGTTGGCTTATTTCAGCACTGAGTTGCTCAAGTTCGAGGCTTTGATTGGCATCAATGGTTTGATGGGAAACCATTTCCGCTATTGGTTTATTGTTACTATCAACGATGACTGTTTTTAAGGTGAATTTTTTACTGCTATTGCTGTTATTTTCAATGGTGGTTTTAACATTAACTTTAGACGACTCTTTTGAAACATCAGGGGTAGTAACAAATGTGCCGTTCCAAGCAACATGCAAAGGGTTGGTTACACTCAGGTAAACATCGCGGTATATGCCACCGCTAAATACGTGCTCGCCTGCACGTGGCGCAAGTTGGGCGTCCCAAAGGTTGTTAACCCTAACCGCTAATAGGTTTTCTCCAGCCTTGGCCGCTTCAGAAATATCTACAGTAAAGCCGGTATAACCACCGCGGTGAGAACCTACTCTTTTACCATTTAAGAAAATCTCAGCTACTTGAAATACACCGTCAAGTTCCAGTGTTAAAGTTTGATTTAACCAGTCTTTATCAATTTTTAGCGATTTTTGATACCAACCGTAACCGGTATAAAAACTTTCTGAACGAAAGTAGGGCAGGCTGAAAGAGTGGGGTAAGCCTACACTTTGCCACTCAGGGTTTTGCCCCTGTGCTGCTTTTGCTTCTTTAGCTGATTCTTTACCAGAAAAATCATCCGTTTCCGAACTGAAGGTAAACTGCCAATCGCGATTGATATTTTCTTTTAATCGTACACTTTGGCTATTTTCACTATGCTCGTCATTTGAACAGGCCGTTAAAAACATAACGCTCAAAGCCAAAATTATTTGTAAATATTGTTGAATATTTTTCATGTTAATTGAATTCACTCTTCACGGTTAATTTGTTTTTAATAAGCAAAACAACACAGGGAGAACGTTATCATTATGTATTGTTATATGCAATAGGATACTTAGGGTAACGTTGGTCATTTTATTTGTCGGGGGCTAGTTAGCTAGCGTTAATTTTATCACTTCATGCAAACCATCAGGGCCAGCGGCTGGATTTTCAATAATAAGCTCACCCTTGAGATATTGAAATTCGATTGCTTCGCCAGTGCGTAATAAAGTGACTGATGTAACCATAGGCACATTTTGAACGTTAATGGCTTTGCCGGGCTGGGTATGGGTGTAATAGGGCTTTTTCCATCGACCCCAAGAATCTGAATCTTGTTGTGCGCCTGGTCTGGCATGTAAATACCAAGTATTACCATCGTTTGACGTGGTAATAGGGACGTTCGATTGTTCTGGAAAATGGGTACCTTTTACCTCAAATATTGAGACTTCAGCCCAGCTCATCCAACGGCTCATAGTTTCCATGGCTTTATAATTAGCAGGCGCCAGCGTACCGTCTTCACGTGGTGACATATTTAACAACATATTACCTTGCCAAGAACGTATTCTGGCCAGCGCGTAAAGGGTGTCGGTTAAATTACCAGTTTGCTCGCCTAAGTTATTATTGGCATGATAAAACCAGCCTGAGCGGTTAAAGGTCATACACACTTCCCAAGGCGTATCTTGCTCAATGAGCTTTTTAATATGTTGCCACTCTAAGGTATGAAAGCCTTCTGGGGTGACATAATGAGAGCCTGGGAATTTTCCTTGGTTTTTGCCATCGTGGTACCAGTTTCCGCGGTTGTTAAATAACATATCCGGGTTATATTTTTTTGCGGTTTCTTCATAACTGACCGGTAAGCCAGTATCCCACCACCAAATGTCTGGTTGGTATTTTTCCATGACTTCAAAGGCCATCTGACGTTTTTTCTCAACGATTTCTAATGGCAGTTTCTTCAGAGATTTTCTCTTTAACGGCTTGCCATAAAAGTCCCAACCGATATAATCATTGCCCCATTTGTAGTCCATGTGATCTTTATCTAAGTGCCAATCAACGGCGGAAAAATAAAAGCCTACTTTCATGTCATTACTTCGAGCTGCATCGACATAAGGTTGTAATAAGTCTTTACCGCCTAAGTATTTTTGTACACCAAGATCTGTGTGTTTACTCGGCCACAAGGTATAACCATCATGATGTTTTGAGGTTAATACGGTATATTTAAAGCCTGCTTTTTTAGCGGCGTCAAGCCACTTTTTCGGCTCATAATTAGCCGCGGTAAAACCTTTTGGTGCTCTATTGTAATAATCTTCTGGTATGACTTTGGGTTGACTTGGCTCTCCCTTTTTCGCCTGCCTCATTCGCCAAACATCTTCGATATCAGGAACGGAAGCTGGGCCCCAGTGTATAAACAGGCCTAAGCCTGCGGTTCTAAACCATTGTCCCTTTTCAGTAAGCGGTAAAGGCTTTTCCAATTGATAACGACCAGGCAAGCCTTTATCTTGTTTAGCAGTACCAGCCATGTTTGCAGCCATATTGGCAACGGCATTGAGCTTTGCAAATGAGTCGTCTTCAGTGTTAGAGGAAGTTATCTTTTGATGGTTACAAGATGCCAATACCAGCATCGATAAGCTCAATAACGTGTGCTTAGCAAGGGTAAGTTTATTTTTATTCATCAGTTTTATTCTCATTTGATTTTTTTCCGCTATTACTGTCATCACTCTTTTTGGAATTAACATTATAGGTTGTAGAAAAGCTTACCTAGGCTGTAAAACAACACTAAAAAGTAATGCTATTGCTAATAATATAACTTTCATGTGACGAACCTTTGTACAGTTAAATAACTGCAATCACTTATACCGTTTCAGCTTGAAAGGCATATCTGATATAGCAGAGGGGCTTTTTTAATTAAATATCATTTGAAACATATCAATAAACCATAATCTCAATGGTGAGTGCTATTTTTGATTATTTATAATTTCTGACATCTGCTGGAATAAGTCAGCTTTCACTTTTTTGTGTTGCTCTGTTAACGCTAGGTTATGCCACTCATAGGGATCAACACGGTGATCATATAATTCTTCTTGGCCATCTTTGTAACGAATATAGCGCCAGTTTTGGGTGCGATAAGAGTAAGTTTGCTGCCAGATATATTCATCAGGTAAATCTTTAATTACCTTTACATGCCATAACGCTTGTTTGTTAGTGCCAACCGCTAAACCTTCAATCGGTTTATCAATACCAACCCCCATTACGGTTAATGCACCTTGTGGCCCTTGCCATTGCTTGTTTGTTTCAGTGGATAATTTATTTGCTACTGTTGACTTTAACTTTAAGGAAAGTAAAGGCACGATTGAATGTCCACCTAAAGGGGCGGCACCTTTTAATTTGCTGGTTGAACCTTGTAAATTAGCCAGCTCAATAAATGTCGGGTAGAGGTCAATGAGCGATATTGGTTGTGCTACTTTTAATCCGGCATCGCTCTTGCCGGGTACTTTCCACAACATAGGGATTTTTGCACTTTCTTCCCACGGCGAGTTTTTGTAGAGATAATCTTTTTCACCAAATTGCCAACCATGATCGCTGGTAAAAACGACAATGGTGTTATCTTTCAAGTTGCTATTATTTAAAGCATCTAACACCACACCCACTTGTTCATCCATAAAAGCAATACAGGCAAGGTAAGCTTGAATGACTTTTTTCAAGCCTTCGTCGTTATCTTGATAGGAGTCTTGTAGCGCTTTAAAATAAGCTAAGCCCATTTGGGTCATTGGGTAGTTATCTTTAAAAGGAGTGTCTTTGATATCATTTGCTTTGATAGTCGGCAGTTGTATTGTTTCTAATGGGAACATGTCAAAGAAACGTTTTGGAGCATATAGCGGGGTATGTGGGCGAACAAAACCAACACCGATAAAAAAGGGCTTTTTACTCTTACTTGCCGCTATTTCTGTTAATTTATTACTGGCCCAAATTGCATGTTGTTCATCGGGTAAGCGGTCGCGACTATCTTCATCGATATACTTAAAAGGCGCAAAAGGATAACCCCAACCGGGCGCATGCTTCACTTTATCGGTGGCGCTTAAGTCTGATTTTTTATTGAAATTAGCAAATTTAGGCACATCGGATAAAGGGGCGAATGAGCCATCAACAATATTAATACTTCTAAACGGCTCAGGCACAGAAGGGTGACCAACAATTTTATTACCATTAAAGGCATGAGGACCATAGTTTATCCGCTCTGGTACGCCCCATTGATGCCACAAATTTTTTTGATTTGAATGGAGTAACTTTCCGGTGCCAAACATTTGATAACCATTTTCACGAAACAACTGTAAAAAGGTTTTATTATGCTTTAACACATGTTGCTTGGTTAATGGTGTCCAGCCAAAGTCTTTTGAGTGATGTGGATAAACCCCAGTAAATAAACTATTACGCGATGATTGACAAACCGGCGCATTGGTTTGCGCATTGGTAAATTGTACCGACTGGGCTGCCAAGGCATCAATGTTGGGGGTTTTACTTTGCGGGTGACCACCAAATGCACCGAGATAGTCGTTCAGGTCGTCAACTATGATAAAAAGCACATTAGGTTGTTCTGTACTGGTAGCACTTGCGTGAACAATATTTTGGCTAGCAAACAGTAGCAATAATACTGCCAGACTGATTAATGACTTCATGCTTTCCCTTTTATAAATCTTGGCCAATAATAGCGCTAATTTGGTTTTTCAACTGCTTAACGATTAGCGGGTGTTGTTTATCCGTTACCAGATTATTCCATTCATATGGATCGTCATCATGGTTATATAATTCTTGCGCATTACCTTGATAAATTTCATGGTTTATAACGCTTTACTAATTTCAATAGCACCGATGTCAGGCTTACCAATAATAGGGTTGCCCAAAATATCGTGCTTAACGGTAAGTCCTGTAAATAACCCCTCTTTATCATTAAAGATTAAGGGGATTTCAATACCTTTATTTTCAACAAGGGCCTTATTAAGCGGAATATAATCGGTTAGCTTTTCTCCGCCAGCGTTAGTAAATTGAACAAACCGGTGTATTTGAAAAAGCATTGTCAAACACTAAACCGTTTTCGGCCATTTTTTCGACGGTAGGCATACTTGCACCACTGTCATCATATAGTTTTAAGTAATGCTTGGAATTGTCTTCAGTAATTAACCAGACAATATTGGGCTTTGATTGGTTTATCTTCAGGCTATGCGTTTTTTCATTTTCTGAATGAGCATCGACGTTTATCATCAAAGACATTGAGGCTGTTATCGCTATTTTTAACAACATAGCGTTTATAGGGAGATGCATGGTAATCCTCGTATTGAAATTATTATTTTTTAGTGAGCTGTTATTCTTAAGTTTGCCTAGAAAAGTGGCCGATACTCATCAGAAAATGTCTCAAAGTTCATCCTGCTTTATTCATTATAAAGACAATACCACAGTAAGTAATAAAACGTTATCCCTTTGTCTTGTGCTAAAGCTACAATTTAAATATAATTTACCCTTTGTTGTATAATGTTATTATATACAATGCGTTACCTGTATTTATTGGTGGGTATTTTTTATACGACATCATTAGTAAAGCGTATTTTCGTTATTATATGTTACTTTTATATGTTACTTTTTGTTGAATAGTTCAATATCAGGTGGTAACGTTATCCCTAGTTGATGTTCAATGTTTGATAAATATACGATAAATGTTGGGCTAACAGTACAGCTGACTAAATAAGAACTGATTTAAAGAGTTCAAAAAACGATAACTTGAATTAATCAAGACGGGGATAACATGAAAAAATCTAAAATAAGTTTAGCGCTGCTAGCAGCTGTAGCTATCCAATTACCAACATATGCTTTCGCAGCAGAAGCTGAGCCAGTTAAAAAACTGACAGCAAAAGAAGTCGTACTCGCCAAAAAAGCAGCAGATAAAGTAATCGAAGTATTCGAAATTGTTAGTGGTTTTTCTGCTAGTGAAGCTGAAGCAATTAACATGAAAAAGTTTGCCGATACTATATCTGCTAACTTATCTGCTGATGATCTCGGAATATTACCAGACCGCAGTATTGCAGAATCTCTACTACGATTAACCGGTGTCACAGGTAATTCAGAGAGCGGCCGTACTGAAAGTGTTAATGTACGTGGTTTGGGTGGAGGTTATACCTTAACGACATTAAATGGCAGAGAAGTTGCCAGTTCATTTGGTTCACGTTCTGTTAATTTAAGTTTGTTCCCCGGAGAAGTCATCCGTAGAGCACAGGTTTTTAAAACCTCTATGTCTGACTCTTTAGAAGGTGGTATCGGTGGTACCATTAATATGGAAACTATCAGACCATTAGGGCTAGAAGAAGATATTCGCTCTATCTCTGCACAAGTTAGTAGCAATTCAAATTTTGACAATATCAATGTCGGTGATGATTACGGTAAAAGATTCAGTGGCTTGTACACCTCCCACTTATCAGAAGATTTCGCAATAGCGATTGGTGCAGCTTATTCATCAGAGCCTGTTCTTCTAGAGTCTTATAAACAAAATGCATTTCAACCATGGATTGATTTCGATGAAGAAAATCACCCTGATGAGTTAGGGCCAGGAAGTTTTCAATTTAAAACCAGGCATGATGACATCACGCGCAAGTCAATATTTGGCACCGCCCAGTGGCAAGCAAATGATGACTTACTTATAACAGCTGATTTTTTAGCGTCTGATTACGAGTACGAGCAGTTTCATAGTAATACAAACTTTTTATTATGGAATAATTTTGAAGCTGTACCAGGAAGTGTCGTCTATAAGGATAGTGGCAATAGTAACAACGAGCCTAATGTTGTTGCAGCATCAGGTTCTATAAGCGGTTTAACCAATGCGCCAGTACGTGCGAACGGTGATGATGAAACAACAGTATATGGGCTTAATTTTGCCTATTCTATTACTGACGACCTTCAATTAGATGTTGATATTTCAGGCTCTAAATCAGACCGAGTCTATGCTTGGAGTGGCGCATGGCACAACTTTGGCCACGGCATGAAAACTCACATTTCATGGGATAATACCGGGGATACTCCTGAATTTACTTACCATGGAACAGATGTTAATGGTGATGGCAACCTTACTAATATTTTAGGTGATGGTCAGTACCATAACTTTGCAGAAGTTGGTACCACTTATGGTAATACTATTAGTGAGAACTCAGCCATTAAAGCTGATCTAACATTTGATACTGATTTTGACTTTTTCCATCAAATTAAAGTCGGCGGAAGATTTTCACGAAATGAAAAGGAAGAAATCATAAATTGGCAAGATGTAACCCTTGATATGATGCCTAGTGTTGATCACACAGATTTCCAACAAAATATTGTGGATAATAGCTATACAACTTTTTCTGACACAATCCCAGAAGCGGAACAAGATGCGTTTGACCATGCAGCAAGCTATGATTTAGTTGAAGATACCACCGCCCTTTATGTGCAAACAAGTTTTGCCAACGATTGGATGGATGGCACCTTTGGTATTCGATATTACAAAACAGAGTTAGATTCTACTGGTTCCTCGGTTGATCTAAGGATCAAAAAATTAGGTTGGCAAAACCAAGACAAAGATGTATATAAAATGTACTTGGCAGATGGTGAAACAGTCACACCTGTTAGCGCATCTAATGAATACGATGATTTTTTACCTACCTTAAATGTTAACTTTAAACTGATTGAAGATACGGTTATTCGTGTCGGCCTTGGTAAAGCGATGATACGTCCTAGTATTAACGAACTTAACAATGCTGTAAGGATCAAACGACAATTAGTATTAGGTAACAAAACCTTTGGTGGAGCATGGGATGCAGAGGATGGTGATTCTAGTTTAGGTAATATTGGTAACGCTGAATTAATACCAATAACATCCAAACAAGCTGATATCTCGTTTGAATACTATCCAAACACTACCGACTTTTACGCACTGGCATTTTTCTATAAAGACCTTGATGGCCTTTATAATAATAAGCCTAAGCACATCGCGGTAGAAGGGGCTGAAGATCAAGATGGTAACCCTGTTTCATTGCCGTTAGACCAAGAAGAAAAACTTGAAGGTGGCTCAGTATCAGGAACTGAATTTTCATTCAGAACAAATTTGGGCTTCCTTTCACCAGAGTATCTTAGTGGGTTAAATATCTCTGGTAACTGGATGAAATTTAGTGATGATGCCAAGCAGGATTATAATACAGCAGGTGGAAACCCGTGGATTCCTGATGATGATAGATACACAGAAACCCTATACAGACCAGCAGGTTGGATAGATGAAAGTTGGAACATGACGTTAACTTGGGATATTACTAAGGATTTATCACTTAGATATAACATAAACCAACAAAGTGAAATGGTTATCGGTGATTACCGTGAATACCGTGTTCGTTTACCGAGCAAAAAGCACAGTGCGTCAATCCGCTATGGTCGATGGGATAATTTTATTATCCATGCTTCAGTGAATAATATAACTGACGAGTACACAAAAGATGGACAAATTCACTCTAAGTTTAATGATACACCACAGCTTGATATGTATCATGAGATACAATATCAAGGCATTAGTTATTACTTAGGTGCTTCTTACCGCTTCTAAAAACATGCCGCTCTTTGTCTTAGGTTAACAAGTAGACAAAGAGCGATTTTTTGTTTTTAAACAATCGAAACTTATCCAAAATAATTCTAAATTATTCAAAAGAAATACAGCGACTATCAAGTAGTTTATTTGGGCTTGATATCGCTTTTCACCCCTAAAGGAACTCAGTTATGAGCGTGCTAAATCGAAAATGGCAATTATTTATCGCAATTGCATTTTTAGCTTTATTGGCATTGATGTCCTCATTTTTTAGAAATAGTAACTATTCTTCTCATCATGAACTATCAAGAATACGCACCAGCCTTGATTTTAATTGGCAATTTTATTTGGGCGACGAGCCTAATGCCAAACAGCCAAATTTTTCAGATAAACAATGGCGAACCTTAAATCTTCCCCACGATTGGAGTATTGAGGGTGAGTACAATCAAAATAATCCTGCTGGTATTGCCGGCGGATTTCTACCAACAGGCACGGGTTGGTATCGTAAACAACTCGACTGGAATGAGCGTTGGACCAACAAACGGGTGATGATCGAGTTTGATGGGGTTTACATGAACAGTGAAGTTTGGGTAAATGGTCATTTTTTAGGTAAACGCCCTTATGGTTATATCAGCTTTAGTTACGATATTACCGACTATTTAACCGCTGATAAAAACGTTATCGCGGTACGTGTTGATAACAGTAAATCACCGAGCGGACGTTGGTACACGGGGTCGGGTATTTATCGACATGTTTGGCTGACCACAGTAGCCAAGCAACATATTCCTTATAACGGTGTTTATGTTCGCAGTGAGAATGTCTCCGAGCAAAGTGCTGATATAAAAATTACTACCGAAATTGAAAATACCGACAGTAAAATCAAAACACTTAACTTATTAAGTCAGTTTATCGATAGTAAGGGTGAAGTCGTTGCTGAAACACAAAGCGCGCTCTCTATTAAAGGGGCAAGTCAGGCGAAAATCACGCAATGGCTAACGATTGTAAAACCTCATTTATGGTCGCCAGATGAACCTAATTTGTACCAGCTCAGAAGTACTATTTTACAAGGTGATAAGGTTACCGACGTACTTAATACCACAACAGGCGTGCGCTCGATTGAATTTACCGTTGATAAAGGCTTTGTCCTTAATGGCGAAACGGTAATATTACAAGGTGTTAGTATGCACCACGATGCAGGTCCCGTTGGGGCTGCTGTTCCTGATGATGTGCTGCGACGACGTTTAGAAACCTTAAAAACAATGGGGGTCAATGCCATACGAACTACCCATAACCCTTTTGCCCCTGAATTTTATCAAATGGCCGATGAAATGGGCTTTATGCTGATGAATGAAGCGTTTGATGGTTGGTGGAATGCTAAAGCAGATTATGACTATGGTTTGTATTTCGATAAGTGGTGGCAAAAAGACTTAACCGACTTTATGCGCCGCGACCGTAATCACCCCAGTGTTATTATGTGGAGTGTCGGCAACGAAGTGACAAATTATACTCCAGAGCAACAAAAAACCTTAGTGGAATTCGCACAAACACTTGATGACACTCGCCCCATTACTCAAGGTCGAGGCTATGAAGGGGGGTATTTATCCATAGCGGGCTTTAATGGTCATGGTGAATTTAAAGGAGCGATACAAAAATTTCATCAGGAAAATCTTGACGTTCCGGTGATCGGCACTGAAATGACCCATACCATTCATACACGTGGAGTTTATCGTAGTAAAACGAGCTACCGTGTCCGTGATTTTCCTGCTCCGTGGGAAAAAGTTAAACCAATGGAAAAATGGCGAAGGATCAAAGACAAAGTATATGACATTGCCGACTTTACCGAAGAGGAAGTTTTCCCTGGTATCAACGGCGCTTACGGTTCATCGTTCGATAATTCAGTGGTTCGGATGTCTATTCGTGATGAAATAAGGTTAGCGCGAGAGTTACCTTATTTACTTGGTACTTTCCGCTGGACCGCGTTTGATTATTTAGGCGAGTCTTTCGGTTGGCCGGCCAGAACAGCAAACTTTGGTGTGCTAGATTTAGCAGGTTTTGCTAAAGGGCCGTATTACTTGTATCAAAGTCAGTGGAGCAAAGAACCTATGGTTCATCTTGATCCCCACTGGACTCACACGGGCAAAGAAGGTATTGAAATTCCTGTTGTGGTTTATACCAACCAAGCATCAGCTGAGTTATTTCTTAATGGCAATTCATTAGGTGAGAAATCATTTGCTGACCATATGTTAAGTGATAATGCGTCAAGTGATGACATGCAATTGGTGTGGTTAGTGCCATATCAAGCAGGCGAATTATCGGTAATAGCAAAAACCAAGGGTAAAAATATTGTTAGTAAAACTATTCATACCGCTGGTTCACCGCATTCAATTGCCATTCAAGCTGACAAGTTAACAGTAAGTGCTAATCAAACAGATGTTGTTCATTTAACGTTAGATATTATCGATAAAAATGGTTATATAGTGCCAGAGGCAAGTAATCGATTAAATATTAGTATTGCCGGGCCAGCGAAATTAATTGGCGTCGAAAATGGCGATATTCTCGATCTTGAAGCGCATAAAATTCCCAGCAGGAAAGCCTTTATGGGTAAAGTTTTAGCCTTAATTCAAACAACCGATGTTGCAGGTGATATTACCATTACCGTGAGTGGTGAAGGCTTAACATCGCAGCAGTTGGTAATTCAATCACTTTAATATGCAATGAATAAAACCAAATAAAACCAAATTAAAACCAAATTAAAACAAGTGAAATCAATGGATAATAAATATGAATAGATATTATAAAACAAAATTAGCTTCGTTAATGTCAGTTATGGCAGTGTCTATGTTGTCTATAGGTTGTAGTGAATCTGATCATGAAATATCGAAAGTAGTAAATAAAGAGCTTAATCAAGAAAATACCTCATTAATTCGCAGTGATACTCGCCCGAATATTATTTATATTTTGGCAGATGATTTAGGTTACGGCGATATTGGCGCTTTCGGTCAAAAGCATATTGACACTCCTAGTTTAGATAAAATGGCACTAGAGGGCATGCGTTTAACGCAACATTATGCTGGTAGTACGGTTTGTGCACCATCAAGAGCATCTTTAGTCACCGGTAAACAACCAGGTACCGTTCAAATAAGAGGTAACTTCGAACTCGGTACTTTCTTAGATGAAGAAGAATGGGGGCAAATGCCACTCCGTCCAGGCACTGAAACTATCGGTACGCTAATGCAAAAAGCCGGTTATGAAACGGCTTTAATTGGTAAGTGGGGCTTAGGCGGTCCTGGCTCTTATGGCACTCCAAACAAACAAGGCTTTGACTATTTCTTTGGTTACTTAGATCAAAAACAAGCACACAATCATTATCCTACTCACCTATGGAAAAATGAACAAATTTTCCCATTAAACAATGAATATCTAGATGTACATCAAGCATTGACAGAAGGTGTGGATGTAAATGATCCGATAAGTTACTTACCTTATAAGCGTGAAGATTTTGCTCAACAACGAATCGCCGATGATGCATTGCGTTATGTAGAAGAAAATAAAAACAAGCCGTTTTTCTTATATTTGTCATTTGCCGCGCCACATGCGGCATTACAAGCGCCGGAAGCTGAAGTTGAAGCTTATAACCATAAAGGGTTTAAAGAAACGCCTACTGCCGGCGGATATTTACCAGTGTTGAAACCTAAAGCTACTCGCGCCGCGATGATCACCCACATAGACACAAGTATTGGTAAACTGTTTTCAAAACTTAAATCGTTAGGTTTAGACAAAAATACCTTAGTAATGTTTAGTAGTGATAATGGTCCTTCTTGGGAAGGTGGGGCAGATTTAGAGTTCTTTAACAGTAATGGCGACAACCGTGGTTACAAACGAGATTTATACGAAGGCGGTATTAGAATGCCAACCATTGCTTGGTGGCCGGGCAAGATAAAAGCAAATTCAAACTCAGCTCATGTTTCCGCTTTCTGGGACATTATGCCAACATTGGCTGAATTAGCACAAGTCAACGCCCCGTCAGATACCGATGGTATTTCCCTATTGCCAACCTTACTTGCCACAGGTGAACAAGAAAAGCATAAACACCTCTATTGGGAATTTCATAATAACAATGGCGAGCATTCACAAGCCATTCGCTTCGACGATGAAGAAGGGCAGTGGAAAGCGGTACGCTTATACAACAAACAGTATCGGCTTAATCCACCCATAGAACTTTATAACCTAGCGGTTGATGCACAAGAGCAAGTTAACATTGCCAATGATAACCCAGAAATTATCGCAAAAATGCAACAGCTGATGATTGAGTCTCGTACGCAGGCTGATATTGATGCTTGGAACTTTGATTATTGGCCGAAGGAAAATTAATTCTTCGGCTACTAAACTGAACAAAGATTTAACTAAAACAATAATAATATGGTAATAAAAATGAATAAATTGATAGTAATCACCCTAATATCACTATTCTTAGCGGGAAACCATTTAGTTGTAGCCGCAGACTTGAACATAGTTGATTGGGAACAAAGTCGATTCAATGAGCTAGATAGCAATAAAGACGGTAGCTTGGATAATGCTGAGTTTCGCGGCACCACCAGAGATTGGATGACAAAAACGGGTATCAGTGAAGATAAGCAAGTCAAACAAACGAATAAAAAATTCAAAGGTTATGATACCAATAAAGACAATGAAGTTAGCATAGAAGAATTTGTTACTGCCCTTAGAAACAGTAATGCAATAGTAAAAGCAGCGAAGGAAAAACAAGCTGATGCAAGTGAACAACAGCTAGCGAAGCAACCAGCAAAGATAATCCCAGATTCTTTATTACAAATAGGTGATCTTGCCCCCAGCTTTTTAGGTACGGATAAGGACGGAAACAAGGTATACGTTGATGAGCTCAAAGGTAAAATAGTTATTGCTTCTTTTTGGATATCATGGTGCCAGCAATGCAAAGATGGCTTAGGGATTTTAAATAACCTGCAGAATAAAGTAGGCGAAGACTTATTAAAGGTGGTAGCAATTGCCCATCGTCATGAAAGTAAAAGGTCATTCAAAAAGTACAAAGAACAGTTGTCGGCAATGAATTTGACGTTAACGCATGACAGTCGCGGCATTATTGGTCGGAAGTATGGTGTAGATAAAGCGCCTCATTTATTTATCATCGGTAAAGACGGTAAAATAATATTTATTGATAGTAATTATCAGAAAACCCCCGTAAACGCCATTGTTAACGTCTTAAAAAAGGAACTTATAAAATAATAACAGCTGATAGTTTAGGTTATCATTTCTCCCTCGATAACCTAAACGGCTAAAGCAGTTATCACCGTTAATCTCTTCTCAATAATAACCACTACCCAAGTACTATAAGCCAGTTTTTTCCGTGTCTTAGCGATTACTGCTGTAGCCTAAACAATCCAATTTTCAATATATTATGATGAATTTAATTCAATGGTAGATTGATGTTTAGGGAATGTTATGGTAACGTTATCCCTTGTGTTTTTCCTTATAGATAGTCTGCTAATCTTGTACTGAGTTAGATGAGCTAAAGACTTTTAAAAATGAACGGAATGGAATTATGATCACAATTAAAGACGTTGCTCGGGTTGCCGGTGTTTCTACATCAACTGTGTCACGTGTTGTTCGAAAACAAGGTAAGGTTGGTAAAACCTGTCGAGCAAAAGTACAAAAAGTCATAGATGAGTTAGGTTACCGTCCTAATATTAATGCACAGGCTTTAGTCAGTAAAAAATCTAATTCACTTGGCGTTGTTATCCCTAGAGTGTCAATGCCATTTTTTGGCACTTTAGCGTGTGGCGCAGAGGAAGCAACCATAGAAAATCAATATCGTGTCTTAATCAGTAATGCTTTAGGTAGCGAGCAAGCGGAACTTGATGCGATAGATTCTTTATTACAACATAGATGTGGCGCCATTGTTTTTCATAGCATGTATTGTAGTGATAAAACGTTATGTGAATTAGCTGAAAAAATACCGGGTTTGGTTTTTATTAATCGCTTTATTTCGAAATTGGCGCATCGTTGTGTGTGGCTCGATAACAACCTAGGTGCACAAGAGGCGACTCGCCATCTACTTGATAAAGGCCATACCGAAATTGCCGTTATTACCCGTAAAGACATGAACCCAGATGCCCAAGTGCGCTTAGACGGGGTTAGAACCGCATTGAATAATGCCGGTATTAAATTAGCTGACTCTATGATCGGCATAGGTACTACCGCTGATATGGACGGTGGAAGAGAAGCGGTTGAAAATTTATTATCAGCAGGCATAAAATTTAAAGCCATTCTTGCTTATAACGATAATATGGCGATTGGCGTGGTTCATGGATTAGATGCGCATGGCATCCGAGTACCTGAAGATGTATCAGTGGTAGGCTTTGATGATTTACTGATATCAGTGGCTTGCATACCCGAACTTACCACGATGCATTATCCGGTCAGAGAAATGGCAAGTTATGCGGCAAATTTAGCCATAGAATTGTCTGAAAACCCCAATACTTCAGGCCGTACTCACTTATTTATGCCACACCTTATTGAAAGAAATTCAGTTGCCGATTTAGCGTCTTCATAATCGAGTTTAGGCTTGTTTTGACTAAGGTATTCAATTGAAAATCGGGAAACATTCAGCTACCACAGAGCTCACGACCTCGAATAAGTTAGCTCTTGGCAGTGGCTTTTTTTGCTTATTCTTCTTAGATAAAGCAAGTGAGTCTTTAGCGATACCCTTTTACCAGATGACACTGGGCGTAGACCCATTCTTATTCAGTGTCGCGTTAACGATACCTATTATCTTTTCTGCTTTTTTGGGGCCTTTTGTTGGCCAAATGTCAGACAACTGCACCAGCAAGTTTGGTCGACGTCGGCCTTTTATTTTGATTGCGGCTTGGGTAAGTGCATTCTTGTTCGGCGTAATGTGGATGGTACCAGAGCACTGGTCTACCGACGCTCAATTGCTGTATTTTTTCTTTATTTCACTGCTCTTTTATACCGCATCGACCTTTTTTATTGTGCCCTTGACCTCTTTATCTTATGAAATAACGCATGACGCTCATCAGCGAATAAAAGTGATGGAAACTAATTCATATTTTATTAAGTTGGCTTCTTTGAGTATCCAATGGTTGTATCCCTTAGCGGCACTGTCGATATTTTCTAGCATATTTGTCGGGATCAAGGTGGTCGGTTGGTTTATTGCCATTTTTGTTATCGGTGTTATCGGCACTTTACCGGCACGCTTTATTAAAGATGAAGCTGTTGAAACTAAAAAGAAAGCAACGAAAAAATTATCATTGCTTCAAAATGTTCGTACCATTATTAGCGTGCCTTTAATGAGGTTGGTCTTTGTTATTATCTTTATCCAAGTTGGCTTGGCTGCCTATGCCGCTAAAATGGATTATTATGTCATTGTTTATCATATGTTTGATGGTGATATAACGGAAGGAGCAATTTGGAAAGCGGTTCTTTCAATGGGCTATGCGATTATTGCGGTTATCTATATACCGATAGTTTCATTGTTATCAAGACGGTTTGGTAAGTTAACAGCCCTAAAACTCATTTTTACTATGACCGCCATTGGCGGCATGGGTAAATGGTTTATTTACACACCTGGAGTAACATGGTTATTATTGCTCGATCCTATTTTATGTTCCGCTGTTTGGACATCAATGACGATTATCCTTCCTGCACTCGTCGCTGAGGCAAGTGATCAAGACAGTAAAATTAATGAGATCAGCAGAGGCGGTGGTTTTGCTGCGCTGCATCATTGGATAGCTGCCCTTAGTATTATGTTTGCCATTTTAGTCAGTGGTATCAGTTTAAATATTATTGGCTTTGATGCGAACCTTGGCGGTGGTCAATCGCTTAACTCACTTCAATCAATGAAAATAATCTTAACGCTTGGCACTATTATACCGAGTGTTATTGCCGTATTCATTTTATCCCGCTATCAAAAACATTATCTAGCAACAGAATGATGATAGTTAAGTCGCTATCTATCTAATAAACTAAGCAACTAAATAAGTATTAAAATGATCACAATAACAAAAATACCTAAACATTCATTAACTCTTGCTTTAAGTCTTCTTGTCTTATTATCGGGTTGTTATTCCTCCGCACCTATTACCACTACCGATACTCAGTTAAAGAGTAAGCCTAATATTATTTATATCATGGCAGACGATATGGGTTATGGCGATTTGGGATCTTATGGCCAAACGAAAATCAACACCCCAAACCTCGATAAATTGGCGGGTGAGGGCATGCGATTTACCCAGCATTATGCGGGTGCAACGGTTTGTGGCCCTTCAAGAGCGAGTTTATTAACCGGTTTGCACGGTGGTCATAGCCCTATTCGTGGCAATCCTAAGTGGACCAATAGCGGCAAGCCAGTCGATTTAAAACCCCAAGATGTCACCATTGCAGAAATGTTAAAAGCTAATGGTTACAAAACTGCGGCTATTGGCAAATGGGGGCTCTCTGAGAGTAAGGAATCAGCAGGGGATGACTGGTTGGCGTCTATGCCATTACAACAAGGTTTTGACTATTTTTTTGGGTTAAAAGGACATCTTGCTGCTCATCATTATTATTGGCACCGTTTGTTTGAAAACAACCAGCCATTTGAACTTAAAGATAACGACTATATCAATAATAAAGGAGTTTACACTCATGACTTATTCACTGATAAAGCTATTGAATATGTTAAACGTCAAAATAAAGAACAGCCATTTTTTCTTTATTTAGCCTATACCATTCCGCATTTAGCATTAACGGTGCCTGAAGACTCTAAACAACAATATTTAGATCTAGGTTGGCCGAAACGCATGATGGATACCCAAGGCCACTATCGTAATGATGCTGAAGGTAATACCACCTATGCCGGCATGGTATCGCGTATGGACAGAGATATTGGTAAATTGCTTGCCGCCTTAAAAAACCAAGGGCTTGATGACAATACCTTAGTGATTTTTACCAGTGATAATGGTCATGAATATGATAACGGTTTCTTTAACAGCAACGGTGAATTGCGAGGCCAAAAACGTGATTTGTATGAAGGCGGCATTCGCATTCCCTTTATCGCCAAATGGCCGAATAAGATCAAAGCGAATTCTACCTCTGATCATATCTCCGCTTTTTGGGACATGATGCCGACCTTTTGTGAATTAGCTGGCGGTAAAGGCTGTCCTGAAACTGATGGACTTTCCATGAAAAAGGCATTGTTCGGCGAAACAGGCCAAGCTGAACATGACCACCTTTATTGGGAGTTCAACGAATCTAAAGGGCCATTACAGGCGGTTAGACAAGCGAAGTGGAAATTAGTCAAACGTTATAAAAAACCCGTTGAACTTTATGATTTATCCAAAGATATAGCGGAATCAAATAATATCGCTTTGAACTACCCAGACGTCGTCGCAGAGCTGTCTGAAAAAATGGTTGCAGCGAGAACTTTTCATCCAGAGTTCACCTTAAAAAAATTACCTAGCCCATGGAAAAAGAAGTAGAGAATTATAAAATGTTTACAAATTTTCAAAAATCGAATTTTTTAGCTTTAAGCTTCATACTAACCATGGCCGTTAGCTTTATCAGTCATTTCAGTAATGCCAGTGAGTTCACTGATGCTAGTAAGCTAAAAAGCGTCAGTGAAATATTAGTTAATCATGATAAGCAAAGTTTTAACGACAACTGGCACTTTGCCAAAGGAGAACTAAGCGGCGCTGAACAAGCTAACTTTAACGATAGCAAATGGCGCACATTGCGACTGCCTCATGACTGGGCAATTGAAGGGCCCTTTTCAAAAAAATACAGCGCCCGTAATGGTGGTTTGCCGGTATTTGGCACTGCTTGGTATCGTAAAAGCTTTATTTTGCCTGAGCAAAGTAAAGGTAAACTCGTTTCTATTACTTTTGATGGTGTAATGGCGAATAGCCAAGTGTATGTTAATGGTGAATTAGTTGGAGAACGTCCGTTTGGTTATATCGGTTTTCAATATGACATTAGCCAATATTTAAAACCTGCGGGTAAAACAAATGTCATCGCGGTTAAAGTCGCACCTGAAAACTACGCCGTACGTTGGTATTCGGGCTCAGGTATTTATCGTAATACTTGGATAGCGTTTAATAACCCAATTCATATTGAAGCTTGGTCAACTCAAATCAGCACGCCGGACATTGACAACAATAAAGCCTCAGTTGCAATTAATACCAATATAGTAAATCAAGGAAACAGTAAAGAGGTTGAGGTTCAATTTAGTATTGTTGATGCTCAAGGTCAGCAAGTGGCTAAAACGATACAAGTAATAAGCAGCAAAGCAAATCAAACCGCTAAAGTTAGCGCAGAACTATCGTTAAAAAATCCACGACGTTGGGATATTAACGATCCTTATCGTTATCAAGTGATAACAAAAATCATTGATAATGGTGAGCTTATAGACAGCGATACTCAACCGTTAGGCGTTCGTACACTAGAGTTTAAAGCCGATGATGGTTTTTGGTTAAATGGCCGCAGAGTAGAAATTCAAGGGGTATGTTTACACCACGACAACGGCCCAATGGGAGCTGTTGCTAATACCCGCGCCATT
Organism: Alteromonadaceae bacterium; assembly: GCA_013216015.1. Lineage (GTDB taxonomy): Bacteria > Pseudomonadota > Gammaproteobacteria > Enterobacterales > Alteromonadaceae > JABSOI01. The sequence continues at coordinate 4,698 of JABSOI010000035.1, read as the reverse complement.
GAGCGTAAGTTAGAAATAATGCAAGCAATGGGGGTAAATGCGGTGCGAACCTCTCATAATCCACCATCTCCTGAGCTAGTAGAACTTGCCGATAAAATGGGCATTTTATTGCAAGTCGAAGCCTTTGATACCTGGAAAAAAGCAAAACATACCGTAGTAAACGGCTATCACAAACATTATCAAGAATGGTCTGAGCGAGATTTAACTGACATGGTTAAAATTCATCGCAACAATCCTTCTATTATCATGTGGAGTATAGGTAATGAAATTTATGAACAAAAGATAAAAGATGGTTGGAAATACGCTAAACGCTTAACTGATATTGTTAAAAAAGCAGATCCTACTCGCTTAGTTACAGCTGGACTTAGTGACTATCCAGCATTTTTGAACAGTAAAATAGCGGATGAAATTGATATTATTGGTCTTAATTACAAAGCGACAGAATATGCTGACATTATCAAAATATATCCCGGCAAGCCCATTTTAGGCTCTGAAACCTCATCGGTGGTTAGTACCCGTGGTGAATATCAATTTCCTGTTAAACCTTTAGAAAAGCACCCGTCTAAATATGTCAGTAGTTATGACCTTTATACACCTTACTGGGCCTATATTCCTGATATTGAATGGGATGAATTAGATAAAAATCCTGCGGTAATGGGCGAGTTTATTTGGACTGGTTTTGATTATCTAGGTGAACCAACTCCTTATGGTGGGCGTGATCATGGAGATAAATTTTATTGGAATGCCGACTGGCCAGCACGTAGCTCTTCTTTTGGCGCGGTTGATTTAGCAGGCTTTGCCAAAGACCGATTTTACTTATATCAAAGTCGTTGGACAACTGAGCCTATGGTTCATGTCTTACCCCACTGGAATTGGCCAAATCGAGCGGGTGAAACAATTCCTGTGGTCGCCTATACCAACGCTGAAGAAGTAGAACTATTCGTTAACGGTGTATCGCAAGGACGTAAAGTGAAGGGCGTTGATAAAATGCGCATTCCCGTGGACTTACGGTATAAAAAAGACATCCAACACTTTGACTCGCCGTATCGCTTGGTATGGGATGTTGAATATCAGCCAGGTGATATCAAAGTAATTGCTTATAACGCAGGTAAAGCCGTCGCGATAAAACAAATTTTTACTGCTGACCTTCCTGCTCAAGTTAAGTTGACAGCAGATAGAACCGAACTTAGCGCCGATGGTTATGACTTAGCTTATATCACCGTTGATGTGCTCGACAAAGATGGTCAACTAGTGCCTGATGCAGACAACCTGATCCACTTTACCGTGACAGGCGCTGCAGAAGTAGCCGCAGTCGGTAATGGTGACTCCGCAACCATAGAGCCATTTATAGCAGATTACCGCCGCGCTTTTAATGGAAAAGCACTGTTAATTATTCGCACTATTAAAGGCCAAACGGGCGATATTATCGTCGGAGCATATAGCAAGGAACTTAATATCAAACCAATTAAGTTAACTGCAAAATAAATTATCTGAAACAATTAAACGCTCCGAAATAGGAGCGTTTTTTATCATTGAATATTAATAGTTTGGAGTTCTATAGTGAAAGGTTTTAAGTCTAAACATCCCTCAACAATATTTGTATTTTTTGTTTGTTTATTAATACCATCTTTAGCCCAAGCAGAATCACTACTAGTTACTAAAAACATTCAACTTAAAAGCGTTAAAGCGGCAGCAAAGTTGACAGACAACTCGCAACTAGAAATTAGTTTAAAAGCTCAAAAAGGCAGCGTGGTTAACCTAGTTCCAGTAAAAAATAACACATGGGATTTATCTCCATATCATGGTTTAAAAGTCGTATTACAAAACACCAGTGACAAAAGGGTAATCCCGGAAGTTAAACTTTTTTCGCAAAAAAGTGAAAAATGGCAATTTATCGATAATTCAATTTACCTAGACCCTGGCGAAACAAAAGACTTGTTAGTTTATTTCTATATAACGAGCGAAGCGTTTGAACGTGACTATCCTCTGATTATAAAAATGAAATCCGGGCCCAATGGTGTTATGTCTAATTGGAAAGGTATCGATATAGCGAACATAGATAAAATTAGCTTCGCGGTATTAAACAAAAATAAGCCTATTGTTAGTGAAGTACCGAGCAAAGCCTCGTACCTGGTAAAAGATATAATTCCTTTCACGTATGACCAACTATATGACTACCCACAACCAACATCATTTCCTTTTGTCGATCAATATGGTCAATACCTACAAGGACAATACCCAGGTAAGCTGAAAAATGCTAAACAATGGCACAAAAGGGAGCAACAAGAACTTGCTGATCTAAAAGCAAATCCTGCACCTGAAAATCGCTCAAAGTGGGGCGGTTGGTTAAAAGGTCCGAAACAAAAAGCTACAGGGTATTTTTATACTAAACAAATTAAGGGTAAGTGGTGGTTTGTTGATCCAGACGGTTACTTATTTTGGTCTCATGGTGTCACGGGTATTGGTCATAAAGGCGCAAATACCTTAATAACTGGCCGAGCACATTATTTTAAAGACCTACCCAGTAAATGGGGTGAGTACCGAAGTTTTTATGCACATGAACGTTTTGATTTTACCCAAGCAAACCTATTTAGAAAGTATGGAAAAAACTGGAAAGAAATATCGCTAAAGCGTAACCATCAACGCCTTAAAAGCTGGGGTATGAATACCTACGGTAATTGGTCGCAACCTGAAAACACGGGTGAGAATAAAACGCCTTTTACTGTCGCAGTTCATTATAAAAGCAACATGTTGGATGAAAAGTTTCCAGACCCTTGGGATAAGAACTTCGCTAAGAAAATTAAACAAGCCTTAATTGAAAAAAAACGTAGCGAAAATGCAGAATCACCTTGGAATATCGGCTTTTTTGTCGATAATGAATTACATTTTTATCAAGACTGGTCTTATGCAAAGATCATTACCAGTGCCAAGAAAAACCAACCTGCCAAATTGTTTTTTGTCGACCATTTAAAAAATAAATATGGTGATATCAACAAATTAAATGCGGTATGGAGCACACAATTTAAATCATTCAATGCGCTGTTAGCGAATAGAAAAGAATTAGGCCATGAAACCATTGGTGACGACGGTAAATGGTTCTATCAACAAATGGTCAACCAATACTATCGGATTTGTCGTGACAGTGTGAAAAGCGTTTATCCTAATCATCTGTACCTTGGCAGTCGTGTTCATGGTGATACCAATGAAGTGGTATTAAGAGCGGCGGAAAAATATGCCGATGTTATTTCTTACAATCTATATCACCGCAATTTAAACGACTTTACTACAAGAGCAAAAGGCTTAACTAAACCGTTAATGGCGACCGAATTTCATTTTGGCGCTATGGATAGAGGCGTTTTTCACACAGGTCTACAAGCCGTTTCAAGCCAACAAGAACGGGCGCAACACTATTATGAATATGTAAAAAGTGCCTTAAACAATCCGTTGTTTGTTGGTACGCATTGGTTCCAATATCGTGCTCAAGCCATTACAGGGCGAGGTGATGGCGAGAATTATCAAATTGGCTTAGTGGATATTACTGATACGCCTTACCCTGAAACGATAGAGGCGGTAAGAAAAGTTGGCTACAGCCTTTATGAGACCCGATAGGAATAATGCTTTGCTAATAAATAAATTCCGACCTGAATTTGCATGATCAATTTCAAAAAAGAGAGACAAATATGAAGTTTATATTTAAGGGGAAAGCTATTTTAGCTTTTGCTTCATTATTGATTTGCTTTGGCGTTTATTCTCAAGAAAAACCCCAAGAAAATGCAAAAATCAAAGCCCAAGAAAAGCCAAATATTATATTTATTGCCTTTGATGACTTAAGACCCTTGATTGGTGCTTATGGTGAGCCAGAGCCGATAACACCAAATCTAGATGCGTTTGCCAAAGACGCTGTTCGCTTTAATAGGGCGTATGTCAGTTATCCTTTGTGCAATCCCTCAAGAGCATCGATGCTTACTGGCATTCGTTTTGATCTGCAAGCGGATAATTGGAAAGATAACAAACATCAAAAATTAATTGTAAAGCAAACTACCTGGCCTAGTGTGTTAAAAGATAATGGTTACTGGACAGCCTCGCGCGGCAAGTTATATCACGGAAAAATACCTGCTAGTGACAGATCGTCTTGGGATATAGCCGGTAAGTTTTGGGGGAAAACTCAAGACGGTGGCCCAGATATCTTAAAACGAATTGTAGAAATGGGTGGCCGTGCAGATCAAATTCAAATTTACAAAGATAAGGGTGCAGGGCCTGGGGCACTGATGTATGCCGCGGTTGATGGTCCTGATGAATTATTGAACGATGGAAAAGTTGCTAGAGATGTTGTTGATTTCATTAAAAATAAGCGAGATAAAAGCAAACCCTTTATGATCGTCAGTGGCTTTGCAAGGCCGCATATGCCTTGGATTGCCCCGAAAAAGTATTTTGATATGTATCCAGAAGATGCCGGCAAATTGGCCTATTTTCCAGCTGGGGCAAAAGCTGCCTTTGATAATGATGAATACAAAAGTAAAACCAGAGACTTTGGTTGGAACGAAGGGGTAGACGATAAAACCGCGCAAAAATTGATCAGAGGTTATATGGCGAGTACTAGCTAGTGCCCATCCAGAAACGAATGTCTACTGCGGACGTCCCACTGGCACAATTTGAACACCACTAGATAGGGTTATTTAGAATGACTAAACGCCCATA
>JABSOI010000034.1 GCA_013216015.1 Alteromonadaceae bacterium | reverse complement strand
TGTCTGGAACAAAAAAACTGTGCTCTTGAAAATTTATCCTCATCGAACCCTGACCACTAACTTAATACAATTGGTATTACAACTGTTAACTCACTAACCGAACAATTATAAAAACAGGCAACACCCTGAACCACTTCAGTCAAGCCCGTATCAGGGTGTACTCAGCGACTATTTTGCTTAAATCCAATTCTGGTAATAATTCATCATAAATCCATTCTTTGAAACCTTGATCACCAATAATTGTCGCGTAATTGTTTTTACTATAAAAATTGGCCATGCTTTCATCAACCCCCTTGGCAACAAACTTTCGATATCCTTCAAAACGATAGTGATGGCCCAATATGCCATAGGTTCTATCTCGTTCTAACCAGCTTTGAGGCTCTGCAATACCTACAAATGAAGGGTAACTAGACCAACGATAATCATCCAACTTTGCAACCAAAGGGCTTTTCATATCAATAGGGTTGCGATGAATGTATCGGGTTAACGGCACTAAATAAGCGTCACTGTCGACCAAAACGGCTTTGAATCTGCCACGAAATAATGGCCCGTCAGTCCTTTTTAACCGATTATACTTTTGAGTGTAAACACCATTGATATGCCGCATAATCCGGCTTAAATTCGCTTTAGGTGTTTCTATTAAGAGGTGGTAATGGTTCCCCATAAGGCAATAAGCGTGAACAATACAATTAAAACGCACACAAGCACCCTCAAGGATATCTAAGAAAGTTTGATAGTAAACTTCCTCATGAAAAATAGTTTGACGCCCCCTCCCACGATTCATTCTAATTATGAAATAATAGAAATGTAGGTAGTATGAAGGACTATAACCTAAAATATCTTCCTTATGGATTTGATTTTGTACTCCAAAAGGTGCCTTTAAGCCTGTTTATTCGCTCTATAGGAAGCTAATTATTAATTTATTCAATCGGTTATATAGGTCCGACCCTGCAGAGCGAATGGGATTACGGTTAAGCTAGGATAATTATTTAGGTTTGCGGAACTTCAATGTCATGCGATCACTTTCACCGATAGCTTCCATTAGTTTACGTTTAGCCGGATCATCACGACTGGTTGAAAGTGCCGGAGCCAGACGCCAAACTAAATCATCTTCGCTAGGTATATCCAAAACATTGGCATTAATTTCACTGGCGCTGACTAATTTAAAACCCGCCGCTTTCATAAGTTGTATTATTACTGATTGTTTAACATAACCATTATCGCCCAAGGCCCATTCGTCGCTATTTTTCTCTGGTGATCTGTGCTGAACTATGCCAACTATGCCGCCCGGTTTAAGGGATGCATACATTTCTTTTAGCGCAGGCATGCGAAAGCTACCCTTATCTTCAAAGCGATTAATATGATGAATAACACGGATCCAGAGAAAGGCATCAATACTGCCCTGAATTTTTTCAGGCATGGCACCAAAGGCGAAAGCACCCACGCTTGCACTACCCTTTGTCTTCCACTCTTTTACGTCTTCAAGCCAATCTTCTGCCCATGTCTTGCGGCCCTCAAGAAATTTGGCGCTATCTTTTCCGTCTCCTCGCCATACTTTCCACATATCCATGTTATAATCGACCCCGATAAGCTTGCCTTTGGCTCCTAAATAAGGCAGTAAAATTTTAGAATACCAACCATGGCCCCCAGGTAACACTTCGGCAACAGTCATGCCCGGTGCAATGCCAAAATATTCCAGAGTTTGCTTTGGATGACGATACTTATTACGCAATTTATTCTTATCTGACTGTGCCGCAATCACTTTATCAAGTTTCGTCAGGTTAACATGGTGACCCTTTTTGTGGTGATTGGCCAGGACGCTGGTGCTGGTTAAAGCAAGTGCGCTTGATGCCAACAGAGCGATCGAAACGGCTGTCGTTATTATTTTTATTAACTTCCATTGCTTAAAGAAAAACAAGAATATACAGCCGGTTTAATTTAAGCAATAGCCTCACAGCAAAGATTCCCTATTTGTCAGGCATCTTTATCCAGGGCAATAAAAACGGGAACTGCTAATATTCCAATTTTATTAAATAAGTGATAATATTCAGATGGTCAAAATGTCTAGTAGCCGTGTTGCATTCAATCCCAATAGCCCGCTATTGCTCAATAATTGCTCCTGCATTATCTACTTACGGGCATCCATGCCCTGAATAATTATGGTCCTTGCTATTGAAAATTTATCCTCACTGAATATAGAACACTTACTAAATACAATTGATATTACTTTGTTAGCAAATGTGAAGCCTTCTGCGTATAAGTAGAATAAATACTATGTTGTACTTATTTTAGGCCAATAATATCTTCTAACCTCAGATTTTCTATTCAGCAAACATTGAAAATAAGAATTTTTGAGAATTAATGGTCAATATTTGTTGAGTATAGCGATTATTATATATTTTCGCAGCAACTTGAATCTAGGCAACACAACGCTGGACTTGATTGGATCGGTGGCGATATGGCCAATGCAATGGTGTTACCAAAAGATCCAATATTCTGGATGCATCATGCTCAAATCGATAGAATTTGGTCGGAATGGCAAAAGCTCAACCCTGGTGAAAAACCTTATTTGGATGCAACAGAATCCAAATTGGATCCATGGGATGCGAAATTTAACATTGATAATATAGATGCAATTTATAATCTGGGTAACGATAGCTACGAATATGAACCGCCCATACGAACCCCCTAAGTGTGAGTTTATAGGCTAGAACTGGCAATAAAATACAACTGATCAAATTTTAATTCCGTGTTTTATTAGCTGAGATTGTTTTGCTGCAATTAGTTGCCTGTAGTTTCGGGGGATTGTTAACTTGGCGAATTAGGACAATAAAAGCTATTCTTCAACGGTTTACAATAATTCCTGAACAGAACTAACCATTGCCCATTCAGCAAATGTCTATTCTCGTAATATTCCGTAATCAAAGGGGTCGTAGGAATCAAAAGGGTCATAGTAATTGATTTTAGAAACCTGTAAAGCAAGTGGCAAGATGAAATAAAAAAGCCCCTCCCATCTCTTAATAAAGAGCATGAGCAGGGCTTTCATATAATGGTACCGGTGGGCGAACTCGAACCGCCACGTCTTTCGATAACGGATTTTGAATAGAGCGTGTTTATAATTATCATTTAATTACAATAAGATACAAGAACATTTAAACACTTTGCAAAAACTTTGCAAATTAGTGATTTTTATTGTCTGCTATAAAAATGACTACTCTCAAACAAGGACACGATATTCAAGACGAATTATACGTCTATCTTCAATCATGAGGTGGGTGGCTAGGTTAATATAAGATTAAACAAGACAGGCTACGGGTTAAGGCGAGGTTAGGGATTTAAACGACAGCATCATAAAAGGAAAGTTGTTTTTGAGATTTCGTCGTCCTATCAACGTGAAAAAAAGTATCCTTATAAAAGCAACCTGCCCCCCTTTAAAAGGAATGGGGGTCAGGTCACTTGTTCTAAAGGAATGGGGGTCAGGTCACTTGATCAATAATCAACGGTTTTAAACCATTGTATATTGAACAAGTAACCTGACCCCTTTGACTCATGGCCAACTGGAGTCAATATCCAAGTTACGGATAAAGTTGAAAAGGCGAAGTATTTATTAATCGTTTACTGGTTATTACATATATATTGTTATCTTCATCTAATTCAGTATAGACTTTGTGACTGTCCACTTTTATGTAAATAACATAATAACCCGAGAGATTAGCAGGATAATCGAAAATACCCGAACAATTTACAGAGCTACCATTTGAAATCTGAGCATTTTTTACATAACAATGACCCAGTGAAATATCACCGAGGCCATATCTAGTATCACTACGACTCAGTAGCACTTCATATTCAATATCTGAAACGGGGGCTGAATGGTCGTTGACGATGTTAGCATTAACGAATATACCAGTAGACTTCAAGAAGATGGATTGAACAGTCGAAAATCGTAGCTCAGCGTCGGGTATAATAGAATTAGCGACCTCAACCTCTAGTGTTTGCTCTGTGTCAAACTCATTAATAGTGGCATTAACATGGCCAGATCCGCCATCGGTAAAGGTTACTTCGACGGTTTGTGATCCCCCAGTCGTACTCAATGTAATTTCTGATTCAGAAACAACGGATGAAGTGCCATCAACGTCTGCGCTCAACTGAACGGCCACTGATACGTCAAAATGACTAGGAAGACAAGGACGCATGCTAAAAGTGTATGATTTAGTGTCGCCAAATTCAGCCTCAGTAGCGCCGGAAATCATGGGCGTTAAAGCCGTTGAAGGTGATAATAGATCATAATTTCCTAATGAAACCGTGTTGGGGTAATTCCATACTTGATCCGACAATAGTTGACCACCAATAGCAAACCAAAAATCAGTACCTGCATTAAGGCTTACCAGCGCACCATAAATCAATTCATTGGTACCATCACCGTTACCGTCTCCACAAGTGTTACCGTAGTAGCCCCAAAAATTGCCGCCTACCCAGATTTCCGCACCCGCTTTTGCATAACCTAAAGTGTTCGATGAACCAAGCAGTTGTAACTTTCCTTCCAAGATTGCTTCTATTCTTGCCCAAACTCGCGCAGATGCTTCGAGTTCTATGGCACCTACCGGCTGCGGATCAGATGAAGTGTCCCAAACTGAGTTGTCATTACAACCATCTCCATCTGCATAATCACAAAGAATATTCACATTCCCGGTAATGGTATAAGCAGATTCAAGGGCCAGCGTAGCTCTAACGCTGGCTGCAAGAGATGCACCAATATCAAGGGCTAAGTCAAGATCAACTTTTACGGCGGCTACATATGGAATGCCCCAGGTTTGAGACCAAATGGGAAGGTTCACAACAGATTTAGACCATTCTTTTGACCAACTATTAGAGTAACTAACGCTTGCATCGGCAGTGGCCGTTAGTGGGTTAACGCTAACTAAAGATGCTTTTACTAGTCTCGCTTTATAGGGGAGGCAGCCAAAATACCATTTACTTTTCTTATACTTATAATCTAAGTCACCATTAAATGACCCTTGTAATGAAAAGTTCCAGCTTTGTTGGAAGTCGCCTTGATTATCGCTACCACTTTTGTCAACATCGACTTGTTTATTCCTAATCTCTTTGTGTTTATGTGTCCACTGTCCGCAACTGCCGCGTTGCTGAGCTTCAGCAATCTCTACAGAATACAGGTCAAGGTATTTTTGCGCAATGGGTTGATTGTTATAAAAATCTTCAACCAATGATTTATTGATCACTATTTGAGCTGGTAGGCCAGCATCATTGTCGACACTGTTCAGAGTTAGTAGGCCAGCATCCTTGTCGTAACTGAACGGCATACATGCCTTTGGAAGTTCACCATAAGCTAAAGTTGGATCCATATTATCCGCCCACAACTCTTGCTTCTCTTCAAGTGGAAGTGGCAGATCGGGGATCGCACACAGATCATTGACGACCAATAATTCATGTGTGAATGCAATATTCTTTGCTTTGTCCGTTACTTGATTATCGTAAACAGCCCACTTTTCCGAGGCCATGAGCGTTGAACTGAAAAGAGTTGCCCCTATTAGTGCAGTAAGGCACTGCACATTTTTACTCATCCTAAATTTATTTAGTTGTAACATATTTTTTCCTATTTTTTTCTTGTTATATTGAGACTATTTCGTTAGATTTTTTGTCACACTTATTATCATTGCTCATCGGTGAGCGCTTGTCCTTTTAAATACCAATAACGACAGCCACTTAACGGGCTTTGCTGGTCGCCAGAGATGTGAAATAAGATAACCACTTGTAGCATAAATGTAAACAAACTATCAGGAAATTGGTCGTTTTATGCGCTCATTAGCTTTTTATCAGTTTTTTGTAAGCGTCATAAGCTTCATAAGCTTCATGCTGTGATATGAGTATGGTAATGAACCTCGGGGTCAGGTCGCGAAATGTCGTCTTTTCGGGATTAACAGGTACTTTGGGGATGGTTGCACGACTCGTTCAGGCCTTGTGCCTTACAATCATTTTACCCACGAGGGTAACTTCGTAGATACAGGATAAAGCTTATATTTAACGGTGCCACCTACTATATTTAACGGTGCCACCCACCTATATTTAATATTTAACGGTGCCACCCACCTATATTTATTTACTATAAAATTACTAATCTCAAGCGACGACACAATATTCAAGACGGATTATTCATTTATCTTCAATCATGAGGTGGGTGGCTAGGTTAATAAATAATCAAGAAACGTTGTGAACAGGACAAAAGCTTTTATTATTTAACGCCCACAACGAATCTATAAATATTATTGACATATTTAGGTGGGGGTGTACCATGTATATACATACTGTATATGTAGGAGGTATTATGGTTCAAACAAGAATATTCAAAAGTAATAAATCTCAGGCTGTACGCTTACCTAAAGCCGTAGAAATGCCTGAAAACATTAAAGACGTTGATATCGTGGCTATTGGTATGACTCGCATAATATCCCCAGCGGGGACTGCTTGGGATGAATGGTTTGAAAATAGCAGTGTGTCTGATGATTTTATGGAGTCACGTTCACAGCCTGATACTCAAAAAAGAGAGTCTTTTTAATGTTGAAGTACATGTTCGATACAGATACTTGTATTTTCACTATTAAACGAAAACCAGCACACTTGAAGCGTCTTTTTAATATGCATATAGGTCAGGTATGTATCTCTTCGGTGACTTGGGGTGAGCTAATTTGTGGTGCTGAAAAGTCTGAGCAAACAGAAAAGAACCTAGCAACATTAGAAGGTTTTTCTGCTCGATTAGAAATATTACCTTTTGATGAGCATGCATCAAGACAATTCGGCCAAGTTAAAGCTGAACTTGAATCACAAGGTAATCAGATAGGGTGTTATGACACTATGATCGCTGGTCATGCAAGAAGCCAAGGTTTAATTGTTGTGACTAATAATGTGCGTGAATTTAAACGTGTGGAAGGTATTCGCATTGAAAACTGGATTGAACAAGCCTAAAACAGAACTTGAGGTCGCAATTTTCGACTTCAAATTAACATGTTTATATGAGCTATTATAACTAAGAAAAAAACCTCCCATCTCTGTTGTACCATTGATCTCGAACTGTAGGTATTCCTAACAATCTAACACCACCATCGTCTTTAGATATTTCTACCCGTTTAACTGGTTGTGCGCGATATTGTTTAATTTACAGTTCAAGTTGTAGATGTTTCAGGTTGATTTCTAAATTCTAGGAAAACGCACCTATGGACTACCCATCAATTTCACGATGTTCATGCACTTAAAAAATACTTACCCCTTCACAACTCACCATGCTTTTGACAATCGATCGCTTCTTTATACCAATTGGCAAAGATCGGCTTAGTTTTATCCTCCACACCATTACTGGCTTTCACAGGCTTAGCCTTACTCACTACTACGGGTTCATCTGCCACCTCACACCCATGCCACTCTTGAGTCTCCTCTTGAAGTGATATGTCCAATGATTTTAATTGGGTACAGTGCTGAATGATATAGTGCTAGTCTCCCCCAGTTACTGCACTAGCTCCCTGTTAGAAATTCCACCCTCAAGCACAATATTTGTCTGACTAAGTATAGAGCTTCGCGCTATTTTGGAAGCTTACCAATACCGCCGAAACAAGTTACGGTTAGTTGTTTACCTCTAACTTCCTATGGATTCCTTCTGACCCTTCCGTTAGCCAGTAACGCCCTTGCCACCCCTTAGCCAGGGTGACTCCACTATCTTTCAAGTGGAAGGGTTTACCAGCATAGCTGGGCAAACAAAAAAGCCCCGCTCATCTCTTAACAAAGAAAATGAGCAGGGCTTCTAAATAATGGTACCGGTGGGCGGACTCGAACCGCCACGTCTTTCGACAACGGATTTTGAATAGAGCACGCTTATAATTATTATGTAATTACAGTAAGATATAAGCACGATTTAACACTTTGCAAAAACTTTGCAAATCAGTCTTTTTTGTTGCTACTCTAAAAATGACTACTCTCAAGCAACGATACTATATTCAGGACGTGTTATACGTCTGTTAACGCCACTCTAAAAGCGCAGTTATCTGCCAAATTATGTATTGGCATAGCGCATTACATTTCTTCCAACTATCAATTTGCGCAGTGACCTCTTTGAAAAAGAGTATTCAACCATTGTTAATCTTTTAATTAATGGGGCTTTATCAGATATGCTTGTGTTTTCGCTTTTTATTTTGGATTTAATATTTTGTTTAATAAATATAATGAGTTACGCCTATATCATCAAATTGATGTTGTCAAATACTCAATCTAGGTTACAATGTAAGTATTATTAACAAGAGGTTTAAATTATGCAAATGCCTTTAATGATGAATGCAGGATATCCTGCAAATCTATTTAGTGATAAAACGCGTTATTTATCAGTGATAAGAGCTGGTATTTCTGGCGCTTTGGTAAAAGAAACTGTAAAAACTTTACCACATCAAAGAGATGTTATCTGCAAAGCATTACGAACAACATCTGGCAATCTTAGTCGTCTCTATCAGCGTAAACAATTAAGCACTCAACAATCAGAAGAAGTGCTTGATGTATTGGACGTATACTCACGAGCATTTGAGCTTTACGAAGATATGGAATTGGCACAGGAATTACTAGAAACAAGAATTCCTGCTTTGAATAATCAAAAACCAAATGATCTATTAGATACCTTCGTGGGTCGTTCTATGGTGAAAGAGCTGCTTAATAAAATGAAATGGGGCGAATTTACTTAATGAACATTTATCGGATTGTGCCTGATATATACGTTGAGGACTATACTGGTAAAGGGGCAAGTTTTGAAGAAGGGGCAAGATGGAACTTACCAGGTCAGCCCGTTCTTTATTTCGCGTTATCTGCATCAGTGGCAATGTTGGAAATGGCTAATTATTTTCCTTCACCAAGGCTTATTCCGAAAAATAGAGTGTTGGGTATTTATTCTATTTCCGATCATATTAAATATAGTGAACTTTCACCAAATGATTTGCCCAGTGATTGGGCTGATTATCCTTACCCGCAAAGTACTCAAGATATTGGTGCAAAGTGGTTGGCTTGTGCGAAAGAACTTTTTTTAAAAGTTCCAAGTGTAGCAACTCCCGAAGGTCTAGAGTCAATAATAGTCGTTAACCCACTTCATAACGATATTGATGATTTAAAGTTCATAACAGCTAAAAACGATTTTTTTAATAAAAGAGCGTTTATAGGGAAATAGTGCATTTCCGGGACGTTTTGTGTGTAGATTAACAAATTCATTTTCTAGTGGTTTTTCAGCAGATTAAATAATTAAGGGGGTCAGGTCGCTTTTTTATAAATAATTAAGGGGGTCAGGTCGCTTTTTTATTGATATTTTTAATAATACTTACAATTTTACGCTCAAATGCCTCGTCATTTTGACGTTCTTGTCTGATTTGATGGGTTGCACTACTCACTGAGCCGATAGCAGTAAGATTAAAGTACTCCGCTATTGTTGATAATTTCGCCCCTGCTAACTCTTGACATAAGTGCATTGCAACTTTTCTTTTCTCGTTTTTGGCTTTTCCTTGTATTGCAACTGTTAACTCACTAACCGAACAATTATAAAAACAGGAAACACCCTGAACCACTTCAGCCAAGCCCGTATCAGGGTGTACTAAGCGACTTTTTTGTTCAAGTTTCAATTCAGGTAATAATTCATCATAAATCCATTCTTTGAAACCTTGATCACCAATAATTGTCGCGCAATTGTTTGTACTATAAAAATTGGCCATGTTTTCATCAACCCCGTTGGCAACAAACTTTCGATATCCTTCACAACGATCGTGATGGCCCAATATGGCGTAGGTTCTATCTCGTTCTAACCAGCTTTGAAGCTCTGCAATACCTACAAATGAAGGGTAACTAGACCAACGATAATCATCCAACTTTACAACCAAAGGGCTTTCCATATCAATAGGGTTGCGATGAATGTATCGGGTTAACGGCACTAAATAAGTGTCACTGTCGACCAAAACGGCTTTGAATCTACCACGAAATAATGGCCCATCGGTCCTTTTTAACCGATTATACTTTTGAGTGTAAACACCATTGATATGCCGCATAACCCGGCTTAAATTCGATTTAGGTGTTTCGATTAAGATGTGGTGATGGTTCCCCATAAGGCAATAAGCGTGAACAATACAATTAAAACGCTCACAAGCATCCTTAAGGATATCTAAGAAAGTTTGATATTAAACTTCCTCATGAAAAATATTTTGACGTCCTCTCCCACGATTCATTACATGATAGAACGCGTTTTCATATTCAATTCGTATTGGTCTGGTCATGCTTAAAGTGTAGCTTACTACTTTTAAAAAGCGACCTGACCCCTGACGTTTTTAAAAAGCGACCTGACCCCTGACGTTTTTTCTGACCCCTGACGTTTTTTTACCTACAAAACCAATGCCTATAAAACCAGTGCCTGCAAAACAATCACTAAGGAGGTAAATAGACAACTTAATCAACTGACCATGTTAACGCCCGGCGATTTCGCCATTATTAAAAGGCGTAATCAATTTAGTGCCAAACCAATGAGTCATCAACAGGCGGTAGATATATTGGTAACAGAGAACCAGCGTAAAATGCCCTCGCAATCTATTGGCTTTATTCGCTAAAAAATATTTAACAGCAACACCAACTGACACAACCACATTCACAACCAGCAAAAGGTACACACCATGACTAAATCATTATTGGGTTCGCTCAAGGTTATCGCACGCCCAGAAAATACAAAACATAACCCATTGTTAAAAAATAAAGAACGGCTCCTCACTAAGCTTGATGTACAAAAACCTATGGCACAGGCGCATGTAGCAGGAGAAACTTATACCCATTACAAAGAAAAATGGCAGATGAATCCTGAAACAAAACTTCGTGAAAAATTAAGTGTTCCGAAGAATATCAAGGCATGGTTTTACAAGCGAAACAATCGGTATTTCTTAGAAGTACGTCACGGTAATAAGGCGCTAGAATTACAAAAAGGCATGCATGCTATTGATGTTGGCGACCTAGAAAACTTGGTGCCGACGATTGAAACTGTTATCAAGGCTGTTGTGGCAGGAGAATTAGATAAATTCCTCACTCCCATACCACCGATTAATAAAGGCAGTAAAAAGTAATTACTAACTCATGTGCAGGTGCCTAATTATCAACTAAGCATTACAACGGCACCTGCCTACTTCTTCTCTGACTACTTGAAATACCTACTTTACAATTCAACGGAATAAAATAATGACTATTTGCATTAAACGAGAAAGCTTAGCCCTGCCCGTATCGCCACATTTCGCGCTTTATATTGCTGACTTATTGGCACTTTATAAAAATGAAAATGTCGTTACTATTAATTTTAGAGATCCAAACTACAGCGCCGATGGTGGCGGTTATCATCCTGTAGAAATACGATTGGAAAATGATGGTGATGGCTGGCGGTTTTGTTACATTACCGACTTTTGTTATGTTCGTAGTGGTTATATGGCTGAGCTTGCCAAAGATCTAGATTTTGACTTTCAGGCTGGCATTTTTCAGAACTTATTTGGTACATTTCCAATTGAACAGGCTGCGGAGATGTATCAGCTATGGGAGCAAAACTTTATTTACTATGCCACTGTGTCAAAGGTGTTTGAGATAACGGTTAGTGCCGATGTGACCTAACCTAAAGTTAAAGTAAGATCTAGTTACTTAAAATGTTTATTTTTATGCCTAACATCTAAGGATATGACTTCAACTAAATCTACCGAAATAGCTTCTAAGTAGCCCTGTTCAAATATTGCATAATTATCACCGCCACCAAGTGCACTTTGATAAATCACTCCATCATAGCCTTGAAATTTTATAAATTCACATAAATATTGACTAGATAAATACTCAAGTTGAGCTTTATGTTGAGAAACTGGCTTTGTCAATTCATCACCTAATGTCTCAAGTAGACTCAAACCTTTATACGCATTTTTTAGGCTCGTTTCTGAATAGCGAAACGGTATTATACTGGCTCTAGGATTTCTCAAATCTACTAACTTTAGCTCTTTTATTTCCCTAAACATGGCTAACGTTAAAATATCCCCCTTATGAGGTCTTACTTCCGAAATTGCTGTTTTATCAGTGGAAGCGACATAGAGGTACGATATTCCAACAGAATTTGCTCTCCCACTTGTCGCCAATTCTTTAGGTGGGGCTCCCATTTCTGTCACAGGGTAAACTTCGTCTGGGATTTTATTTATTCTTGCTCGATAAAAAACTGTGCTGCCAATTTCAGTTTTTAAGGAGAGGTAGCTCAACAATTGACTTAATTCTTGTTGCTCTGGAAACGATACAGGAAAAAACCTATTTTCATGCTTTAGTTCTTCTTTAAACGCATCCCAATTAAATAATTCTTCTGCTTTTACTACTGGACTATAAAGAAGTTTTAATTCTTCATCACCATATATCATTCCTCTAAATATAGAGATCAGTCTATCATTAGAAACAGTCAAAAATAACTTCCAGTCATTTCTGATTAAATCAGGCAGAGGTAATCCCGATTCATTTGGTTTATATAATTCAAATAAAGGTGTAAATAGATCTGTTAAATCTAAGGAGTCAATTAAGTTGACCTCTTCACCACCACATAGCTCGCATTTACCAACAAATTGAGATTTCAAACTAATGTGTATACTAATAAATTCACAGTCAAAGCAATTTTGGCAACAGTTCATTAATATCAGCCTTTAAAAAAATTTGCTAATAACTCAATATGGTGCTGCATAGATAGTTTTTTAATGGAGCCTAAACCTGGATAGTGATCTCTATTTTTAAGGGCTTTAAATTCATTAACAGCATTAGAATGAAACATTTTCTTATCTTTGTCTAAATCAACAACAAGTTTATATAATGCTTCTAAGAACTTCCCTCCGGGGTCGGCTGGAGAGTTGTTTCTATCTGATACATAATGCTTTATATACATATCATCATCATCTTCAGGCTCAAGAAAAGTTAGGTGGATAGCAATTGCGTATGCTGGGCCCCCCGATTCTGAATAATCATCACCATTAATTAAGAAATCACCAAAACCTTGCATTCCTTCCTCTTCAAACATTATGTGAAGTTCTGAAAAATGCTCTTTAAATGGATGTTCTCTATTGCTTCTTTTACGAAATCCATCTCTAATTAAAACTCTTTCAATTCCATTATTAAAATTCCTTCTATACCTTTTTTGGGCGTGCTCTTCGATAAACACATGAACTTTAACATTATTAAATGGCGCAATTGATTCACTTAAAGCTTTGCCATTTGAATAGCCGTAATGAATAAGTGCGATATTTTGGTTTTGGTAGTCATCAAGAAAGGAAGTTAAATGTGCAAGCTCAGTATTTTCATCACAAATATAACCTATTATTAGGTTCTTATATCGCAACATTTCTTCTGTAAAAACACCTTCCCTAAGCTCTTCATTTGAATGTGAAAAATCACCATAACGAGGATTAATAATTACAATGAAATTTGCATTAGAAGCAATTAATGAAGTTAAACTTTTATTAATTGGGTTAATGTTGGATTTAACTGGTTCAATGATAGGCACAATATCAGATTTAGAGATAAGCTCTGAATTTTCTCTTAATAAGATTAATTCGTTTTGTTTCCCTCGAAAATATGGATAATACACTAGAACCTCCCTCTAAAATAATTGAACGCTTTATCAATACCTTAGATTATGCCCTTTGAAAGGGAATAGGACAAATTATTTATTTGAGTTTTACTGAAATGTGTTGATACTGCCATTGCTTTTAATGATTCTGGTACAGATTCGACAAATGCCCTTTGGTAATCAGTAGCGTTTCTTTGTTTTAAAGTATCAACTACCAACTTATTACATTCATTATGAGGAAGTTTATCAAAAAGGTTTCGGCATTCTTTAAACATAAGCGCATTTGATACTTCAGGAAGAGATCCAAAGTGTTTTTTAATTATCTTGCAATATTCAGATTGTCTAAGTGATTCGAATATAACTGAAGAAGACAGCCTCTCCATGTTAGATTCTGACTTTCTGATTGTTTTCAAAGTATTTTTAGTTGTTAATTCAATAACCCCAATATTCGTGGGCATATTATTCAATATTTTGTCTAAATGACCTTTTGAAGTAACAACATGGACATGCTCAGCAAATTTAGAATAATTTTCCACTTGTTGTTCTAACCTTTCTAAACTATCTAACTCTGTCTTCACTTCATATATATGTGAGGTACCGTTAAGAATCAACACATCAGCTTTACTCGACGAGACTCTAAATTCAGTTAGCATCTTCGATGTGTTCAAAGAATGCTTACCTAAAAGCAATTTATTAGT
The DNA here is from genome assembly GCA_013216015.1 of Alteromonadaceae bacterium. Taxonomy (GTDB): domain Bacteria; phylum Pseudomonadota; class Gammaproteobacteria; order Enterobacterales; family Alteromonadaceae; genus JABSOI01. The sequence continues at coordinate 51,493 of JABSOI010000034.1, read as the reverse complement.
AATTGTATTTTTATATAAGTACTCATTACGGTATACAACTTGAAGGTACTTATAGGCGGAATCAAATAAGTCACTTAATTTACTAAATGATGATTGCTCTATGTTCAACTCTTTAATGATAGAATTTAAAAGGGATGAGGAACCTTTTTTAGCTAACTCATTAAAAACGGAAGATGAAAAAATCCTCGCAAGAGTAGAAGCATCTGCTTTATTCGAGGGCTCAATTAAGAATAACTCTTTATTTTTTTTCATCAGTCTCTACAAGCTATATTTTATAATTATTATAATTGAGAAGTAACTTTATTTCTATTCGGTTATTTCTTCCCTAAGAATTGAGAAGCCCGACACACATAACCATAATTAACTTTTAGAGGGCAATAATCAATCAATAATTAATGACAGAAGTCTTTGGAAGTATAAAACTAAAAAGCCATCTATAGCTAGTTCTCACTAGTTATAGATGGCTTCAAAATAATGGTACCGGTGGGCGGACTCGAACCGCCACGTCTTTCGACAACGGATTTTGAATCCGTCGTGTATACCAATTTCACCACACCGGCAAAGGCTTGTAGCCAATAATTAAGTTTGCAAAGAAGTATTTTTTCATTATAAAAAATCTATTTCTTTGAAAACTTTTTAGCCCATTCCTTAGACTAATTAAACTTTATTCTTTGCAAAACTTTGCAAGTTTATTTAAGCGTTATTCTGTCATTAATTCAAAAGGTTACGTAAAGACACGTTCATTTTTGAATCCGTCGTGTATACCAATTTCACCACACCGGCTTAAACTTTTATTGCAAAAAATGCTTCATTCTTTGCAAACCTTCACATGTTCCTGAGCGATTTATTACTCAATAACCCATAAAGGTATTTAATTCTTTATATTGTAGGCTAACGTTAACTGGTTGTTCATACAATACCCTAATACTTTGGTTCACATAAGTAGAAGAGGCGTGCATTATACGAAGTATATTTACTTAATGTAAAGCTTTTATTCAACCAACACCCTTGTTTTTAAAGGGTTGTCTAATTATTCATCAAGTTAGTTTTATTAAAATTAGAAATTTGTTTAAATTTCCAGCGTGTTCAAGTTATCTATATTTTTCAGCTAACAACAAAATGTTGCGAAAGCGGCAATTTTATATGTGTAATTTAATGCGAAGCAAAGTATCTGAATTCGTCTGCAACCTTGGGTTATGTATCTTTTCAGCATATGCAGCAAGGTGGACTTTTGCCGATGTTAAATTAGCAATTATTGCAATTTTATCAAAAATTTAATCAGATGGTGTTTTACGCTCGGTCCTGTAGTAACTGAACACAGCACGAGTTATACCAAGTTTATGAGAAGTTTTATTGTCTGAACTGCCCGCAGTTACTGCGTCTAACACTTATATAAAGTTCATTGTAATAATTAGAGTCAAGTAATTACGGGAAAAGTTGAAATTAAATTTTTCTACAAAGACCCCTTACTGTATCTGGGTAGTTCGTCATTTACTTCTAACCATGGAACGCTATCTTTTGTATATACCCGTGGTCATTCAAGATACAGGAATTTGAAGTGAATTTAAAAGTTTATCTAAAAGGCGCTTGATTGAGCAATAGCTGGCTATTGGGAATGAAAGCAACGCAGTAGATAATCTTTTAAAACGCTTCAAAACCTGCATCTTGAATGATTACGGGTATAGATATGAAACTTAGGTGGTACAGAACTTATGTCATCTAATGTTCCGGAATTAACATCTACCGTTTCTGGATTATCAATTTCTCTGTGGCATATTTGAGTACCACATTTGCTACAAAATTCTCTCGTTCCTGTTGAAGAAGATTGGTAGATTGATGGAGTTCCTTTAGTATATAAAAAACTTTCAATAGGAAATGAGGCAAACGCCACTAAAGGTGCACTTGTTGATTTTCTACAGATGGTACAATGACAATACCCTGTTTCTATGGCTTTTTCCTTCGATTCATATCTTAATGCACCACATAGGCAACCACCCGAAAATATCATTTTATTCCTCATTGAATATAACAATTTAGCATTTATCACTTGTCGATGCATGATAGATAAATGTCCGTTCCTTAATAATTATTTAATTTTACGTAATATTCCATAATTCCAACAAATTAGAAAGCTGAATTTAAACACATCCTGTCAACCAACCATTAAAGAACCACCATAATTTCAATTTTATAGCTTTTTATAACTTATGAACAATTCTTGGTTGATATTGACCTAGCTTTTAAAACGCTAAAAGTAAAGAAGCCAGCAGAGCCGAGGTTTCTTTTTTACCATATACAGCCAAGACTAGAACCCACTTAAATGGGGGAAGAACCTAACTACTAGCTATTTTCTACTTAAATGATTTCTTAACTATATCGCCCAATATTTCCCTTAAAATATAAACAGTACAACTTAACTTATTTTGAGCATTATTTTCTATATTAGTGACATTAATTAACTCGCCCATATACTTTAGTTGGCATTTTGATAGACTAACGAAAATTTTCGAGTACGCATTTTTTTCAAGTACACCTTTTCCGAGTGCAATCTATGTCTTCAACAACCGCTGCTGTTTTACCTTCCAATAATAATGAACACTTTCCCCGTGCTGGTTTTCGTCGTCGTTTCGGCTCATGGGTTTATGATCTACTTCTATCTATTGCTGTATATATGGTTGCCGGAGCACTTTCGTTTTTGTTTTTTAATTTATTGATAACGTTCGGTGTTATCAGTATGAATGGCTACATCCATCCTATTGATTTACAGCGTTCATCTTTACTTTACAGTGTTTGTATTTATGGCTGGAATTTAGCTTGTGTGGCGTTTTTCTTTGTTTGGTTCTGGACACGTTCAGGCCAAACATTAGGTATGAAGGCCTGGCGCTTACGTGTACAGAACCAAGATGGTTCACTTATCAGCAAAACAACAGCTGTTAAGCGTTTTCTGCCAACGTTACTGGGGTTTGGCAATATTATTGTTTTATTTGATCGAAAAAATAAACTGAGTTTACAAGATCGTTTAACCAAAACGGAGGTTGTTGTTTTATCGTTAGATGCTAATAAAGGACGACTTTAGAGGGTGGGTCACAGTTGCGGATAACCCATCTTTGAGTACTTTTTATATCTGCTGTTTTTTCATAAAATAAATAGCCACACTAACAAATATTATACTGGGCATAATGGCACCTAAAATAGGTGGGAATTGATAAACTAAACTCAGTGAGCCCAATACTTGATTGCTGATGAAAAATAATATGCCGGTGAATACGCCCATCATTATTCTTGCACCCATTGATACTGAGCGCAGCGGGCCAAAAATAAAGGATAATGCCACCAACAACATCACAGCAACCGTAGCAGGCTGAATAATTTTACGCCAAAAAGCTAAGGTGTACCGGCTACTGTCTTGTCCGTTAGCTTTTAAATATTCCAAATAATTTATCAAACCACCAATTGAAAGTGATTCGGGTTTTACTGATACAACACCTAATTTATCTGGTGTTAACGATGAAGACCAAACTTGCGTTTCATGGTGCTGACTTTTTACTTCTTTGTCTGTAATTCTGGTATCTACAACGTTGTTCAACAACCAGGCATCATTAACATATTTAGCACTGGAAGCCGAAAGCCAACTAGACAGTTTAAGTTGCTCATTAAATCGATAAATTTGAATGTCTTTTAAAGTACCAGTATCTTCAACTTCACCAATATGCACGAAGTAGTCGCCGTCTTTCGCCCAAGTACCACTTTTTGAAGAAATTAAACTGCCACCCGATATTGCCTGTGCACGTATTTCTTTAGCTTTGGCTTCACCAACGGGGGCAAACCATTCACCGATAGCCATACTCACTAAAATTAATAGCAATGCCGTTTTCATTACTGACTTTATAATATCAAAACGAGATAAACCAGCCACTTGCATTATCACCAGTTCACTATGGCTAGCCAGCATTCCAATACCTATCAAGCCGCCAATTAACGCTGACATAGGGAAAAACAATTCCACATCTCTTGGTATAAAATACAAAACATATAAAGCAGCATGAGATAAGTCATAATCACCCCGACCAACCGCTTTCATTTGCTCTACAAATTTAATTATGCCACTGACGCTTACAAAAACTGCCAGGGTTAAAAAAGTGGTTGAGGCTATGATTTTTCCAATATAAACGTCTAGAATTCGCATTATTTATCACCTGGCTTATTGCTTGACGAACGGCCTATATTTGGCAGTTTGTCTTTAATTTTACGGACGGATGTACGCCCTTTTAACAATAAGCTTCCTCCTAAAATAAGTGCTGCAAAATGGATGGGCCACAAACCGATAGAACTAGATAAACTTCCACTGTCTATTGTTCTTCTCATGGCCGTTAGCAACAGAAAATAGGCCAGAAACAGCAATAATGCAGGTAACATCTTAGCAAATTTTCCTTGCCGGGGGTTTACAACACTAAGGGGCACGGCAATAAAAGTTAATATTATACATGCTAAAGGAAAAGCTAAACGCCAGTGAATTTCAGCACCATATTCAGGCAATTCTTCTTCAAACAATTGTGTGGTTGGTAAAGCATTTAATTTTCGACGCTTGTGATCCACTTTTTGATCTTGTATCTGAATATAATATTTACCAAAGGCAACCGAGCGAAATTCATTATTTTTAGCATCACTTTGATAACGCACACCATCTTCGAGCACTAAACGTTGGGAACCACTGTCGTCTTCAACGACTTTACCTCTAGCAGCAAAAACTAAACTAGAATTTATAATGCTGTCGTGAGAACGCTTTTCATCAGGTAGCTGGGCAACAAAAACTTTTTCCAAACTATTATCTTGTCTGTTTTTTTCATGAACAAAGACCACCGCTTTATTATTGCCCGTGGTTTGAAATCTACCGGCAATAAGGCTACTTAAACCTGAATCAGCAGCTAATTGTTCTTTTACCTGATATTCGTATTCAGTTGCTATTGGCGAAAGATATAAAGTAAATATTCCGGTAACAATAGCCGTGATAAAGCTCAGTAAAAGTGTCACTCGAACAACATACCATTCACTAATACCACAAGAATGCAGAACGCTCATTTCGCTGTCAGCATAAATACGGCCGTAAGCTAATAAAATACCTAAAAATAAACTTAATGGCAGCATCATTCCGGCTAAATCTGGTATCTTCAGACCAATAAACACCATAACTAAGTGTCCAGGGATCCCCCCTTCTGAGGCATCGCCTAACACTCTGACAAATTGACGACTAATAAAGATGGTCATTAGAACAAAGAAGACTGCTAATTGAGTTTTAGCCACTTCTTTTAATAAATAACGAAAAATAATCACGAATACGGATCCATTAAAAATATGTATTTTTTATGACATATCACCATTTTTTAAGTAGACTTGTCATTTTTATAAGTAAATAAACTGTGTTGTGCATAGTAATACTGTTGAATACAGCTATAATTATAGCCCTTAGCGCAATAGATATGATAGTAGCCTTGACTATTTTTTACAGTTTTATAGTCAAATTATCCACATTTCAGCGAATTTTGATAGCAAAATAGGAGATCCCATGGAGTTCAGTGTCAAAAGCGGTAGCCCGGAAAAGCAACGCAGCGCTTGTATTGTCGTTGGCGTATTTGAACCGCGACGTCTTTCAGCCATCGCAGAACAACTAGATGAAATAAGTGAAGGTTATATCAGTAACTTACTACGTCGTGGCGATCTGGAAGGAAAATCAGGTCAAATGTTACTATTACATCAAGTACCGAATATCCTTAGTGAACGCGTATTGTTAGTTGGTTGTGGTAAAGAACGTGAATTAGACGAACGTCAATATCGTCAAATTATCAGCAAAACTATCAACACCTTAAACGAAACTGGTTCAATGGAAGCTGTGTGCTTCTTATCAGAATTGCATGTTAAAGGTCGAGATACCTATTGGAAAGTGCGACAGGCAATTGAAGCAACACAAGATTGTTTATACAGCTTTAATAGTTTAAAAACTCGCAAAGAAGAACCTCGTCGACCGTTACGGAAAATTGTATTCAATGTGCCTACCAGACGTGAACTTCCTATTGGGGAACGTGCAATAAATCATGGTTTGGCCGTTTCTAAAGGCATAGAAACCTGTAAAAATGTGGCGAACATGCCACCCAACATTTGTAATCCGGTATATCTGGCAGAGCAAGCTAAGCTACTTGAAAACAATTATGAAAAAGTAACTACCACGATTGTTGATGAACAGGAAATGGAAGAACTTGGCATGGGCTCCTATCTTGCCGTTGGTCGTGGTTCGGCTAATGAATCAATAATGAGCATAATCAAATATAGTGGCGGTAGTGACGATTTAGCTAATCCGATTGTTTTGGTTGGTAAAGGCGTTACTTTTGATTCTGGTGGCATATCATTAAAACCTAGTCCAGCCATGGATGAAATGAAATACGACATGGGTGGAGCCGCCGGCGTTCTGGGCACTATGCACGCATTAGCTGAGTTGGGTTTACCCATCAATGTTATTGGCGTTTTAGCTGGCTGTGAAAATATGCCCGGGGGCAATGCTTATCGTCCTGGTGATATATTAACGACTATGTCGGGTCAAACAGTTGAAGTATTAAATACCGATGCCGAAGGTCGCTTAGTTTTATGTGATGCTTTAACTTATGTAGAACGCTTTGAACCTGAAGCAGTTATTGATATCGCTACTTTAACAGGGGCTTGCGTGATTGCGTTAGGCAAACATGCCTCTGGCTTATTAAGTACCCATAATCCGTTAGCTCATGAATTAATGAATGCTTCAGATCAAAGTGGTGATCGTGCCTGGCGTTTACCATTATGGGACGAATATCAAGATCAGCTTGATAGTCCATTTGCCGATTTCACTAACCTTGGTGGCAAAGGCGCCGGCACTATCACAGCAGCATGTTTCTTATCCCGTTTTACTAAAAAATATCATTGGGCACATTTAGATATTGCAGGTACAGCGTGGCGCAGTGGTGGAAAAGATAAAGGTTCCACTGGTCGTCCTGTTAGTATGATGACGCAATTTTTATTAAACCGCTCAGGTCAAGAACAAGGCGAGTAACGGTAAATAGCATGCAACAGACACAGGTGATGTTTTATATTCTGCAAGATGACAAAACTCAAAAGAGTGATGCCACCTCAGATAACGACAAAAATAGGTTGTTTCATCAAGCATGTTTACAAGCTGCACGTTTTTACCGTCAAAACCAACGGATATTTATTTATACCCATGATCAAGCATCTGCTCATGACATTGATGAAATGTTATGGGCATTTGATGCAAACAGTTTTGTTCCTCATAACCTACCTGGTGAAGGAACCAACTACGGAGCGGCAGTTGAAATTAGCTGGCAGGCGCCAACTAATCGTCGTTCCGTATTAATTAATTTAACCAGCACAGTGCCGAACTTTGCTAATAAATTTTCACATATAATAGACTTTGTACCGACAGATGAAACCTTGAAACAGCAAGCTAGAGTTCGCTTTAGCACTTGCCGTAAATGGGGGTTTGCGGTTGAGACCCAACCAGCATCTGCTGTGCAAGAGTCAGTCGAAAGCCACAGTTAAAACTATTACAGTTAAAACTATTACAGTTAAAACTATTACAGTTAAAACTATTACAGTTAAAACTATTACAGTTAAAACTATTACAGTTAAGACTATGACCAGTTAAGACTACTTCTTATCACACAAATAAGTTAACAAAAAAGCTAACGAAAGAATTTGACGGAAACACTGATGGAAAAAACATTTACTCCTTCTGACATAGAACAATCCCTTTATAAAACATGGGAAGAACAAGGTTACTTCAGCCCAACGGGTGAAGGTGATAGTTATTGTATTGCTATTCCTCCACCAAACGTCACTGGTAGCTTGCATATGGGTCATGCATTTCAGCAAACCATCATGGATACCCTAATTCGTTATCAGCGTATGCAAGGTAAAAACACCTTATGGCAAACAGGCTGTGACCATGCAGGCATAGCTACACAAATGGTGGTTGAACGTAAAATAGCTGCAGAAGAAGACAAAACCCGCCATGATTATGGCCGTGATGCATTTATTGATAAAGTTTGGGAATGGAAAAACGAATCAGGTGGCACCATTGGCAAACAAATGCGCCGTCTGGGTAACTCTATTGATTGGTCGCGCGAGCGCTTTACCATGGACGATGGTATGTCTGAAGCGGTACAGGAAGTGTTTGTTCGATTATTTGAAGATGATTTAATTTATCGTGGTAAACGTTTAGTTAACTGGGATCCAAAATTCCATACGGCTATTTCTGATTTAGAAGTTGAAAATAAAGATAAAAAAGGCCATATGTGGCACTTGCGTTATCCGCTTGCAGATGGCGCAAAAACGGCAGAAGGTCATGATTATTTAGTGGTTGCCACAACCCGTCCTGAAACTATGCTGGGTGATACGGGCATCGCGGTTAATCCTAATGATGAACGTTACAAAGATTTAATTGGCAAACATGTATTATTGCCACTGGTAAACCGTTTAATTCCAATTGTTGGCGACGATCATGCCGACATTGAAAAAGGTACAGGTTGTGTAAAAATCACCCCTGCCCACGACTTTAACGATAATGAAGTTGGCAAACGTCACAATTTGCCTTTGATCAATATTTTTGATCACGATGCTGCTATTCTCAGTGCCGCTGAAGTTTATGATAACAAAGGCGAGTTGTCTGACGCATACAGCACGGAATTACCAACCCAATTCGCAGGTTTAGATCGCTTCGTTGCCCGTAAAGCTATTGTAGCCAAATTTGATGAATTGGGTTTATTGGTTGAAGTTAAAGATCACGATTTAGTTGCACCTTACGGTGATCGTTCTGGCGTTATTATCGAACCATTACTGACAGATCAATGGTACGTACGTGTTGAAAAACTAGCGGGTCCTGCTGTTGATGCCGTAAAAGATGGTCAAATTGAATTTGTACCTAAGCAATACGAAAACTTATATTTTTCCTGGATGCGCGACATTCAAGACTGGTGTATTTCTCGTCAACTTTGGTGGGGTCATAGAATTCCAGCTTGGTATGACGAAAACTCCAATGTGTATGTTGGCCATACAGAAGAAGAAGTACGTGCTAAAAATAACATTGCACAAGATATTAAGCTTAGACAAGACGATGATGTACTTGATACCTGGTTTTCCTCTGCACTGTGGACGTTCTCAACCTTAGGTTGGCCTGAACAGACAAAAGACTTAAAAACCTTCCACCCAACCGATGTGCTGGTGACAGGTTTTGATATTATTTTCTTCTGGGTTGCCCGTATGATCATGATGACCATGCATTTCAACAAAGATGAAAATGGCAAAGCACAAGTACCGTTTAAAAAAATCTACATGACAGGTCTTATTCGTGATGAAAATGGCGATAAGATGAGTAAATCAAAAGGTAATGTTATTGATCCCTTAGATATGATCGATGGTATATCCCTTGAAGATTTACTGAAAAAACGTACGGGTAATATGATGCAGCCAAAACTGGCCAATAAAATTACCAAATCAACCAAAAAAGAATTCCCTAATGGCATTGAATCGCACGGTACAGATGCATTACGTTTTACACTGACTTCAGTAGCAACTACTGGTCGTGACATTAGTTGGGACATGAAACGTCTGGAAGGTTACCGTAATTTCTGTAATAAATTATGGAATGCGAGTCGTTATGTATTAATGAATACGCAAGAACAAGATTGTGGACGTTCAACTGCTGGCACTAATATCGCTGAGATTGAATTAGAATTATCGTTAGCCGATCGCTGGATCTTGGGCCAGTTTCAGCAAACAGTTAAAGCTGTGCACGAAGCGTTTGATACCTTTCGTTTTGATTTAGCTTCACAAGCTTTGTATGAATTTACCTGGAATCAATTCTGCGACTGGTATCTCGAATTAACCAAACCAGTATTGTTCAACGGTACAGAAGCTCAACAACGAGGAACCCGCAATACATTGGTAACAGTGCTGGAAGCTTTACTGCGGTTAATGCATCCAATTATGCCGTTTATTACTGAAACTATTTGGCAACGCGTAGTGCCATTAAGTAACTTTGAACCTTCATTAAGTGAAGACGGCAATTGCAGCATTATGGTACAAAACTTCCCTCAATTCGACCAGGCCTTATGTGATACACAAGCTATTGACGATTTAGAATGGGTGAAACAATTCATCGTAGCTATTCGTAATATACGTGGTGAAATGGATATCTCACCTAACAAGCCAATTCCTGTGTTGCTGAAACATGTTAATGAGCAAGACCAACGACGTTTAGATGAAAATTCTAAGTTCTTAAGTGCTTTAGCAAAAATTGAAAGCATTGAAGTACTTGACGATAATATAAATGGTCCGGCTTCTGCTACAGCTGTTGTTGGTGATTTATCAATATTAATTCCAATGGCAGGTTTAATTGATAAAGAAGCTGAAATTACACGTTTAAACAAAGCGATTGATAAATTAAATCAGGATGCTCAGCGTACACGTGGTAAGTTAAGTAATGAAAAATTTGTTAGTAAAGCTCCCGAAGCAGTAATTAACAAAGAAAAAGCTAAACTTGCAGAAGCTGAATCAACCCTTAAAAAATTAATTGATCAAAAAGAACAAATAGCAGCTTTGTAGCGCTAGAGCCCGAGCTTAGTAACTAAGCCAACGATTATGTTGGCTTTTTCATTTATAAAAAAACAAAATAGTTCACTTTTTTTAAAGATAAATTCAATATATTGTGCTAAAATTTGTTCGCGTTGAGTTTTTGCGTTGTGGTATAAGGCTTTACACTACTTTTGCTGTAGGTTTACCTAGTACGTTTATATGAATTTATTCGGTACCTTCCTTTATTTTTTGATTTTAATAAAAATAAAAGTAAAGGGCATTTACTCCGTATACAAATGGCTAATTTTGGCTAAATCATTAATTTTTGACCTACGGGAAATGTTGGTATGTCTGATACAGTAACTGGTAAAGTAAAATTTTTTAACGAATCTAAAGGATTCGGTTTCATTGAACAAGAAAATGGTCCAGATGTTTTTGTTCACTTCAGCGCGATCTTAGGTGACGGTTTCCGTACACTAACTGACGGTCAAGCAGTATCTTTTACTGTTAAGCAAGGACAAAAAGGTCCTGAAGCAGAAAACGTTACCGCTCTTTAATTGCGTTGCTCTATTATTTGTTAAAGAAAACTTTGTTAATGAAACCTTATTAAAACAGTTATTGAAAACAAAAATGTCAGAGCCAAACACAACAAGAACTAGTTAACTTTTCATATGAAGTGAAACCGCTCAAAATGGTTTCACTTAGTTTTCTCTAGAAAACACCTAATTATACCAATCGCACTAAATATGTGATCATCTTCAAATGGTCTAAATCACCACTAACTGCGTTGCCTTCAATCACACATGCCAGCTATTGCTCAATCAGGCGCCTTGCCTAGATGGATGTAGGTACTTAGGGTTTTGCCTAGAGCAAAAAACCTGTGCTATTGGCAATTTGTCCTCATTGAATATTGATCATTTATTTAATGCGAATTGTATTACACTTCCGCCTAATTTCACTTCCAAACAGCAACATCATAAATCCGAAACTATTCCCCGATAAATTTAATTACATCATTACCCAATGTATTTTTGTTATTTTCATAAATTTCTACTATAAATTAACTATTGAACGTTATTTCAAGCAGGTTAATTAAATGGTTATACCTGTTGCATTAGTTAATTGTTCAACATTACTGGCTATTGGTTTAATACAACGCAGATGCCTACACTTAAGCACGAAGCGTGAGCAGAACACGGAAGCCAGTGGTAATTTAAACCATTTAAAGATGATCAATTAATTAGTGCAAAAGGTATTAATTCAATGAGGAAGATTTTCAAGAACAAGCGTTAAACTAACTGATAATCTACTGTCAGAATTGATAAACGCGAATATTGTAGATTTTAACCGCTTTAAAAAGATCATTTAATTACACATATTGGTATTACATGGAGTAGCCGATGCCGTTATCATTTTTGAAGAAATCCACTGCCATAGAGTTGCCACCCTGGAAAATTTTACTCGTTGATGATGAGAAAGATATTCATACCGTTACCAAAATGGCACTCAAACGATTTGAACTAGAAGGCAGAAAGTTATCATTTTTACATGCGTATTCTGCTGAAGAAGCGCGTAAGGTACTAACCCAAGAGACTGATATTGCGTTGGTATTTCTAGATGTTGTTATGGAAACTGACGAAGCGGGTTTAGAAGTAGCTCGTTGGATGAGAGAAGACCTAAAAAACAAATTTACAAGGATCGTGTTACGTACGGGCCAATCAGGACAAGCACCAGAAGAAAAGGTCATTGTTGATTATGACATTAATGACTACAAAGAAAAAACAGAGTTGAACAGAACAAAGTTATTTACCACTGTATTTGCCGCATTAAGAGCTTACCGAGATATAGCCAGAGTAGAAGAAGCCCGAATAGCTCAGGAATTTTACCGGGCAGGCTTAGAAAGAGTCATAGACGCAACAAGCGAAATATTAGAAAAACACACGTTACAACAGCTTTTTAACGCTTTATTACAACAAGTTATGTCAATACTAAGAATTAATGACCAAAGCATGTTAGTAAAAATGAAAGGCATCGGTGTATTATATTCAGAGAATAATTATGAAATAATTACTGAAATAAATAATAATGACGCTGAACCTAGTTTGGACGATGAAACTTTAGGGTGTTTTAATCAGGCAATTGCAGCTAAAAAAAGCATTTTTAAAAATGGTGTTTTGGTAGGATACTTTCCTAGTAAGCACAATAAAATATGTTTACTGTTTCTCAAAGGCATAGATGATATAAATGCAATAGACTCCAAATTATTACAAATTTTCTCCTCAAGTGTCAGTCTTGCCTTCGACAACTTATTACTCAATAAAGAAATTATAGATACTCAGCAAGAACTTCTTTATCGGTTAGGTGATGTAGTGGAATCACGCTCTAAAGAAGCCGGAAATCATATCAGAAGAATGTCAGAGGTATGTTACTTACTCGCATTGGCTATTGGTATGAGTGTGGAAGAGGCGACCGAATTAAAGCAAGCAGCCCCTATGCATGACATAGGAAAAGTTGCGACTCCAGATGCAATATTACTTAAACCGGGTAAATTAACGCCTGATGAAATGGAAATAATGAAACAACACGCTTCTATAGGTTTCAATATTTTAAAGGGTTCTAAACGCCCTATTCTAAAAGCGGCAGCAACAATTTCCGCACAACATCATGAAAAATTTGACGGTACTGGTTATCCCAATAATCTAGCTGGTAAAGATATTCACCCTTTTGCACGCATTGCCGCAACAGCCGATGTATTTGACGCATTAACCCATAAACGCTGTTATAAAGAGGCCTGGCCGATTGAAGAAGTATTATCTACAATTAAGGAAATGAGCGGCGTCCATTTAGATCCTGAAATGGTAGAGGCTTTAATAAATAATATTGAAAAGGTGCTTGAAATTAACGAGAAATTTAAAGATAGTTAAGTGTTCAACATTTGACTTAACCCATTTTTTGTCAGATCTATAGCCAACTTAGCCTTCGTTAATAATTGCGGGGAAATTAATAATATAGGCTAAACCTTTACCAACCTCACTTCGGGCCGTTATTTTTCCCTGAAGTGACGATGTGACTAAATTAAAAATCAAATGAGTGCCCAAACCACTGCCTCCCTCCCCTCTTTTAGTAGTAAAAAATGGATCAAATAGCTTAGCCAGATTTTTTTCATCAATCCCCTTGCCATTATCTTTATATTGAAAAACAATAGTTCCTTTCTTTTCAATGACTCTAATTTCCATTTCCCCCTGCTCAATATCGTCAAATGCATGCCTTATCGAATTTAACACCATATTACTCACAATCTGGGCAATCGCTCCTGCGTTGGTATTGACGGTGAGAGATTCATCGCAGAGTATGGAAATAACATGTTTGCATTGCCTTAATGTGGGCTTAAGCGATAGAACAATTTCGTCTAAATATTGCTTTACTTTAAAATGTCGTATTTCACCTGAAGATTGATCTACTGCTATTTGTTTAAAACTATAGATTAAATCTGCCGCTCTTCGGGTATTATTTATTAATATGCTATTTATTTCATCGAGGTCATCGAGAAAAGAGAATAACTGTGTTTCACTAAGATTATCACTTTCTATTAACTCTCGAAAAATTTTAGCTTCTTCTACTAAGTGGCTGACACCCGTAACACATATTCCTAAAGGTGTGTTGATTTCATGTGCTATTCCTGCAACCAAACCACCAAGCGAAGCCATTTTTTGTTTTTGAATCAACTGTTTCTGGGTTGATTTAACTTGCTTTAACGCGGTACTGAGTTGGACGTTCTGCTGCTCCAGCAAACGATGATTTTTTGCCAGGTTCAATTGTGCTTCCCCGCGATTTTGAGTGTTAATCTTTACTTCTATAGCACTGGCTACATGACTTGCGACAAAACTTAAAATATCTAAATCTTTATCTGAATAAATATGTTCAACGTCATAACTTTGTACAACAATAATACCATGAAGGACATTTGACGATATCATTGGCGCACCTAACCAATAGGAAAAATCATCAGCAACTTGCTCATTCATTAATTCTCCTTTGTTAACTAACTCTTTGGCGATTACAGGAGTTAACAACAAAGGTTTGCGTTGATTAATAACATAAGAGTAAAAATCGTTACCTAACTGAAAAGTTTTACCAGATAGTTTTTTTTCATCTTTTTCATCTTTTTCATCTTTTTCATCAGCAAAATAAGAAAAGGAAATTTCACTCGTTTCTTCATCAAATATTAATATAGAAAAATTCCTGGCATAAAGTAATTTCTCCACTATAAGATGTACACAGTGATAGAGATCGGGTAATGCTATTTTTTCGTTTGAAAGTGAGGCTATTTCGAATATGGCGTGTTGTAAATTTTCAGACTTTTTTTTATCCAATAATTCTTTTGCTAATGCGGCGGTCCTTGTCGAAATTATTGTTTCTAAAACCTGCTCTTTTGTATGTTTTTCTATATAAGAGGCAACAACTGAGGCAAACAAAGTAAGAATATTTTGTTCTTCTTCTGTATAAACAACATTTGGAGTATAACTTTTAACAACTAATACACCTATGCAATCGCCCTGATGTGCCATAAGCGGCAGCCCAAGCCAATGTTCACCTGTTAAAGGGGCTCCGCGAAATTTATAATTGCTTTCTTCACCAGTTGTGAGCACTAATTGTTGTTTATTAATTATCACCCATGCCACTGGTGACTGTAATTCATCCGTTAAACTAACTTCCATTTCTGGATCAGATTCACCGTCAATTTCAGTCTTCGTTTCACCCTCAGTTTCATCAGCTGGATAAACAAATTGAATACTATTAGTTTTACTATTGTGAAGTGCCAGACATAAGCTATTCACGTCCATTAACTTAGCTAATAGTTGATGAACAACGGAAATATATTCCACCAGAGAGCTGGAATTTATAGAGTGTTTGTTCAATTCAATTAACACTTGAAGAATAAGTGCTAATTGATTTACATGTGCAGTAGAATTTAACAATAACATGCTCCATTGTCTTTGAAACAGTAATACCAATCCCACTGGTTATTTAATTGGACTGGTATAATAATCTTAGACAAATCTCAGTATTTTGCTAAATTGATTTTGTTAAAAAATGTTTTATATACACATTGACTAATAAACTTCAGGATAATGAAGGCTTAATAATATCCACTATGGTGTCTATATGATCATCCCTGTCATTAAGCGCATCAATATAGTGATATTGTTCACCGCCGGCATTCATAAATATATCTAGATTTTCGTGTTTTAACTCTTCAAGCGTTTCCAGACAATCAGCACTAAAAGCAGGGCTGATAATAGCGATTTTTTTCACGCCCTGGCCAGGTAAATTCTGCAACACTTCATCAGTATAAGGTGTCAACCAAGGGGCTTTGCCAAATCGAGACTGGAAAGTCATCACATAATCATTATCGCTGAAACCCAAATTTTCAATTAAAAGCTCAGTGGTTTTATGACAAAAATCAAAATAAGGATCACCACGTTGATAAAACAATTTTGGCATTCCATGATAAGACAAAATAAATTTATCCGGTTTACCGTGTTCCGCAATATATTCAGTAATGGTATTTGCCAATGCCTTTATATAAAGAGGATGGTCATGATAACCATTCAAAAAGTGCAAACTAGGCACCCAACGCCATTTCTTTATTTGTGTAACAACTAAATCAAAAGTTGACCCTGTCGTGGCTCCTGCGTACTGAGGATATAAAGGTAACACAACAATTTTGGTTACCCCTTGTTGTTGAAACTTATTCAAAGCATCGACTATTGAAGGGGCACCATAGCGCATGCCAATATTCACAATAACATCTTCGCCATAAATTTGCGTCAGGCGTTGCTTTACTTTTTGTTGTTGAGCCTGGGTGTTCACTAATAAAGGAGAACCTTCATCAGTCCAGATACTTTGGTAAAGCTTGGCTGACTTAGCAGGGCGAAATCGTAAAATGATACCATGCAAGATAATTAACCAGATAATTTTTGGTATCTCAACTACCCGGGGATCAGACAAAAACTCCCTTAAGTAATTTCTTAACGAAGAAGAGGTTGGCGCATCCGGCGTGCCAAGATTTGTTAATAACACACCTGTTCGATTACCATTTTTAGCCATTAATTCTTTTGGTGTTGAATCTGCTGCAGTAAATCTCGCCATCACTTCAAACCTCTAAGGGACAATACTGTCTATTGCAAGATGAATCACTTGAATGGTATTAACACTTACATCATTCACTTGTGCTTTAAAATCGCCTTTTTTAATACCTGCACCACCACTATTTGAAAGAACAGCATACAAATTAACACTTTTAACACTGCTTAGTGATGCTTCGGGCATCATGGCACTAGTATCATTTAAGATGACAGTCGTCGGTAAATCACTGGCTTTAATTTTAACCGCCGCCAGAGGCATTCTTCTACCGTCAGTGGGAATAGCATAAACAAAAACAACTTTGTCTTCACCTTGGTTAACTTGCCTTAATAGCTCTTCGCTTAAAGTTACTTTCAACTTTAGTTGTGGGCCTGATAGTTGTGGACCTGAATTTTCAGCGTCTTGGACAAATTCACTACTATTTATCTGGCCACCCGAAAGTAGCAAACGATTTTTTGCTTCATTAATTGCTGAACCTAGTGCCTCAACATTAACATTCGAACGACCTGAATTATGCACCTTTTGCCAATACGCTACTGCCTGCTGATAGTTTTGCATCATATAATTGTGCATGCCTAACAAAATGTTTGTCGATGGATCTAGCGGATCAAGAGCAAGAGCCTTATCGATTAACGCTTGAACAGCACCATCAATTTTCTGTCCGTTTCGATAATAAGCTGCTTGTGCTTTTACACCAATTATATCTGCATGTTCACCTTCTATCCTGATAACTTGATCGAAAGCTGTCATTGCAAAATCAAATTGACCAACACCAACCAAGGCTTGCCCAAGGCCATACCAGGCCTCACTATCTTCAGAGTTTTGTGCAGTTAACGCTTTAAAGTGCTTAACTTGATCAATAGCTTGTTGCTGCACAGTTTCACCCGGTGCTTGAGCAGGTGATTGTGCAGATGCTTGCTCAGTACTCGTGAGCTGCTGATAAGCACCTGTTTTAAGGTACAATACAAAACTGAACACTATGATGAATAATGAAATTACTGACGGCCATATAACGGATAACGATTTATCTTTAGCCGTAAGGTTTTTATCTTCCGCTTTATTTGCTTCTATATCCTGCAATAAACTTTGATCCAACTCATCCAATAAATAACGATAACTTTCTTCGTCAATCTTTTCTTGTTGGTAATCTTGTTCTATTTCTTCTTTATGCTCGTGATATAAACGGACATTGGCTGCGTCACGTTGATCGATATGTTCATCTTCACTTGTTTGTTGAGCTGTTGGTTTCTTATCCTGTTGCTGATGGTTAATTATTTGTCGAATAAACGGCAACCAAACCACAGCTATGATCAAAATCAAAAAGGAGACAATTATAATGAGGTTTTCTATCATGGAATATTACTTATTTTTATTAATATTTTGTGTAATGGCGTCAGCCGTTTCGTTAGCATTTTCGTGAAGCTTACCGTTAAGAATGCTATTGAGTTTATCTTGCTGCGCCTGGCTTAGAGTTTGAGTTTGTTTAACTTCCCGCTTTCTACGCAAAATAAATACGACAACCAGCACGCCAACGAATAATAAAGTGGCAGGACCAAACCACAACACATAGGTTAAACTGGATACTCTAGGGCGATATAATACAAATTCACCATAACGTTTAACCATAAAATCAACGATTTCTATATCAGCTTTACCTTGTTGCAATAATTCATAAACTTCACGACGTAAATCAGCCGCAATGGGAGAATTAGAATCAGCTAAATTTTGATTTTGACATTTAGGACAGCGCAACTCCTTAACTAAAGCCTGATAACGTTTTTTGGTGACTTCATCGCTAAATTGATAAGTATCAACAGGACTCGCAGCAGCTTGATTTATTGTTAATAAACTAATGACTAACAAGCTGATCAGTGAGAAACTGAGTGCTGTACAACTAAGCACTGTACGACTGAAAAAGACCACTAAATTGTTCCGTGAATTTTGTATAACCATAACTAACCTCCCTTTTGTTCAGATTCAAGCATTACAATCATTGGCAATAGTTTTTGTTGCCAAACATCAGCGTCAATCGGCCCAACATGCTTCATTCGAATAATACCGTTATGATCGATAACAAAAGTTTCGGGTGCCGCTGTTACGCCCAACTCAATCCCCAACTTGCCCAGTTCATCAAAAATGGAGAAAATATAAGGATCCTGATATTGACTTAACCATGCTTTTGCATCTTTCCTGATATCTTTGTAATCAAGCCCATAAAGCGCGACTCTTTTGCTTTTGGCAATGTCTAACAAATAGGGATGTTCGTATTTACAATACACACACCATGTCCCCCAGACATTGAGTAAAATAATATTACCTTGCAAGTCTTTCTCTGTCACAATTTTAGTTTCGTCACTAAGTTGTGGTAATTGAAACGCAGGCACTTTATTACCAATTAATGCTGAAGGCAGGGATTGTGGATCTAATGACAAACCACGATAAAGCACAAACGCCAAAGCAATGAACAAAACTAAAGGTAGTAAACGGATGATTTTATTCATTCGTTATTTCTCAACATTCAATGAGGGTACTACCGCAGCTTCAGTAAGCATGACAGGTACAGGTTCATTTTCAGGCGTAAAAAAGTCTTTCTTTTCTTTTTTTTCATTAACGCCCTGTTTAACTTTTCGACGATAACGTTTATCAAGCATTGACAACAAACCACCTAAGGCCATAAAAATAGCACCTAACCAGATCCATCTTACAAACGGTTTATAGTGAACACGAATTGCCCAGGCATTACCTGGTAAAGGTTCTCCTAATGCAACATATATATCCCGGAATAAACCAGCATCAATACCCGCTTCGGTCATCCCCATAGTTTGCACACGGTAAGCTCTTCGCTCTGGTTGCAATAAAGTTACAAAATCACCATTTTTATATACATTGATTTGACCTTGTTCCGCACTATAGTTTGGTCCTTCAACCGCTTTTATACCGTTAAATTCTATTTGGTATCCAGCAACTTCAACTTTCTCGTTTACTAACATTTTGACATTAGTTTCACTTTCATAAGTTGAAACTAAAGTGACACCAACAATAGTGACAGCAATACCTATATGCGCCACAGTCATTCCCATATGACTTAAGTTAGAACGGCCTTTAACTAATTTTTTATGGTTTACAAAATCTTTGATTGCTACTAAGGAAACCCATAAAGCTAGCCCCATTCCACCACTCACCAGCAAATTAATTTCACCAGCATAAAGTAAAGGAAAAACTAAACCAAAAATAACACTACCTACCGATATAGCACTGAGGTTTTTACGAAGTTCACCTTTTTTGGCTTTTTTCCAACGAACCAGTGGACCTATGCCCATAAAAATAAATAACAAACACATTATCGGTACAAATACCGCGTTAAAATATGGAGGACCAACCGATATTTTTCCATATCCCAAAGCGTCAACAAGTAACGGGTATAAAGTGCCTAACAATACGGTTACAGCGGCAACAACCAAAATAATATTACATATTAATAATGCCGTTTCGCGAGAATAAAGGGAAAATCGGCTAAAGCTGGCAACATTACTTGCTCTAAAAGCATATAAAGTCAGTGAACCGCCAACAGCAATTCCCAACAGCATCAAAATGAACACGCCTCGAGACGGATCTGCTGCAAATGAATGCACTGAAGTAATAACACCGGAACGTACTAAAAATGTGCCAAGTAAACTTAAACTAAACGCAAATATTGCCAATAGAACAGTCCAGTTTCTGAACGTTCCGCGTTTTTCTGTTACCGCCAACGAATGGATGAGAGCGGTACCAATTAACCAAGGCATAAAAGATGCGTTCTCAACTGGGTCCCAAAACCACCAACCACCCCAACCTAGTTCGTAATACGCCCACCAACTACCAAGTGCGATACCTATAGTTAAGAAAATCCAGGCTGAAACCACCCATGGACGTGCCCACCTAGCCCATGCAGCATCCATTTTTCCACACATAAGTGCAGCAACGGCAAAAGCAAAAGCAACGGAAAAACCAACATACCCCATATAAAGCATTGGCGGATGTATTATCAAACCTACATCTTGTAATAATGGATTTAAATCACGTCCTTCCATTGGCACATTTGGCCAGAAACGTTCAAAAGGATTGGAGGTGAAAATAATAAATGCCATAAAACCAACAGCTATCATTCCCATAACTGAAAGAACCCGCGCGATAAACGCCTCATCAATGCCTTTACTGTATTTGGCAACGGCCATTGTCCATGCAGATAAAGCAAATATCCACAAAAGCAAAGATCCCTCATGTCCGCCCCAGACAGCACTAATTTTAAAGAAATAAGGTAAATGGGTATTAGAATGATTGGCTATATAGGCTATTGAGAAATCGTCAATAACAAAGCTATAACCTAGAATAAAAATACTGATGGCGGTAAAAGCAAACATGCCAAACGTTAGAGGTCTGGCATAACCATATAATTTTGGTTGGTGAGTATAAACACCAATCATAGGAATAATGCTTAAACAAAGTGCGAAGGCTAAAGCAGCAATAAGTGCGAAATGCCCTAATTCTGGTATCATTCATATCTCCAGTCTTTATGTTGTAAAACAACACAAAGATAATATTCAGTTGCAACAGGAAAATAGTATATTCAGACATTATTACGAAGATGAAAAAGCTGACTAACTAAAAACACCGATAATTCTAACACTATTTGTACTTTTATATCATCTAAGTTAAAACAGAGTTTTAATATAGTTATTCAATCTTTGATTGTTTACTCGCCGTTATAGTATGATATCAGGCACGCTCGTCCCGTGATCCAAATCAATTATTTGGGTAATAACTATCAACTAATGACCCGATAGTAAGCGTTAAAACTAAAAACTCAACATGGATTTTATTTAGCCTATATGTCAATCACTAACTCAGCATTTCCCTTGATAAGTGCCGGTAAACTCACATGTATTCGTGAAGACCGCATATTGTTTGAAGCATTGAATATTGAAATAAATGCTGGCGATATAGTTCAAGTTGAAGGTCCAAACGGTGTTGGTAAAACTAGTTTGTTAAGAATTCTTGCGGGATTATCAGAGCCTTTTGAAGGTAAGGTTTATTTTAACAATAAATTAATAAATAGAAATCGAGAGCTGTTTCATCAAAATCTCCTTTATTTAGGTCATCTGCCCGGTGTCAAAGGTGAAATGAGTGCACAAGAAAATTTGTCCTTTAATTTAGCTTTACACGGATTAGATAGCGAAGCTGCTGAACAAACCCTGCAAGAAGTAAATTTACTCGGATTTGAAGATGCTCTTGCTTCACATTTAAGCGCAGGACAACATCGAAGAATAGCATTGGCCAGATTATGGCAGAGCAAAGCTCCAATATGGATCCTAGATGAACCTTTTACCGCTATTGATAAACTCGGTGTAAAAAAACTGGAAAAATTGTTTTTACAACATGTTAAACAAGGGGGGTGTGTTATTTTAACAACACATCAAGACTTATCATTGCCAGACGAACAAGTTAAAAAAATCGTTTTAACTTACAAGTTTTAACGTAAAGGTTTCAGCTTATGCTTAACAAAAAAGTAATGACAATAACAAGCAGTAACAAGCTTTCATATCGCGATGCATTCATGCTTATTATTAAAAGAGACCTGACAATTGCCTTTCGCCATCGCGATGATATTTTAAATCCAATTATCTTTTTTATTATCGTCGTTACTTTATTTCCTCTTGGAATAGGACCAGAAGCTAGTACATTATCTCGAATTGCTCCCGGAATTATCTGGGTAGCGGCGCTTTTGTCTACTTTATTATCTTTAGACAATTTATTTAAGTCGGATCATAATGATGGTTCGCTCGAACAAATGTTGTTGAGTCCACATCCGGTGTTTATTTTAGTTTTAGCTAAAATAATCGCCCACTGGTTGGTAACAGGTTTACCGCTAATTTTTATCGCCCCTATTCTGGCTGTTTTACTGCATTTGAATGAAAATAGTTATGGAGCTTTGATGCTGACCTTATTATTAGGAACACCCGTACTAAGCCTATTAGGCGCGATTGGTGTCGCATTGACCGTTGGTATAAAGAAAGGCGGTGTGTTGCTCAGCTTGCTGGTATTGCCTTTATATATCCCAGTACTGATTTTTGCCACCAGTGCTATCGACACCTCAGCAATGAACTTACCTTACAGCGGTCAACTTGCTATAATTGCCGCTTTATTTTTTGCTTCTTTAACTTTAGCTCCATTCGCTGTGAGCGCAGCACTAAAAGTGAGTACAAACTAACATGTGGAAATGGTTACACCCTTATGCAAATCCAGAAGTGACATATCACTTTACTGGTAAAATATTACCTTGGTTCGTCGCACTTACCGTAATCACTTTAAGTACAGGACTTGTCTGGGCATTGTTATTTGCCCCGGCTGATTACCAGCAAGGTGATAGTTTTAGAATTTTTTATATACATGTACCTGCCGCATCTCTGTCAATGGGTATTTATGTGGGCATGGCTGTCGCAGCATTTTGCAGTTTAATCTGGCAGTTGAAGCTAGCTGATGCTTCTGCTGCTGCAATGGCCCCTGTTGGCGCTGTATTTACTGCTATCGCATTATTAACAGGCTCTGCCTGGGGAAAACCAATGTGGGGCACATGGTGGATTTGGGATGCACGCTTAACTTCTGAGCTGATTTTATTATTTTTATATCTGGGGGTGATCGCATTACATAATGCTTTTGAAGATAAAAATTTAGCTGGTAGAGCGGCAAGTATTTTAACCTTGGTTGGCGTAATCAACATCCCGATTATTAAGTACTCCGTAGAATGGTGGAACACATTACATCAAGGTTCTACGGTAAGTAAACTAGGTAAACCGTCAATGACAATTGACATGCTGTGGCCTTTTATATTTTGTTTTCTGGGCTTTGCACTTTTGGTGACAACTATCATTTGTATCCGCTTTCGCACAGAAATATTAGCTAGAAACAGCATTCGGCCCTGGGTGCGTAATTTAGTGATTTTGGAGAACAAATAATGCAATTTGATAGTATCAGTGATTTTTTCAACATGGGCGGGTATGCTTTTTTTGTTTGGCTAGCTTATGGGGCAACTGCTGTAATGTTAGCTTTATTAGTTATTTCAAGTAACAGCAGTTTTAAAAAAATGAAACAACAAATCGCTCAACGCCAAAAACGAGAAACTAAATTACGTCAGGCTGCTCAATTACAACGAACCCTGGAGCTAGAGCACGATCAGCAAGAGCAGCAAGCAGAAAAAAATAATTCTAAAGAGGTATTATCATGAACCCACGTCGTAAAAAACGCTTAACTATTATTGCGTCAATATTTATAGGCTTAAGTTTTGTCACTGGTTTAGTGTTATATGCCCTTAGCCAAAATATCGATTTATTTTATAAACCTTCAGAAATTCTGAACGGGAAAATCGATAGCGGAGTTATACCTATTAACGGCCAACGATTACGCATTGGTGGATTAGTTGTCCCTGGAAGTGTGCATCGGGATGTAAATAGCTTAAAAGTTAATTTTAAGTTAACCGATATGAAAATGCCGATAGAATTTAAAGATTCAGATATTATGGTAACGGTGCAATATGACGGTATCTTGCCTGACTTATTCAGAGAAGGTCAGGGAATTGTTGCTAACGGTGTATTAACCAATGATTTAGTGATTGAAGCAAGTGAAGTATTAGCCAAACATGACGAAAATTATATGCCCAGAGAACTTGCCGATGACGCAGGTGAAAAACACGAAAAACCTACTTACACCAAAAAACAGTTAGCAGGGTCAAACTAGTGTCCTTCCAAAAATAAATGCCTTCTGAAAGCTTGTTGCTTTAACCTTAAAGCTTTCAGACGTTTCCATTATTGATTTTTACACCTATTTATTTAACGACTAGAGTTATTTACTCTACTAGAAATTGATCTACCTTAAATTTCTAAATTTAAGTTAAAATATTCGTCCCGCACAATTTATATATTTCCCCCAATCGGCAACAAAACGACCCAAATTATTAATTTATCTCATTGAGTAATAAATTATTTTTTAAACAAAAGTATTTTTTGTACTATACTTTTTCGTACTATCCTTTTTTTAGTAATTTTATTAAATCAGGTACTTTCAATGAAATAATACAATTGGTATAAGTTTGTAATCATAAAGTTCATAGTTATGAGATTGAAAAAAACGCTAAGAAATATATTTGAGCTTTTTTATCACTAGAGACGTAGGAAGTGAAGCAGGATTGGGCATAGTTATTTTGTTTGGCATTAATAAATCCCAAGGCGGTACATAACAGTTATCGCCTACTGTCGATGATCAACAATAATTATTTGTTTGCCAGTCATTTAACGTCATGGCTTTTGCTTTAACAAATAAATATGGAATCCAGGAGCACAATATGTCAATTTTTGATCTCGAAAACATATCTCTAGATCCAAATAACGCCAAAGATAAACCTTGGGTTATGCTAGTTGATGATGAAGTTGAGAATCTTAGAGTACTACGTCAATTATTAGAAAAGGATTTTAGGATTTTGACTGGGGAAAATGGTTACGAAGCAATAAATATGATTAACAACATGCCAAACCCTGAAAAAATCCAATTAATTATCAGCGATCAAAGAATGCCAGAATTTACCGGTATTGAATTCCTGGAAAAAATCTCCAAAATTTTACCTGACACCATCAGAATTATTTTAACTGGCTATTCAGACGTACAAGTAATTATTGATTCAATTAATAAAGCAAAATTATATAAATTTCTTACTAAACCTTTTGATCCCGTTGAACTGTCATTAACTGTACGAAGAGGAGTTGAAGCATATCAGATGCGCAGGGACCTCCTAAAATATTCAAATAATTTAGAAAAAATGGTTTCTGATAAAACCACTGAGTTAACCCAAAAAACTAAAGAATTAAAGTTTAAAAATGAAGAACTCGTATTAGCATTAGACTCTTTAGAACGACTAAGCCTTTCTGATCAACTTACGGGTGCGCATAATAGACATTTTCTTATAAAGTTTTTTCCGCAAGAATTATCCAAATTTAAACGTGAAAACAATTCACTACCAGATGGAGATTGTCATTTCGGACTGATAATGGTCGATATAGATTATTTCAAACTGGTAAATGATACTTATGGTCATGATGCTGGTGATCAAGTACTTAAACAATTCACCGACATTTTACACAAGACCTGTAGAGAGTCTGATTGGGTAATACGTTGGGGAGGTGAAGAATTTGTTATAGTTGCAAGAGGATTAAATTTTGAGAATCTTCTGAATTTGGCGGAGAGAATACGAGCAAATGTCGAAGCTTATGAATTTGACTTAGGTTGTGATCAATCAATTAATAAAACATGCTCTCTCGGTATTGCCAGTTTTCCGTTTATAAAAAATGAATTTGCTTCGTTAACTTGGGAGCAAACTTTGAATATTGCTGATCTGGCATTATACATTGCCAAAAATAATGGCAGAAATGCGTGGGTGAGCTTACAGGATAATAACATCGAAGAGAAAGATAAATTTTATAATGATGTAATGACTGATTTAAAAAAACAAGTCAGAAACGCACTGGTCACTGTACAAATATCAAGACAATTAGAACATGAACTTCAACTATAAAAATTTACAGTGACTATCGTCCCCTTAAAAAATGCAAAAAAAAACGCGCTTACATAAGTATGCGCGTAAAAACATGAAACACTCAGGGGAAATAAACATCTCTCGCATAGTAAGAGCTAGATTCTTCCAAATAGTTCAAAAAACTTTTAAACAATTTTCAAACAATACGTTTATTACCTAAACTTTCTTCTAACCTCATGTTTTCCTGTTCCATTTTTTTGAAAAAATCTTTATTTTTTAATAATGAAGCAGCGGCCTCATCAATTATCACAATCGCATCGCGATGTAACTGCAGGGCAGACGCCGGACAGTGTGCAGTAACTGGTCCTTGAACTGTGTCGACAATTGCCTGCGCTTTATTCTCACCTGTCGCCAATAAAACAACAGTCTTCGATTCTAAAATAGTACCTATGCCCATAGTGATAGCTAAATGCGGTTGAAATTCATCTTTTGCAAAAAAGCGTGCATTGTCATCGATAGTTTCTTGAGTTAATGTTTTTACTCTTGTGCGAGAGCCCAGTGACGATGATGGCTCGTTAAAACCTATATGAGCATTGCGCCCAATACCTAATAATTGAATGTCAATGCCACCACAATCAAAAATTTTTCTTTCATAAATATCACACGCTTCTATTGGATTTTCAGCATCTCCTGGCGGAACTTCAGTATTTGACTTGTCTATATCGACATGATCAAATAATTCCTTATTCATAAAAGAACGGTAACTTTGGGGATGGTCATCAGCAATCCCCAGATATTCATCTAAATTAAAACTCTTCACTTCACTGAATGAAACATCTTTATTTTTGTACGCTGATATTAATTCTTCATACATGGCAACAGGAGTTGAACCTGTTGCCAAACCAAGTACTGAACTTGGTTTACGCTTTATTTGCTTCACAAAAATAGCGGCACCGTATTTTGCAACTTCTGTGGCATCTTTTAAAATAACGACTTTCACTTACAGTAAATCCCCAAAAATTTAATATGACTGCTGAGCACCAGCCACCCATGTATGTTTAACTTTAAAATTATCATCAAAATAAACCAAATCTGCTCTATACCCAGTTTTTATTCGCCCTAATTCATGATCTATTTCCATATATTGTGCCGGATAAAGTGATGCCATACGCAAAGTTTCATCTAATGGCAAACCTACTTCCATTACACTGATACGTACTGCGTCTATCATACCTATCGCACTACCTGCCAATCGGCCTTGGGCATTAACTAAAGCGCCATCTTTTTCTGTAATAGTTTCACCGTAAATTGTGAATGACTTTTTTTCCGCACCCACGGTGGACATAGAGTCGGAGACTAAATACAGTTTACCTTTAGGTTTAGTTTGATAGGCAAGACGAACAGAGGCGGCATGAACATGATGTCCATCCACAATAATTCCGCACCAAGTTGACTCACTTTCAAGTGCCGCACCAACAGTTCCAGGAGCGCGCCCTGCAAGCGGACTCATTGCATTGAATAAATGGGTAAAACCAGAGAGCCCTTCATTGATCCCTCTGACAACATCTTCATACTTAGCATTGGTATGGCCGGCACAAACATAAATACCAGCATCAGTGAGGGTTTTTATTTGCCCAGGTTGAACTTCCTCTGGTGCAATAGTAACGATGACTTTGCAACCTTTTATGCTTGTTAACCAAGTCTCGTCTTCAACGGTCATGCTACGAATATATGTTTCGTTATGTGCACCGCGCTTGGCTAAACTAAAAAAAGGTCCTTCAATATGAACACCTAATACACCTGCAACACCCTGTTTAATGGCGTCAGTTACCGCCTTAACACCCGCTTGATGCACTTCTCGTGTATCACTGATCAGTGTTGGCATCATAGCTGTAGTACCAGTCGGACGTTGACCATTTACTATGGTTTTTAACGCTTCAACACTAGTATCGGTAGTAAAAAATGAACCTCCACCGCCATTAACCTGCAAGTCGATAAATCCGGGGGCTATAATTCCACCCTCTAAATTCACGACTGTTGATTCAGTATCAATATCATTTGCAGGAAGTACGTTAGCGATAACACCATCTTCTAGTATTATCGCCATACCATCGAGAAAATGTTCCCCGTCAAAGAGCCTGGCACCTACAATAGATTGTATTATTTGAGTCATAAACGACTTTATACCCAAGCTACTCGGAAATTATTAAAAAATCCCTTAACAAATCCCATTAACTTAAACGATTCGCTGCTTCAACTGTGTTTTTGAGTAAACAGGCAATTGTCATGGGACCTACTCCGCCAGGTACGGGTGTTATTGCACCACAAACTTTTGAAACAGCATCATAATCAACGTCACCGACCAATTTAGCTTTACCATCAATTTCGATGCGATTAATACCAACATCAATAACCGTAGCGCCAGGCTTTACCCAATCTGCTTTAACAAATTTTGGACGCCCTACTGCGGCAACTAAAATATCGGCTTGCTGGCAAATTTCCGGTAAGTTTTTTGTACGGGAATGAGCAATGGTTACTGTACAGTTCTCTTGCAATAATAATAAAGCAACAGGTTTACCCACAATATTTGAACGACCAATAATCACTGCATGCTTACCTGACAAATCATCGCCTAAATGCTTTTTAGCCAGTATGACACACCCTTGAGGCGTGCATGGTACAAGTGCGCCATCTTCACCATTTAATAAGCGACCAGAATTCATTGCATGGAAACCATCAACGTCTTTTTCTGGCGATATAGCAGCAATAATTGTACTTTCGTCTATATGCTTAGGCAAAGGCAATTGCACTAATATACCATGGACATTCTTGTCATTATTAAGTTGTTCCAATTGTTCTAGCAAATGGGCTTGAGTAGTTTGTGCAGGTAAACGGATTTCATTTGAAATCATTCCTACTTCACGCGTTTGCTTTACTTTATTGCGAACATAAACTTGGCTCGCCGGATCTTCACCAACTAAAACTACCGTTAAACCCGGGACTATTTGTTTTTCTTCTTTTAATTTCGCTACAGAAATTGCTAACGTTTCACGCAACTCTGCTGCGGTTTGTTTTCCATCAATATTCATAAATCTCTCAATTATAGATTTTACTTTTACGCAAGGTATTCAACGGATATGATCCGATCACCCATTTTATTTATTATTTCTATTTGACCTTCGCACACAGCGATAATAGATTTATTTTCTTTAAATGATGCAGGAATTATGACTCGACCATTCTCATTTTGAGGAAAAGAATGCACTTCGTGTAACAACTCTAAGGATGTATCAGAATAATATATAATTGTTACCATGCGATTATTTGTATCAGACATAAAACACTCAACTTTAGTTAATTTACCTCAGTAAAGAAGAATTAATCTTCCCTTACGGTCAATTTCCCTACTTATTTTTATTGTAATCGCTTTCCCGGTCAATTGTCGAACTAATCACAAACATTATAATTTTTGCCCGCTTACCCGCGGGACTTATTTAATACAATTGATATTATAACAAAAAACCAATATTCAAGATTTCCAACTGCGCATTTTATGCCCTTTGACAGCATAAAATAAGATAAATAAATAACAAGGGAACATAACCATATAACCACCTTGCATTCCTAATTCAGATGCTGAACTTGTTAATCCCCAAAAAATAGGACCAAATGCACCACCAGAAATCCCCATCACTAATAACGCTGAGCCTACGCTAGTTAACTTACCCATGCCTGAAAGTGCCAATGGGAAAACTGCTGGCCAAACAATTGCGTTAGCTAAACCTAAAAAGGCAATCATTATTAATGTATCTGGTAATTGAGCTCCGCCAAAGGGCACTAATACTGCATTAGCAATAACAAAAGAATTGTTATCTCCCGTAACTACACCAAAAGTGAGTAATAAGCCCAATATAGCCGAAACGGTTAACGCTTTTTGTTGAGAAATAAAACGTGGTATAAGGGCAATACCTAAAATATAACCAACCACCATACAAATCATAGTATACGATGTCATCACACTATAATTCTCAATCCCCAGTGATAATGCAAAACTACCTATGGTATCGCCAGCAATAACTTCCACAGCGACATAGAAAAAGATAGCTAAAACACCTAACGCCAAATTAGGATGAGACAATGCTTCTTTAACGTAACCTTTATGATTAGCTGTATCTATATCCCCTTCACTTTCCAATTCAGGTAATGATGACTTTTTAACGGCAAACGCCAATAAACCAATAAAAATTGCCATTCCCAAATAAGGAAAGATAAGAGAACTTGCCATTTCGTCAATTTGTATTTGAGTTAATTTGACCCCAACACGATCGTTGAAGTTACTTACAATGAGAGCAGTAAAAACCAGTGGGGCAAGAATACCAGCCCCTTTATTTAATATCCCCATAATACTGATTCTGGCAGCAGCTGATTCTTCAGGGCCTAGACGCACTACATAAGGATTTACCGCTGTTTGCAAAAGAGTTTGCCCGGTACCCATCACCAATTGAGCTAATAAAAATAAAGAAAATATTTGCGACTTTGCCGCAGGAATAAATAATAAACCTGCAACCATCATAATTGCCATGCCCAACGCCATACCATTTTTGTAACCGATTTTTCGTATAACCACAGCTGAAGGAAGCGCCGTAAATGTTACGGCTATATAGAAATGAAATAATATCAATGAGGCTTGAAATGGTGTTAGGTCTAGAATTTGACTTAAATAAGGCATTAACGAGCCATTGAGCCAGGTGGCAAACCCCAGGATAAAAAATAACGCAGCTACTATAGCCATGGGTACCACACTACTTTTTGATTTATATTCAGTCATTTTTATATATCTTCCCTTATTACATTTGTTTTTGTTTTTGTTTTTGTTTTTGTTTTTGTTTTTGCACAGAGATTATTATGTATCGTTTATCTATATCTTTTTTGTCTTATGTTTATCTTGTATTTATCCGATTTAATTTTTCTTATAAAGTCACAACAAGGCTAGTTGTTGCCTCGCATACATAACAGAGCCTAATTCAGGGGAAATTAACGGCTCAGACAGTCTACTTTGTATGTCTTTATTTAACCAAGGTTTTAATCGAGATGTTAAACCACCAATCATCGACATACGGGATGGTTGTTTATTCCACAAGGTTCTGGCGACACAATTAATGTACTCAGCACCTTCTTCAACAATCCGTCTGGCAACCTCATCACCTTGCTCGGCAGCGTCAAACACTAAATTAGCTAATTTTGCATAATAATGCGCAGGTTTTCCAGCAATTGCTTCAACCAGAGCAATTTCATTATCACAACCTAATTTAGTCAATAGAACATTATTCATAATTGACGGGGCAACTAAGCCATCAACAGACATTAAAACCTGTTTAGCTGCCTGCAAACCAAACCATGCCCCGCTGCCTTTATCACCATGAGGAAAACCATGACCACCGATCATAAATTCACAGCCATCAACATACGAATAACCACACGATCCTGTACCCGTTATCATTACTGCACCATCTTTTCCTTGATGAGCCCCCAGGCAAGCAATCAATAAATCAGTAGCCAGAAACATATGCTTAAAAGGATGTTGCCAAGCTGACATTTGGTCAAATATAACGGGTAAATTAACCCCGGCTAAACCAACACCAGCGATGAGCTCATTTAACTTAACATTATTTAAATCAGCATCTTTAAGTGCTAATTCAGCTGATTCAACAATAGAATTTATTGCCTGTTCATAACCGTGAAACGGATTGCTAGGTCCTGAGATTCCGGTTCCTAAAATTTCAATTTCCTGTGAAACCGCATTTTGAACAACAATAATAGCTTTACATTTACTGCCACCACCATCAATTCCCAAAAATAACTGTTGATCATTATTACCCGACATTCCAACCTCTACCGCTTGTCTTCAATAACAAGCTTTTAATCATTTAGCCCTTATATACCTAAGCCACTTTGAAATGCAAATTCTGAGCATTTTAAAGTTTTTTGGTATACAGCTTACTCAAAGCAATTGTAAAGTCCAAACTTAATATTACTTGGTTTTATGTTACCGACAAATGACAGCGTTGTCATTGGTTTTTTAACTATCTGTCTCTTTTTTATCTTTTTCAACACTGAATTAAGTTAACCTGCTAATTTTAAACAGGTTAACTTGATGTGTCATTTTATCTACAGAAATTAATTAATGATTCACAGATGTTATACGACCAGTGCGCTTTTTATCACTAGTTCGACTTCTTACTTTTACTGAACCTTTAACTTCTATTTCAGAGTGATATCTTTGCCATTCGACTTTTTTAGCACCTTCAACTTCATCTAGAAACTCAATAATCAAACCAGGAAAAGCGATATTAGCATGCAATTTCCCCTCTTTAATAATTGCACCAACCGTTGGTAACCTGTAATCAATGTCAAATAATTCCAACTTTGCCAATTCTTTTTGTCCCAAAGTATTAGCAAATTGCGCCCATTGTTTATCTCTTTCAGCACGTAATAAATCGTTAAATGTGTTGGTCTGCTGGTTATATTTAGCACCATGATAATTATATGGAACCGCCCAATCAGCCAAATGCCAAGCCCTTTGGGCCAATGCTAACAAACGAGGAAATATTTTATGCTCCACCATATCATTGTTTCGCGTATTTTCACTCCACAATTGCCCTTGGATACCCAGGAAACGACGACCTTCACTTAACGGCGATGTTGTATCGTCAGTTTCATAAGGATTATCCTGGCGATCTAGCCAAAACTCTGCATGAACAGGTAAATTATCCGGCATAAACTGAAATACTTTTTCCGTATTTGTGTGTCTTGATGCCCAATAATATCCATGTTCTTTTGGATCTGCTTCGTAGGGGAAATCAAAATATAAAACATCCGGGCTGGAAATTACGATTTGCCAATTACGGTTGGCCAATTGATGAACTTTATTTTGCCCATTCCAAAATAACACATCCCATGCGTTCGACTGCACAACAGCAGGCATATTATCTTTTCGGGTATGTGCAAGACCATCGCTCCAACCTGCAGTCTCAATATCTAAATCAGACAAAATACCAGCCACACGTTCAATAAAATAGGCACCTAATTCACTCATATCTTTGACACCTTTATCATTATTGGCAATGAAATCTTTACAGACCTGAGAATCTAACCAGGCCCCTGCGGTTTCATCTGCACCAATATGATAGCGGGTTAACGGCTGACCAGCATCTGCATGAATTTTTTTAACTTGTGTCATCACCTCATTTACAAATGCATAAGATGATTCTAAACAAACATTAATGGTATTGTCATTGTAATACTGCACAGAGGAATAAACGGTCTTATCGGTAGCATCGTATAAATTGAATTGTTCTGCTTTATCTGTCTGTTCAATAATTGAATACTTTTTAGTACGAACTGCCATCGCCTTAATTGCTGCACGAGAATGACCGGGCATATCAAGAGAAGGTATAACTTGAATATGCCTAGCCGTCGCCGCTTTTAATATTTCCTGATAATCAGCAACAGAATAATAACCATTAACTGCTGCTGTCTTATCAACACCAGCACCTAATTGTGGAACTAAACATTGTTCCTCTTTAAAATCCAGACAACGAACCGAACTAACTTCTGTAAGTTCTGGTAGGCTTGGTATTTCAAGACGCCAACCTTCATCATCACCTAAGTGAAGGTGCAACTTATTTAGCTTATAAGCGGCCATTTGGTCAAGCATGCTCAGGATGAATGTTTTATCATGAAAATTACGTGCAACATCAATTAACAAACCACGAAAACCAAAATGGGGTTCATCCACAATACTAAGCAAAGGTAATTGAGTAGAGCCTAGTGTAATTAAACTTGCCAACGATTGAAGGCCATTGAAAACGCCATTTACATCTACACCCGTTATAAAAATTGCAGTATCAGTAATATCGAGTTGATAACTACCGATAAGCTGTTCCTTATTTTCAATAATAGCTAATTTAAGCAAAACCCCTTTTTCACTGGTTTTCAGCCCAAGAGTAGATAATCTACTTAAAGCGGCTGATACTCCCGATTGCTCAACATTGCCAAAATCAACTTTTACTCCATTGATGACACTTAACTGGGTATTATTTTTATCGTACTGCACTGATTTGGGTGTTGGAATTATAACGTGCTTAACATCCAGTTTTTCTGTACCTAATTGCTGATTACGTGTAAACAAATCAGCACTATTAAGCCACTTAGTTGAATCCGCAGCGGTACGTTTAAATTGTTTTTGGTGGTCCAGATATGGAACAACATAAGGTAAAATTTCAAGTCCTGTATCGGTATCTATTTTCACCCGGGTACTTTCAATAACCTTCGCCACCGTATTCGAAGCAGCAACGATATAATTCGGCAAAGCGTCATATTCAGAAAGTGACCAAAATAAAGCCCGAAATAGTATCGTTTTGGTTTCTCCCTCAGCAAATCCCTTATATTCGTCATTTAACGTAATTTGGTGTAAATCACCATTTAAATGGGTAACAGCAAATTCATCACTCTCGAACGATTGTACTGGCAAGATATGACTAAAATAGATCTTCCAGCCTTTAGCCTTAATAACCTCTTTAGCTGTAAAGCTAAGTTCAACTTCAAAGCACTTACCATCAGCTTTGGCTTTATCACATTTATTTGATGGAACATTAGTGACAACACGGTACTTAACAACTAAGTTTGCCGCTATATTATCAATATCCAATTGATTAGCATTGTTGAGCAAAACTTTTTGGACCATATGTTTATCTTCAATACTTTCATTTTTATGATGAAATTGATCACATCCGGTGATCAGTAAACCAGCCCCTATTAATAATACAAAAAATTGCTTTTTCATGACTTCCACCCAATGTTTTTCAGGATTGATAATTAACGATAGACTCATCATCAAATTTATGTTTTCCTAACGGTACCAGTTTTGACAGCGCTGTCAATAAATTAACAAAGAACCATTTATTTAAAATAAAGCGCTATATTTTTTGTTATCAAGAGAATCGTTCTCAGGAGAATTTGAATGCGCGAAACAATTAACAACATAGTTATTGTTGGCGGCGGTACTGCAGGGTGGCTCAGCGCCTGTAATCTTGCTAAAAAACTTAATATCAATGCAGAAAATTCATTCAATGTAACATTAATAGAATCACCTGACATCCCTACTATTGGTGTCGGCGAGGGGACTTGGCCAACCATGCGTAAAACCCTGAGCAATTTGGGCATTGATGAAGCTGAATTTATGCGCGAGTGTAATGCGACTTTTAAGCATGGTACAAAATTTGTCAACTGGCGTAAAACACCACAAAATGGCTCCAGTGAATATTATTACAATTTATTTACCTCTTATGTTGACCCATCAGAGTTTAATTTGGCCCCTTACTGGCAAATGGGATTAGCTGAGGACGGAAAATCCTACCCTGATGCAGTTTCAATGCAAGAACAAATCTGTCAACAAGGTCTTGCACCAA
Organism: Alteromonadaceae bacterium; assembly: GCA_013216015.1. GTDB lineage: Bacteria > Pseudomonadota > Gammaproteobacteria > Enterobacterales > Alteromonadaceae > JABSOI01. The sequence continues at coordinate 15,703 of JABSOI010000034.1, read as the reverse complement.
AAAAAATCACGACGCCTGCATACGATGGAATTGTTAATTATGCTTATAGTTTAGATGCTGGTAAATTTGCTGCCATGCTTAAAAGACTAGCAACCAAAATATTAGGCGTAAAACATATTAGTGCTAACGTAAACCGGGTAAATTTGGATGTTCAAGGGTTTATTGATTCTGTTGATACGGATACTGCGGGAGTAGTATCAGGCGATTTTTTTGTTGATTGCACAGGCAGTAAAGCACTTCTTATTGGTGAAGCTCTTGGTATACCTTATATCCCGTTTACCGACAGCATTCTTACTAATCATGCTGTTTTCATGCAAGTCCCACACGAATCTGAAGACTCCCCTATTGTTCCCTGTACGGTTTCCACCGCCCATGAATGTGGATGGACATGGGATATTAGCTTAACCAACAGGCGAGGTGTTGGATATGTATATTCTGATGCTTATTGCAGCCATGAACGCGCAGAAGAGATATTAAGAAATTATATTGGGCCGCAAGCCGATAAGCTGACAGCTAAAAAAATACCCATTATTGTTGGCCAGCGTAAAAAGTCTTTCCATAAAAATTGTTTAGCCTTAGGCATGGCATCTGCGTTTGTCGAACCGCTTGAAGCTTCAGCGATATTTTTAATGGAAGCTGGGTCAAACATGCTTGCAGATTTATTCCCCAGACATCGCAGTGCATTACCGCGAGTTGAAAAAACCTTCAATGAATCATTTAATTATCGTTGGGAAAAAACCCTCGAATTCATAAAAATGCACTACTACTTATCTGATCGTGACGATAGTGACTTTTGGTTAGATAACCGCAAAACGGCAACGGTACCTGAATCATTAATAGAAAAGTTGGAACATTGGAAATATCACCCCATCAGCAAATATGACTTTCCACACACATTTGAACCTTTTGCCATGGAGAGTTTTCAATTTGTTCTATACGGTATGAACAATGACTTAAACTTTAGTCATACCGGATCTTTCGGTGACGTTGAAAAAGCCAAACAATTATTTGCAGCCATTAGTAAAACAACAGAAATTGCTCTACGAGAATTGCCTAACCATAGAGAATTAATAAATAAAATTTACAAATATGGATTACAGAAAGTATAAAGCCTAACAATTCAAACCATGAATACAAAAATCCGACATTAAACCCTTCGGATTTTTAAAATTTACTATTTCATCATCGTTATCATTGCTATATTTTTTGAAAACCAAACTGATAGACTTTTTCCACTAATTCTCGATGGGTCGGCAATTCATTAATAAGCATTTTCCCAACTTTTTCAACATTATCAAATTTAACTTTCGCTTCCATATTACGAGAGAATGAAGAACTATTTGGCACTATATCCACGTCAAACTGCATACCATAGAGTACAAACAAATAACTGTCCAAAACAAAGGGTTCATAGGCATAATCAAAATCATATTTTGTCGGGGGATGGGTTTTCCAATGCCCTAAACGATTTTTTAATGCTACGGGTATCGAATCAGGATCACAGTTATCTATCCAATATTGCGTGTCCTTACGTTTGGTAATGCAATAATGCAGTTTTACAAAATCAACACTTTTATCCCAACGTAGTCTAAACGTTTTATTATACTTTTCTTCCACATACTGCATCGAATCCTGATGACGTGGAAACTGATCTGCCAGCATATTTGCAGCAGCTTCCACCAGAAATATTGCCGATGCTTCCAGAGGTTCAATAAAAGCCGCCGACATTCCTATAGCAACGCAGTTTTTATGCCAAAATTTTTCACGATATCCCAGATTCAAAGGGATCTTTCTAATCGAAATTCCTTCCGACATAGGCCCTGCATACTCCCTTAATACTTCCTCAGCCCGTTCATCGGTCGTATAGTCGCTGCTATAAACATAACCGATACCTCGTCTATTATGTAATCCTATATCCCATGTCCAGCCAGCTTCATGGGCGGTTGCTATGGTATGAGTTGCAATAGGCGACTCTGGTGATTCGTAAGGAATTTGCATGGCAATAGCGGTATCATTAAACAATACCTTGTTAATTTTAAGCCATGGCACATCAAGTGCTCCGTATATTAATAAAGCTTTTGAACCAGAACAATCAACAAAAAAGTCTGCGGTTAATGTTCCGGCGCTATCAGTTTCTACTTCAACAATATATCCTTCATCATCTAATTTAACCGCTTCAACATTTGCTTTTATGTGTTTCACACCTAATTTTTCAACACTGTGTCTAGCTAAAAAACTCGCAAATTTATTGGCATTTAAATGATAAGAATAGTTTTGTATCGCATCATAAGCAGGAGTAGTGATCTTTTTCGGCGCTAAGCCGGCATCACAAACATGGCATTGAGTCGCTACCGCTTGATCGTAGCTTTTCCCTCCCGCCTCGCCCAACAGCCAATAAGGGGCAAGATTAAAATCATAAGACGAGTGAAATACAGCACTAAGCGGATGATAATAACTTTCGCTGTTCGTTGCCGTTGGGGTATTAACCCAGTTAACAAATTGCGAACCTTGTTTAAACGTTGCATCACACTCACGCATGAATTCGCTTTCATCTATACCTAAATTTTCTAAAGTAGCCCTAATAGTCGGCCAGGTTCCCTCACCCACTCCAATAATAGGAATATCAGGTGATTCAACCAAAGTTACCTGGACGGCATCCGGTGATTTACTATTAAGCTGTTTTGCTAATATTGATGCCGTCAACCATCCGGCAGTACCGCCACCAACAACTAATACGTTATTTATCATCTTGGCCATATTGACACTCCTTTAGGCTGTCCTGGCTATCTTCAAACGCGCTAAGTGATGAATACGTTGCATTGATAACAATGAAGCATAAATGGCAGAAAGTGCACCTGTTTTTCTTAACTCACAAAAACTTTCATCAGATAAGGCATCTAACTTTTTTTCATCAATGCCATACAAACCATTTAAAGAATATTCATCATGATTTTCTAATGTTAAATTCAAGGTTTGTGGTGATAAAAGGTCTTTATCAAGCAATATTTTAATAAAGTTTTGAGTCGCATAACCTTTTTCAACGTATTGAACTACCCGCTCCGCCTGAGCAGACAACCACGAGGTTGGATGTTTGTTACTGTCAAACAGCGCTTCACCATCAATTTTATTAAGCAATGGCGAAGAATTATCAAAACATAAAACTCCGGAATCATCTTTCTCACTTTGACTAAGCAAGAAAGGATAAAGCGTCAAGGCTTCTGGTTTGTAAGTCGCCTGCCAAGCCGTTTCATCATAAAATAAATTTTCTTGTGGTTTCAACCCGAGCAGGGCAATAGCTTTAAATTGCCCTGTTTCAGAGTCTTTAATAAAAACTATGGGGAACTCTTGGCTTGCAGCTACAAATTCATGAACCACTAATGCAGAGAAATGTTTATTTTTACTTTGTAATAAAGTGGGGTTACTTTTGATTTTAATATCCTGGTGAATACTTTTATCAATTGCGATGATCTCGCTCATCCTTATTTCTCCAAATTTTCTATTCTAGTAACTAAATTCAGTACAGTCGAGTTGTTATACCAATTCCATTAATAAAGTGATCAATATTCAATGAGGATAAATTGCCAATAATACAGGTTTTTTACTCCAGGCAAAACCTAAGTACCTACATTCATGTAGGCAAGGCGCCTGATTGAGTAATAGCTTGCGTATGTGATTGAAGGCAACGCAGCTAGTGGTGATTTAGACCATTTGAATATGAGCACTTTATTAATGGATTTGGTATTTTACTAGTATTAAACAAAAGGGAAGACAAATGCCTTCCCTTCTCAATAATAAAACCCTGATTACATGCGGAATGTTACTTTCATAAAGTAACGGGTACCGTTATCAACCGCAGTACGCAGTGTTTGAGCACCACCACTGTGACGAGCATAAACAATTTCACCCAGCAGATTTATTCCTTCTAAAGTTACATCAATGTTTTCTGACGCATGCCAGGTAAATGAAGCATCCAGAAAAGATTGTGCATCATTAGTATCTAACTGGTTAGCAATCGCCGTACCCGGCGCCAGGAAATCACTGCGATAAGTATAGGCAAGACGTGCTGCATACGACTCGTCTTCATAATAACCAGTTAAATTATATGAATTTCTTGAATTACCAGGTAACTGAATAAATTCACCTTCATCATTTTCTGCTTCAGCATCTGTATAGGTATAATTAACAATAGCACCGAACTTGCCAAAAACCTGTTGATATTGAAGTTCAACACCATCAACATTACCACCTCTACCTTGCACAGGAACAGTAACACGCCAATCTTGAATAACACCGTTTACATCAGGAAATTGTGCATCGACCTGTTTAGAGGTAATAAAAGATTTAATGTCTTTAGTGAAATAAGCAACAGAAAATAAAGACTCTTCATTGAAATAATATTCAATGCCAATGTCTGTTTGAGTTGCCCGGAACGGTTTTATATTTGGATTACCACGCGCAGCAGTGTATGACGTTGGATTGATGTTACTGTACGATGGCGTTAATTGACTATAACTTGCACGGCTCATCACTCGAGCGGCCGACATACGAAGAATTAAATCATCAGCAAGATCAAGTGCTAAGTTAAAACTTGGCAACCAATCGGCGTAGCTACCATCAACATTGGCTATATTTCCCGTTGGATCAAACGAAATACCTGTAATGTCGGTTTGAGCATAACGTAGCCCAACATTACCCCTAAACGCATCACCATTGAAATTTGCTTGTACATAAGATGAAATAATATCTTCTTTTACTTTACCGTGAGCACTGTCACTTTCACCCCAACTTTCAATTTGTGAGTCAACATAGTTTGCGTATTTACCACCATCTAATCGCACATACGAAGAAATAGAATCTGAGGTGATAACCTCACCAAAATCAGAAATTATCCCTCCATCAAACTGTGAGATATCACTTACAAGTTCAAGCGTACCTCCTTTGAAACTCGCGTCTGATTGAGACTGGGTAAATTCATGTGTTCTAATTTTCACTCCTGTTTCAATCTCAGAAATCGCACCTAAATCAACCTCCAGGACGAAGTCTACCTGCGCATATGTTTCTTCATCAGTTAAGGCTGTTTTGCCTAAAGAACCGTATAAATGCTTAAAAGTAGATGGATCAGTAAAGTCCTGCCCTGGTACTTGCAGATAGATTCTATCATTAAGGTCCATATCGAATTCTGCCGTGATGTCATCGCCAACCCCCGGCCCCCACGCAAGACCCCAACCACCACCGTAGTTACCACCGTTGCCACCATCAGACTTTGTAGTCCCTAATACAGTTTTCACGGTATAACCATTACCTTGATATTCAGCCGTAATTTCATATACATTTGTTTCTATTTCAGCACGTCGGGTATTGATATCTTGCGAAATACCGTTTGCATTAGTGACAGAGCCAGTTAAAGGCAAACCATTGGCACCATCTGCCGTACGACCTGTAGACGTATAATTACCGCCAAACCCGCCATTCTCATCATTGCCGTTCCAAGGGCCACAACATCCATTTAATACCAACATGTTTTGGTTAGTATTGAATGCATCTAATTTGGTATAAAAAACATGACCTGTGAAAACTAAGTCATCGCTGGCAGCAAACTGCGCTGTAATGTCAAACGCATCACGGGTACGATCTTGATCAAACGCAGATATACCAGACGCTGACCAACCTTCTTCCCAATAGTTTTCACCCTTACGGGCACGACCAATTGTTTCCAAAGTAGAAGCGGTAACTAAAATACCAGCGGTTTCCTGTTCATTTTTCCAGCTATACATGCCAGTCAAACCAAGACCAGAATCATCAGCTAAAGAGTTAGTATTGGCTTCTACAGAGCCAAACATAGTATTAGCTTTTAAATCCAGAGGTTTACGTGTACGCATAATAATCGTACCGCCAACACCACCTTCATCAATATTGGCTTGTGGTGATTTGTACACATCTACACCAGCAACTAATTCAGATGGCATTAAGTCCATGTTAAATGCGCGATTATTTGCAGACTGTGAAAACCAGGCTGTTGACGCAACAAAGTTACCGTTTAATTGAACTTGGGTTAGTTGAGGATCAATACCTCGAATAGAGACTTCATTACCTTCACCAGTGAAACCACGATTAATCGTTACCCCGGATACACGTTGAAGTGTTTCTGCAATATTTTTGTCAGGGAATTTACCAATGTCTTCTGCTGTAACAGATTCAACAACAGCATTTGCATAACGTTTAGCATTGAGGTTAGCTTTTAAACTACCCCGAATACCACGAACTTCAATTCGTTCAATTTGATCTTCTTTCGCAGTATTTGCTTCTTCAGCAGCCATAGCAAATGATGTAGCACCACTTGTCAGGACCATAGCGATACTACTCGCCAGCATACCTTTTTTAAATGTTTTAGATGACATTGACTTTCCCTTACACACGTTTTTTATAAATATTATAATTATTTTTCACTACGCTTTATCTGATAGTGCTGTCCATTTTCTTTATGACAGCGTTGTCATAAAGTTAGGTAAACCTTACACTCAAAATTATATTTTTGCTACATCTTTTAACTTATATGTATAAACTGTGAGCACAAAACTTAATAACAAGCTGATTCTAAACGTTATTATACTTATATTTATTAACGCGTGAAATTTAAAACTTTAAACAATAATACGAAATATCACCTGAAAAATTTACCATTGGGCAAAACTAAAAGGAATTGAGCTAAGGAAATATTTGTGCTTATTAAACATGCAGGATACTTTTCTGCCGTATCCTGTAAAAATATCTAAAACGACCAATGATGCCAATTACTAACCTAGAATGTTGTTTCAACACTCCTGAGTTTTTTGGAAATAAACAGTGATAACTTTAAATAAAAAATGACCTTAACCTTCACTCGATTTCTTATAAAACCGGATCAGATTTTCGGTAGAACAGTCATGGTTCTCCGATAAAACATCACTTTCAAGCTCTTTTTGAATACTGGCAGCTAACCCTTTACCTAATTCAACTCCCCATTGGTCAAATGAACAAATTTGTAAAATTATTCCTTGAACAAAAATTTTATTTTCATACAAGGCAATTAAGTTTCCTAATGTCGTAGGATCAATTCGTTTGAGTAAAATAGTGTTAGTCGGTCTGTTACCTTTATGGACTTTATGTGGCGCTACAGTATCTATATATTTTTGAGTACGACCTTTCGCTTTTAAATCAGCACGCACTTGTTCTTCATTTACACCAGTCATTAATGCCTGAGTCTGTGCGAAAAAATTCGACATTAACGTTTCATGATGCCCTTTAACAGGCGTCACACTTTCAACAGAGCCTATAAAATCAGCAGGGACAACATTATTACTTTGATGTAAATATTGATAAAAAGCATGTTGACCATTAATACCAAGTTCTCCCCAAATTGAAGGCACGGTTGCATATTCAACTTCATCGCCATCCCAGGTTACCGACTTTCCGTTACTTTCCATCTCTGCTTGTTGTAAATAGGCCGACAGCATATGAAGCGTTTGATCATAGGGTAAAATAGCTTGTGAACGGGCTCCTAAAAATGTGGTATTCCACACACTTAATAACGCCATGATCATCGGCATGTTTTCTTCTATCGGTGCATTAATAAAATGTTGGTCCATTTCATGGGCACCTTTGAGCAGAGCTTTAAACTGATCAAATCCCAGATCTAACGCAATAGGCAAACCAATAGCTGACCATAAAGAAAAACGACCACCTACCCAATCCCACATGTCGAAAATATTGTCTTCAACAATACCAAAACTCATCGCATTTTCTTTATTTGCTGTAACGGCAACAAAATGCTTAGCCACTGACTTTTGATCAAACGAAGACGATGTCAGCCAATTAATAGCTGTTTTAGCGTTAGTCATGGTTTCAGTTGTAGTAAAGGTTTTCGAAGAAACAATAAACAATACTTTTTCGGGATTTAAAGGTCGTAGTATTTCAACTATTTGCGCGCCGTCAACGTTAGAAACATAATGAACATTAACACTGTTATCACTGTAATGCTTGAGCGCTTCAGTGACCATCTGCGGCCCTAAGTTTGAACCACCCACACCAATGTTAACAATATCAGTAATACGTTTACCGGAATAACCTAACCATTTTCCCTGGCGAACTTTATTAACAAAAATATCCATGTTAGCCAACTGAGCTTGTACATGAGCGGTAACATTTTCACCATCAACAAATAGCGGTTCATCATTTGGACGTCGTAAAGCCGTATGCAGCACGGCCCTGTTTTCTGTTTTATTGATTTTTTCACCACTGAACATTTTTTCTCGCCATTGGGTCACCTCTGTTTCTTTGGCAAGGTCAAACAAGGTAGACATGGTTTCAACGTCGATTAAATTTTTAGAATAATCTAACAATAATTTGGGTAATTCGATGGAGAATTTATTGAAACGCTCACTATCTTCTGCAAAAAAACTGTTCATATGCTGTGATTTTTTCTCAACAGCGAGTTGCTGTAATTTTTTCCAACTGGATAATGCTTGGCGACTGGACATAAAAATTCCTATAATTGGCGAAACCGTTCAAATATATCGTGACAACGCTTTAAAATGACAACGTTAAAAATTCCAACATATGGCTAAAAAGTCAAAAATTCTACCATAATAATGCCGATGACTTAAAATTTAATTATCATTAGCGCTTGCCGCCTAACAAAAGAAGCAATACTCTATTCACGAGTACGAATAATTGAATATACAGTAAAAGGTTGTAAACAAAGATGAAAGCTACTATTAATGACGTTGCCAAACAGGCGGGTGTTTCAATTAAAACAGTTTCCAGAGTAATGAACAACGAACAATCTGTGCGTCAAACTACCCGTGAGAAAGTTTTAAAAATAGTTAAAGAACTTCAATATCAACCGAATCTTGCTGCACGAAGCCTTGCCGGAACAAAGTCGTATTCGATTGCCTATGTATATGACAATCCAAATGCATATTATGTTATTGATATGCAAAACGGTATTTTATCGGCATGCAAGAAACAAGGGTATGAATTACTTATTCATCCCTGTAACGCTAAAGCTGATAATATTCTCGAAGAAATTACCAATATGGTCAGACATTCACGTATTGCCGGATTAGTATTAACTCCCCCATTTTCTGAAATGCCTGAATTTGTTGAAAATATTATGGCCTTAGATGTAAACATAGTCAGAATAATGTCAGGCGGTAGTGCACCTGATAATTTCAGCCCCTGCATAATGATAAACGATCACAAAGCCGCCTTGTCAATTACCCAACATCTTATAGATTTGGGCCATAAACGCATCGGATTTATTGCGGGGGGCGCAGAGCATAAATCGACTAGCGAGCGACTTCAGGGTTATAAACAAGCACTTGCTAATAATAATATAACTATAGATGAACAATTAATTGTTGAAGGTGAATATTCCTTTGAATCAGGTGTTCAGGGTGCTAAACGCTTGATGGCTGAAAATAGCAGGCCAACGGCGATATTTTCTTGCAATGACGAAATTGCTGCCGGTGCTTTATTTTCTGCACGATTAATGAATATAGCTATTCCAGAACAGTTAGCAATAGCAGGATTCGAAAACAGCCCGTTTTCTCGCCAAACCTGGCCAAAATTAACCACAGCTAACCAACCAAATAGAGAAATCGCGGAAAACGCGACAAATTTACTCATTGCACTAACCCGTAAACAAGTTACCAACAGTATTATTTCTCAATATACTCCACAACTAATAATACGCGACTCTACCGAAAAAAAACTTAACCAGTAATTGGTGTACTAATTGATAAAGCGGTGTTCAAAATAAGCCAGTGGTACGTCCCAGTAAACATCCATTTCTGGATGGACATTAGCTATAACCTCGAATAAATAATGCAACTGATGAAGATAAATAGTCATCAACTTCTTGTGATGAAACTTTATCCTTTATATTAAATTCCATTTGCATCCATAATTCCCCTTTCATCAGATTCAAAAATTGTAAAGCTGCATGCCAGGGGTTTTTAATCGAGAGTATATTTTTTTGATTAAAAGCTTTCATTAATTCAGCTACTTCGCCAGTAATACGAATCGGACCTGCCTGATAGTACAACTCTGACAATTGAGGATAAGCTTTTGATTCAAAAGCGCAAACTTTATGAATAGCCAAACCTTCTTTTGATGTAAGCACATTGATAAAGCGATGAGCAAGACTCAATAGGGTAGATTGAGGATCAGACAAATCAAACGAAGACAAATCGAACATTTGTGATGATTCACATTTGTGCTGAATTGCAGCAGAAAACAGTTCATCTTTACTGCCAAAATGGCTATACACGGTTTGTTTAGAAACTTCAGCCTGCTTGCCTATAAGATCCATACTTGTGGACGCATATCCTTGCTCGGTGAACAAAATTGTAGCAGCTGCTAAAATTTGTTTCCGTTTTGTTTCATTTTTACTGCGTATTTTAGCCATTTTCAATCTTACACACTTTAAAATATTCCTATACTGTAACAAAATGAACTAGACAGTCCAGTTTATTTTAATTAGACTAGACGGTCTAGTTTAATTAAAATATTTCTCACCATAAGGTTCCTATGAAATTATTCAATGGAAAATCCCCTGCTATGCTTTCCAAATTTATACTGTTCTTTATTACTTGCTCTGTAATACTTCTGGGCTGTTCCCCTGCACCTGAAACTGATCAGAAAGATAAAACTATTGTGCAAGACCAAACTTATTTTCATAACGCCAACATTGCCACTTTTGAACCTGAGCACCAATATAGTTACTTTCAAAACTATATTGGCAAAATTGTCACTAAGCAATTAACAACCTTAAGCTTTGAATACTCTGGGAATATTGACTCCATTTATGTTGACAGTGGTGAAACAGTCAAAAAAGGCCAGGTACTGGCCGAACAAAATACTGAATTATTACTGATTCAACTGAAAGGTTTGAAAGCTAAAATTGTTCAGCAACAGGCAAAATTAACGTTAAATAAAGCTAATTTAAAACGTATAAAAACATTAATTAGCAAAAGCTTTAGTGCGCAACAAACTTTGGATGAACTCAATGCCGAACAACAAATATTAACCGCTAGTATTGAAGAGTTACATTCAAGGTTACAGTCTTATAAATATCAATTTAATAAAACCAAACTTATTGCACCTTTTAACGGAGTTATCAGCCGCCGTATGGTAGCAGAAGGAGAAAATTCGTCTGCTGGCATGCCAATACTTTTATTGTTAAAAAATCATCATCAGGAAATAACGCTGGGCGTACCAGCTAAATTGGCAAACACATTGAAAATAGGCCAAGAATTTTCTGCTAGCTTCACTTTACAAGAAGATGAACAAATTGCGGAACAAACAATTCAAGTAAAATTAATAGCTATTGGACAACAAATTGATGCGATAAACAGAACCATAGAGTTACGATTCAAGCTACTGAATTCACCCAGTAGATTTAATGGTCAACTGATAAATGTCCGCATTAAAAAAACAATATCACAACAAGGATTTTGGCTACCATTAAGTGCATTAATTGATGGTGTGAGAGGACAATGGAATGTTTATTTAGCTGAAAAAGTTACTGTTGATTCGTCCCAGCTTTCTAATAAAACGATTTTCATTATTAAATCAACTATTGTCAACCTTGTACATACAACACAAGAGCAGGCGTTTGTAACGGGCTTAGACGCAAAGAAACAACATATTATTGTAGAAGGCGTACACCGTTTTGTACCCGGACAGAAAATTCTGAAAAACACATTGCAACACAAGTCACCAAACAAAAGCATTACTACAGAAATTAGTACTAAATCTAATACCAAATATAAAACCAAAGCTAGTACAGAAGTTAATAGAAAGGCTGATAAATCATGATCCCTGCATTTGTAAAAAATGGGCGCTTAATGACGCTTGTGATTGCCTTATTAATTGTTTCAGGTTTAGCGGCATTATCAACTCTTCCCCGAACTGAAGATCCTAGAATACAAAACCGAAATGCCAGTGTATTAACACAATTACCTGGCGCGAGTGCTGAACGCATAGAAGTTTTGATTACTGAAAAAATTGAACAAAAATTACGGAAAATATCTGAAATAAGCCTGATCACTTCAATTTCACGACCAGGTATTTCTGTAGTACAACTAGAATTACAAGATGAAATCACCAACTCAGCACCCATTTGGTCCAGAGTTAGAGATTTATTGAATGATGTATCAAGTCAATTCCCTCAAAATACCAGAGACCCTGTATTAGAAGATGACAGAGGTTATGCCTTCACTCAATTAATTGCGCTCACCTGGAAAAGTGATAAACAGACAAACAGTCCTGAAGATGTTGCAAGTCTGGGTCGTTTTGCCAATGAATTGCAAAACCGGTTACGAATTGTCAGTGGAACCGATCTCGTATCAATATTTGGTCAGGGCCGTGAAGAAATTTTAGTTGAAATTAATCAAAATCTGGCATCACAACTTCATCTTTCTACGGCTCAAATATCAAATAAAATTCGCCAGTCTGATGCAAAAATATCAGCGGGTCAGTTAATAAATAAACACAATCAAATGCAGGTTGAACTTACAGGCTCATTTGATAACGTTGCCAGAATCGCTAATATTCCGATAAAAGATAACAATGCTGGTTCAATTTTACGTTTAGGGGATATTGCCGACATATCAAAAACTCTGGCATGGCCACCCAGTGAAATTGCTTTAGTAAATAATAAAGCTTCAGTTGTTGTTGCCACCCGAATGTTACCAAACTTACGCATAGATAAATGGACCCTGAACGTAAAAAAAGCGTTAAATGATTTTTCTACTATTTTGCCAGACAATATCCAGTTAGAAGTATTATTTGATCAAAATACCTACACTGAAAAACGTTTAGGTGATTTGGTCAGTAATATTACCGTAGGTTTTGGGCTAATTGCTTTAGTTTTACTTATAACACTGGGTTGGCGTTCTGCGTTAATAGTGACGATTTCTTTACCACTGACGGTATTATTTACTCTGACTGTAATGAATTTTTATGGTTTGCCTATCCATCAAATGTCAGTAACAGGGCTAGTAGTTGCACTAGGTATTATGGTCGATAATGCAATTGTAATGACCGATACTATTCAAGCAAAACGCCAACAAGGCTTTCGTCGTTTAGAGTCTGTTGGTTACGCAGTTAAACACTTATGGATGCCATTACTTGGCTCTACAGTAACAACTGTTTTAGCTTTTATGCCAATCATTTTAATGCCGGGTCCTTCCGGTGAATTTGTTGGTGGCATAGCATTAAGTGTTATATTTTCACTAATAGGTTCTTACCTGATTTCCCACACGATAGTTGCCGGACTAGCGGGAAGATTCTTACCTAAAGGAAAAGATATCAAGCCTGTCTGGTATAATGCTGGCCTAAATTTACCTAAATTAACTTCTTTGTTTAAAAAGAGTCTTTATTGGTCTTTGCAGCAACGGAAACTAACTATCGCACTCGTTTTTTGCCTTCCTTTGTTAGGCTTTGTTTTTTCTAAGCATTTATCGGAACAGTTCTTTCCAACCTCTGATAGAGACATGTTTCAAATAGAATTATTTTTGCCCGCTCAAAGCAGTATTATCAACACTGAAAAAGTAAGCAAAACCATTAGTGAATACCTTAATCAACTTGAAGGTATCTCTAAAGTTCGTTGGTTTATTGGTAAAAATGCGCCCTCATTTTATTATAATTTAATACCTTCAAAAGACGGTGCCCAATACTATGCACAGGGAATGATCACCACGACTGACTTCGAAGCTGCTAATCGCTTAATACCTGAAGTTCAGTTTGCCCTTGACGACCTTTTGCCACAAGCACAAATATTAGTGCGAAAATTAGAACAAGGTCCTCCGTTTAATGCACCGGTAGAGTTTAGAGTTTACGGCCCTAATCTGGATACTCTTAAAGTTATAGGTGACGACATTAGAAGAATAATGAGCGAAACCCCTAATATTATGCACTCCAGGGCAACACTGCAACCGGGTACTCCAAAAGTGTGGGTAGAAACAAACGAAGACGAAGCGGCTCTTGCCGGTTTATCCCTCGTTGAAATTGCTCAACAATTAAATGCCAGCTTGAATGGTCTCACTAATGGTTCCATTATTGAATCAACTGAATCAATTCCCGTTAGAGTGAGAGTAGGTAATCAAGATAGAACTGAATTATCTCAATTGGCAAACATTAATTTAGTCAGTAATAAATCCAGTGAACCAATTCCGTTAACTGCACTTGCCACGTTAACAGTAAAACCAAGCCGCGGTGCTATTCCTCATCGTGATGGTTCCCGGGTGAACGTTATAGAAGGTTATATTCGTGCAGACATTTTACCCTCCATTGTCCTTAATAATGTAAGGGCAAAGATGGCAGAACAAAATTTCAACCTACCCGCAGGTTATCGTCTGGAAGTTGGCGGTGAATCAGCTAAACGAAATGAGGCTGTTGGAAGTCTGCTTGCCAGCGTTGGCATTATTCTTACCTTGCTGATCACGGTTGTGGTGTTGTCTTTTAATTCATTCAGGATCAGCGCCATTATATTTTTCTCAGCTTTCCAATCAATAGGTTTGGGCTTACTGAGTATCTTTGTATTTGATTACACGTTTGGCTTCACTGTTATTATTGGTTTAATTGGTTTGATGGGCCTGGCAATAAATGCCGCGATAGTCATTATTGCTGAATTAAAATCAGACCCCGCAGCCGTACAAGGCGATAGTACCGCGATTGTTAATGCCGTATTAAACTGTACTCGTCATATTAGTTCTACCACAATAACAACTGTCGGTGGCTTTTTACCGCTAATATTAGCTGGCGGTGGCTTCTGGCCTCCATTCGCAGTTGCTGTCGCAGGCGGCACGGTTTTAACTACCTTGTTATCATTCTATTTTGTACCTGCTGCATTTTCATTATTTAGTCAGCGTTGTGCATTTGTGGCGACCGAACAAGTTGCGTAAGTTTTTATTTTACAAATAACTCTTTACCAATAACTGTTTACCAATAACTGTTTACCAATAACTGTTTACCAATAACTAAAAGGGTAATAACAAATTAATGTTATTACCCTTTTTACTTTTATCGCTGAGGTTTGAATAGTATTCAAATCAACCACCATTGAACCACTCCTTCCGCCCCAATGAGATGTGTACTAACCATCAAACCCATAGCCTTGGCTATGTACCAGTTAAGTGTGAATACGCCCGTAATTCATTGTTTTATTCATATTTATTTGTCAGCTCAAGATTTCAGCACGTAGGATGGGTTAGCCGAAGGCGTAACCCATCAAAACCCCATATTTTAGTAATATTATTAGATAGTTGCGGTCTATAAAATGATGTGTTACGCCGTTGACTTACCCATCCTACAACTTTTATAGCAACACTTAACTGGTGGGACATAGCCAATAGCCTTAATCACAGCTAAAACTAATAATAGTGGGTAAGTTATACCATTCGCATTAAATAAATGATTAGTGCATGGATGCACTAATGCAGCGAAGGCATGGATGCCGAGGAGCTGCCATGTCGGCAACGTAGCTATTGGTGATTTAGACCATTTAAAGATGAACACTTATTTAGTGCAATTGGTATTATACCAATCAGCATAAGTAACTGATCTGTTTTAACCGTGTAAACATCGAGTAGGGTGAGGCTTTTGCCTCATCCCTCTCACAGAACCGTACGTACGGACCTCGTATACGGCTCCTGCATAC
>JABSOI010000033.1 GCA_013216015.1 Alteromonadaceae bacterium | reverse complement strand
GAACTTGTCGAGGCTGTTGAGATAGTTAAACAGCTCAAATTGGAATAAGCTATAACAAAATTATGATCAAGAGACAGCCTACATCCATGTAGGCAAGGCACTCGATTGAGCAATAGCTGGCTATTGGGATTGATAGTAACGCAGCTATTGGAAATTTAAACTGCTTAAAATGACAAGTTATTTATTCCAATTGGTATAAGTATTTCTCGTCCTTCGTTAGAAAAAATATCTAAGTTAATAAATTCATATTGACGATCATTCAAATACAATCGTAAACGACGAACAAAAGGAGATGTCGTTGAACCGAATAATTGCATAATATTTTCCATAACGAAAAAAGCCCATTAAAAACAGCAGGGTTAGTTAATGGGCTTAGAATATATTCAATTACGTCCGGAAACAATAATTATAACGGTATTAGAATAATTCATCGTCTATGTTAAACAAAACATCAGCACCTGATTTTGCTGTTTCAATTAATGAAATACGGCGCGGTAAAAGACGGGCGAAGAAATAACGGGCTGTATGAAGTTTACTTTGATAAAACTTGTCATCACTTTCTTGCTTATCTAAAGCAATCTTTGCCATTTTAGCCCATATATAAGCCATTGCGGTATAGCCGAAAACATGTAAATAGTCATTTGCAGCTCCACCTAATTCATTGACGTCATCCGTTGCTTTTTCTAACAAAAATTTTGTCAGTTTTTCTAAATCGTTAGTCGCTGTCGCTAAAGGTTGAATGAATTCCTGCATATTCTCATTATTGCTGTCAGAAGATATTTCACTGATGTAAGCGTTAACTTCGTCTAAAAACACTTGCATCAAAGCGCCCTTACTGCCGGCAACTTTACGAACCAATAAATCCATCGCCTGAATTCCATTGGTTCCTTCATAAATTTGAGTTATTCGAACATCCCGAACCAATTGTTCTTGTCCCCATTCTCGGATAAAACCATGACCACCAAGAACCTGTTGTCCGGCAACGGTACTTTCAAAGCCCATGTCAGTAAAAAATGCTTTTGCCAACGGAGTCATCAAGGTAGATAAAGCTTCACCTTTAGCTTGCTGCTCTCCCTCAGCATAAGTGGCATAATCCAACTGCATTGCGATATATGAAGAAAGTGCTCTACTACCTTCATTTAAGGCTTTCATATTTAATAACATGCGACGAACATCACCATGCACCATTATAGAGTCAGCCTCTTTTTCTGGATTTTTTGCTCCAGTCATAGAACGTCCCTGCAGACGATCTTTGGCATATTCCAGCGCATTTTGATAAGAACGTACAGCAGCACCAATTCCTTGAATGCCAACACCAATACGTTCAAAATTCATCATGGTGAACATACAAGCTAGACCTTTATTCAGTTCGCCAACCAAATAACCCGTCGAATCATCAAAATTCATTACACAAGTGGCAGAGGCGTTGATCCCCATTTTATGTTCAATAGAACCACAGCTAACATTGTTCGCTTCACCAATACTTTCATCATCATTAACTTTAAATTTGGGCACTAAAAATAATGAAATTCCACGAGGCCCCGCTGGTGCGTCTGGCAATTTTGCCAAGACTAAATGAACGATATTTTCAGTTAAATCATGTTCACCACCCGTAATAAATATTTTATTACCAGTAACACGGTAGCTGCCATCTTCTTGAGGTACAGCTTTAGTACGAATAATACCTAAGTCAGAACCAGCGTGTGATTCTGTTAAACACATAGATGCAGCCCAATCTCCTGCATAAATGCGGGTTAAATAACGTTGTTTTAATTCTTCACTACCATGTTTAGCTAACGACAAACCAGCACCGGAAGTTAAACTGGGATACAAAAAAAATGAAATATCAGCGGCACAAAACATTTCTTCGTGTAAAGCGGTTATCATTTTTGGCATACCCATGCCGCCATATGCCGGATCACCGCCTAATGCCGCCCATCCACCTTGTGCATAAGTTTTGAAAGCTTCTTTGTAACCTGGTGCGGTAGTCACAATTCCATTGTTAAAACTAACACCAACTTGATCACCTTCACGTGCAATTGTAGCAACTTCCTGCTCTGCAATTTTCGAGCATTCTTGCAAAATCGCATCTGCTGTTTCCCGATCGACATTTTCAGCTAATTTAGGTAGGCTTTGCCATATTTCATCGGCTTTAAACAATTCATATAAAACAAAACTCATATCTCTTAACGGAACTTGAAATTCGGCCACGCTGGTCTCCTGAATTAATATTTAATCAAACACTGACTTCAAACATACGTTTGAATATAACGTAAAAAATATAAAAGTAAAGTATATAGTCAGTTTAACTATCAAAAAAACTTAGCTTACAAATCCAGTTTCTTACATTAGACATTTGATATTATACAATTAATACGAAATAAACGGAGCAACCAAGTATTTCAGTACGCTTGCATAAATATGCATATTACGTTAGGTTATTTATAATCAAACTACTTGGATATAGTGTAAAATAGTATAAATGGCTTGTAATTAAATAATCATTTCATGCTTATTTAATACGATGAGTATAGGAAAATACAACCAAACCAACTTAATCTAACCAAGAGTTAATACTGTGAATTATTACCGGATAATAATTTGTTTTTTCTTCATGATAAGCCAGCTACTAATGTGCCAAGAAACACATGCGCGGCAATTACTCTTTCATAAGCAAGAGAATGCTCAAAGCTATCAGCTTAAATATAAATGGCTTGATCAGAAAAATGTCGAACAGTCTCTCTCTTTTTCTATTCCCAAAAAAACATTATTTAATCGCTTTCGACATTTCAGAAGTTATAAGCCTGCATTTGCCCGACAATATATTAATAAAAATATCCAGCAACAAATAACAGAGCAACCAATAGCTGATGTGCAGATCAATTTTAATAAAAAAAGTAATACTTTTGAAATTAAAGGCAAAAATCAGCAAGTAGTAAATGCTGCACATCAAAAAATATTAACGTTGGAACAAGCGATTGGCGACCAGTATTTAGCGAATAATTTTTATCATAAATTCACTACTTATGATCAAGTTCAAGGCATAAAACCCGATCATGTAAAAATAGCAAACAGTTCCGTAGAAGATTTAAAACCAATCAAGCAATTAATACTGAGTAAAGTATCGATTAAAAATATCCGTCAAGTCACCAATTTTTCATTAAGCTTTATTCAAAGTATCCCCTATTCAACTTTAGAATCCCGAATATCATCTTCAGGTGCTGGTTTTAGCACACCGTTAAAATTACTTTGGGAGAACCAGGGTGACTGTGACAGCAAAGTAACATTAACTGCGGCTTTATTGCGAATACTTATGCCACGAATAAAAATGGTAATGGTGTTTACTCATCAACACGCATTAATGGGAATTAATATTCCGGCAATGCAAAACGAAACCACAATTGAATTAGATGGTATTACCTACGTTTTGGCCGAACCTACCGGACCAGCAATGTATAATTTAGGGCAAATAGCACCTGAGTCGGAATTAGCCGTCAATAACGGACATTATTCTTTAGAAAAATTTTAATCACTAAATTTCTAAAATATATTATTCCTTTTGAAACATTTCAAATATAAAAAACGAGCACTTAAATGAATGACTTTTATCCAGAAATAGAACCTTTTGACACTTTTATGTTAAATGTCGGTGACCAACATCAATTATATGTCGAGCAATGCGGTAACCCCAATGGCCAACCCGTAATATTTATTCATGGAGGACCTGGTGGAGGTTGTTCAACCAATGACCGTCGATTTTTCGATCCTTCAAGTTACCGTATTATTTTATTTGATCAACGCGGTTGTGGACGTTCACTTCCACATGGCAGTTTAGTTTGTAATGAAACTCACTATCTAGTGGACGATATTGAAAAAATTCGCAATAAATTAGCCATTGACCATTGGCATGTTTTTGGTGGCTCATGGGGGTCAACTCTCTCGTTAGTTTACGCTCAAACTCACCCTGAAAGCGTAAAAAGCTTAGTATTGCGCGGTATATTCTTAGCCCGTCCTGAAGATACTGCCTGAACTTTTACCGGAGGCGGCGCTATTCGACTTTACCCTGATTACTGGCAAGAATATTTAAATGCATTACCCGAAGGTGGAGCCCAAACATCAATTCAAGCAGCGTATGATATTATGACGGGTGATGATAAAGCTTTGGCAATGAAAGTAGCGAAAGCGTGGAGTCTATGGGAAATTCGTTGTTGTACCTTATTACCCGATGAAACATTCGTTAAAAATGCAACTGATGATGAATCATGTTGGACCATGGCTCGACATGAAGCTCATTATATGGTGCATGACTGCTTTTTAACGCCAAACCAAATTTTAGCCAACTGCGATAAAATAGCCAATATTCCTACTGTAATTATTCATGGCCGTTATGATATTGTTTGCCCATTTGATAATGCCTGGTTATTACATGAAAAATTACCCAAATCTGAATTAATTATCAGTGAATCAGCTGGTCATGCTTCAATAGAACCACAAACAAAGCATCACCTTGTCGCCACCACTCAACGGATGTTATTGATTTAGCGCTAAATAACCACTATAAAATGGGTTATGCCGTGGGCTGACCCATTTTTTGTATTATTCGCTCTCCCCAAAAAAGCCTCTGACAAGAGAGTATTGAGCAAAATAATAAGAGATCATTATAAAAAATCCTCCATTTGGAATAGTCATATAAAACTTATCAATCCCCAACAATGAATCTGAGGCAATAAAACTAAGTCCACCAAGAACCAACCAAACATTAGATTTAGCTGATATAAAAGTTGCGATACCCATTATCAATAAAACCGACATATATATAACCACCGGAATTAATAATTCACCCAAAACAGGCCAAAGTAATACCAGCATCCCAATACCATATAAAGCATAAAGCAGAACTATACCCAGGCGCTTAAACTTAACTGGCTTTAAACTAAATAAATAACATAAATGAGCCAACAAAAACGAACCTAGCCCGTAAATAAACCAATTTTCACGGTCAAAATCCAGAACAAAATCCCCCACAGTCGAAAGCATTAGTCCCGCAATAAAAACTTTTTCTGCCTTGGAAGTTTTGCGCATCAAGCAAAATGAAATCAGCAGTAGCATAGGCAGTATTTTCACTAACCAGCTAAAAGGATATGCTGCAGCAAATGTAGAGAATATAAAAATACTCGCAAGTACAAAATAGAGTTTAGAATGATTGGCGGTCATATTTTTCCTTTATCATTTATGTTGTTTATCTTTAAGACATAAAGGATATATTATTTGATTAAATACTTCGGCGAATTGAAAATTCAAACGACGTTTTTCTCTGTCTTTGTCATTTTTCAATACATCGCCAGTGCCTTTAAGGTACTTAATACCACAAGCTAATTTGGCATTTTCCATTTGAGAATTTTCTATACCCGGCAAAGTAGTGCGCCTTCCTTTTAAAGCAAATAATCGATAATCATACTGTAACTTAGCTTGCTTTATTGCGATCTCAAGACGGTCTTTCCCGGACAAATCAAGTTTATTCTCATCATTGTAATCTTTTACAGTACATCCCGAAATAAGCAGAACACTGACTAATAAATTGAATACAGAAATAAACCTCATCATTTAATTCCTTTTAAGTGGAATGCGTTATTACCAGGTTTATAGAGTAAATAAGAATTTGGTCTCACCCAGAATAAAACAGACAATAAAACAACTAAAAACCACATAGTACCACCTGAAGATGAAGGCGATCCGCCGCCGTTTGGATCAGCAGGTTCTGGTTCATCAACAACTTTAGCTTTAACCGTAATACTTAAACTAGCTGTTGATATTCCGCCCATACCGTCATTTACACTATAACTTAATGATTCGTCACCACTAAACCCAGTTGCAGGCGTATAAACAACATGATTATCATTAATAACGGCACTGCCAGTGCCTGTGTAAATTATTGATGCCAACGTTAATGTATCCAGATCAATATCGCTGTCATTTTCGATGACATCAATAATATTACTCGATGAATCTTGTTCAACCGTAGTGCTATCGTCAACAGCAATTGGCTCATCGTTAATCGATAAAACAGTGATCAAGGCCGTAAAAGGTTCGCTTATCTGCTCTTCTCGACTGGCAGTAAGCGTTACGCTTAATTGACCGTTGAAATTTTCTGCAGGTGTAATTATCAAGCCATTCACCTGATAATTGTCACCATTATTAATTTGCAAATCATCAACAGCTTGAACACCTGTAAAGGTAAAATTATCAACTGTCAAAGCCAAACTTTGATCTTCATTGACTTGTAATACTTCCTGATCCGTAAATACAGGAGCAACCAAAGGCCCTTCCGAGTTAATAGTATAATCACCGTTATTAATCGCGAAGAATATATTATTGGCACATTGTACTTTTATTCGCGCTCGGTTAGTGTTCAATTCAGGTAAACTAACCAAGTATGATCCGTTATTATCAACCTTTTCTGCTAATGTTTGAGAGAAAGTATTACCAGAATCGGTTGAAAGTAAAATATCAACACTGGCACAGGATATTGGTGCCTGTTCGGTATTCGCAGTATGCCATGTTACTGTCTGTTGAAAGCCATTCCACTGAACTGAGTCAGTCGGCTCTGTGATATTGAATCCTTCTTCATTTTCAACCACAGTAATTTTCATTGCATCACTGGCTAAGTTTCCCTGCGTATCTCTCACCACTAATCGAAAATTCAACGCTCTGGAAGTTGTTGGTAAAACTTCACCGTGAGTTTGTTGATTATTTAAAATATCCAATAACTTAGGGAAAATTCTAACAGGACTGGCTTCAGGATTAAAAACTCGAAACAAGGGACGAGAACCATCATCAGTTGCATCGTCTGTTACACTGCTGGTTTCTCCGCCTAAATCATATTGTTGCCAAGTATAAGTCAAGCTATTACTTTCAGGATCGGCTGCCTGTCCTGTAAGCTGAAAAGGCGTACGACTCGGGATCACATAATCTTTACCTGCATCAACACTGGGGGCTTGGTTTGTTTTAGTCACTCGTGAACCGCAGGTATTACCACGACCTTGGCTGATATATTTCTGAATTTGATCTATTGAATGAATATGGAAATACGCATCCGAAAAATTTTGTAAGTTTTGCTGCCCACAAATACCAGCATAGCCCATAATAGTAGAACCGCTGCCGGGTTCATAAGCGTTTTCATCTCCCCTATTACCCTCACAAGCACCAGAGATACCATTGAAAATATGATTTGCACCAAGTTGATGACCAATTTCATGTGCAACATAATCAATATAAAAAGTGTCATTTGTCGGGGTTGGACTTCCCGTTAATCCGTCGGTTTTGTATACAGAACAAACTACTTCCACACCCGCTATACCACCTCCACCGGTACCCACAAGATGTCCCAGATCAAAATTATTTCTGCCGATAGCGTTATTAATAACATCACTGATAAGGTCAATATCGTTATCGGTATTCTCAAAAGGATCTGATCCGGCATCAGTGAAAATAATATCATCGTTATTAGAAACCAATACAAATTGTACTGAAAGTTCACGCCCATAAACCTCATTCAGTCGATTTACCAAGGTAACAATTGCCGCCAAGGCACTATTTTTTGTTCCACCATGATACAGGCTATATTCACCCGTAGCGGCAATGGCAATTCTATAAGTAGTAAGTTCTGTGACAACTTGAGACGCTTTTTTTGAAAAACCAGATGAACCTTGCTTATTCAACATATTAGAATAATATTGTCGAGGCGCCAGCCTATTTCCCAAAGCCTGAATATTTATTGGCTGTGCATCTTTACGAAAATAACTTTGGTATTGACGATTATTGTCTCTGTAACTAGGGTCAATATACACAGAGTTATTACCATCATTAAAAACCCCATGAAACCCGAATGGACTGATATCAAATCGACCCTTATTTTGCGGATTGTTAATTTGATAACCACTGAAGCTTCTAATTAGTGGATATTTCTCTGCCATTTCCAAGGTCATAACAGGAGAATATGTCAACTGAAATTCAGCAAAATGTCCATCAGGTAAAGGTAGGCTGACTATCGCAGAGTTCGCATAAGTTAAACCAGCAGTCAACAATTCATGATTAATAATGAAAGTACGTTTTTTACTTGCCTTACTATTTATCTTTTTGTCATGTAAGCTACTTTTACTTGAGATAGATAACCATTGCTTAGCGTTAAAAACGTTATCCGTATTTTCATTCAAATGTAATTGTGAAGCCTTAATATTAAAAATAAATAAAAGTGTGGCAACTGCGATGAAAATTAATCTTCTTATCATCTAAATCTCCTATTTTCTAATTAGTTCTTTTTGCGGATTAACCTTGAATATTATCCGCTAATAAAAACCTTCTTCGATTTTAGTTTTTGAGCTCATTATTGTTAAACTCGCTGTTACCCCCAGCATTAAAGTATATTGAGGATCGTGATTAATCGTATTAAAAAGAAGAATCAAAATAGTAAATTTTGAAAATCATCCAAAATACGGCCTCTGAAACAAAATAAAATTCATTTGACAGTAAACTAAAATGATTATACTCAAAAAATCGTGCATTTTGCTATAGATTGTAAATGGTTTTGCTTATTAATTTATCACTTATTATTTCTTTATAAATAGCACTATCTGGGTTTGATTTCTTCATAAATGGCAGTACCTGGATTAAATTTCTCTTTTATAAATAATTACATAATATCAAAAATATAGCCCTCACAATGGTTGACCAATTCATCTGAACAATATATAAATCATAACGTTAATATTTAATATACCGACCGGTAACTAAATTGAAGGATGTAGCGGGAGCCTTATGTTTAATTTTTTTAGTCGATCTATCATGCGCCAACTCGTAGTGGGAATTTCTGCTTCAGTAGCAGTACTACTAGTCATCACCTCATACTTCATACTATCAAACATCAGTGATCAATCCAGAGAACAATTGATATCTTCCATAGAAGGTATTGTTAAATTACAAGCCGCACAAGTACGTGGATTTTTTGAAGCTAAAGGTCAAATTAACCATAGTGTATTCTCAAATCCACAGGTAATCGACTGGTTCAAAAGCTACAATGAACGTTTATCAGATATAGACAATAACATTCACTACCAAAGTGTGACCCAATACTTTAATTTCATTTCAGAAAATGACCCAGCCATTAAGAGTGTATTTTTTGGTAGTGAAAATACTCACGAATATTTCGATTTAAATGGTCGTTATAATGATGCGGAATACTTTACTGATAAAAGGCCATGGTGGGGACAAGCTATAAGTAAAGGACGTATGTATGTTACAGACCCCGCTGTAGACAGAAATGACGGTTCAGTTTCTGCCACCGTCACAAGTCCCTATTATTTACCTGATGGTAAGTTACTCGGCATTGGCGGAAACGACATTCTTATTACCACAATAGGAAAAGATTTATTATCTGGTATTAAATATCAGGGAGAAGGTGAAGCTTTTTTAATGACAGATTCAGGAAAACTAATCTTTTTCCCGGGTTTTGATAAAAACTTTTTACCTGGTGACTTAATGTCTTCAATTGACGAAAACTTCTCCGGCACGGATGGTTTTTCAACATTACAATCCAAAATAATTCAAAATAACTCAGGCCTTGGTAACGTAACCTGGCAAGGAGATGAATATCTGGTTATTTTCAATAACGTTCGCAGTGATTACCCGCAAATGAATTGGAGGCTTGGATTTATGGTGCCTGAGAATTTAATTTCAGATCCCGTAACCAAAGCTTTTTGGTCTTCCAGTATTATTGTTTTAATCATTATTGTAATTATTGCCATCGTTGTTTGGCTTCTGGTTATACCCGTTATAAAACGTTTACACAGCTTACAATTGGCAATGCATGAAATAGCTGAAGGAGATGGTGATTTAACGAAACGGATCCCCCATTTGAAAAATGATGAAATTGGTTTGCTGGTTAATGAATTCAATACTTTTGTTGATAAAATTCAAGACTTGGTTAAACAAACCGTCGTTACAACCAAAGAAGTTGGACAATCCAGCATTACAGCAAGTGGCATTGGAGAGCAGACAAATCATATTATTGATGCCCAAAAGCAAGAAATTGATTTAGTGGCAACTTCGGCCACTGAATTAGCTAAAACAAGCAATGAAATATCTAATAACGTTAATCAATCAATAGAACTTGCAGAAACTGCACAAGAACAAGTAACCCAAGGCACCCTTGTTGTAGAACAAGCAACAGTTGGTATCACCCGGCTGTCAGAAAATGTAATTTGTGCAGCAAAAGTAGTCAACGAACTCAAAGAAGGGACTCAAAGCATTGGTGATGTACTGAACGTTATTGGTGGTATTGCCGATCAAACTAACTTATTAGCTTTAAATGCCGCCATAGAAGCAGCCAGAGCAGGAGAGCAAGGACGAGGATTTGCAGTAGTAGCGGATGAAGTGCGAACTTTGGCTTCTAGAACACAAGAATCCACCGCAAATATCGAATCGATTATTAGTAAGTTGCAAACTACAGCAGTTGCCGCAGTAGACGCAATGAAAAACAGTCGTAAAGAGGCAGGGTCTAGTGTACAACTCACAAAAACAGTTCAAAAAGTTTTATCTGAAATAAACACAGTGATGGCAGAGATCCAAGGTCAAACATGCGAAATTGCTGTCGCTGTATCACAACAAGCCACCGTGGCAGAAGAAGTTTCCAAAAATATTACAAATGTCAGATTATTAACAGACGATACAGTGAAAGTGTCAGCCGAAATGACGGAAAGTTTACAGGGACTGCAGGTACACTCTCAAACGCTCACCTCTGTGGTACAACAGTTTAAAGTATAATACCAATCGGTTTGAACCAATTCTGTTAATAATGAATCACCTGAAGATGGTTAATGTATTATCGGAATTGGTATCACTCAAACTGATTATAATGCAGGATTCAATAATTTAAAAAATGTTACTTTTTATAAATTATTCTGACAACTTAATGTTAAAACAGGTTATTTTTGGCTCTAAAATACTGCTATCCTCAGGCTTCACCATCCCATTTTTTGCCTTTTTATATTTAATATCCAAAAAAATATCATGCTTACAAGCTGCCTAACAACACAGGCAACCCCTTTATTTTTATGGTTTTTCATTTAAACTTCCAATCTAAATAATTGAGATTTTTTTAATTATTCTTATTCCATATATTCAAAATAAAAAAAAACACTAATGCTCTATCGCAAAATTAAGATAGAATGTGCGACCTTGAAATCATACTTTATTGAACATATATTATATTTCATTGTACTTTTATATATTTTTGTTCTTAATTAACGGAGTAGTAATGCCGACATTGATGCCTGATATTGCCAACCATACCACAGCTCAAACTGAAGGTACGCTTGACTGGGTTGGCATGAGCAACATTGAAATGCCCATGATGGTTGCCTCACAAGGTGAATCAGACCGAATGGTGTCTGCTCATGTTGATGCATTTGTAAACTTAAAGGAACCTCAAGCCAAAGGCATTCACATGTCTCGCCTTTACTTATTGCTTGATGAACTTTCTGTCAACAATGTCTTAAACTATAAAAGTTTAGTCAGCTTATTAGACGGCTTTATTAGCAGCCATAATGATCTGAGTGATAACGCTAAAGTGAAATTCAACTTTGATTATCTTTTAAGACGAAAATCTTTACTTAGTGGCAAACATGGTTGGAAAGCTTATCCCGTAACTTTGATCGGCCTCCTTAACAAAGGGCAGCTGGAAATTGAACTTTCAGTAGATGTTCGATATTCATCAACCTGTCCGTGTTCAGCCGCTTTAGCACGTCAACTTATTCAAAAAGCATTTAAAGAAAAATTTGACGATCATGAAACTGTAAATCTCGATTCGATTCATGAATGGCTGGGCACTACCGAAGGTGTAATAGCTACACCCCATAGCCAGCGTTCAGTTGCGGAAGTAAAAGTTAAATTAAATAAATCTGCGAATGAATTTCCAATCACCCGTTTAGTAAATTTAATTGAAGAAGCTTTACAAACACCGGTACAGGCTGCCGTTAAACGTGAAGATGAACAGGAATTTGCTCGATTGAATGGTCAAAACCTAATGTTTTGTGAAGATGCGGCACGTCGCTTACAACATACACTGAACTTAACAAGTGAATTTGACGACTTTTGGCTGAAAATAAATCATCTTGAATCTTTGCATGCCCATGATGCTGTCAGTGTAACAACTAAAGGAATAGAAAACGGTTATCTTCCGTAAAAAGCCTAGTTTTAATAATTACACTTGCCTCATAGAGCTCATTCCTTAATTAAGACCCATTCTTTTTAAAATAAACAGATTTGACACATCAAATCTGTTTATTTTAATTTCCGCCAATCTATCTCATTAAATAAGCATTTCCTTATTTAATTTCAAATAACCAGAAGTATTCACTATTGTTATATAAAAATTTCAAATGAGCCCTTATTACTAATTCCGACTCATAATGTAATAAAATTACATAAAATTACATAAAATTAACAAAAAACAATAAACACACCACATAGTCGTCGATTTATTCATCGGTAGTATTAGTTTTCGGGCCTTTATGAAAGTTATTTTCGGTATTTTATTTCATAAAGTGTAAATAAACTACGAGCAAATACTCTATTCTTATTGACCTTTTACCTGCAAGCGTTTAATGTGGGTAGCTCCCTATGGCGCAAAAAGAATAGTTATGCATGTTTTTCATAACTTTATTCCTTATCACTTTTCCAATGGCCTAAATATGATTTTTAACGAGGAGAAACAATATGCAGCTTTATGATCACAGCGTTCAAAAAGACAATTGCGGATTTGGCCTAATCGCTCATCAACATGGTGAAACGAGTCATAAACTAATTAAAACAGCAATTTCTGCCCTTGATCGCATGCAGCATCGTGGCGGTATTGCATCTGATGGTAAAACTGGTGACGGTTGTGGATTATTGATACAGAAACCAGACAGCTTTTTTCGTGCTATTGCCGAAGAAAACAACTGGAAATTAGGTCGTAAATACGCCGTAGGCATGATTTTTCTAAATCCTGATCCTATTGAAGCCGCATTATCTAAAAAAATTCTGGAAGAAGAATTTAGCAGAGAAACTTTAACTCTTGTCGGCTGGCGTACAGTCCCTACTGATGTATCAATTTTAGGTCCTATTGCCGCAGGTAATTTACCTACTATCGAACAAGTTTTTGTTGATGCTCCTCCTGGCTGGCGTAAGCGCGACCTTGAACGCCGTTTATATATGGCACGTCGGCGTGCAGAAAAACGCATTACTGATGAACGCTTTTATATTGCCAGCTTGTCCTGTTTAGTTACTATCTACAAAGGCTTAATGATGCCGGTAGATTTACCAAACTTTTATTTAGATTTAGCCGATATTCGTATGCAAAGTGCTATCTGTGTATTCCATCAGCGCTTTTCAACAAATACTTCTCCACAATGGCATCTCGCACAGCCTTTTAGATATTTAGCCCATAATGGTGAAATTAATACTATTCGCGGTAACAGACAATGGAGTCGCGCCCGTACCTATCGTTTTAAATCACCATTATTACCTGATTTACATGATGCAGCTCCCTTCGTAAATGAATCAGGTTCAGATTCATCTTCATTAGACAACATGCTTGAACTGTTTCTTGCCGGTGGCATGGATTTATATCGTGCGATGCGCTTATTAATGCCACCAGCCTGGCAAAACAGCCCACTAATGGATAATGACTTAAAAGCCTTTTATGAATTTAATTCAATGCATATGGAACCTTGGGATGGCCCGGCAGGTGTAGTAATGACCAATGGTCGTCATGTTGCCTGTAACCTTGATCGCAACGGCCTTCGCCCAGCACGCTATGTTATTACCCGTAATGGTTTTATCACCTTAGCCTCAGAAGTTGGAATTTGGGATTACGGTGAAGATGAAGTAATTGAAAAAGGCCGTGTCGGGCCAGGTGAAATGCTCGCCATTGACATCTATACAGGCAAACTTTTTAATTCGACAGATATAGATAAAGAACTGAAAGTGCGTCATCCTTACCGTGAATGGTTAGATAAAAATATTCGACGGTTAGTGCCTTTTGATCAACTTGAAGCCAATTTAATTGGTCAACGTGTATTCACTGATCTGGAAATGACGCAATACCACAAAATGTTTAATTACAGCTATGAAGAGATCCAGCAAATAATTAAAACATTAGCAGAAAATGGTCAGGAAGCTACGGGGTCAATGGGTGACGATACCCCAATGGCAGTACTTTCAAGTAAACCCCGTACACTTTACGATTATTTCCGTCAACAATTTGCCCAGGTAACTAACCCTCCTATTGATCCGTTAAGAGAAAAATACGTGATGTCTTTAGGTACCTGTATCGGTCGCGAGCATAACGTATTTAACGAAACGACAGATCATGCCGATCGCATATTGTTTTCAACGCCAATATTAATGTATACCGACTTAAAACAATTACGCGAGTTAGATCCCGAACATTATCGCTCCGATACTTTAACACTTAATTATGATCCTGAAGAAGGTTTAGCTGCGGCAATTACTCGTCTTTGTGATGAATCAGTAAAACTGGTCCGTGAAACAAAAACAGTAATTCTGGTATTATCTGATCGACAGATTCATTCTGGTTTAGTTATTATTCCTGCGGCTATGGCCGTTGGTGCGGTACAAAAACGTTTAGTCGATGAGCAATTACGCTGTGACTCAAACATTATTGTTGAAACAGCATCTGCAAGAGATTCCCATCAATTTGCCGTATTGCTTGGCCTGGGCGCCACAGCAATCTATCCATATTTAGCTTTTGAAACGATTGAGCAATTGGTTGAACAAAAGCAAATTAAACTCAGTGCCAGAGATGCAATTGTTAATTACCGTGAAGGCATTAATAAAGGTTTGTTGAAAATATTATCTAAAATGGGTATTTCAACTATTGCCAGCTATCGCTGCGCGAGTTTATTTGAAATCATAGGCTTAAATACTGACATCATGGAATTATGTTTTCCTGATCTGCCAAGCCGCATTAAGGGTGCTGATTTCGATGATATTCAACAAGACAACCTTAATTTGGCTCGTAAAGCATTTTTACCTCATCAAAAAGTAAATCACGGTGGTCAGCTTAAATATGTACATGGTGGTGAATATCACGCATTTAATCCAGATGTAGTGAACTACCTGCAAGCAGCAGTTAATAGTGGTGATTACGCTGATTACCGTAAATTTGCCGATGAAGTTAATAATCGTCCGGTAGCTACATTACGAGATTTAATTGCACTCAAAGAAGATACCGACAGCATTGATTTAAGTCTGGTTGAAAGCGATAAAGAATTATTTAAACGTTTCGATAGTGCCGCAATGTCTATCGGAGCACTCAGCCCTGAAGCACATGAAGCATTAGCTATTGCTATGAACCGTTTAGGTGGCTATTCAAACTCTGGTGAAGGCGGCGAAGATGAACGTCGCTTTGGTACGGTGAAAAACTCCCGTATTAAACAAATTTCATCTGGTCGTTTTGGAGTAACTCCGCATTATTTAGTGAATGCAGACGTATTACAAATAAAAGTTGCTCAAGGTGCAAAACCCGGTGAAGGTGGCCAATTACCTGGTGACAAAGTCAGCCCTCTTATTGCAAAATTACGTTTTTCAGTGCCTGGGGTTACGTTAATTTCACCACCACCTCATCACGATATTTATTCCATTGAGGATCTTGCACAACTTATTTTTGATTTAAAGCAAGTTAATCCAAAAGCAGTTATTTCAGTTAAATTGGTCTCAGGCCCAGGTGTTGGCACTATCGCTTCAGGCGTTGCCAAAGCTTATGCAGATTTTATTACCATTTCAGGCTACGATGGCGGTACAGCAGCAAGTCCGTTAAGTTCGGTTAAAAATGCGGGTTGTCCCTGGGAGCTTGGCTTGGCTGAAACCCATCAATCGTTAGTGACCAACGGTTTACGCCATAAAGTTCGTTTACAAGTTGATGGTGGTTTAAAAACAGGTCTTGATATTGTTAAAGCTGCCATTTTAGGTGCTGAAAGCTTTGGCTTTGGTACAGCACCTATGATCACTTTAGGGTGTAAATTTCTAAGAATTTGTCATTTAAACAATTGTGCAACAGGTGTTGCTACTCAAGATGATGTATTAAGAAAGAAATACTTCAAAGGATTGCCGGATCAAGTAATGAATTATTTCAAATTTATCGCCCAGGATGTCCGTGAAATTTTAGCTAAACTAGGCGTTGAAAGTTTAACCGCTATTATTGGTCGAACAGATTTATTCGTACTGCTAAATGGTATTAGCTCTAAGCAGAATAAACTTGATTTATCACCGATAATTGCTCCGGTAGTTGCGACTAATAATACGGAGTTATATAAAACTGAAGAAAATAACCCCTTTGATAAAGGTGTCTTAAATGCGCAACTGCTCAAAGCAGCAAGTTCATCTATTGCTCAAAGTACTGGTGGTGAATTTAGATTTAGCATACAAAATACTGACCGTTCAGTCGGTGCGTCCTTATCTGGTGAAATAGCACGTCAGTACGGCGACCAAGGTATGGCAAGCAATCCAATAACACTTCATTTATCCGGCACTGCCGGACAAAGTTTTGGTGTATGGAATGCGGGTGGCTTAAATATGATTTTAACAGGCGATGCTAATGACTACGTAGGCAAAGGCATGGCGGGCGGAAAACTCACCATTAAACCACCAAAAGGGGTTGAATACTTGAGCCATAAAACCATGATCATGGGTAATACCTGTTTGTATGGTGCAACTGGCGGTAAATTATACGCTTGCGGCCGGGCGGGTGAACGTTTTGCGGTTCGTAACTCAGGCGCACACGCGGTAATTGAAGGCACGGGCGATCATACTTGTGAATACATGACTGGTGGCATCGTCACTATTCTTGGCCAAGTTGGTGTTAACTTTGGTGCTGGCATGACGGGTGGTTTTGCTTATGTACTTGATGAGGCGGGCGATTTAGATTTGCGCTCAAATAAAGAGTCAATCGAATTACTTGAACTTGACAATTTAGTTATTCACCAAGAACATTTACGCGGCATTATTAATCAGCACTTTGAAGAAACTGGCAGTAGTAGAGCTCAGGATATTTTAGATAATTTCGACAAATTTGCCCCGTTATTTAAATTAGTAAAACCAAGCGCAACCGATGTTAAAACTTTATTAGGACATCGTAGTCGTTCATCTGCCGAACTTCGTGTTCAAGCTCAATAAGGTGAAGTGAGGAAAACATATGAGTAAAAATATTTATCAATTCATCGACGTTAAACGTATTGATCCCCCTAAAAAAGCGATTGAACAACGTAAAATAGATTTTGTTGAAATATATAAACCCCTAAGCAATGATCAAAGCGCTGGTCAGGCAGACCGTTGTTTAGAATGTGGTAACCCTTACTGTGAATGGAAATGTCCTGTACATAACTACATTCCGCAATGGCTGGAATTAGTCACCGAAGGTAAGATATTTGAAGCAGCAGATTTGTGTCATCAAACCAACAGCTTACCTGAAATGTGTGGTCGGGTATGCCCGCAAGATAAATTATGTGAATCAGCCTGTACCCTTGATGAAGATTTTGGTGCAGTAACTATTGGTAATATTGAAAAATACATTACCGACACCGCGTTCGAGCAAGGTTGGACGCCTGACTTATCTAATGTCGTAAAAACAGGTAAGCGTGTTGCTGTTATTGGCGCGGGCCCTGCTGGACTTTCTTGTGCTGATGTATTAACACGTAATGGTATTGACGCAGTAGTATTTGATAAAAACGCAGAAATTGGTGGTTTATTAACTTTTGGTATTCCTTCTTTTAAATTAGAGAAAGACATCATTGTACGCCGTCGTAAAATTTTTGAAGGCATGGGCATTGAATTTCGTTTAAATACCAACATAGGTGTAGATATCAGCTTTGAAGAATTAAGCAACGAATACGATGCTGTATTTTTAGGTTTAGGTACTTATACGGATATGACTGGTGGCTTTGAACATGAAAATGCTCCCGGTGTATACAGCGCGTTAGATTATCTAATTGGTAACACCCAAAATTTAATGGGTATAACTGAAAACGCGAAACCTTATGTTAACTTCAAAGATAAAAAAGTAGTGGTACTTGGTGGTGGTGATACCGCGATGGATTGTGTCAGAACCTCTGTGCGCCAAGGTGCTACTGAAGTTACTTGTGCTTATCGCCGTGATAAAGCCAATATGCCAGGCTCTCCAAAAGAAGTTCAGAATTCGGGTGAAGAAGGAGTAAATTTTGCGTTTAATATACAGCCGCTAGATATTGCCGTTGACGAAAATGGTCAAACTATTGGTGTAAAATTTGTTAAAACCCAGTTAGGTGCCGCTGATGCCAATGGTCGTCGCAGTCCTGAGCCTATCGAAGGCTCTGAATTTATTATGGAAGCTGATGCTGTAGTTATTGCTTTTGGTTTCTTACCTAGCCCACCACAATGGATGAAAGATGCCGGAGTAGAAGTTGATGGTCGTGGTCGTGTTATCGCCACCGACAATAGCGAATTTGCTCTGCAAACCTCAAATGGTAATATTTTTGCCGGGGGTGATATGGTACTTGGTTCAGATCTTGTGGTTACTGCGGTTGATCAAGGTCGTAAAGCTGCCATGGGTATTTTGGATTATGTTTTTTGTGAGCAATTTGTTGCTGTTTCTTAGTGACTTATAACTATATCATTGTTTTATCCGATAAAATGAGGCTTCTTTAAGCCTCATTTTTATATAACACAACACTAAATTACAACCAAGTCACTTAAGTTTGTAAATATCAACCGTGTAACTTTCAGAGTACCTCTTAAGTACAATAAATAACCTGATCGTTTAGGGATTTATAACACTGTAAATGAGTGTAATTAAAAGATAGGATTTACCTGTAAAACTTTTTATTAACTTCAGCTTTAAGTTCAGCCCTAACTTTTGCTTTATCTTTTGCATGAGACTTTGCTCGAACTTTAGCTTTTTTATACTGAAAAAAAGCAATAAATATCATAAAAAAAGAAGTAAACAGCATAACCACCCCTAGAATAATCGTCCATGTGTTACTTTTCCCTGCGGAAGATTCATAGTCTTTTTGGTCACTAAATAAATGCTTACTATTTTGACTTTGATGAAACGTGCTTTCCTCATTTACAACACTGATTCTTTCACTCAATATCAAATTATTTAAATCATAATTGCTTAAGCAATGAGTTTTAGAAAAAGCATGTAACGGTTGCCTGAATGCCAAATCAGGACTAAAAAAAACAGATCTTTTACTTGTCAAACACTCATAATTATCGACCTTGAACTCTCCCCAGAAAGGTTTATCTTTTATCGACAGATTTATAAATGCATTGATAAAAATTAAACATAGAATCAGAGATGAAGATATAATTACTTTATCTTTTATTAACATTTAATTACCTTGAGCCTTATGCCTGTTTTCTGAAAATTTCTACGGATTTAAACCCATTCAACTGCTAACTAAAATGAACGAATTATGGAATATTCCTCACATTGAAAGAATAACCCCCTACCTATTATTAAAACCACTGCTGAGTATTTCTACCCTATTTTCCACTATTCTCCTGGCTCTTATCCGTAATAAATTTGCTACTGACTTGGTAAATTTTCAGTTACCTTAAGAAATTCACTATCCTTTTTATTTTCACCCTGATTTTTAATTCTTGACCTGATAATAATGCTTGTGTTGACAAAAATTCAATCTCAGTTACGCTACATATTTACGGTAATACCCTGTAACTCATGTTAATGTTAGGTAATCTATATGTAAGTTAGCAATATCTGTGCCTACTATAAAATATCTATGTTTTTCAAAGGATAAATATAGACGGTCAACTTCAACAAACGGGTTACTGTAAAATTAATTGACACTAAGCTCATGCTAACTTAATTAATCAGACCGCTATGCATAAATTTCCCCTATGCGCCGTCTGTACTTTATTAATTTTTTCAAATATCAGTAGTTATATAAACTTTATATTCAACAAATACATACAATTTATGCTAATATTATGTAAATTAGTCCAGTTTTTAAGGAACAATAAAATTGAAATGGACACAATTGGCAAAATTCATCCTTTTATCTTTACCCGCCTTTTTGTCAGTGGCTGAAGATGTAAACGATTTGTTTAATAAAGGGTATGCCGCAAGCAAAATTAAAGAGCATAAACAAGCAGTTATATGGTACACCAAAGCCGCAGAAAAAGGCGCAGCAAGTGCACAAAACAATCTCGCTTTAAAGTACGAATATGGTAGTGGCGTTACTCAGGACTACAAGCAAGCAGTTAAGTGGTACACCAAAGCCGCGGAGCAAGGCCATGCAGATGCACAAAATAATCTCGCGCAAATGTACGATAATGGTAAAGGCATTACCCGTGATTACAAAAAAGCAGTACACCTCTACACCAAATCAGCTGAGCAAGGTAATAAACAAGCACAATATAATCTTGGGATAATGTTCGTACTTGGTCGGGGCATTCCACAAGACTACAAAAAAGCCATTCACTGGTATTCTAAAGCCGCTAAGCAGGGCCATGCGAGTGCACAGTATAATCTCGGGACTATGTATGCACATGGTAAAGGCACTAAGTTCAACCACAGAACTGCGATGCACTGGTACACCCAAGCAGCTAACCAAGACATTGTACAAGCGCAATATAATCTCGGAATAATGTACTCACTTACTAAAGGCGGTAATCGAGACTACAAAAAATCCGTGCTCTGGTACACCAAAGCCGCTGAGCAAGATTATGCAGATGCACAATTTAATCTAGGAACCATGTATGCACACGGTCAAGGCGTTCCCCAAGATTACAAAAAAGCTGTTTACTGGTACACTAAAGCCGCCTGGAATGGCATTACAAGGGCACAGTTTAATCTCGCACAAATGTACTTCAAAGGGCAGGGAGTTATCCAAAGTAACAAAAATTCCTATATCTGGAATGCAATCGCAGCGACAAGTGGAGATGAGAAAGCAATTATAAATAGAGACATCGATGCTAATATCTTATCACCTAGCAGATTAGAAGAAGCTCAAGACGAAGCCAGTAAACTTTATGAGAAAATCACCAACAAGTAAGACATATTTCTAAAGGGATAATCCCCAGGAAAAACATTCAGATCTTGCTTTTCCTTTAAAGTGAAAGGCAAGGCTCCTGATTGATTAGGGCATCACTGCCCATAATTAAAAAATTGCAGAAGTAATTATCGGACAATAACAGGCTGTATAGGGATTGAATGCAACGCAGATTCCTACATGACTTAGGTAAGAGCACGGAAGCATTAATGGTGATTTAGACAATTTGAAAATGGTCAATTAATTAGCCATTACAATTAATTAATACAATTGCTATTACTATTTTTCCTGGAACTATTTTCAATTCGTTGTTATCTATCAAATCCAATCTTGCTCTTCAAACGAAACGGTAACCTCGCTATCTAAATCCCCCGTATGTGCCGTTGACGAAGGCTCAATCATCATGAAGTGAGTATCAGGCAGCGCTTTCGGGCAATGTTCAACCCCTTTGGGAACAACATACATTTCGCCTTCATTGAGCACAACATCACCACCTCGTAACTGTAAAGTCAGCTGACCTTTGAACACGATAAAGAGTTCATCCTCGTTATCGTGTTTATGCCAGACTAATTCACCACTTCCCTTTGCAATCTTGACTAATTGACCATTTGATTCAGCCAATACTTTCGGTGTCCACTCTTGTGTGAATAAATTGAACTTATCGGATATATTAATTTTTTTCACGCCAATCCCCTTAAATAATATTACCAGTTGCATTAATTATAAGTTTATAAAATGACAATAAGACTAAATAATTACAGTTACCTGTGTAATATTTGTCACAGAACTACCTCAATATTAGCGATATTTGTCACATAACATGTAATATCCATCAAATATAATCATTAATGGTAGTTTCTCAGGAGCAGGAGTATAGATTAAGTGAACTTATGTTAATACTTAGTTATGATTACCCTTAATCTGAATATATTTATTTGTTATCTTTTATCTGTTACCTGTTACCTGTTACCTGTTATCTGTTACCTAATCATATTTATGAAATTTCTGGAGCCATTAGCTCAAAGTGATTTCATAAGGGAAATTATGCTTAAACTACTAAAAATTGCACTTGCCACTACGTTATTTTCTTCAATTTGCACTGCCGGAAACTTATATGAAAAATTTCCAAAACAAATAAAAGCCAACGAAAAATATGTTTTCTATTCTCATGGTTTTATCGTTGAGGGAGATAACCCTACGCCAGTAAACCCACACTGGGGAATGTATGACTTCCCTAAAATAAAAGAGCTACTGGCAGATGAAAAGTATAATTTAATTGCCTATCACCGCCCAAAAGATACAGATCCTAAAGAGTTTGCCAAGAAATTAGCCAATGATATTAAGATGCTGGCTGATCAAGGTGTTAAATATGAAAATATCACTTTAATAGGATTTTCTCGTGGTGGCGCAATCACAGTTTTGACTTCGCATTATGTACAATCAGATAAAATGAAGTCCATTATTCTTGCTGGCTGTGGAAAGTTCGTAAAATCGAACACTGATGTAAAAGTTCATGGCAATATTTATTCAATTTTTGAGACTTCTGATGGCGTTGGCTCGTGTCAATATTTAATCAATCGAAGTGAAAAAGTTAAGTCGTTTGAAGAAATAGCAATCAGTACAGGAAAAGGGCATGGCGCCTTTTACAATCCCTTGCCTGAGTGGGTGGAACCTGTAAAAAAATGGATCCTATCTGATTAATTACCCATTGGTTAACACTAAGTTTGTAATAGTTTTTATTTTAGTGTGTTTCATAATACGGGACGCGCTAAAATTTTATTTACTTGCTCAATATTACCTAACCATACCTTTGTTGTAGTACAGCGCCACTCAACTGCTTGAGCTATCATAGGATACAAATCATGCAACTTTGCTTGATTAAAGATTGGCTCGTGATGCGCTATCCTATTTCTGATTTTTCTTATGGAAAAACAATTTATTTTTAGTTTTTCTCTAATTTTGTCAGAATTTAACTCCTTAGAATAAGGAAAGACTTGATCAATAAAAGGACTCTAAATCCTCTCATTTTTCTCAATTTTCACATAGCCCATTATTTCATAACATATTCCTTCCAATTCTTTTGTAGATATAAATATAAAAGTGTTAGTAGTACTGATTCACATTAATAAAAACAATCTGATAATTATCTTGCACCAAATTAGTTCACAAGCACCCCGACAGCTCAAACTTGAACAACCATAAAAACCTAACGTGCTGAATTTAACCAACTAAAAATCACGGCTTAATTTTTGCTCCAGTACCAAGTAATGTAATTATTCTTAGAAATGTGAAATATTTATGCTCTTTGGTCGTAAAAAAAGAAAACCTATAGTGATCCCCAGTAAAAAAGTTGCAGAGTGGAAATATACTACTTGTAACTACTGCTCGACTGGTTGCTCTATTGAAATAGGTTTAAACGAAGATAAAAAAATTGTCACTACTCGAGGACACGCGGGTGCCGATGTTAACCGTGGTAAATTATGTATCAAAGGCTTGCTTGAACATGAATTGTTTGACAGCCCCGGCCGTGGTAGTGAGCCATTAATCAGATCTAAGCATTTTAATGCTTTTGAAAAAACCTCCTGGGATAATGCTTTAGACACCACTGCGCTAAAAATAAAAGAAATTCAAGAAAAATACGGTAACGATTCCTTCGCCATAGTTTCAACCGGACAGCTGGTAACTGAAGAATTTTATACTTTAGGTAAATTAGCCCGCGGTTGTATTGGGACCAATAATTATGATGGTAATACAACTTTATGTATGGCATCAGCGGTAAGTGGTTATAAACGTTCCTTTGGCTCAGACGGTCCTCCAGGTTGTTTTGATGACTTTGAACATACGCATTGTTTTATGGCGTTCGGGTCAAACTTACCAGAGCAACACCCAATTATTTACTGGCGTTTAAAAGAAGCGTTGGAAAAACGTAAATTTCCATTGATCGTGGTTGATCCGCGCGTGACCATGTTAGCGCAATTTGCCGATTTTCATTTACCGATCACTCCAGGCACAGATTGTGTGTTAATCAATGCCATGATGCACGTCATCATCAATGAAAACTTGCAAGACCAGGCTTATATTGATGCCCATACTCAAGGTTTCGACGAAGTTCGTGAAATAGTAAAAGATTACGATCCTAAATCTGCACAGCATATTTGTGGAATTGACGAAGATACCATTCGTACTGTCGCCAGAATTTATGCCAAAGCGCCTGCAGCGATGAGCATTTGGACCATGGGCATCAATCAGTCAACTCATGGTTCAGATGGCGTAGTAAACATAAATAATTTAAATCTGATCACCGGCAATATAGGTAAACCAGGCGGTACAAGTTTATCAATTACTGGCCAGTGTAATGCCATGGGAACCCGTGAATGGTCTTCTTGTTCAGGTTTACCAGGTTATCGCTATCTGGAAAATGAAGCTGATCGTCAAGAAATCGCTGACTATTGGGGGATAGATCCTGAATTTTTCCCTAAAAAGCGCGGATTAGCCGAAACTGATATATTTCCTGCAATTGAAACAGGTGAAATTAAAGGACTTTGGATAGTAGCAACGAATCCAATGACCTCAATGGCTAACACTTCACGTATTCGCAAGGCACTAGAAAAACTGGACTTTTTAGTGGTGCAAGACGTATATGAAGACGTTGAAACCAATCAATATTCCCATGTTTATTTACCGGCTTCAGTATGGGCAGAGAAAGAAGGCTGTCATACCAATACAGAGCGTCGCGTTAATTTAACAGTTAATGTGTTGCCACCCTACGCAAATTCAAAACCTGATTTGTGGATTTTCAATCAATTAGCCAAACGCTTCGATAATGGAAAAATAATGAAGTTTCCAGAAAAAGCTGAAGACGTTTTTGATGAAATGAAGTTCTTGTCAAAAGGCAAAGATAGAAATTTAGATATTTCAGGAATTACTTATCAAAAAATAATCGACGCCAGAGGTATTCAATGGCCATATCGTGAAGACGATAAAGGGCTAAAAGGACAAGCTAGACTTTATACAGATGGAAAATTCCCCACTAAAAATGGCCGTGCCAACTTATTACCTGTTCGTTTTTACAATAACAACGAACAACCGTGCAACGAATACCCATTCTGGCTTAACAGTGGTCGTGTGGTAGAACATTTTCATACCCGCACCCGTACCGGAAAAATAGGCAATTGTAATAAATTCAGTCCAACGGCTTACATGGAAATGAATCCTGATGCAGCAAAAGAGTTAGGCGTAGAACATATGACTTATGTACGACTGACCAGTCGCCGTGGTGATGCGGTTGTGCTGGTGCAACTTACTCACAGGGTGCCGCGCAATATGGTTTTTGTTCCTTTTCATTATCATGATTGTGTTAATAGATTGACACTTGGCTTGCTCGATCCGCATTCCCGTCAACCAGCATTTAAACAATGTTCAGTACGTATTGAATTAGTTGACCAGAATGAAGCAGCACGTCTTAACGTTGAACGCAGGACATTTTAACTCCTGACAATTTAACTACTGACAATTTAACTCCTGACAATTTAATACCAATACAATTAAGTTGGTACAAGGTAAAAATTTTATGATGAACCAAGAATTAACAAACAAAGACAACATACTTTCTGGCGTGCAAAGTTATGATCCTTCACGAGACAGTATAGGCAATGAAAACAGTCAAACGAATACACCTAATATAAGTGAAATAAATAAAACAAGTAAAATAAGTGAAACAAGCGAAAGTTCAAATCATTGGGAAATTCGTACTGAAGAACAAGATTATGCTTTTTTGCCGGATCAACCTATTAAAGATAAAAACCGCTACGGTGAACGTATCGATTTAATTGACATTACCGATATTACTGAAAATAAAAGAACAGATCGTTCGCTGTTTATTAATGGCAATCCTGAGGTGGGTAGTAATCCCAACCGTAATAAACAACACGGTTTTTTCTTTACCGCCGATAACTGCATAGGTTGTCATGCCTGTGAATCAGCTTGTTCTGAAAAAAATGACAATCCTGCTCATTTATCTTTCCGTTCGGTTGGTTATGTGGAAGGTGGATCTTATCCAGATTATAAGCGAATGAATATTTCTATGGCTTGTAACCATTGTGATGATCCTGTGTGCCTAAAAGGCTGCCCTACCCGCGCCTACACCAAACACGTGGAATATGGCGCTGTATTACAAGATCCTGAAACTTGCTTTGGTTGTGGTTATTGTACCTGGGTATGCCCGTACAACGCGCCACAATTAGATCCGGTAAAAGGTCAGGTATCTAAATGTAATATGTGTGTTGACCGCCTGGAAGTTGGTTTAAAGCCTGCCTGTGTTTCCGCCTGTGTAGGAAATGCGCTTGATTTTGGTGTTATCGAAAATACCCCACAAAACCGCGAACAATGTAAAACGAGTATTCCCGGCTTTCCTGATCCTGAAATCACTCAGCCGAATATTCGTTTTCAACAAACCAAAACATTACCTATTGAAATGAGCAGAACAGATTCTATGCCAGTGAAATATCATAGAGACGCAGAAGGTAACTACAAACCAGTAATTGATCAAAAACAAGGTAAAGCCAAACATTGGAATTTCAGCAAGCTGAATAGTCGTGAAAATCCTCTGGTATTATTTACCTTGTTTGCGCAAGCCGCATTAGGTTTGTTTTTTATCACATTTTTAGGTGCTCTATTTGGTTTAGAATCACTGACAAGTTTCACAAATTCAGACATGTTTTTACCTTTGGTAGTAACATCATTAGGGATGACAACATTTGCCTTACTAATGAGTGTTACCCATTTGGGTAAACCAATGCGTTTTTATCGCGGGTTTAATAACCTAAGGTATTCACCAATGGCAAGAGAAGGTTTCGGTTTAGCATTATTCTCAGCTGGTTGTGGATTAACAGCACTGTTTTCAATGCCTGGCAATCAATGGTTAGTTGAGTTTTTATCCAATAACTTAAGTCTTAATTTAGTTGCATTAACTGAAGGTTACCCTTTGGCTACATTGGTTACAGCTGCTGGTGTATTTACTGTAATAGGTGGTACTGGCGGTTTATTTTATATGAACAAATGTTATCAAATTAAAGCACGTCCGTTCTGGCATCATGTACAAACCGCAACATCGTTTGTTGGAAATAGTCTTGCCTTAGGTGCATTTACTGGTGGTGTTATTGTTATCTCAACATTAATTTATACTCAGGCTTATGTAGCACTTATTACTCAGGCAACTCTGATATTTACTGGTGTATTTATTGCTGGCATGGTAATCGAGGCCTTAGGTTTAATTAAACACAATAATGACTTAAATCGCAGTGAAAACGAAGGTGGTGCCGCACATTACATACAATGTACCACCTTTGGTAAAACCTACTTATTCAGGAACAGTTTATTAGCCGTTAACATAATTTCAGCAGTGATATTATTAGGCTTGAATCTTGCTGGTTTTAATGATTTTTCATTGTTATTCATATGGCTGGTACTTGCATTAATCAACTGTTTTACCTCTGCTATTGGTCGTGCTTTGTTCTATATTTTAGTTATTCCAACAACAATGCCTGGCGCATTCTTCTGGAAAAATAAAGGTTTTGAGCAACACGCACGAGATATTGGTTTGGCAGATAACCCTGCCACTGGTGTAGCACCATTAGCCCATTAGCCCATTAGCCCATTAGCCCAGCTTTATCTATGGTTACTCTGAATTAAATCTTCAGAGTAACCATTAGATCAATTATGCATTTCCAATTTCTAATTTCTAATTTCTAATTTCTAATTTCTAATTTCTAAAATACTTCCCACTAATTTAAACTTGTTTGGTTTATGTA
Organism: Alteromonadaceae bacterium; assembly: GCA_013216015.1. Classification (GTDB taxonomy): domain Bacteria; phylum Pseudomonadota; class Gammaproteobacteria; order Enterobacterales; family Alteromonadaceae; genus JABSOI01. The sequence continues at coordinate 38,437 of JABSOI010000033.1, read as the reverse complement.
ATTGAATCGAACAGAAATATCAATTAATTATTTAAATTGAGGTTTAATTAACCAAATTATTGTCCCTTTGATTTTTGGCTAAGTTTTGATAGTATTAATAATCATTTCAAAATAATAATTTATTGAAAATTATATGAAAACCCTTTTTTTTATACTGTTTGCTATATTTTTACCTAACACATCTTTTGCTTCAGATGTTGCTAGCCAAGCAATAGATCTCACCAGTCACTGGGTTGGTTATACTGCCGTCGCTATTTTCGTTTTAGCTTATACATTAGTGATTTTAGAAGAGAAATTACACTTACGAAAATCTAAACCTGTATTGTTTGCCGCCGGGCTTATTTGGATCCTCATCGCCGCCTATTATAACTCTCAAGGCCAACCACATGCTGCAGAAGTGGCCATAAGACATAATTTCCTTGAATATACCGAACTGTTTTTCTTCCTGCTTGTTGCAATGACCTATATTAATTCCATGTTAGAACGTAATGTTTTTGAGGCTTTACGTGATTGGTTAGTGATAAAAGGTTTCAGCTATAAAGCCTTATTTTGGTTAACAGGTATTTTAGCTTTCTTTATTTCACCTATTGCTGACAACCTGACCACGGCATTGATCATGTGTGCCGTAGTATTGACGGTAGGAAAAGACGAACCTAAATTTATAGGTATAAGCTGTATAAATATAGTGGTTGCTGCAAATGCTGGTGGGGCTTTCAGTCCATTCGGTGATATTACAACCTTAATGGTTTGGCAAAAAGGTATTGTGCAATTTAGTGAGTTTTTCAACTTATTTATTCCATCAGTGGTTAATTACCTTGTGCCCGCCTTTATTATGCAATTTGCTATTCCAACAGGAACCCCAAGTGCCCATTCAAATGAAATCATACAAATTAAGCGCGGAGGTTTAACCATTGTTGGTTTGTTTATTTTAACGATAATTACCGCTGTTTCTTTCTATAACTTTCTGCACCTACCACCCGTATATGGCATGATGATGGGCCTGTCTTATCTTAAATTCTTTGGCTACTATCTTCGTAGAGCAGGCAGAATAGCAGTAATGAAATCAGACATTGAGAATCAGATCGATTTAAAAGATGAATTCGATATTTTTCAGAAAATTGCCAAAGCAGAGTGGGACACTTTACTTTTCTTCTATGGGGTAATTTTAGCGGTAGGTGGTTTAGGTTTTATAGGTTATTTAAGCATGGTGTCAGAGTTCATGTACGGTGAATTAGGTGCTACAACTGCCAATATTTTGGTCGGTCTATTATCGGCTATTGTTGATAATATACCAGTAATGTTCGCGGTATTAACCATGAATCCAGAAATGTCACATACCCAATGGTTACTGGTTACCTTAACTGCTGGTGTTGGTGGTAGTTTATTATCTATAGGCTCTGCAGCTGGTGTTGCGTTAATGGGCCAGGCACGTGGTTATTATACTTTCTTCAGTCATTTAAAATGGGCTCCCGTTATTGGCTTAGGTTATGCGGCCAGTATTTATGCGCATTTTTTAATTAATGGTTAAGGTTTAAACTGAATAAATCAAGGTCTTTAACTTTATTTAGAGGCCTTTTTCGAGGGGGTTCTTTGGTCACTTCACTAAAAACTAGGGTTAAGCGGTTATTAATGCGGGAGATTTAATGAAAAATAGCCAATTACAAAAAAATTTAACACGAATTGAGATTATAAAAATAGAGACGTCCAACCAACAAGCCAGTAGAACAACAGAGCAATCCCCATAGCACTGAGTGGCCAGTAACTTAAGCCATAATGGTGTTAAAGTTAATAAAGGTTTAGTTGTTAGTGCAGCTTTAAGGGCAAAAATACAATAATCAAAAGCCCTATGATTTATCATAGGCCTTTTTTAAATACAGGACATTATTTTGCAGTTAAATTTTTCATGGAAGTCTTTTTTAATCAATCAATTACCTATGCTCTTAGTTGCATTTTTAATTGTAGGAATGTTTTTGATTTTCCCTCCTCCCTCTTCAGAACTTTGGGGTCATGAAAATACTGAGTTTAGGCGTATCATTCTGCCCTATGTAGGTTTATTTTTCACTTTTTTTTATTCTCTTTATTTTTTATATCAAATTTTAAAACCTGGCAGTATGAAAATTGACTTTAAGAATAAAAAGGTTTTTTATGGAAAAAACATTATTGATATTAAAAAAGTTAAAATAGTAACTATATATAAGAAAAAAGCACAAAACGGTATATTGATTTCACTTGAAAATAAAGATGTTATTTTAATGATCCCTTCTTGGTATAAGGCAATCTCAGTTCAAACAACAATACTAAAATTAAAGTCTTATTGTTTAAATAATAATATTGAATTTAAAATAATAAGGGAGTAATCACAATTATATTAATACTTTACTGCTTTCCAAGTTACAACGTTCTGAAGTGGAAAGTTAATTAGCCACCCACTTTAAGGAAAGTTAATTAGCCACCCACTTTAAATTATTCCACGAGAAATTATCCGGAGAAATTATCCGGACACCCACCGCTAAAAGCGTTTAGATTTGGAACAGTGAACGTGACATTAAAAGTTCGAGTGGTGAAGTATAAATTTAAAGTACTGATAGTGATAATGGGTTCAGGGGGAAAGTTTTAATTTTCTAGCTAATATACAGTTTTAAAGACAACAGGAAGCCTCAACGTGTAGCAGCATTGATATGACAGATGAATAGGTTACGATATTAAGCGATATCGAGTAAATCTCTACTATTGTTAATATCCTGACGTCGTTTTAATTTTTGATTTTGACAGTATTTACTGATTGAATCCGGTGAGCCAACGGCACTTTTAAATAACTGTTCGAACTGGGTGGTGAGCTTGAGCCAGTTTTCGGGTGATATGTTTAAACGTTCTAAAATACAGCAATTTGCATTATCAATAGAACCGCGTTTATCTTCTCGAATACAACGCCCAGTTAAATCAACTAATTTAAGATAGTCTTCGATATCAAAGGGTAAACCTTTAGGCATTACTTTTTTAGGGTTGCCGACGAAAGGCGATAGTATTGATGGTTGTTTACCATTTTTCGCTGATTTTGAACGTAACGAAATACTTGTGTGATCTGAAGTTTCTGGCGTCTTAGCCATTTTTGCTCTAACTGGATTTAAATCGACATAGGCTAAACATGCCACTAAGGCCGCTTCGTCAAGTAATGGGTTCAACTACAAAAGCGGTAAAAAACGCCCATAGGATGATGTTATATCCTTTATTATTAATGACTTAGTTGTTGCTTTTTAATTTTTTTGATTGATTTTTATTCAAATAGCTCAGTATTTTATATAACACTATGAATTTTATACTTTTAATTTTTGAGTTAATTAATCAAGGAATTGAGCATTTTATTAATGACATTTAGATGATGACAATACATTAGTGACATATAAGTAATGACAAACCTATGATTTACCTGATATTTTGTTATGACATTTGAGTATACTTATAAGTCATAAGTAAATATTCTAAACATTAACTACATTAAGACCAAAATGATTTGTTAGGCTTAATTTCTACGGCATTTTAATAAATGTTTTTTGCTCCTGAAATAAAAGAAATTATGACTAAGCTAGCGATTTTGACACCAAAAGAACAACGTGATTTTGATATTCCTCCAAAATTACATAAAATCGATAGACCGCGTTATTTTGAAATATCTAGTGAAATAAGAAAAGCTGGTTATAACAAACTGCGAGGTGATGTTAATCGTGTTGGATTTATACTTCAGCTCGGATATTTCAGAGCGTCAGGAAAGTTTTTTGTTACTGAAGATTTTCTAAAACGCGATATTCAACATATTTGTAAGGTACTTGAAATAAATAAAAAAATTGATATTCAACTTTATAGTGAAACTTCACGTAAATATCACAGGGATATTATATTGTCACTATCAGGCTGGGTGTTACCTGATGAATCCCATGATAAAAATTTAATATATCAAGCTAAATGGTTTATAGAACAACAACTTTCCCCAAAAAAAGTATTTAAAGCACTCGTTGAATACTGTTGGAACAACAAGGTAATTATTCCCACTTACAGCAAACTTTCTACTTATATAACCGATCATTACAATGCATATGAAGAACAATTACTTAGCATTATAGAAAAAGAAATAACGGTAGAGCAAAACGAATCTCTGCAAGCCTTATTTTCCAATCCGAGTGACAACGAACTTTCTCTTGCACGTCCTCAGATTACAAATTTAAAAGCCATTAATCAGTCAGTTAAGCCAAAAGAGATTCAAAAAAATGTTGATGTCTTCGATATAGTGAAAGGTTATCATACGGCCTTCAATACTTTAACGGACAATTTACAATTAACAGATCAGGCAACAGAGTATTTCGCTACTTGGGTTCAAAAAGCACAAACCTTTCAGTTGACAAGCTTTTCCAATAAGCACAAAGCTTATTTACATCTACTAGCCTATTTAAAGCATCAATATTATTTACGTCATGACACCCTTATTAATATCTTTCTAAAATCAACGTTGGCAGCGAAATCTAAATTAACGACACAATTACAATTAATTGATAAAAATGAACAATCAGGTCGTAACACTGCAATAAAAGTTATTTCAAAATCAAGTAAAGATTTAATGAATTTCAGGGAGCGAGTCATTGATATTGTTACCCAAGCACCCTTAACTGCAAGTGAGGTAGTTCGGCAGTTAGAAAACCTTATTGAAGAAAACTTAAAATCCTATGATGAAAAAGAGCAGGATCGAATTCGTGAAATGCAGGATTTCCTTGCTGATTTGACCGGAAATGAACGTTATTTTAATATTTGGGAGTCATTATCCCTCAGATTACAACGGAGAGTATCAAATATATTAAAAGTTATGGAATTCTCTACTAAAAGCGCCAATAAAAAATTACTTGCTGCAATAGAGCACTTCAAATTAATGGATGGAAATGTTGGACACAATCCACCTTTGGATTTTTTAAAAGATGATGAACGTGAAGCCGTTCTTCAGAATAAAGAGTTTAGGGTTTCACTTTATAAAGCTCTGTTATTTTCTCATATTGCTGATGATATTAAGGCTGGACAGCTTATTTTTGACGCAACTTATAAATACAAAGGTATCTTTGATTACCTTATTGATGATGAAACCTGGTTAAAAGATCGAGATAAACTGCTTCAGGCAGCCGGTCTTTGGGAATTTAGAGATGTGTCTACAGTGTTAGATGACTTAAGGGAAAAACTCAGTATTAAATACCGAGATGTGAATGTTAGATTGGCCACTAATGAAAACCCATACTTGCAACTTGATAGTGATGGTAGACCTAAAGTGAGAACGCCTAAAATTGATAATAGTGATTTTGGTTTTATTGGTGAAACACTTATGCAGGAGGGTTACGTGCCAATTCAAAAAATATTGGCAGATATTAATCAAGTATGTGATTTTAAATCCTGTTTCACTCATTTTTCCAATAAACACAAAAAAATGAAACCCTCGTTAGAAGTATTATTAGCCGGTATTCTTGGTAAGGGATGTAATCTGGGATTAAATAAAATAGCTAATATCTCTGTTGGCATAAGTGAAGATGTTCTTAATAATACGGTTAAGTGGTTCTTCGACCTTAAAAATGTTCAAGCTGCCAGTGACAATATTGTTAGTTATATTGATAAACTATCGCTTGCTAACGCATACCGACATGATCCCAACCAATTACATACTAGCAGTGATGGACAGAAATATTATGTGGCGGTTGATTCGTTGAATTCCGCTTATTCATTTAAATATTTTGGCAGTGATAAAGGCTCCACTGTTTATACGTTTATAGATGAACGCCAGGTACTTTTCTATTCGACAGTCATAAGTTCTTCTGAGCGAGAAGCCGCATATGTTATTGATGGCATAACTCATAATGATGTTATAAAAAGTGACATTCACAGTACGGATAGTCATGGTTACACAGAAACAATATTTGGTGCAGCTCACTTTATGGGAACATCATTTGCTCCTCGTATAAAAGGATTAGGAAGCCAAACTATCTATGATTTTGATGGTAAGAACACACACATCGAAAAAGGCCATGCAATAAAGCCAAGTCGAGCAATCAGACAAAAATTAATCAAAGATAATTGGGAGGATATATTACGTTTTATGGTAACAATCAAGCTAAAAAAAGCATCAGCCTCTCAACTTTTCTCTAGGCTTAATTCTTATACCAAGCAAATCCCTTTGTACAATGCACTTAAAGAATTTGGCCGGATCATGAAATCAAATTTCATATTAACTTATTATGATGACTTAGAGTTACGGCAGCGCATTGAAAAACAACTTAATCGTGTTGAATTATCTAACAAGCTTGCCAAAGCAATATTTTTTGCAAACAATCAAGAAATTCAAGAAGGTGACAAAGATGAGCAAGATCTCACCGCAGCCTGTAAAATGCTCATTCAAAATTCCATTGTATTATGGAATTACCTCTATTTATCCCAGTATTTAACTCATCTAAAAGATGCCGACGAACGTGCAAATGCAGTGCAATCTATCCTTAACGGTTCTGTTTTGACTTGGCGGCACATTAATCTTCATGGCCAATATGATTTTACCAGAGATTCTGCTAATGATGACGAATTTGACTTAACTCGGATATTAGCTTTGTCCATTGGTTGATAATCATACAAAAGGTCGATATTTTTGAAAAAAAGGTCAACATAATATTGTTGCATATCAATATGATGGAGTGGGTTAGTGGGCGTTTTTTACCGCTTTTGTAGTTAGACCCTAATAACCGAAGATGACCGTAAAGCACTTAGCGAGATGATAACTGAAGACCCTGAGGCGTTAAATACGGGTGGTCTTTTTGATTATATTGCAGACGGTTTGCCAGATCCGGGAATGACCTATGCCATCGTAATACCACAACGTAACCCAATACCGGCTAATGCAGTTTACCGACAATACAGGAACGTGACTGGTTGGGGGTCTTTCATTATAAATGAAAAAAACAGTTTGTGGTCAACTCAAGGTGAGCAAGGTTATTGCCCTCCTCCAGACACATCAGAAAATAACACTCTTTGGACATCAGGACTTAAAGTTGGTCATTGGTGTGTGCAGCAAATCATTGATGACGGTGGTGTTAATGATAACGATTCAACCGTAAACGGCACCATCGTTAATCTGGGCGGTCTCAGTATTTTAAATAGTTTAAATCACTTCCCTGTGGCGGTAGATGATTTTGTTGATATTTATAAGAACGAGGCCACGATAGAGGTATTGAACAATGATACTGATCAAGATGGCGATACCCTATTTATAACGTCAGTGTTTTCCAATACAGGTAAAGTAACGATTGATAACGGATCATTGCGCTATGTTCCAAGGGAAAATTATGCTGACAACATGACGATTGATTATTGGATCAGTGATATGAAAGGAGGCTTTGATCATGCAGTTGTTATTATTAAAATAAAGCTAAACGTTACACCTCCAATTTCGGATGGAAATAGTCAAATAAATCAAAATGGTGATGTTAATAAAGCAATGACTACCGTTCATAAAAGTGGAGGTGTGTTGTATTGGGTATTATTACTCATGTTAACTTTTGTCACTTATCGCAGAGTATGGAAAAGTGATTAATTAATGCTAATGCTAAAAAAGCCTAATTTATAGCCAAAAGATATTGTTTTATTTGTCGTGCTGGTTATATATTGAGCATGTATATTTAGGTTTGTTATAAAAGGATATTTTTTATCCTCAACAAGTTCCATTTTTACAACACATTAACTATTTCGGAGTTATTTAATATGTTGAACATCAAGCAAAGAAATTTTACAGCCGTTGTTGCACTGTTAACCTTATCGTTCAGTGCCTTCGCAAACACGGGTATGGATAACCAAGGTTATTTGAATAAAGAAAAACCGCACAATAAAAGTAATCTAGTTGAACTTTATAAGGTGAAAACATATGCAATTGAACACATCAGAGGCATAGAAGCAAAACTGTTAACCACGGATGAAGATAACCAAGAAACATTGCTGGTGGAATTGGCGGAGTCTTTATTGTATTACAATGTTCGCCATAATAAAGGGGATGCTGAAAAATATAATACTTCAAGAGGCGTCAACTCGCTTAGTGGCAATGGCGTTAATGGTAACGTTTCAAAAAACGTTAATTCTAAAGTCACCTATTCTAGCCCTAACATCTATCGAAAAGCTTTAAACGCTTATAAAAAAGCATCTAAATTATCCCTTAATAAAAACCGAATAAAATACACGCGGAAATTATCTGAATTGGCGGTGAAACTTAAAGATAAAAACGAACTTGTTGAAACTTTTGATGAGTTGTTACAGCATAGTAGGGATGAGACAGGTACTTATCTTGCGCATGTTGATTATGCTGATGGGTTGGCAAAATTTAAGGATAATGCGGCTGATACTCAATTTTTATCAGCAATAAATATGAGGACACCTGTGGATGGGGTAGAGGCTAATTTCCGGTATGCGAATTATCTTTTAGATAATGGTAAACCGCGTGAAGCTTTGAATGTATTAGATAAATTTACGTTTGAAGAGAGAAGGATGTATGTCCACATAGTACTATTAAAACAAAAAACAATGCATCAGCTAGCAATGGATACTCAAGAAGTTGACGCTGAGGTACAAATATTAAGAAAAAAATTGAGTAACAATCCATTTATAGGTGCACTACCAAAATTTACTGGCATAATTAATCAGTTGTCTAAAAACATTCTGGATATACCAACAGCTCATGCATTTACCTTTGCGCATAATAATGAAGGTGATGATTCTAGAGGGCTATATGCTAATAAGTGGGTGACTGGTAATTTTATGTTTTCAACATCTATAGTTAATGCAGCAGAGGTAATATACAACAACGCAAGAGGAGAACAACAAAAAGGTAGAATAGGCATAGCATGGGCTATTCGTAACCGTGCAACAATTAGTATGAATGGTTGTGGTGTTTATCCTGGAGCTGAGGGGCATCCAGAGGTCAACTTTTGCAGGGCAAATACACCCTCTGGGGCTGATCCTTTATATGCTGAAATTTCCAAACGTTATAGTTGTGTTATTCATGGGGGAACAGTAACATCGGGTGGACAGCATACTCAAATGAATGATGCCCATGTCGATATAGTCAAATTAGAAGAATCAGGAATTATATGGGATATTTTATTTGTTATAAATGGATGGGTTCCTGAAACAATAGGCTCTAATTATTTTTTAACAGGACTGTATCCTAACAATAATTTATACACTGGAAATCCCAATGGTGCTCAAGAGTGGCGAGACTATGATTATTGTGCAGAAGATCATTCTTGCAAGGTTAACTTAGGGGGTATCAATGGCAGTATATCTAATCAAGGTGAAGGTGGTTATTGCGAAGATAATGAAAGTTTTGATAAGGATATTTATTTTTGGGGACGTAGTTCTAATCTTTTAGCTTTGGATATTGTAGATGAATAGTGAATATAATTTTCAGAGCAAAATATCGGAACCTCAGATAAATAATATACTAAGTTAACATGTAGTATTGCTAAATTATATAATCAACTGTTTAGCAAAATAGTATGGTGCTAATAGCTGTTCGCTACAATAAAGAAACTCAGTCAAAAATTGATATTTTTTACAATTATTAACAAGTTCCTCCTTTGTAGCTTGAGCCAATATAGGCGGCATATTATAGTTATCTAGGTGGTGGTAGCCCTCCAAAGCTCTGGGGGAAATGACGTCGCAGCTGTTGTCTAAGCCCCATGTAACCAAGACCAACGCCAAACCCGGTATTGGCAAACCAAAACAAAAAATTATCGTCGCCGGTATCAGTAAAATTGACAGGAACACCTTGACCAGTGCCTTGACTATTATAATAAAAGTGGTAGTACTGAGTCCCCGCGATATAACCCGCCCCGACAAACATAAATAAATAATTTTCTACCCATCCTGTCGGGTAAATATTATAGATTATATTAGCAAGCGGCGGATTGACATTAGCAAGCGGCGGATTGACATTAGCAGGCGGCGGATTCTGATTAGCAGGCTGCTGATTTTGATTAGCACGCCGCTGATTCCGATTAGCAGGCTGCTGTTGAATGCGATTTTTTCCTTTCCCTTTTTTACCTCCCCCCAACAAGCCAGTACCAGCACTATTTGCGATAGCCCAGGCACGACTTAACCGATGGTCATTATTCCTAGCTTGTATAATTGATTTTTCATTATTCAAAAAATACGCCATGGAATCAAATTCTGCTTGATTAGAGTCTGAAACAATATTGGAAATCGCTGTATTTGTACTTAGTCCGGATGTTTCACTGGCTCCATTTATCAATGCGCCTGTACTGACTGTTGCCGCAGTAGCTACGCTTGTAACGCCAACCGCAATTCCGACTAACCCTGCTGTGCTTGTTGAACTAGCGGCGGTTGAAGTAGATATAAATGAGGCAAAGGAGGCAGCAGTTGACGTAGTAATAATCGAGGCTGACACAGCTTCTTGTCCGTCTGGATCAGTACGGGTGATGGGATCACTACCGACATATATATAAGGGTTGTCAAACTGCCCTTTTGGATCTGGGGTGGTAAACACTTTCAAATCGGGATCATAATATCGGGCACCGTAGTAATATAATTCACTCTCACTATCAAATTCTTTGCCCGTGAACTTAAAGCGAACGTCATCGGCAGCTTTACTGATTTTTTGATCTACACGACCATAAGCACTATAAATAATGCGATTGGTTTCTTTGCCAGATTCATCTGTTTTTAATGTTGTACTGCCAATATGATCAGGGTGTAAATAGCGAATGCCTTTTTCTTGGCTTAAGGAAGCGATAATACCCTGAGCACCATGAATATATTGAGTGGTGGTAGTCTGTCCTGATTGCTTACGCGTCATAATATGTGCAGGTGTGATATATAGCGTGGTATCACCTTCCGCTACGGTTTTTTTAATACGTCGCCAACTATCGTCGTAGGTAAAGGTATTAATGGTTGCCATATTTCCTTCAGCATTTTCCTGCTGTACCTGGATCAGGTTATTTTGAACATTGTAACGATAGTGCCAATTTGTACTATCATCGTTGCCTGTAGTATGACTGATTTTTTGAACGGTATTACCATTATTATCGTACGATAAAGTCAGGTTCATATCAGTTTGTATATCACAGTTAGTTTTTGGGGACATCTGACAAGTATTTATAATTTGATGCTTTTTAGTTGTATCATAAACATAAAGGGTGTCATTAACCTGTTTTATGCCTCCACTGAGGTTATATTGATAACTTTTTTTGTCTCTAAGTGTCGATGCAGTACTGAGATATCCCATATCATTATAGGTAAATGCTTGTGTCAGAGAGATTTCAGGTGCTGCTCGAAGGTCGGTGATAGTTAATAGTTTAGAGGCATGGTTCCAAGTATATTCAAAGTGCCGAAGAGTTTGAACACTATTCTGGGTGATACTGGTTTTGTGTCTGCCCAGTACATCATAAGTAAATGTAGAGTGTGCACCATTGTTAAAGAGGCTGGTCTGGTATTGCCCTAACGGGGTATAGTCACTGTAGGTTGCCAGTGTTACAAAATCTTTAGCATGACTTTTTTGTAAGGCAACGGTATGGAGTCCTCCCTGAGGATGATAGCTATAACGTACTTTGGTGGCATCAGGATGGATTATCTCCTGAGGTCGCTGTAACGCATCATAGTGGTATGTTGTTGTATACGTTGTCTTTTCTTGGTTTGAAGTTAATGTAATAGATTGTTGCTTAACTTTGGCTAAATAATTATAAACAAACCGATATTCCATTTCAGGGGTTGTCGTTGAGGCTAGTAAACCTTTTCCATTTTCAGCAGTATCATAGGTATAGATGGTGGTTTTTTCCAGCGTTGTATCAGCGGTATAATTTTTTATGCTGGTAGCCCTTCCCAGTGCATCATAAGTAAATTTACTTTTTTGTTGTTCAGCATCCTCCGATGTTTGAATCAACCCATTATCATAATATGTATAGATTTTTTGGCCTAGTTCGGGTTTTTCATAGGTCATGACCTGTCCAAGGGAGTTATAACTCATCTTGCTTACAGTACCTAAAGCATCTTGGATACTGATATTTTGACCTAACGGATCGTAGTTATAATAGGTAACGCCTCCATTGACATGTGTTTGTTGCTTTAAATGTCCTCGACTATTCCAGACAGACGAACTTTTTACCCATGTGTGTTGTTGACCTACGTCGGCTGGATTAGGGCTTTCAGTGATCACAATCCTGTCATTCAATTTATCATAATTTATTTTATTGATGGCACCGTCAGGTAACAAGGTTTGGATCAACTTATTTCGTGTATTATAAAGGTACTCAATGGTGTGTGGTTTATGATCACTGAAATAAGGTAACGTTTTATTTTTGACCAGCCCTTTATTATTAAAGTTTATTTCTGCCATGATAGGCGTTTTATCATTAGATCCTTTTGATGTGTTACGCACTTTTCGGTTAAATCCATCAAAAGTGTCCGTTTGCCAGTACCATTGATTTATATCATCTTCTTGCCATAGCTCCCGTAGTCTTGTCTTTATTTGCATTCCAATCGCATTGTCTTTGGAAAATGTCATGGTTATTAACGGCTTTAATTCTTTATCGTCAGGTTGAATACTATTGAGTCTGGTTATGCGACCAAACCCGTCCAGACCATCGGTTGGCACCTCTAATGCAATATTTCCGTTCAGATCTATAAATTGCATAGGCACACCAAAATGTGACTCATAGGTTGCGTTAAATGTTAGGGGTTTTTCCCCAAAATTCGCAGGAGGCATAATAAGCTGTTGCACAAAAGTATTGTAGCGTTCGTCATATTGAACATGCGTTGTATTTCCTATGGGATCGGTCATACTGATCACATTGCCATAATCATCAAACATTTCCTTTTTTTCAATCCATTTGTTTTTTTGATCATGCCATATTTTTTGGCTATTCATATTCATGGCTTTATCGTAGCCAAACTGATAAAAGCGGAGATCTTCAGCAACATTCCACTGTTGAAAATTAGCCTCTGTACAGCCGTTTTGAGTTCGGGTGATTTTTTTGGCGGTTGGGAAAAATTGTTTCCACCATGGAATTTTCGGATTCGTATTATATTGAAAGCAAATGTACACATCATCGCGAGTATTTGCATTAGAATCGCTGGTATCAGCTAAATCATCTATGCGAATAATATTTTTATATTCAGGATCAAATGCGTATTTTTTACTGACCGTATATCCGTAATGACCATTGGTATAATGCTCATTGCTTTCGGAGACTTTGTAAACCGTATAAACTTTATTGGCTGATATAACCTTGTCATATTTATTCACTGAACGATTTAAAAGGGTTTTATCTGAGCCCTGTATTAATTCCTGCTTGTAAATCATGCCCGTTAACGGGAATGTCTGGTGGTAATAACTTACTGAGGTGGATTGTAATTCCGGATCACTGAGATTTGTAACACTCGTTTCGGCAAATCCTAGCCAGCCGCGCCCTTGCAAATCAATTCGGGCATGTTTGTAGCGATGTTGATAAACAGAGGTATTACCACTGGACGGCTCTGTTGTTGTATACCGGGAAACAACGTACCAGGGCACATTTACTTCTACGGTAGGGAAAATTCCACCTTTTCCTTTTTCATAAACGGTATTGTCTGTGATCGGTTTATAGTCAAGGTTGATATTGCCACCGAATCCGTTGGTGATACTGGTCAGGAGATCAGACTGTAAAATGGACTGAGGTACATTTTTGTCATTGGGCACCACCTTATGCACATGTATGGCTAATTTTCCGTTGTTATTGAAGATATTCGCAATGTCTGTTTTACCATTACCGCTGTAATCTCTTGAATAAAATTCTTGATTGATCCAACTACCCTGGCTCGTCGCCCATTCACTGTTTTGAAACTGTTTTCCGGTAGAGAGGTAAATGGCTATTGATGTTTTATGATCATCATCTTTAAAAATATACCCTGCATCGGTTAAGCCATCACCATTATAATCGCCTAGTTTAATAACACTTTGACCTCGCCATAAAGGTCGTTCTTCTTCTTTGCCTGACCAATTACTTTTGTGAAAATCTTTTCCGGTGGAAATAAAAACATCGGCACCAATGTTACCTGTATCGTTAAAAAAAATAGCTATATCGGTGATAGCATCCCCATTAAAATCACTGAAACTTACCAGATTATCGTCTTGCCATGCGAGTTGTTCAGAAGACCATTTTTGTTTCTCAAATGATCGGCCTGTTGAGAGGTAAACGTCAATTTGTATCTGGCCATTATGGTTAAATACATAACCAATGTCGGTCAATCCATCTCCGTTAAAATCACCGGGGTTAAATATGCCGCTATGATGCCAGTTTCCATCCTGCCTGAAATCCCACGGCATTTTTTTAAAGGAGGTTCCCGTTGACAGGTAAATGTCTAATCCAATTTTTCCGGCATCATTGAATATAATCGCCACATCTGTCAGTCCATCCCCATTAAAATCGCCAGTATTGAATTGAGCGTCAGCGTGCCATAATGTTTGACTAGTGAACCCTAAGTGTTGTTCAAACTCATGTTTAGTGGAGAGATAAACATCGATTCCCACTTTGCCTGTCTGGTTAAAAATGGACACAACATCACTCAATCCATCACCGTTAAAATCGCCCCCTGAAAATACTCCCTGCTGCCAAGCACCATGCGGCGAGCTCCATTTTTTACGGCTGAAAGCTTGATCTGTTGAGCTATATACATCCATTGTTATTTGACCAGTCTGATTAAAAATATAGGCAATATCACCCAACCCATCTCCATTGTAATCACCTAATGCTACTTTACCTTCGGTAAACCAGTCTCCTTGTTCACTCCAGGGTTGTTGAACAAATTGATGGGTAGAAACAATTTCATTCTTCCAGGTGAAAACAGTGGGTGAATAACAATTTTCGTTGTTATCACATTCTGTTAGATTTTGGAGGATACTACGGGCAGACGTTGTACTTGTGCCATAGGAAAGGCGGTATTGTTTGACCTGTTTATCTTCTACATAAGTAGAAAGTGTATGCAAACGTTTTGTTATTTGCACCATGGAACCACCAATGTATGAAATTGTTTTATCCGGACGATCTTGATAATGTAATTGAACTGAACGTTGAGGCGCGACGTTCTCTACGGTATTCCCCGTGTAATGAAAAGCAGTAGGGTAATATTCGCCCTGATGACTATCGTTAAAATATTCGACTGTGATGAAGTTACTGTTGAGATCCGATGTTTTATTCAGTGACCACACCCGAACAGATTTTTTACCTTGGGCAATGATGCGGGAATCATCAGTCCGTCCAAATTCAAGCGCAGCCCCTCCCTTGGTTAGCGCAGTAAAATAACAAGGACCGCTACCACAGGTTCCGTGTGACTGATAAAGAGTCCAATTTTTAATTTCAGAATTATACAATGATTTATCCGCACCATATTCACCTTCTGTCGCGATAAGGCGTTGACCATCTACACAAAAACGATCACTTTCACTAAAGGTAACCCCTCCTTTAACCCCATCTTGCGCTACGGTAAGAGGGCATCGAGAAATCGCTGAAATACCAGACAAATGCCATCCTATCCCCAATAAACCATTTTTTTTATGGCTGTTGTATTGTAGTTTTAATTTTGGTTGAACCTTGTTAGTTCCAGGGGGAACTTTTAAATCAACGGAATAAACTGCCCCCCCATTCCCGTTGACATTAAAATGACCCTCAATACTCCCTGCAGCTTGCGTTATCGTTTTGGCTTGTACAGGCAAAGAGGCGAATAAAATAATAGCGAGCAATAATAATTGTTTCCCAAGCATATTGATGTGATGACAAAGGGAAAGGTGTGTCAAAACAATCCGTTGTTTTAATGTCTTACTTAGTAATAAACGGAAGTGTTGATCGTAGTGAATTGAATTTTTTTTGGATGTATTCACGTTATTATTTCCTTATGGTTTATCTGATGAATTGTGTATGTGCTGTTTTTTTGTTCAAAAAGGAACACCGATAATTTTAATAAAATCGACTATCCTGCCTGTTTATGGACAGGAATAGTAAGGGGACACTATTGTGTTAACTAGAACTGGAAATTGCTTCGTTATTTTCTACGGATCACGTAAAAAATTTGGAACGATGCATCTTGTGGGTAGTCAGTTGTTGGGGTAACGAAATCCGAGTGCGTCTGAAAGGTTTTGTAATGAGACGGATCCCCACCTTGACTGGAATCTATCGTGATTGATCCCTGATTATGGTGGATTACATTAGATTGAAACTTAATAATGAATAATGTTTTATCGAATGCCTGATAAACAACCTTTCCATCAGCCCCTTGTGGAACTAACAAGGTTCCTTCTGTATAAAACGTACTGGTCGCACCATTATCGATGAAACTTGGAAAATCTATAAATTTCCCATGTGTCATCTCTTGTTGGTTTAATGATAATTGATTTCCCGTTTCATTTTTGATGTAACATCTTACATTATAACCTATGGCCATTTATCTTCTCCTATTATTTTATATACCTATTCACTTTACTCAGATCGATTTTCAAGTGGTATGAATTATTGCTGAATTTACACTCGGTTAGGTATCAATTTTTCAATATGTCGACGGCTGAATCGATAACAAAACTCATCTATGTATTCTTGCTGAGAGTTATAGACACGCGGTAAAATGTACCTAACTCAAATGTTTTTAAATTACTGATGGCTATGTATAACCTCTGTAGCCATTTATCTACTTTAATATATAATTGGGTCATAAAGCTGAGGCAGTCCAAATAGTAAAAATGGTAGTTAACACTATGCTTGAAAATATATTTTTTTTAAGAATAGTGTGTTTCCAGCGTAGTGTCGTTTATCTTCAATCCTACAAAATTTGCTATCGTTGTCACAAGGTTCTTTTCACCCTCTATATGGGTATAATTAATCTTATTGCCCCCTTCAATAGCACCGCTTAATTTTATATAGGCTTCCCCGTGATTATTTATCCCCTGAAGTAAGGCTTTAATTTTTTGTCTGGAGCCTATATTTAACTTGTTAACTTCTTTGATATTATTTTCATATAATTTATTGAGTTCTTCTTGTGTCATTTTTTATTTCTCTTAAGTGAAAATTTAAGAAACAAAACACAGTGCTATTTAAGCACTTTTTTGTAACAACTGTGTTGGTATATTGATGATCAACGATTGCTTTATACCATGGAGTTCAATCGCAACTTTTTTACAGAAAGGCTCAACCATTAAGATCCCTTTATAATTTTTAAACTAAGGGCGCTTTTTTAAACGCTGTCATTGATACATTCATAAGCAGTGCTTGTTTAAGCTCTGGAATTTTAATTACTACTTTTGTTTCAGAAGGATGCTTAATTAATAAACCTTCATAATTTTGTAATTTTCCCTGAGTAAATTCAATTTTGTCACCTTTAAGCAAAGTGCTTTCTTGACCAATTGCATCAGGGTATTCATTTAAGATAAGCGCGATCAGTTTAGTGGTTGAATCGGTAATATTGGGATACGTTATTTTTGGATAAAGCTTAGTTTTATTAGATCCGCCAAATGACACAAAAAAACAACATTCGGTTAAGCGTTGAACAAAACGCATTTGTTCTTGGTTTAATTTAGCAAATAGGTAAGATTTAAAAGCAGGCTGTTCAATTATTTTTACGCGATCCGACCATTTCTTTTTTATACGTCGTAGAGGTAAAAAAGCCTCAAACCCACAAGCACATATTTTGGTGTACAATTTTTCTTCTGCATTGGATTTTGTGTATATGGGGTTCCACCCAGATACCCGCGAAATGTATCAAAGTCGCCTGTAAGCCTCATGTTACAAAGCCTGTAGAGGCGACCAACATTTGTTCAATGTAATATTCCCGTTGTATTAGCTTTCAAGTAGCCAAATTACTACTTCAGTTACGAGGCTAAACTAATGTTTTCGATTTCTGATTGTATATCCCAATGTTCATCATTATCTGATAAGTCATAATACCCATTTAAGATGACATTTTCCCAAGAGGCTGGGGATACAGACTGGAGTTGTATTATTTGTTCATCAGCACCAATCTCCAGACAGTAAGATTTAAACGATGCCATGATAAAGGCATTATAGTAAACAATTGAATTTGCCAACAGGTTTGCACAACCATTCCACTTGGCCATTTCTTCTGGATTTGTTCCTCTAAATTGATTACCACCTAAAGCTGCCAACGCTCTTTTAAGGCCTTGAAGTTGTTCGCCTCTATTTAGGGACTCCTGGATAACTTGTCTTAGTTGTTTGTCATCTGCGTAATCTAATAAATGCAGGCATTTTAATATGCGATTATATTCTGCCAGAGCCAACATTGTTGTATTTCGCTGTTTATAACTGCAAAGTTTTTTAACCA
This sequence comes from Alteromonadaceae bacterium, assembly GCA_013216015.1. Lineage (GTDB taxonomy): Bacteria > Pseudomonadota > Gammaproteobacteria > Enterobacterales > Alteromonadaceae > JABSOI01. Next base: position 20,062 of record JABSOI010000033.1, on the reverse strand, counting down.
GTGTACATTGCTGAACGGTTCTCATACCTAATGACAACATGATCTTGACAATGTTATCCCACTCAGATTTTATTAACTTCCAATTAATCGGTTTAGCAAATGATAAGATGTCTCCATCGTTTATATCAATCTTGAATTCATCCAAAAAACGCTTTTTAAATTGTGCGTAGCGTGGTGTGAATTGATAACCGAACGCATTTAATATGGCATGATTAAACTGATTAATGCCGTGATTGTCTGTTGAAATTATTTTTGCTTTTAGATCTGAGGTATTATTGTAAACGATATCGAATAAATGGTGACTTTCATGGGAGCGAGCAGAAATAACCTTACCTTGGGTAGCAAAATGTGATGCGACTAAGCTATAGATAATACCACCTTTCTTCTTCCCAAAATGTTTTGCTGAATGGCCTACTAAGGGATTTCCGTGTTTACTTTCAAAGCGTTGTCCATCTGCACTGCCATGAGTTTCCCCGTCATCCAATTTGAGATCATCAAAAATGGATAAACGCATTGCTGCGCTGGTAATTGAATCATTCGCTTGACGTAAAGCGTCACCATGAAAATAATCGTCTTCAATACGTTTTAGTACTTTGTATTGTTGATCCGAAATTGTTGCAAATTTATGCGTCCCTTGAAAAGTGCCATTGCCAATAATAACCGCAAGGAGGTTTTCAATACTGTTTGCTGACTTTTTGTGGCGCTTCGATTCTGGTGTGAAATGATCAAGAAATCCTGTTTCATCATTTACTTTACGAAGCACATTCACGATTGTTTTTCGGTTGAAGTGTGCAAAGAACTTTTCAGTTAATACATCATCTTTCGGGCTAACTGCCTTGGTCCAGCGCAATTTGTCTGAATTTGATTTTCGTTTGATAAAGCTGTTCTTTCCTTCTGAAATGCGCATACCAACCGTGAAGAGTTTTTCATTAAGTATTTCTTTCAATTCTGATAAGTGATCATCACATGATTGGTTCATCCAATCTAACCCTGCTTCAAATAAATGTTTTTTACGTTGTTTCCATATTTTATCATTGACTAAGTATTCATCAAAACTTCGGTATTCAATACTGTTTTTAACATAGACATCACCATTATTAATGCCTTTATAGAGTAATTGATAAAGGTACATTTCATTTCTGTTTGCGATTCTTTTGTCGCTATTTTCTTCATCACCACCGTCACTTGCTAAATGTTTTTTATCACTTCGCTTCACTAGACGCCCATCCATTTTTGGCCGAACTTCTTTCTCATTTAGTGCGTTTTTTGTAGACTCTATTTGCTTTTCAAGCAAAGCATTGCCTCTACAACCAAGATCTAATGCCTTAATTAATGGTCGGATAGTTTTGATCACTTGACCAAAGTGATTATCAACATACTCCCATTGAAAAAAAGATTTATCTGGTTTCACTTTAGCTAACTGTTGACTAACGAGCGGCAATTGTTTTTTTGAAATAATCTCAAAGGCTTTGTCACGGATAACACCAAAGGATGCGTCATCTTCAATTTTACCGTCGATGAATAAATTTAAGATTTCCGGTACTTTTTGGATATCATTCATTAATGACTGAGCCAGTTGTTGAACTTTCTCATCGCGGTAGGTGGTACTACGATTATTGAACGTTTTGCAAGACACGAGAAATGATTGTGCCAGGCTATCTTTTGATATTTGAAGTCGGGTAACGATAAAGCAGGTCAGATAGATTAACGCTTTTTCCTGCTTTAGTTCGCGTAACCTATTAATATTATATTGCTGACACCGAGTCGCAAAATATCGAATATTACCTTCAGATACGTTTAATTTGTCTATTAGTTCTTGGGCATCTACAGATAGGTCTGATAAGGTCTGGTGCCGTTTCAATTCTTTTGAAATTTCACCCGGTTTGTAGGTCTTTGTTAACTTTTTCAGCGTTATGAGGCGACAATCTTTTTCATTACTATCGATAAGCTTAAGAAATTGATGTTTGTTGGTAAGGTACTTCGATGTCAGCTCAGCTAAACGCTTTTCTTCAGTATTGATGGCTTTTGAGATCAATTGTTGTAACGTTGAATAACCGGGGATCGCCATATGTTTCGATTTGAGCAAGATGATCGTGTCTTTGAACAGTTGAGTTTCATCAACGTATAGTCGTGCTCGCTGTTCTAAATGCACTGAGATCTCATCTGCTGCTTTATTGAAGCGTTGATGATCACCAATATCAAGTAATCGTTTATAAAGCCGACTACGAACCAGACGAGAGATATTTTTTCTTTGTTTGCTCGCATTAGGGAAATATCGCATTGAAATGTATTGATAATCGGCTTCGATATCTTTCCAATTGTAAATAAGGCATACCGATTTAACTTTGAAGTAACCCAGCATCAGAAGAAAATGAATACGATTGCGATGTGAATGAAAACGCTTAACGATATCAAGTTCCGCGTCAGTAAAGGTAAAAAAATATTCCCGCTCTTGAGCATTAAATATCGGTACGCTGTAGAACTCTTTGACCTCAGGTAAAGAAAGAATGGAAAGACGTTTTCCTCGATTTTTCATGAATGACCCTCAAAGGATTACATTCTAGACAAAAAATATTCGATTATGGATATTTTTTTCTAGCTTTCTGTTAGCACTTTTATTGTTCCTGTAATTACAGGGACAATACCCTATTAGTAATTAATATAGGTAATACAAGAGGTTTCTTATTAATTTGGTTAAAGAAAAATATCAAAATTGTGAGGTATAGCATGCTTATATCAATGTTGCCTATTTTATAACCAATTGGAATTGTTGTTTTTAGCAAATTAGCGTATTTTTGCATTGAGTAAAATGGAATTTTCTCTTTTTCTCATGTGTTCAGGATATTAAAACAAACTTTATTTAAAGGAATTATTTAAGATGTTAAAGTTTACTAAAAGCAATGCCATGTCGTTATTGGTGCTGTTATCACTCAGTGCCTTCGCTAATGCGGGTCAAGATGAAAAGACTGGTTCAGGTAAAAAATTAAGTACTAATTTGGTTGAACTCTATAAGGTGAAATCGCATGCAACTCAGCATATCAGTGGTTTAGAAGCAAAACTGTCAACCACTGATGAATCAGACCAGGAAGAATTGCTGGTGGAGTTGGCTCAATCTTTATTGTATTACAATGACCGTCATAACAAAACACCGGACACAAAAGCTGTTACCTTAATGAAAGCCAATTCATTGAATACCAATGGAACTAATGAAAAGACTTCAAAAACTGTGAACACTAAAGGGCCATATTCAGCCAATAGCATTCATCGTAAAGCATTAAATACTTATAAGAAAGCATCTCAATTAGCTATTAAAAGAAACCAAATAAAATACACCCGCGAATTATCAGAACTAACAGTAAGTCTTCAGAAAAAAGAAAAACTAATACAAATCTTTGATGGATTACTGCAACATGGTGGGGATGAATCTGGTACTTATCTTGCGCATATTGACTATGCCGATGGATTAGCAAAATTCAGGGATAATTCTGCTGAAACTCAATTCCTATCTGCCATTAATATGCGAACACCAGTTGATGGGGTGGAAGCGAATTATCGCTATGCTAATTATTTGTTAAACAATAATAAACCACGTGAAGCGTTGAATGTATTAGATAAGTTTACCTTTGAAGAAAGAAGGATGTATGTTCATATTGCTATGTTAAGGCAAAAAATTATGCACAAATTAAAGTTAAACACACGTGAAGTGGATGCAGAAATCAAGCAAATAAGAAAAAATTTAAGCGCAAATTCGCTTATTGGTGCAATAATGAAATTTTCAGGCATTGTCAAAAATCAACCTATAAATACTTTAGAGATACCAAAAGCGTCTGCTTTTGCTTTTTCACATAATAACGAACGTGATGACTCTAGAGGGAAATACGGTAATAGTCTTGTACAGCTACATGGAAGTTATTTTATTTCAACACATTTATTTAATACGGCGGAAGTGCTGTACAATAGTGCCAGAGGAAATAATCTTGTGGTAAGGTCGGCTGTGGGATGGGCTATACGAAACAGAGCTACTATTGATATGAATGGTTGCACACCTTATAACGGGAGTGAAGGTCACCCTGATGTTCTTACCTGCAGAAGAGCATCGTTATCAAATTCACAAAATCCTGATTCTACATATGCAGAACTAGATAGTCGGTATGCTTGTGTGATTCATGGGGGGACGACAAAAGTTGGAGAATCCCATGTTGAAATGGATGATTCCCATGTTGATCCAGAAAACATATGGGCATCTGGGGTTATATGGGAAATGTTATATGTTTTCAATGGTTGGTTACCTGATTTAACAGGTCCAAGAACCTTTTTAGCAGGAGCGACTTATCCTGAGTTTAATCATTACACAGGTAATCCCGAAGGTGCTCAAGAGTGGCGCAGGGGTAGTTATTGCCCTGAAAATTATACCTGTAAAGTAAGATTAGGGAATGTTGGTGGTAATGATATTGACCCAGGGTTTGAACAAGAAAGCCTATGCTCAGAGAAAGGAGGCAACAGCATAGTTGATTACAATATAGATAATTTCTTTTGGGGAAGACAAAACAAGCATACTACTATAAATATAAAGCCCTCACTGTAAATCCTTTTGAGAGCCTGTCACATATTTTGTGTGGCTGCTGATTCTATTCAAAATCTTTAACGGTCTTTGAATTTGATCTCAGCGAGTTAATTCCGGGGTCGAGCACCCAGCCGCCTGGCGGTAATCAGCTGCCCAGTCTTTCGTTTTTTTTACAAAGCACGCCGATGACTAGTAGGATCATCTTACTCTTCGATGGCTTTATTGGGTTGATGTACTTCACTGGAACAGCTCCCCTTAGCCATTTTAGTTGAAGGGTAGAAGCTAACTTCATGAAAACTTATCATAGAAGCATAGTCATTATGTAGGATTATTGGTCGTCACAATTTAATTATTTCCATTCATAGCCAACCCACGAATAACATTAGGTGTTCCAGTGCAAACATAATCATAAGTGAGCATACCCTCTACTTCAAGATTCATTAGACGGATGCACTTTATTATTACCCCACAGATTATATATATGCCACTCGTCTCTCTCCCTCTGAGTGTACCATTGAGGAGTCGGTAATTTTCCATTAAGGGTGGCAAGACCTTTTAGGCCAGCAGAGTATGCACTTTCAGTTGGAGCATTTATTATCTCACTCAGCGATTCCGCGAATTGATTATATAAGTTTAAAGTGAGAGCAGTGTGTGCCCCGTTCTTAATTACATCAGTCGCAATGCTTGTCGCCATACTACCCATAGACATCTTACCCAAGTCCATAAAATTTGATTGGGTTCTCAGATCTCTTGCTGTCCCAATATCATACCCCTCAAACCCTGCTCCCGCCGCTGTGTTGAAAGTGCTAGTTATTTCTTGACCACCATCTTCTATGTACAGAATATTTATGAGGAGTCTCAGTATACGCGGCAATTCACTTTCATGTATGCGCCATTCGTTTTTGTTCCGACAAATACTAGCAGTCTGGCTTGCTATAAAATCACATCCCACCCCAGCGATCCCCATCGCGCTTGCCGCACCTAGTGCTGGAACGCCGAATAGACCTATAATTAATATACCCGTTCCAGCCAGTAAGTAGCTTCCCCATCCGAGCCCAGTTGTCACCACCTTTGCTTTTTTGCCCCACCCATTGCCTCCATCATCATATATGTGAGTGTTCAAAGCATAGCCAACTTCAAGGCATCGCTTGTATGATAAATTAGCCTGTGCACTATAGTTAGTAGATTCCTTTAGTAGTTTTCTATAGAACAACTGTGATAAACTTTTAGTAGATATCACATAAACAAGATAAGCCATATCCTCCGGTCTGCACATCGGCTTGCATATAAAAAGCCTCGATAATGTATTACGAGCTGGTGTGCAAAAGAATGCATTGATGAAGGTCATTTTATCTTCGCCCACAATCCCCGTCAATTCATCCATTACAGAGTCTTCTATTTGGATACATTCTTGTATCCCTCTCGCGATCCTCGTTTGGTTATCAGTAATTTTTTGACTACTGCCATTCACACCAGCACTATTTATATGTTCGTTCTGCTGTTTTTTGAATGTTCTTTCCATTAATTTCTCCTTGAATTATTAGTTGCTCACGTAATCATTCTTTGTTATTTGTAATCGTCTACACACTTTTCTTCGGTTCCATCGGAGCAACGCCTACCCGAGCCTCCCGCACATTAAGTAGCGTTTTGGTTTGAACCCATATAAATAAAGGACTACGGATGATAATTATAAAGTAAACGTCCGGCCAAATGCACCTAGTCCAATTTTACATCCCAAGGCAAAATAGCATCCAAGTTATCAGGATCGTGAATGAGGTGTTCAAGACAATGTATAATATAATCATATGGAACCAATCCATTAGCTTTGCCTGTTTGAACTATACTGTAAAGCACTACGCTGGCCTGTGCTCCACTACCAGTGTTAGAGAACATCCAATTTTTAGATAACTATCTATAGTCCTTTACGGGGGTCTTTGCGGAAGACCCCTATATCTAGGTCAGATAAGTTTTTGATTGATTCTAATACACTTGTCAGCTTTAGTGGTATTTGTTCAGTATATTTTCATAGAGAATAAGGGATTGATCGCTGTGATTGCAAATGTCTGCCGTACTGATAAGTTTTACTTGTGTAAAATGGAATGCCTTTGGCAAGCTCCGCCCCATCAGTCCCATTTTCAGAGAGGATGAGTTCAGGAAATAAGGGGTTTCAAAATAATTTGAATACCAAATCTTCGTGATTGTTTATATATCTTTAGAAAAACCACATGATTTAAGATTTACTTCGGTACTACTTTTTAGTTCACGCTGCTTCTGAGTGGAGAACCGTTTTTCAAAAATATTATATGTTTAATTTTTTAGTACGCCCAATTTACTCTTTAAAAGTATTGGGTATTTAGGCAAGCTCCGCCGCATCAATCTATCTTGTTTCTTTTGAAAAGACTGAAGAGTGTTACAACGGGGTATTCAAAATAACTGCTATTTAATATCAATTAAAACAAAAAACCCTACCTGATTTGATATTCTTCTGTATACCTAATAATTAAATGTAGCGCATAACGCTGAGAAAGCAAGGGATTAATTTTTGAGTGCATGCGTTACGAATTAAGATATTAACAATGATTTTATCCTGCAACTATTAACTCTTTAAATACTGGTACAGAGTTTCACGACTGATCCCAAATTCTTTTGCTAAATGGGTTTTCGCTTCACCATTGGCGGCTCTTTGTTTTAGTTGTTCAATTTTGTCAATCGACAGTGATTTTTTTCGTCCTTTATATGCACCACGTTTTTTTGCTAATTCAATTCCTTCACGTTGCCGTTCTTTGATCAAAGCGCGCTCAAATTCTGCAAAAGCTCCCATAACAGACAACAGCAAATTAGACATAGGAGAATCTTCACCTGTAAAGGTTAACCCCTCTTTGATAAATTGAATTGAAACACCTCTGCTGGTAAAGTTTTTAACTAGGTTTCTTAAATCATCAAGGTTTCTCGCCAATCTATCCATACTGTGGACCAAAATTTTATCCCCATCACGAGCAAAACGAAGAAGTTCTTTTAGTTGTGAACGGTCAACATCTTTCCCTGAAGCTTTATCGGAGAAAATGCGATCCAATTTTTCTCCACTCAACTGACGATCTGAATTTTGATCATAAGAACTTACCCGGATATAGCCTAGACGCTGACCTTTCATATTAACTCCTAACAATGTCAGGTTAGAATCTATAACCTTACAAGTCAGGTGTCAATAAATAGATAAGTAAACTCTATTCTGACAATATAAGGAACAACATCTGACATCAAGTTAGGGTACACATCAGATTGACATGGCTGCCTATGGTACAGGTATATCTCCTGAGCTTATGCCTGCTGCTAAATTCTCTAATATTTGTACGTACTTGTGAAACCCAGAATAACGTCTGCAAAGTAAATCCATTTCAGCTTCAGAAGTCGAATCCATTAGGTCTTTAAATTTTGGCATATAAGAAGTCAAGCCAGTTAAAATTTCTAGTTCGTCACCATCATGCTTAAGGATCCTGGTCACCTTTTTATGAATTCTCTCAGCTAAACGTACATGCTCAGGTTTTAGTTGTTGAATGATTGAATTTTCATGAGACGGTTTAATTTTCCCTGAAATGATTGAGTCAACTAGCTCAATTTCGTCCATTGCTATTATTTTGTCGATAGTATTGTGCTCGATACTTCGAACTAATTTTAAGATTTTCTCGCTATTCGTTTTAAGCTTTGGCAATTGTCCGATTAACCTATTAACTTCCTGTTCTTCATTTGGTGAAATATTTTTATCCTTCCACCGTCTGAATTGCTCTTCAAAGATCCATTGATTATTTAATTCTTCAGTATAAAGGTTAATGAGTCGATTGATCGTATCATCATCAAGAATGTGAGGCTTATCCAGGACTGGATAAAGAGTTTCGAGCTGTTCAATACTTGTATTTGACATGCCATCAATCATTTCACTAAAGACAGGCAACATACTAATGGGTTGCCATTGAGGTTGTTCTTGTTTCATATTAACCACCATTATAAAAGAAGTTATTCTTGCAGCTTACCAATAACATCACTTTTAGAGGCTAATGACAATTACAGATTAAGACTTTTTCAAACCTAGTTATTTCCCGTTGTAATAACCAGCGAAAGACGTGACCGGTTACGCCAGAGAGTTAATGGCTAAAGGCTATAAAATAATTAGTAAATGGTTCAAGAGAAATTAAACAATGCCTCTGTAGGTTCTTATATTAAAGGTGTACAGCCGACTTTGATACATTTCGCGGGGATCTGGGTGGAACCCCAATAGCGGCAAACTCGCCATTCATGTGCATAAAGTCGTGCCCAATCATAAAAATAGTCCTCAATCCATTTTACAGTCTGATCTCCTGACCATTATCACTAACGGGCTGGGTGGCAAAATCAGTCTGGAATATAAACCAATCACAGACAGCACCGTTTATGAAAAAGGAAAAGGTGGCATTTTCCCTACCATAGAGGTAAATGTACCTTGGTATGTTGTTTCTCGGCAGACGACAACAGAGCTACTCAGGGGTAATATCTCTGTCTCTCAACATCGTTATAAACACGCCAGGATTGATTTACAAGGTCGGGGCTGGTTAGGCTTTGCTGAAACATCGATCACAGATCTCAGTGATCCTGACCTACAAACCACCTCAGTAAGTTATTACCACCAGACATTCCCATTAACGGGTATGCTTTATAAACAAGAGTTAATACAGGGTTCGGATAAAACGCTTTTAAATCGCTCAGTAAATAAATATGACAAGGTTATATCACCTAATAAAATTTATACGGCCTATAAAGTATCAGAAAGCAATGAGCATTATACCAATGGTCATTATGGTTATACGGTGAGTAAAAAATACGTATACGATCCCGAATATAAAAACATCATTCGCATTGATGATTTAGCGGATACCAGCGATGCTAATGCAGATACAGGGGATGATGTGTACATTTGTTTTCAATATAATATTGACCCCGAAGCCTCTTGGTGGAAACAGTTTTTTCCAACAGCAAAAAAAATAACCCGAACTAAAAACGCTTGTAGCGAGCCTGATTTTCAACAGTGGAATGTCGCTGATGATCTGCGTTTTTATCACTTTGGCTACGATCAAAGCATGAATATGAACAGCCAGAAAATTTGGCATGATCAAAAAAATAAATGGATCGAGCAACAAGAAATATTTGATGATTATGGCAATATGATCAGTATGACCGATCCCATGGGAAATACCACCCATGTTCATTATGACGAGCGCTACCATACCTTTCCCCAACAGCTTGTTATGCCTTCGGCCAATCCTGATGAAAAACCTTTAACCTTCAACGCAACCTATGAACCACATTTTGGTGTGGCTATGCAATTTATCGATCTAAACGGCAATATCGCATTACAAGTGCCAACTGATGGTCTGGACAGTTTTGGTCGCATAACCCGACTGAGCGGTATTCAACCGGACGATAAGGAATTAAAGCCTTTGATGGCAATGACATTTTCTAAAAATAATGCGGTTGGAATGGAGATCAAGACAACGCTTCGGGAACTATGGCAACAGGATGATATAAATCAATGGTACTGGCAAACAGATACTTTTGATGGATTCAACCGAAAAGTGCGTAACGCATCAAAAGGACCAAATGATAAAACGCATATCATGGCAGAGGTAAACTTTAATAATAAAGGGCTGATCAAACAAAAAACATTGCCTTATTTTAGTGATCAGAAACCACAGGCCATTGAATATCTCTATAATATCCGAAATAAGTTGACCCAAACCCAGTTGCCTGATGGTGCCATTAATAAAATAAATTATGATAAATTGAATGACAGGATTGTGATCACCGAAAGCCCTAATCCAGCAGACATAGATCAACAGAGCACATGGGTAAAAAGTTCTTCTGTCTGGAATAGCCGAGGACGGTTAATTCAACAAACACATGTCAACGGAGGGCTTACTTATTATAAATATGATCCGTTAGGTCAAAATATCAGTATCCATGATCCTTTAGGTAATGTAAGCCAGGTTAACTATAATTCCCTTGGCCAGATCATGACCTCTGAAAAACCTGAACTGGGCAAAAGCGCCTATACATACGATGACAACGGATTGCTTCAAACATCGGTGGATGCTGAACAACAAAAAAGGGCATTTACTTATGATGCACTTGGAAGGGTTACCAGTATAAAGAATTATACTGCTGATAAGGCGCTGGAAAAAACCATTACCTATACCTATGATACGGCTGAAAATGGAAAAGGTTTATTGGCATCAACGACAACCCCTGATATGGAATATCGGTTTGCTTATAATTATTTAGCAAAAGTAAAACAACAATCTATTACATTAGACTCAGGTAACGAAAAGACAACCCATATAACCACCTATAACTATGATGCACTACAACGACCTCAAGAGATAACCCATCCTGATGAAACCAAGGTGCGTTACAGCTATCATCCTCAGGGGGAACTCCATACAGTCGCTTTACAAAAAAGTAATGCTAAAGATTTTTTGACACTGGCAACTTACAGTGACTATACCCCGTTAGGTCAATACCAGACCAGCCTCTTTAATAATGGTACACAGTCCTCATTTACTTATGATGTGTTGGGAAGAAAGAAAACCAGTACCACTAAAAATAGTGCTCAAATTCTGAGACACTTTGAATATAACTGGAACCATGCTTCTAAACTATTAGATATAGGTGACCTAAGAGAAAATCCTGAAGTCTCTCTGACACAAGCATTTACCTATGATGAAATGGGATACCTCAGCACAGCATTTACGCTTAGAGGTAAACAAAGTTATCAATACAATCTCAGTGGAGGAATAACACAGTTTAATGACACCCGTTATGTTTACGATACAGCTAAAAAGCACCAAATTATAAATACCTGTCAGATTTCTCCACAAAATAACTGTGACGAACAAGCGGATATGAACCTGACAGTATCCTATGATAATAATGGGAATACCGTTCAAAAAAACAGTTATGCTACAGGCAATGATGGCAGTACCGACTGGCACTATCGTTACGATGTCCAAAATAATCTGGTTCAGGTACAGCAACAAAAGTTAGAAGGGAAGATGGCAACCATTGATACCTTTACCTACGATGATAGTTGGCGACGGATTAAAAAAACAGTTGCTGACGGTGATACCACCCTATATATCACCCCTGCGCATATAATGACTCGCAAGCAATCAGGACAAACCTCCACCACACAGTATATTCATGGTGCTCAGGGAATTATCGCCTCTTTAACCGAAGAGAAAGGCATTCGCTATTTACACCCCGATCATCTTGGCAGTACAACGTTACAAACAGATGGCTCAGGCACTGAAACCAATCGTATTGTCTATAGTGCTTATGGTCGTGTTGATCAAAAAAATAGCTTTGGTGCTGATGACGTTCGCTTTAAGTTCACAGGCAAAGAACTTGATAGTGAAAGTGAATTATATTACTACGGTGCTCGATATTATGATCCCCAACTTAAGGTTTTTACGACACCTGATCCTAAACAGCAATTTGATAATTCTTATGTCTATGTCGGGAGTGATCCGGTTACTCGCATAGATCCTGATGGTCAAGCATTTATAGAAATAGCTATAACAAGCACCGCTGTAGCGACCACTACAGGAACGGCTGCCGCTGCGACCACAACAGGAGCCGTTGCTTTTGCAGGCTCAGGGATGAGTGTGGGAGGCGCAGCAGCAGTAAATGCGCTTACGGGTCTTGCTGCCCCCGCTTCAGCCGCCGTGGGAGGGGGAGTATCTGCCGGGTTAGTCGGAATTGCCGTTGGTGTTACAAGCGTAGCTACTGCGGCAACAGTCTCTACAGGTGAGTCGTTGAGTGGTGCTAATGAAATAGCAGGACTGAGTGCTAATACAGCATTATCCAGTATAATTTCAGCATCTGAGCAAATAGAATTTGATCCAAGGGCATATTACTTGAGTAATGAAAAACTCATACGGCAAGCTATGAGCAATGATCATCAGTTAAGTCGTGCCTGGGCTATTGCAAATGGTGCTGGTACTGGTTTGTTGGGGGGGATGTTGGAGCCAATAGAAGAAGAAGATGATGATGATGATGAAAAGTCAATGCTAGCTGCTTCTCAAGTTATACAGCCTCAAGTTATATATCCTCAAGTTATATTTCCTCAAATTTCACATTCTCAAATAGCTCCTGCATCTGCTCTTAATACGTCTAATCAGGCAATCCCAGTTCAAGTTGTAATTACAGGTTCATCAAGCGTTATAGTCCAGAATACTTTTCCATCAGGAGGTTATATGAATTTATCTGTATTTTTTATTGGTGCTTCATACAGTGCTTACAACCATATTGTAGCTAATACGCTGGAAGCGGCAAACGGAGATACTCAAATGATTATTCATCATCGTAACCTCGGCAATATCGGTGGAAGTGTCGCTCTAGGGGCATTAGGTTTGCAACTCCGAAGATTTTGGCCGAGAGAATGGGGAGGCCTGTAAAAACTATTAAAACTTGAACATTTACGGGTTCTGTGATGGAAGTGACAGTAATACTGGACGTTCCGCATATACAGTTGAGATTTAAAATCTGAGTAGATTTTAAGTAAAAATGGCATCAGATTTTAAATAGCGTCGCTTAATAATTATGCATCATATGTTTTTTAAGCTAAATTCGCGTGAAAAATAGATGTTTTTTATTAGGTGAGGAATATCAGGTAATATAATATCACCAATTATTTAGTTTAATTTATCCTGTATGATTAGCTTTAGTTACTTATACCCGTGATCAATGAAAATGCGGTGTTTTCAAACAAAGCCTTAATTTTAAAAAAATAAAATCATGGTGCTCAAAATCGAACTTTCAGCAGTAACTAAGTTAGAGCTTCAATCACGACATAAAAAGTGCTGTGATAAGCGCGAATGCGATCGGATCAAAGCAATTTTTTATGCTCTCTTATATTTTTGTCACTTCTGCCACACAACCCGTAGCCTTTTAGTAAGCCTACGGGTTTGTCGTCAATAATTTAATGGCAATGTCTACCTATATTCAAGCTGCAACGTAGTATAATAAATTGTTATTTATGCTTATTAACATTGCAGACTAAAGAAACTTTTGAAAAACTGTGATAGGTTGTATGATATTTACTCAACTATTACATTCAAAGTGCTATAATTTGGGTTGCGTCCCCAAAAATGAAGATACTTACTATAACTTTCATTTTTTTTGCAAGAATCATATTTTTTTTGATTGAAAAGATTTCCATTGATACTCCCCAAATTTACTTTGCACAAATGTTTTTTTGCACAATAACTTTCGTCGCGCCATTCTTGAGCACCATCGGGATTTCCTGTGGAAAAATCTTTGTCTGGATGCACTCCTATCAAAAAATAGTTAGGACCCGTTGGATCGGGGATCCAACCATTTATAACATGTAACATCTCCCATATAATTCCTGATGTTTCCAATTCATTAAGATTAACATGGGTATCATTCATTTGGGAGTGTGAAGCGCCTGCCGTTATTGTTCCTCCATGAACAACACAACTGTATCGTTTGGCAACTTCAGTATATAAAGGATGAGGTCCTGTTGGTGTCCCTGTTCTACAAGCCTCAACATTAGAGTGTCCCTCAGCACCTGGGTAGAAATCACAACCATTCATATCAATAGTCGCTCGGTTTCGAATTGCCCAAGCTATAGCAATCCTGCCAAGTCGTTGCTCCCCTCTGGCGTTGTTGTAAACTACCTCTGCTGCATTAATGAGAGAAGCAGTAAAAACAAAACGACCATATACCCAATTATTAGCATATTTACCTCTAGAATCATCTCCTTCATTGTTATGTGCAAAGGCATATGCATGGGCTGTTGATATATCTAAAATATTTTGAGGTGATTTATTCTCATTGACAGTAAATTTTGACATTGATCTTATGAAAGGGATATCACTCAATCTTTTTCTTAACGTTTTCACCTCTGAATCTACTTCTGGAGTATTCATTTTTAGCTGATGCATTATTTTTTGCCTTAATAGTGCAATGTGAGCATACATATTTCTTTCTTCAAAGGTAAATTTTTCAAGTACATCTAGTGCTTCTCGCGGTTTATCATTTTCCAAAAGATAATTAGCATAACGATAATTAGCTTCTACCCCATCAACAGAATTTCTTAAACTGATAGCGAATAAAAATTGTATTTCAGCTGCATTGTCCTTGAATTTAGCCAAACCATCGGCATAGTCAATATGCGCAAGATAAGTACCTTTTTCATCACCACTATGTTGTAATAACTCATCAAAAACCTGAATAAGCTCATCTTTATTTTGAATCTTAACCGTTAATTCAGATAATTTTCGAGTGTATTTTATTTTGTTTTTATTTAGTGATAATTTGGATGCTTTCTTATAAGCGTTTAATGCTGTACGATAAATGTTGTGGGTAGAATATGGGTTTTTTGAAACTTTATCATTTAATCTATTAGCAGTTAGGGAACTAACTCCTTTTGAAGTAATATATTTTTCATTTTTTCCTTTATTATGACGAACTTGGTAATACAATAAAGACTGTGCAAATTCCACCAGTAACTCTTCCTGGTCAACTTCATCAGTAGCTGACAGCTTTTTCTCTATTCCTCTGATGTGCTCTGTTGCATGTGTTTTCACCGTATAGAGTTCAGCCAAGTTTGGAGCTGACTTTTTACTCAGACCAGTTTCAGCAAAGCTATTGAGTGACAAGGTAAATAAAACCAAAAGGGATATGTAGTTTTTTTTATTAAAATTTAACATCTTAAATAAATCCTTTAAAAAAATTGTTGTAATTACAGCATTGATAGAAGAGTAGGAAAAATTCCTTTTTCTCCTAACCTTAATATATGATAGTTTTCGTAAGGATTATAATATTAGTTGGTTATAAAATAGGCTTCTTTAGCATAACCCCATGACAAATATCAGTCGTACTATTTATCTTATCAACTAGAGGTCTGACCATGATTCCAACGATAAAGGACAGTTTCAGCAACTACAATTTGAAATTAATGAATTTAATTATTGGTAAATCGGATTTAATTATTTATTTTGTTATTGATAACGTACGTTTTTGATGATTTTTATTAACAGCTTCATTCTTGTCTAAAATAGCCAGTCAGCATTCTCAAAAACCATTCTTGAAATGGATTCTCAATATAGTTTAACGATATTGAGTTTTGAGAATATTGCATATTAGGTTTCACTCGGCCAAGAATTCCGTTTCTCCGGCCACTTAGTTTCCAGTGACTCGACCACTGCTATCCCAAACAATTCGTTCACATAGTTTTTTGATAGGTTAGTTCGTGTAGCGGATGAAAAATTCTTTAAGAAATACATGTCAGCTGATTGGTATAACAGTTGACATGATGTGCAAACGTTCTATCTCAGTTTGGGGCACATAGTGAGATGGAATAAATTATGCTAATTTTGGTTGTAGGATTAGGTTTTGTATTAGTAAGGTACAAATAAACGCGCGAGTAACGAGTGTTGATTTTGATGGATTGTTAACAGTTTTATTCATTAGGTCCCCCTAATAAAAATATATTCTGGTTTTTTTATAAACGGACTATCCTTCTGAGTAATGAGCTTTTTATAATTTTCTATCTCTACAGCTATTTCCTCATTTTCTAAGTACATGCGCGGATCAGGGCAAGAGGTTTCGTAATAGAATATTTCAGTCATCATATCGATCAGTAAAAACAGCCTAACACAGTTGTCTTTTGTGGCGAATTGCGAATCGCTAAGCAAATGTGCAGCAAGATGCCTATTGAAGTTTGAATAAGCGCCCCCCTGATCCGAGGGTTTATAGAAATGGTCAGTTAATAATTTATCACATGCCCTGGTATATACTTTATGAAATAGTGCATTTTCTGGACAAGGTTGACGGACATGTGAATTCTTAAAGAATCTTCGTAATGCTTCAAACTTTGGTTTTTTCCCTGTTCCAGTAAATTCCAACCATCTGAGTAATATTCCCTCAATCACTGGAACTAGCGTTAAATACGAGCTTATATAATTTTCACCATAATAACATATTGTTGCAGCATCAATTATCTTTGAAAACTCTTTAAAGATTGAGAAGTGTTCAAATCTCCCCTTTTTTTGAAGCGTCCTAATTCGAGGGTTCATTGTGCTTCTTTCTATTATGGCAATCACTTTATGCTCATTAATAGGCATGTCAACAACAAGTTTTTGAAGAGTTTTAACTTCACCCATAGTTGAAAGAGAAGATATGCTTAGCGCGTAATCGGCTAGGTTATTATTGAGATCTAATATTGAAGTATCAGCATTGGATTTCTTCTCATATGCTGTTCTTCGCTCTCGATAATTATGGATATGTAATTCGTATGCTTTGGCGCTTATGCGATGCCAATCTTGATCGTTTGTAGCTTCTGCATCTTTTATTGCATTAACAGAGCTGCCATTAGAAAGTGAATCCACAACTCTTTTTGCCTTATTTATCGTCTTTGGCATAAATACCTATCTACTATTTAAGTGTGCTACAGTATGATATGGGCATTGCAATTACAGCCCCGCACATCATTGTTAAAGTCATTCTGACCCATAGTCCTAGACGTTCCACTCTTTGATAAGATACCATGAACGAATACAACCACATTTTTATTATTTTCTAATTTAATCCAAGTACCATTCATGTGATATGTGCCAAGTTAAGTCAAATTGATATTCCGTCAGTTGCTTAACGGCTGATTATATATGTGAAGTTTGGTAAAGTCCTTTAACCACTCTATAGAAGACATTAAGCTTTTCAAGTGATTACGTCAACAGTGCGAACTTTTTAAACCTTAAAGTTCACTATTTTTTTATATGAATCTTTCGTGATAGTGGCAATTTTAAACTTAATTCGGATTATAAAATATATATCAAAAATTAAAAGTTGTATAAATTCAATTATAACTGTCTAACTTGCAATGGGGCGAAAGCGCCTTAGAATATTTCATCAAAGGTCAGCAGTCACTGGAAATGTTGACTGTAATTTCGCCATATATTAGCAACAAAATTTAGACCGGAAAGAGGTAAGAACCGATAATTAAATAAACACCTACGGTGGCAAAATTACCAGAGTTTTACTCTGTTTGGTTAACCGGAACCTGAATGGCCCAGTCATCGGAATCAGTGGCCGGAGCTAGTGGAATACGCAAATATTAACAAGCCCTATAAATCAGAAATCGTTACAGAGCCTCAACTAGACTATATTTAACAATATATTAGTGAGTTGGAATTCGGCTTTTAAAGTAGTTTTTAAAGGTAAAATAAAGCTCTTTATTCTCACTTTCCTTAATAAAACTATCAACTTCGTCAGCATTAAAATAGATTATTTCGTGTAACTTTGTTTTGTTAGATTCATTTTCAAACAATTCAATTGCTTCGTCGGTGAATTTAGCAGTAGCCCACAACTCAAAAGAGACTTTCATATCTCGCCATTCAGGATGCTCTTTAACGTATTTTTTTATTATTGGTAAACGTTTATGTAGCCATTTTTTCACTTCTTCATTATCTACATAACCATCAGGTTCATGAGCTTTGCATTCTATAAATCTAATCTTTTTGCCATTAGTTATTACAGTAACATCTACTTCTGCTTCCCCTCCTTTTGACGGCTTATATATTTTATTGAGTCGCACTGAATCAAATGATTCAATATTGCGCATTAATTCCGCAATAACATATTCAAATAAAGTACCTCTTAAATTTCCAGCTACACCATCGATTTTTCCGAGGCTTTTAAAAAAAGCGTCTATATCGTACTTATCCTCTATTTTTCCGGCGGCATTTGATAATATATCGACCAGTTTTTTTAAGCTTTTGGTTACTTCATTTCCAAATAAAGTGTCAACAGTTGCAGGTATAACACCTTTTTCTTTAGCTAGTTTCAACGCTTCGGTGGAATAATTTTCTGCCACGAAAATATGAAGGCATTTCCCTATATTGTTTAAACGGTTCAGGGTTTCACATTTTTTCAGGTAAGCTTTCATACTATGTACAGTTATATTCTTTTCTAACAAAATATCACAAGTTAGAAAACCAGGTTTTGTTTTTAAACCTTTACCTCCAGATATGAGCGGTGTGAGGTATGAAGGAGCGGTAAAGTCCCAGTAGAATGTCCCAACAGTTGGTGCTGAATTAATCGTTCTTAATTTTGTCTTGTTATAACTGACTATACCTAAATTCCTACTCCAACTAGAAATCGCTTTAAGTAAAATATCTTCTGCAAATAGCCTTGCTTTTAATTTATTGGTAATACTCTCAATATTACGTTCTGAACCTTTAAGTAACACGCATTCACCCAGCCCAAAAACTTCGCTAACCTCTATTAGTTTTGCACTAATTAGGTTTTTAACAATAACAGTAGATGCGATATGTTTTTTTTGCATTATTGGTGAGCCGCAACAAGTTAGAAATTGCTGCATAGTTATTATTCCACCTCTCTGTTTCAGTGCTGCTATAGCAAGACCATATGAAGAATTACTTTCAATTAATACTGTTGTGAGTGCTGTCCAATATCTATGTGAGCAATAGTCTTTCTTTAGATATAAAAATTGAGCGTTATTAGGAAGATTTAAACCCTCTAGCTTTAGAATTTCATGATTTCTTGATATTCTCTTTCTTGCAGTCGCATTTGTAATACCAAAATTTGTTACTAACAATTTAGCAAATACTGAACTTGAGCATGGTCCGTTTTTGTTTAGAATTGAAATATCAGAGCCTTTCATATGTCACACTGCGCTATTAATATATATACTTTCGTATACTGTATTCTATTTAAGAGAGTGAATCAACACCACCATATATAATATGGTCTACAGGTCACTTTATTTTGTTTTATTTTCACTATTGTCACACCAGTAAAAATTAACACAAAAATATTAACAATTATTTTGATTGTCATATCATCCTAAAAACACTAAAACCTGTACTGCGAAGTTTCGGAGTCAGGTTAAAATTATAATCATAATCATGTTCAATTAAGTACACTTTCTTAAACACCTCTACCCCTGCCCTGTATCCCTTATTCTGTGGTGTTCAATTATTACTATTGACATATTTACAATTAACCCTTAGATTTAATTAAACAAATTTAAGGGGGATATATGCAAGGTCAGAATATAGGCTATAAACGTGTCAGCTCTAGCGATCAAAACCCTGATCGGCAACTTGCCGATATTGAACTGGATGAAACATTTCAAGATTTTACCAGTGGCAAAGATAGAGAAAGACCAAGACTAAAAGCTTGCTTGAAATATTGCCGTAAGGGTGACGTTTTGCATATTCATTCTATCGACAGACTCGCTAGAAATTTGGGTGAGCTTCAAACCATCGTGGACGAACTGAAAGCCAAAAAAGTTAGCGTGCAATTCCACAAGGAAAATTTGATATTTTCAGGTGGCAACAATCCTATGGACAAGCTACTTTTGCAAGTGATGGGTGCAAAGGGTTTTATATTGAAAAACCTGAAGGTTTGTAATACCCGAAC
>JABSOI010000032.1 GCA_013216015.1 Alteromonadaceae bacterium | reverse complement strand
ATTTATATAAAGTGATTAATATGCGCTCGTTCAATTATTCATCACCTCATTCTGAGTCGGTGAATTCATCAACTTAACTCTAAGGGAGAAAATATTATGACATTTACATCAACATCCTTTGCAGGTCTTATCCGATAAGAAACTTGTAGCTTAGCCACGCTTATTTAAGTAAAAAGTTAAATCAAGTAAGCCTAAGCACTTTAAACCAAGTAGTTTAAAATAGTTTCATCTGGGTATTTTCGATAGAACTCCTGACCTGCCAATACGTATTACGTTTTAAATCCTCATTTTCTAATAAAGAGAAAGGAATTGGTATTATGGGCAAATCCGTCCAAAAAATTACTGAAAAAGTTAGCCTGATTGCGTCCAAAGAAACTTGGATTGAAGGGCTAGCGATACAACAACTGATTAGAACATCAGAACTAAGTGGTATGCATCGCGTTGCTGGCATGCCTGATTTGCACCCAGGGAGAGGTTATCCCATCGGTGCAGCATTTTTCACAACAAACAAAATTTACCCTGCGCTAGTGGGCAATGATATTGGCTGTGGCATGTCGCTTTGGCAAACCTCAGCGAAAGTATCCAAGGTTAACTTAGAGAAACTGGCAAAGAAGTTTGAACATGTTGAGCAGCCATTGGGTGAAAGCTGGTCTTCAATAATTGAAAACCGAAAATCTGAAAAAGGCATAACTACTAATAACTATGACCGTGCTCTAGGCACCATAGGTGGTGGCAATCATTTTGCTGAATTTCAGGCTATCGACGAAGTTTATAACCAGACAGTACTTGATGAGTTGGGGCTTAATAAAAAACACCTTCAGCTACTTGTTCACTCAGGTTCTAGAGGTTTAGGGCAATCAATTTTGGTTGAACATATTACTAAGCATAATCACGATGGTTTAAATCTTGTTGATGAAGACTTTCAAGATTACATGGTTAAGCATGATGAAGCTGTGCGTTGGGCTGAGTTAAATAGAGAGTTGATTGCGAGACGATTCTTAGAAGCAATTAGAGCCAATGGCAACAGCGCTTTAGACATTAACCACAACTTAGTCTCAGCAAAAACAATTGATGGCTGTGATGGTTGGTTACACAGAAAAGGCGCAACACCAAGTGACAAAGGCTATGTGGTTATACCTGGATCTCGTGGTGATTATAGTTATCTAGTGAAACCACTTGTGAGTAAAAGTGACAATCTAGCGACAAGCTTGTTTTCATTGGCGCATGGCGCTGGTAGAAAGTGGAAGCGTGGCGAATGTCATGGCCGATTAGGTCATAAATATAAGCGAGAAGACTTATATCGTACAGCACTAGGAAGCCGTGTTGTTTGTGGTAATAAAGAGCTCTTGTATGATGAAGCTCCACAGGCGTACAAAAAATGTGAAACCGTTATTTGCGATATGGTTGATGCTGGGTTAATTGAGGTAGTGGCGAAGTTACGCCCTGTTTTAACCTTTAAAACAAATGGAGATTGTTCATCATGATATTACTACAACTATCAGCAGGACAAGGTCCTGTTGAATGCAGCAAAGCTGTTGGCTTAGCGTTAAAGACAATTGAAAAGCAATGTCGAGAAAAAGGCATAAAATTCGATATTGTGGAAGCTATTGAAATGAAAGAGCGAGGTTGCTTTAAGTCTGCTCTTTTACAACTTGATTCAACCAAAGGTGACTCGGCTAAACAATTAGCTGAGTCATGGCAAGGAGCCATGTTATGGGTTTGCCAAAGCCAATATAGGCCAAAGCATAAACGCAAAAACTGGTATTTCAGTGGTCAAATGTATGAAATAAATGAAACCCAACTAGATAAAGGCGTGACATTTCAAACATGCCGAGCGTCTGGCGCTGGAGGTCAACACGTTAATACAACGGACTCAGCGGTTCGCGCAACACATACTGCAACTGGTATTTCAGTACGCGTTGAAAGTGAGCGTAGTCAACATGCTAATAAACGCATGGCAAGAGCACTGTTATTCCAAAAATTGGAAACAGCAAAGCTTGAACAAATGACGCAGCAAGAAAAAGCCCGTTGGCAACAGCACTGGGAAGTTGAACGTGGCAACCCCGTGAAAACATTTAAGGGTGAAAAGTTTGCCCTTGTTAAATAGAAAAGGTATTGAGATTAATGCTAATTATGGATGATGAAGTGACAAATATTATTTTTATTTGCAGTCGGAATCAATGGCGAAGTCCTACAGGTGAACAAGTTTGGAAGAAACATCCAAAGTTAAACGTTAGATCTGCTGGCACAAGCCCAAAAGCTAAACGAACAGTATCAGCTAAAGATGTTCAATGGGCAGATGTAATCTTTGTAATGGAAGAAAAACATAAAAGCAGACTTAAGGCGCAATTTACTCGTTTGTTAACCCATAAAAATATTCAAGTACTCGATATTCCTGATGAATATCAGTACATGGATAATGAGTTAGTAGAAATCATGGAACAAACGGTTGGAAGCTATTTAGGAATAACCTAAATAGCTTCTCCTTAGTAAGACAAAAGTAATCAAAATATATAGAGGATAACAAAATGTAATTCCATCTCAACACAGCAAGTTCAAGTATCACCATTTTTTAAATGGGGATATAGCTTAGTTGTGTCTAGTTATTTTTTGAAAAGTTGAGTTTTTAACTCAACTTAAGATCTAAAGAAAATGGAGTTACATTATGAGAGTTAAATATCCACGCACCCCACATTTACCTTGGTCACTGGGTGCTACTAGTGATGATATACACCAAGGACATTTAAGTTACTTTGAAAACAAAGTCGTAGTTGTAACGGAAAAAATGGATGGTGAAAACACCACCATATATCCGGACTTTGTACATGCTCGTTCGATAGATAGTCCCTTTCACCCATCAAGAACTTGGGTAAAAGCTTTACAAGCAGAGGTTGGCTACAAAATCCCAGAAGGCTGGCGCATTTGTGGTGAAAACCTTTATGCAAGACATTCTATTGCTTATGAGACCTTAACAAGCTTCTTCATGGCTTTTTCAGCATGGAATGAAAAGAACGAATGCTTAAGCTGGGATGATAGCAAGCGTCTTTTTGAACAGTTAGGATTAGCTACACCTACTGAGTTATACGTGGGTATGTGGTGCAAAAATACGATAAAAAGTATTGTGTTAAATACTAACAGCCAAGAAGGGTATGTTGTAAGAATTGCTGATAGTTACCACTACACAGACTTTACAAAAAGTGTCGCAAAATGGGTTAGAAATAATCACGTGATTACGGACAAGCACTGGATGCACGCTGACGTCATACCTAACGGATTATTGAGCGAAAAAAAGAGAGGTTAAGATGAAAAAGCTAGAATCGTGGTTAGAAACCTTAACCTTAGAACACACACCAAACTTTAAAGAGTGTGTCTCGTTCTTAGGTGAGTATTTTCCACTGCTTAATGCATTTGCAGAGACTGAGCAAGACAAGATATGGCATGCAGAAGGCGATGTCGCCATTCATACGGATATGGTATTGAACCAGTTGTATGACTTGTTGCGTTCTGATGCAAACCATATTGTTGGAGCTAAACGCCAGATACTGATTCTATCAGCCTTGTTGCACGATATTGCGAAACCTTTAACAACAAGGCGTAAGGAGATTGCAGGCACCGAGCGAGTAGTAGCCTCAAAGCATGAAGAAGTCGGTGCAAGTTATTTGGCAACTAAGTTGATTGAGTTGCCACTTGAACATAAGTCAATCATGACAATTATGGGTCTTGTGGGCTTTCACCAGGTACCTAAACTATTGGTAGTTAGGAACAAAAGTTACTGCGACTACTTTCATCTTTCGCTTAATGCTGATTTAGAGCTTCTTTATTGGCTCGAATTAGCAGATATGAAAGGTCGAATATGTCAAGACTTGGAAAAACAAGTCGACCTGTTAGAGCAGTTCCGAATGTTTGCTGAGGACTATGAACTATGGTCTGTGGAAGATCCCACTAAATCCATACTCAATAGTATTCAGGTAAAGCCTTCGCATTCAGAACAAGCATATATTAATGGTTATGCTGTTCGCCAATTGGCAAATGACCAAATTAGTATGGCTGAAGAAGCGTTAGCGAAAAACTATCAAGGCTCTAAAACTTACAGCCATTTGTATGTGATGTGTGGCATCAGCGGTAGTGGAAAATCTACATGGATAGCGAAGAACCTTGAAGGCTTTGAGATCATTTCATTGGATGAAATCCGTGAAGAACTCAATGGCAAAAGGGACTGCCTGAAAAGTCGAGGGCAGATGTTACAGCTTGCTAAATCTCGATTAAAAATAGCCTTAGCTAGTAAACGTAACGTCGTATGGGATGCTACCAATATTCGAAAAGATTTCAGAAAAATAATCTGCGATCTCGGATTAAACTATGGTGCACTGATCACGATTGTTGCTTTTCAGATTAAGGAAGGCAGTTTGCGAGCAAACAACAACAGTCGTGAACATGCCATTGATGATGACATTATCTCTAACCAAATAAATAAGCTCGAATGGCCCTCTTTTACTGAAGGTCACCGAATGCTAACTATAGGTGATAAAGGAGTAGTTTTGTCTAAACAAGGCACTTTCATGTAACTTTGAAAGGGACTTAGAACGCAGGTCAGACGTTATCTGACACTTACAAAAAATTACCCGCCATTGGTCGGGTAATTTTATGCCGTCTTTATTATCATTCTAACACTTCAAGAAACAACTCATTCAAAGTATCAAACTCAACAGTTCTTTCGTTAGATTTTTCACCATAACTTTCAAGCCGCTCTAGTTCCGATTCAATGTACTTATTGAGTACTGTAATTGCTGGCGCAACATCCTTCTCTAGGCTTACTCGCTTGCGTTCCAGTAACTTAGATATTTCGCCATCAAGAAGTTTGTCGTCAGCTACTAGCTTTCTTAGTTGATCGAGGACTATAGACGCAAGCTCTTTATATCTCTCTATCCACTTAATGGCTAGCAAGGATCGCAAAACATAAAAGTACTTTTTTAGCAATCCCGGCGGGCTGGATAATTTGTAGCGAAAACCTTTTAATACAAAAGCATGAATGAAGTAAACAGGGCGAAGCAGGACGCCCGAGCCGAGAATGACTATTAGCAAAATTTAATGCTTGGCACCTTACATTTAGCCTTTTCTTAACTTGCTGAATCCTGCATTTCAACGTGGTTTGGTTATAGCCGTTTTACCATTACTTTCAAATAAAACGTTAAAAATGTAAAACAGCACCAACGAAGACCCCTTTAAAATCTAGATCAGCGTAAAGATTATCTAAATCTTCTAATTCTAATTTAACAGAACGATAACCCAGGGTAAGGTTTAAATCGACAGCGATATTATCAAGCAATTCATAACTAATACCGGCTTGGTAATCGTATAATGTATTATCATCAATAGTTAATAAATTACCGTGAACAAAAACATTAAAACCCGTAAAAGGTAATCCTACAACAGTAGAAACATATAATAAGGGTATAATGGCAGAAGATTTCAAATTTCCTGCTAGAGAGCCTTCCGCAGCCTTAACATTGATATCTGCTTTAATATCTCTGGCTGTTATCCCAAAATCAAAAGTTAATAAGTCATTATCAAATAATTCATAATATAAAGTGTAATCTACGTAACTAACATTAAATACCGTATTTACGTCAATACCATCTGCAAAGCTAGTTTCGCCAAAAATATAATCGCTATTAAGGGTTGTTGTACCATCAGTATCTAACTTTGTTTTTGAAATTTTAATATTAGGGATCAAAGGTAATGGATGTTCAACGGCAATGAATGCACTACCTTGTTGTTGATCAGAAAAATTAAAGTTTTGTTGGTAATTATTCTTTTCTCCAAACACACCTTGTGCTTCGTTATCCCATACCTGACCACCAATATACACGCCAACAACATCTGCTTTAGTGCTCATTGACATAAGTGCTAGCAAACTTACGGCAATTACTATTTTTTTCATCTTGATTTCCCTAATTAACTATTATTGATATTAACCTTGGCTAAGTAATTCGTTTAAATCGATTAAAGCAGCGTTGGCCCGTGAAATATAATTTGCCATCACCAGAGAGTGATTCGCCATCATACCAAAACCATCACCATTTAAAATCATTAAGCTCCAAACAGTTTGCTGGCTAGCTTCTAATTCTCGAATAATCTGCTTTACGCTCACTCTGGCATTTTTCTTTTCTAATACATCATTAAAATCAATCTCCACTGCTTTTAAGAAGTGTAAAAGAGCCCAACACGCTCCACGCGCTTCATAAAATTCATCATCAATTTTCCACCAACTTGTTTTTAATTGTTGTGTATTTTCAGTTGTGGTTGATTGTTGTGCAACACTATCGCCGGCCAAATCAGTGTTTATTTGTTCTCGACCAACACTGGCACTTAGTCTTTGTGAATAACTACCCAAACGTTGAGTAACTTCCCCGACCCAATCCCTGAGGTTATCAGCTCGAGCGTAAAATTGTGCTCTTTGGTTATTAACGTTAGTAAGCGCTGTGCGGTAAGCGTAAAGTTCTTTAACCGCCTTACCATATTCACTTTCTGCACTTGGCATTGCCCAACTGGTATGACTGATATTAAATTTTGGTTGTGCCGTTTGCAGGTTTTTATTTTCTAATGATTGCGATTGCGATCGACTAAATTCCTGGCGCATAACCAACGCCATATCACGGATCATTTCCAGCACACCGAATTCCCATGCAGGAATATTATCAAGAAAAACCGATGGTGGTATAGCATCGTTAGATAAGTATCCCCCTGGTTTATTCAATAGGGTTTCAGTTACCCGAATTAGGGCAGTCGTTGTTGTATAACCAATAACTGGAGTTACGTTTTCCGATTTTGCATCTTTTACCACTTCATCACGAACGTTAAAGGTCTCTGGCTCAAAACTCCAGTAAACACCGAGTAGATAAAAAATAAAGAAAACACTAAAAGTAAGTGATATAACCGTTTTGATTGAAAAATTAATTTTCATATCCATCCCTTAATGATGTTTATGCTGATGTTGTCTGGAACGCTGCTTATTCTTAATGCTTTGCACAGGCAACTGTATTGTAAGGTCTTCATGAGTGGCAAAGTGCAAGGTTATTGATACCACTTGATCTTGTTTCAATGGTTGTTTCAAATCAAAAATCATCAAATGTAAACCAGAAGGATGCAGCACAACTGTATTTTGTGCTGGTATTTCTATTGACCGTCGTTGTCGCATTCTCATCATTCCATTGTCCATAGTATGTTCATGAATTTCAATCCTTGGACTAAATTCACTACTAGCACCAATGAAACTTAATTTCTTCATTGATGTATTGTGTATCGTCATATAGGCAGACGAAATAGAAGTTCCTGGGATTGTTTCTCTAATATAGCCAGTATTAACAGAAATTTCCGCTTTCTGAAAATTTTTATCACTTTTTTTTTCAGCTATAGCATTAAAACCTATAACATAAGTCAATAAAATACACATAATAAGAATGTTTGAATACACTTTGCCCATATCTTTCTATACTTCCCAATCCAGAATCATTATTGTTAATTATCATGTATTGTAACCAAGCCTAAGCAAAATGGATAATTTTATTATTAATGAAGAAAATCATGGGGTATTCACTATTACCTTATATTGGGCAGATAACAAATGTGTTAAACAATTTAATGTACCTACAGCTTAGCTAAGCATTTCCATATGCTAGCCAACCAAATAGCATTCATTGCTGATTAATTCGTGGCAACCTACATTTTTTGTGCAGGTAATAATTTACCAAATTTATATTGGTACTCACGAAAATGATGAATCAGCTGCATTTAACTTGATTAATAAATACAGAAAAATGTAAAAATTATTTTTCTGCATTTTTAACTATTATTACTATGTAGGTGTGTTTTTTAACTGTGATGATAACTTTGCTTGTCTCTTGCCACCAACCAAATCACTCCAGCGATTAGAAAAATAGGCCAAAAGAAACCAAGCATCACCATTGCCGCACCACCAAAAATAAGCATAACTGCAAAAATAATTGAACCAAACACACTCAAAACAATAGCTAAAGCAACAACAACTAACAAAACCACCACTAATGCTGAAATACTGATCGCTTTAAGAGGTTCTATAAGTTCATTGCCAACATAAACATCGATATCAAGCATTTCAATTAAGCTGACACCAAAAGCATAAGTTAAAAATAAAGTTGCTATGATCGCTAGCATAAATGATTTAAAAAATGACATAAAACCTCCGGGGATCCATTATTTCTATTAATATTGGTTTTTAACGATATTTGCTATTTGGCATCAAAATAGAAGCAACTAAATAAGCCACACCTGTAGCTACCGGAAACATTAGTAGCGCAAGAATTGCTGCAACACGAACTACTAATCTGGGAAAATCATAATGTTTAGCTATTCCTGCACAAACACCAGACAACTTTTTGTGTAATAAATCTTTTTCTAAAGTTTTATTTATTGAATATTTACGATCGTGACTCATGATTTAATTCCTCTTATTCTGTTAATCGATAAAACCTTAAAGCTAATGCTAGCCCCGCACGTATAAAGAACTAATACAGGGCTAAACAAAAAAGTGATATTTAATTAACCGTTGACTACTTTTTTCTTCATCTGTTCAAGTTCTTGTTCAATGTTGTCATCTACTTCCAAGTCCCTGAACTGACTATCCAAATCGTTATTGTGCATCATGTCAAAAGCTTCAATTTCAGCTTCAACTTTATCTATTTTTTGTTGGTAACGTTCAAACTTACTAATTGCTTCATCTATATTATAAATTGCAGCTGTTTCTCTTACTTTTAACCTAACTTGCGCTGATTGTTTACGTAAAGCACAAGCTTCCTGTTTACGTTTTGCTTCACTTAGCTTTGCTTGTAAACGCTGACTATCTTCTTGCACAGCTGTTAAAAATTCATCTACGTGCGACAATTCTTCTTGCAAACTTGACAATTTTTCCTGGTTTTTATGTTTTTCAACCAATGCACTTTTTGCTAAATCCTCTCGCCCTTTGGTTAAAGCTAGCTCTGCCTTTGTTTGCCAATGAGCAATACTGGTCTCTAATGAACGAACTTCCCGTACCAGCGTTTTTTTATCAGCAATATGTTTTGCTGCAGTTGATCTAACTTCAACAAGCGTTTCTTCCATTTCTTGAATGATCAAACGGATCATTTTTTCAGGATTTTCAGCCTTGTCTAACATGTTATTAATATTGGCATTTATAATGTCTGTAAAACGTGAAAACATACCCATGATAATTCTCCTACTCGTCTGCTGTTGAATTTTGTTTTTGATTTTTTGTCGCTTTTACCACTATTTTACTTTCTGGGGTAAATCCAATTAAAACATTATCGATTGAAAAACTTTTAACTCCATTAGCTATAGATTGCTGTAGCTCCAGACTTAGTTCTTTCATCACTAACTGACTTTGCTCAAAAACAACTTTGGTTATTGCACTTTCTAATGATGATTGATCTGCATTAGCACTAAACACTACACCCATACTTAATAACAGTGCGACTGCTGTATTTTTCCGATTAAATAGCTTCATTTCTTATATCCTTATTTTAATATTTGTTAAAAAGTTAACCGTTAACTTTTAATCTTATTGTAGCTATTACAAGCTATATGCCAACAATTTATTTTTATTTAACACGTTGAATAATAAAAGGTTTACAAGCAATTCAAAAACACCCCTTCAGCGATGACATAATATGTCTAACGAACTTGTAGGGGATTTAACCAACTCTATGGTTAAATTGACCACGCTATTTTTAACCACAGAATAATAAGATTTAATTTAATAAGTAAAAATTGAAAGGAATTTAATAGTTATACCAACTCCATTAATAAAGTGATCAATATTCAATGATTAGTGCATGCATGCATGCACGTAATTAGAATAATGCAGAAGCAATTATCGAGTAATAGCCTGCTATTGGGATTGAAGACAAAGCAGCTAGTGGTGATATAGACTATTTGAAAATGATCACTTTATTAATGGATTTGGTATTATATGCCTAAGTAAGTTAAGTATATAAAGGGGAAATTATTCAGTAGTGACGGGCAATTCAATTAGCTTACCCCATTCATTCCATGAACCATCGTAAACTGAAATAGCACTATAACCACATAACTCTGCAGCCAAAGCTAATACGCAAGCAGTAACACCAGAGCCACATGACATAATTAATGAATCTGTAAAATTAACTCTCGCTGAAAATAATTTAACTAATTGCTCTCGCGATGCAAATTGCCCTGACACTAAAAGCTCGGTATAAGGTAAATTTATTGCTCCTGGCATATGACCACTACGTATACCTTTTTTAGGCTCTGCCATCTGACCATAAAACCGTGATTGTGCTCTGGCATCTAATACTGAACTTTGTTTTAAGCCTAATGCTTCCTGTACATCAAATCTATCCGAGAAATATTGCCCGTGATATTCACCTTCAAAATTACCGCACTTAGCTCGTAATTTTTTATCGGAGCCCTCTTGCGCCCGCGCCACCGGATAACCTTGAGCTATCCACTGAGGTAAACCACCTTCCAACACTGCGATATTCTTATGCCCCATAGCCTTAAACATCCACCAGGCCCGTGCACTGGAAAATATACCGTAGCTATCATAAACCACAATTTGGCTGGAGCTATTAATACCCAATTCTCGGGCTTGCTCAATAAATTGCTTCGAGGACGGCATTGTATGAGAGAATTCTGAATTTTGATCTGAGAAATCTTCTTCTAAATCAAAGAAATTAGCTGTTGGAATAATTGTATCGGGCCAAGCTTGTTCTGGCTTAACCATTTTACCTACAGGGCCTATGCTTGCGTCTAAAACAACTAGATCGCCAACATTTAAGCAAGCACTTAATTGTGCGGGAGTAATAACATCAGTAAAAAATTGTTGGTGCATAGCTTTGAACAAATTTTGATAACTAAAAGTTAGCTATACAAGCTATAAGGTTTTATTGTATTTGTACAGGTGAAGCCTGTAATTAGGACAGGATGAAAATATGGGTTTGTCGTTAATGAGTAAATATTTAGTATAAAAAAGGTTTAAAGCAGATCAATCAAAACCAATCTGCATTCATTATATTCGGTTACCTGTACTAATATTTTTTTTCAAAATAACTTACCACCAAGGATGTAGCTAATAAACAAACACATGGAAACATCATCAAACTAAATAATATAGATAAACTTGGCATCATTTTATAATCCTTATTCTTCTGTGAACGTTATTTCATTTTTGCTACTATTTTTAACAACTAAAGTTTTGTTCTTTAAGTTTGTTAAAACTGGAGCTTGCAGCTTCTTTAAACTCATTTGAACATCACGACCAAGCTGTGAAGCTAATTGTTGATTCATCTGCAAAGCATTTTCCTGCATCATCAAATTTAGTGATTGTTCTAGTTTAAATTGGTTAGCATTAACTTCAAAACTAGGTAATGTGGTTAATAAGCCAGTTACTAAAACGGCCGAAATTAACAATTTCATATTCATTTTCCAACAATATTTATTACTTAAGATGCAATAACTACTTCAAAGGTTGTGCCATAAAATGACAAAAAGATTAACACACTGATAAATAAGAAAATTTAATTTAAAATAATTTTATAGTTAAACACAATAGATATGAATAAAGGTAGCTTTGGTTAAATAAACCATTATTTAGTAAAAAATATTAACAAATTGTTTCTTTGAAAAGACATTCCAATTTGACGATTCCCGAAATAGAGATATACATTCCCTAAATCGGGATTAACTAAGGAAATTATCGGCAAGAAAATAGGAAGTAGGAAGTAGGAAGTAGGAAGTAGGAAGCGTAGAAGTTATTATCTAAATGAAATTTTCAACAACAATACTTGCGATTGAACAATAGCTGACCAGTGAGAATAAGGATAGCTCAGCTATTGTAAAATGTGAACAGCTTAAAATATTAAGAAATTAAATACATTTGCACCGCAAGCTACTTTGACACTATTTCGAATGCTGCACGTAATACATTCCCATTTGCACCATCTACTCTCGAATTTTCACTTAAATACCGACGAAATTGACGAGCACCAGGCAAACCATTACATAATCCCAACATATGACGCAATACATGCCAAGGTTTACCTCCTTGAGCAACGTAACGATCAATATATTCTATCATTGCTACTACAATCTCCTGACGAGAAAGTTCAGGTGATTCGGTTTGCCATATTTCTCTGTCTGCTTGAACCAACACATAAGGATTCTGATATATTTCCCGACCAATCATTACACCATCCAATTGAGATAAGTGATAATTAGCCTCAGCCAGTGATTTAATACCACCGTTTATAGAAATTTCAATTTGAGGAAAGCTTTGTTTTATCTGATATACACGTTCATAATCAAGCGGGGGAACTTCCCGGTTTTGCTTTGGACTTAAACCACTCAACCAGGCTTTTCGTGCATGAATAATAAAATGCCGGCATCCGGCATCACCGACCGTATTGATAAATTCATGTAAAAAAGAATAACTATCTAAATCATCTATACCGATACGAGACTTAACCGTAATAGGAATATCAACCACAGACTGCATTTGTTGAACACATTCAGCAACCACATTTGGCTCAGCCATTAAACAAGCGCCAAACCGACCATTTTGCACCCGATCAGAAGGACAGCCAACATTAATATTAATTTCATCATAACCCTGTTGCTCAGCAATTTTTGCACATTCGCTCATTGCTTTAGGATCACTACCACCCAGTTGTAAAACTAGAGGGTGTTCTTCATTGTTAAATGATAAATAATCGCCCTTACCAAATAAAATAGCCCCGGTTGTCACCATTTCAGTATACAAAACAGTATGTTTAGACATCACCCGATAAAAGTAACGGCAATGCCGATCAGTCCAATCAAGCATAGGCGCTACAGATAGCTTGTGATTGCCGAAGGAGCCTGTATCTACTGGTGTAACGTGTGGTTTTACTTGCATTTATACTTTACCTGAACTGCTCTGAATGCCCATAACTTCTTTGAGTTTCGATACATTCCGCAACACAAGCGCCCCATATAAGCCCCACGGTGGATTGGACGATTTGATCAAAACAAGGATTAACATGGCATATTCAACAATTGAAAAACGAAAAAAAACAAACGGTGATTTTAGTTACCGTTGTACAATTCGTGTTAAAAAAAACGGTGAGATTATACATCGCGAATCTAAAACATTCAGTAAAAAAGAATTAGCTCGTACTTGGGCAAAACTACGAATTGATGAAATTGAACTGGAAGGGATCGCCAATAAAAGGTATTGGTTAGGCATAGTGACCGCAAGGCCCTTCAGTTCACCTAATGCTTGGTGTGCTTTAGCTGTAGCCTTTAAAACAGCTTTGCTTTCTATGTCACCGAGTTTTTCTAACGGGACAAATTTATAATCACAATTCAATGTTGTATATCCTTAAATAAAACCTGTTTTCTGTGCACGTCCACTCTATACACACACATTTTTGCATTTTGTTGTGCTTATAGCAATAACATAACATGCCTATGCAGTTAGCTCAGGTAATTGGAAAATATCCACAGGATATCTATAAAATTAATCGATATCTCTTAAGTTAAGGAGAGTTATCGACTAGCCTGAGCAAAATGCATAGGCACGTAACATAAACACGTATATCAATTATTTGTGCATGTCATTAACATTTTTAATTACTCAAAAAATAATGTAAGACCTGAGTTAAGCACAGACTTGCCGTAAACCTATCTCGCTAACGCCCTCTGAACGAGTTAGAGTTTAGGGTTCTTCAGTACCTTCTATTTCTTGTGCTGCTTTATCAAAGGTATAAATAGGCTGCACCTTTATATTGTTTATCTGACCATAACGCTTTGCTTTATTGATAATTAATGCATCAGGAAAATCGGCCTGCTTCGTTTTACCTTTTACTTTTATTGGTGGTGCATTAACATAATCTTTTAATGCACACCAAACAGCTTGAGGATCTTCAAACTGAATGTTTTTCTCTGCGAACAAGGCGGGAATAACATCAACAATTTTATCTTTAGGTAACTGATACCGCATTCCTGTTACCTATTTTTTGCTGGATGACCTTGCCATAGTTCTTTATCAGCAGCACAATGAAATAATTGTTAAAAGTCATCTTCATGTAAAGGTCGAAGTGAAACGGCTTCCTCTGACAGTGTTGGCTGGAAACTCAAGTGCTTTTTGATACATTAACCTTTATTAAATTGAGCAAAAACAACCAATAAGAAAACCCACTATGACAATTCAATAGTGGGTTGTTTCTCAGAAAATAAATAACTTACCTCATACAAAGATTAAAACTCATAACTTGCCTTCATATAAAACACCCGCCCACGGGGGTCATGGTGTTTAGGATCGTAACTAAAGTTGGCTCCATCGGCAACAAAGGGCGCAGCTTCATCAAATAGGTTTTGTATACCTAGACTAACTGTTGCTTCTGATTCATTAAAGTCAATAACATAACGGTACTGGATTTCAACGGGAGTAAACGTTTCTATGCTATCGCCTTGGCGATTATTAACATAACTAGAAACATAATCAACCCGTGCCATAAAACTGTGATTGTCATTAATCCAATGGGCAGAAAAATTTCCTTTATCTTCTGGCATTGAACGAACAAAACTACCAAAGTTAAAGAAGCCAACCGCGTCATAGGTTTCACCATTCCCTGGTACTTCATAGGTTAAATAACGTGACCAACCAAAGCTTAAATCAAGCGTTGCCTCACCAAACTCCATACCATAGTTAACTTCAACATCTATACCACTTGCATCAATATTCGCAGCATTGAAATAATCGGTAGAAATACCCGCTAACGTACTGGTTGGATCATTAGGATCCTGACGCACTATACTAGGACCATTAGGGTCGGCATCTAACACCGCTTGAGCAGACTCGATAGTAATCACATCTTCATAAGCGATATTCCAGTAATCTAATCGTACTTGTAAATTACTACTTGACCATAACCCGCCAAGGTTAAAGTTAGTGGCTGTTTCTGCTTTAAGATCTGAGTTACCCGTGGTTGCTTGACGGATGAATATTGATGAACTATTTGGAATCATATTACCATTTGCATCAAATACGGGTGTACCATCAAGGTTGAGTTGATAATCAACTAAATTAACAGTATTAGTCACATCCGCATTGAATTGTGATAATGATGGTTCACGGAAGGAGGTACTAGCAGAGGCGCGAAATGATAGGTTTTCGGTAGCACTATACAAAAAAGCTATTTTCGGGCTCACATTACTGTCCGTGTCTAAATCTTCATACCGTAAAGCAACATTCATGGTTAGATCTTCCATTAATGGCATTTCCATTTCCGCAAATATGGCATAGGCACTACGTGATTCATCCACCGGGTTAACTTGACCTAAAAAGGTAAAGTCATTCAACGATGGATCTGGGTTACCTGCAGCATCATACTGTATACGGCTATTTTCTGCCGGTGATACCTTATAAGTTTCACTGCGGTATTGCGCACCTACAGCCCCCTGTACTGTGCCCGCTGGCATTTCAAAAAGCTCACCACTTACTACGCCATCCCATACAATCAAACTCGTTTCAGTGCTAGATTTAAAGTCGGTTTTTAACCAATCAATCATCTCTGCATCATGTTGTAAATCGGTACTAAAATGGTCAAAGGTCATATCGCCATTAGGGCCACCTTGACCATCCATTGCCAAAAACAAACGCGATAAAGACATCTCTGGTTGAGAAATTTCATATTTATTAGCACTATAAGCTAGTGAGGTATTCCAGCCCCAGCCATTAGACAAATCACCTGATAAACTCCCTTCTAAACGAAAGGTTTCATTGGTTCTCGGCGCAGCTCGAGATTCAGAAAAATCTAACGTTGGATTATGTCGACCAAAAATAATGACATCAACACCAAAGGGATTAGTTGCATTATCGCCAACTACGGTAGGAAAGCTTAAATTAGGCAGTGATGGCACAGAGTAATTATCAATAATACGATAATCTGAATAAGTAAGCGCAGATTTAAACTCAATATCATTAGAGAAAGTATGAGTTAACGCGGCATAATATTGCTCGCGCTCTTCTTCATTAATGATGTTGTAATGCAAACCATATTTAAAACCACAGCGATCAATATCACCATCGCCATCTAGGTCTAAAATATTACCACCAACACCGGCACAATTAGGATTACCGACTTGTTCTCCAGCAGCATAGGTGCCGACCCAAGGACCTGCTGTTACCACAGAGTCTTCAGTCATTTTAAAACCAGTACCTAAACTACTCGCTGCTGCTTGTACTAAATCTGGACGCTCCCAGCCACGTAAATTACTGCGACGTAAAATTGAAGCAGCCACGACTACATGGCCAGAGTCGCCTATATCAAAACCCGCTAAAATACTCATATTTTTATCGTCTTGATCATAACCATCAATGGTGTGATAAGAGCCAGCCACTTTAATACCTTCGTAATGGTCATTGGTAACAAAGTTTACCACCCCAGCAACCGCATCTGAGCCGTAAGAAGCAGCGGCCCCTTCTTTTAGTACTTCAACTCTATCTATGGCAATAGCAGGAATAGAAGAAGTATCGACAAATACACTGCCATCTTGTGCTTTAGCACCACTTAAGGTTTGCCGTTTACCATTAATCAAGACTAAGGTTGATGATAAACCCAATCCACGTAAGTTCACATTAGAGGTCCCTTGATTATAGAAACTAGTGAACGTATCTGGGCGATTTTCAGCCCCAGAATTCACCGGTAACAAATTGACCAAATCGGTAGTATCAACCGCGCCGGTATACTCCATATCTTCAGCGGTAACCACAGAAACTGGATTAGCTGATACGGTATCAGAGCCTTTAATATAACTACCTAAAACACTGATTTTTTCTATTTTTTCTTCTTCAGTGACCTTGGCAACTTCTGCTGATATGGCATAGTTTGACGCCAAAGATATCCCCACCACTATAGCCAACTGGCTTAATTTGAATTGTTTGCTTGTTGTATTCATGTGTGCTCCTAACGTTATTTATTGTAATTATATTTATATTATTATTATTCCAACCTAAGGTTGAAGGCTTACTACTTGTTGGGTAATTTTTTATATTGGAGCTAACCAATGAGCAAAAATAGCCCAACAGCCATCGCGGTTCCTATTAAAGGCACCGCCACGGTCAATGCTGCCATTGGTGCATAAGCGGCTTGATGCGTTTCACCGCAAATGGAACGTATGGTAGTAACCACATAGCCGTTGTGTGGTAATGAATCTAGCGCCCCAGATGAAATAGCGATAACGCGGTGCAAAGCCTCGGGGTCAACACCGGCATCAATATAATGTGGGGCTAATACCGGCAAGGCGATAGATTGCCCGCCTGATGCAGAGCCGGTCATTGCCGCAATAACTGACACCGCCACCGCAGCACCCACTAATTCATTACCCGGCATAGCGGTTAAATAATTGACGGCGATATCAAAAGCGGGCGATACTTTCGCCACTGCGCCAAAGCCCACTACAGCTGCGGTATTGCCAATAGCCAACAGCGCCCCAGCAGTACCAGCACTAACCGTCATATTTAAATTAGAAAAAAAGCGAATATTGAGTAACCACACTGCCAAACAACCAGACAATAGCGCTAAAATCAACGCGTATTGAGCAAAGGCTTGATGTCCTAAAAAAGTCACCACTAATACCGCTAAAATAGGCAATGCAGCCATAATAGGGCTCGGCAAGGTTTTATCTCGGGCTACGGGGTCACCATCACGAGCCTGAAAATGTTCACCATTGGCAATGGCTTTATTCATCATGCGTTGCAACCACCAATAGCCAAATAACGCCATAAAAATTGCCACAACCAAGCTAACCTCCCAACCGGCATAAGGTGAAGTACCTAAGTATTTAATAGGGATCCAATTTTGAATTTCCGGTGAGCCGGCCGAAGTCATGGTAAATGTAACAGAGCCAAAAGCCATTACCGCAGGAATAAAACGGCGTGGTAAATTCGCTTGTTTAAACAAACTTAAAGCAATTGAATAAGCAGAAAAAGCAACAACAAATACACTAACCCCCCCGTAGGTTAAAATGGCACACACGGAAATAACAG
The DNA here is from genome assembly GCA_013216015.1 of Alteromonadaceae bacterium. Taxonomy (GTDB): domain Bacteria; phylum Pseudomonadota; class Gammaproteobacteria; order Enterobacterales; family Alteromonadaceae; genus JABSOI01. The sequence continues at coordinate 48,453 of JABSOI010000032.1, read as the reverse complement.
CTAGCGCCGCATTATGCATGCCTAACTTATTTACAATCCATTGCGCTAAACTATCGGCACATCCACTGTCTTCCATCAATTTTCCAAACAGTGCGCCAAGCAAAAACATAAAGAACCAAGATGAAATAAAACCAGCAAAGCCGTTCATATAACTGTGGATAAAATCATCACCACCTTGCCCGTAAGGAAGCAGCGTTAAACCACCAGTTAAAGCAATAATGATGGCAGTTAACGGCGCAGCAATTAATAAATTCATACCACGTATGGTTAAATAAATTAATAAAGCTAACGCGCCAATAAGGCCAAATAAACTGATCATATAAATTCCTGAATCTGAGCAGGGAGCACTCAGCAAATTGTTATTTTTTAATTATGTACATTATGTGAACAGATTATCGACTTGCCTATAGTACTTTAGGGAGAGGCCCTGATAAAATCGCTATTTAGCTAGTGATTAAATCAACTGTTCTGCTATGGTAGGGCAACCTTTTATCCAGAGTTTTTTGTCAAATGGTTACCGGAACATTCTTTTCTATTAAAAGCTATTGATGCATCCCAAGAAATAAATTGCTGATTGAGCTAGTCAGAATGCGTTAACGGGATGGTGTCGCGTCTTGTTTTTTTATATTTAAGGCGAAAATAAAAACTCCCCCAATAAATTTCAAATTTTTCATTACAATAACTAATCCAAAAAACAACATTGGCACAATAAATTCTATCTCGCTAAGTGCCCCAAAGCGCCCTAGGATGCAAAATAAGCCTGACTCATTGTATTTGTTCGACTTTATTTCATTAGCTTTATATATTATTTTACTCTACATATTCTCGAATATGCTGTGCACAGCATATTCGAGGAAATGGGCGCAATACCCCTAATAGCTGGCTAAAATGTGTGAGGCACGAACAACAGCCAGCTGTTACGTGTCCGTTTGAACGCCTTGTTACAAGGATTTACAACTAGTCGAAATTAAACTAAGTACATCTAATAACTCTGAGATTTTCTCGATATTACTTGGGTCAGATACGCCTATTGAAACATAATCGGTATTATAATTGGTTATATTTTTATCCGAATTAGAATCGATTAATGTAACTTTTTTAACTTCCACTTCTTCAAATAAGTTGATCTCTATTAAATCACCCCATATTTGGATTGTAATTCCATCTCCTGTTTCATAATGCGCAGAAATGAAAAGTGAGTTCTCATAATTATTTATAAAATCAATTACAACTGTTGTTTTTACAGAATGAAAACCCTTTCGCTTACTTACTGTACTTGACCATTGCGATGAAAAGCCAACCTTACATAGTTCAATCTCATGGATAATAGTTTTTGATGATTTATTAAAGATTGGTTTTGATATAATTCTTTTTAAATCAGCTATATGATTCGATATTTCAATATTATTCTGTTTTAAAGATAAGCAACTTACAAGTAGATAGGTTAAAACTAGAATATAAAATATGCGCATGGTCAGACGATCCTTGTAACCGCTTATTATGGAGCCAGCTCAGTAATGACCATTCTATAATTTAAATCACATTAATATATCATAAATTCAAAGCGTTAGAAACCACTACAACCAATATTTTAACAAAAGTAGGATGTTACTAAGCCAGCTCAGTAACATGACATAAAATATTCATTAGAAAATATATGGCAAAAAATTAAATGCTAATGTCTCCAATGCGAACTAAAGAGACCTTTGGACCAAGGTAACAGGTGATAAAAATTTATAATTTGATAAATTCATAGCTGAAGGACAGTGGTTACCACATTTCTGACTAAAAATTCTGATTAAAAAACGCTAGAATTGTGCTCCCTATTTCCAGATATAGCTGACATCTACATAAATTAGCTATGGCGCTAACGCCCCAAAGCGCCTTAGACTGTAAATATTGGATTTTAAGCGTTGTGAAGTTTTGAGATATATTTTCTAATGAATAATTCATGTGTGTTACTGAGACTTCTCAGTAACACACGTCGACCAGTGCGCCATTTCCTTTAAGTATTTGAAAATAATGTAATTAACGTGTTATTTCTATCAGGTTATTACTGATACATATCAGTAATAACCTGAGCTGCCCATAAAAAACACCTATAACAAAATAATAAGACTTTGAAATTAAAGAATATTGAGTTACTTTATTCAATAATCAAGTAGATGGGAGTTACTGAGACGTCTACATAATAAGCTGTTAGGCAGTTTAATCAGAGGGTAGTATGGCATCTGTAAATTATGAAGTAAGCGATAAGGAAGTTATAGATTCATATTGGCTTATGTTGAGAACTTCGAAGGTCTATCTAAAAAAAGTATTAGTCCATGCTTTATTTTTTTTAATATTCCCAATGCTAATTGAATTAGCTATTAGCAAATCAATTTCAATATATTCTATTTGTATTGGTGTTGTTTTTGTTTGTATATATCCAGTTATGGTTATCTTTCTTGCCCGTAAAATGGCAAAGAAAGGGTCTAAAACGATTTCTGTATCTGCCAAAGGAATGGATGTCTCAATTGGAGTTAAAAATAAACTAATCGACTGGAAGCAGGTTGGTGGGATTGAGGAAAGTGACAAATATCTATTCGTATTGTCTAATGCAGGTAACTTTATGTGCATACCTAAACGAGCATTTTCCAACGAAAGTGTGTTAACAGAATTTAAGACTGTCGTGCAAACAAATGCCTAACAAGCTGTTTAAGAAGGACAATGAGAAAGGGGTCAAGTCGCATTTTTAAAATGAGAAAGGGGTCAAGTCGCATTTTTAAAGATATTTTGAATAATATCGACAATCTTGCGGTCAGCGACTTGCTCCCTGTTTTTTATTTAGGCCAATACTTTAAAAATGCGACTTGACCCCCTTGTTTGTTTTACCTTTGATGAACGCTTACAAGTGGCTAAATCACTAATTGATGATTGCATTCATCGTTGGACACAAGGTGGTAACGACAACATTAAAGCGTTAGTTGAACATGCCTTTCAAACCGATAAAGCTGGTAATATTTCAGTAACGCGTATTTTAGGTTTACGCCGTTTAGATATTAAAGACGAACAGTGGTTAAAAGCGATGGAAGCCATTGCTGATTCGATTAGCATTACGGGGTCTAAGACTTATTTGCGTTTGTATCAACGGAACAATAAAGATGTGATGGAACAGATTAGTTTGGATATTGCTAATGGTTAGGGGGTATGGGGATTTGTTCAAATTTTATTTTGGAGTTTATGATTTAGGGAATTTTAGATTGGACAATCTAATATTCCCTTTTACCACACAGCGGACATAAAGCATTTAGCCTGTAGCGTTGATTCGGATTAGATTTTGTATCGATAACGCCCAAATAAGGGGCTAAAAATTGTTTGCTACAATGTGTAGCGCAGCGAAACCGAGAAAACTGTTTTTAGTCCCGCTTGATTGGCTTGTTAGGGTTAATCAATTTCTGTCACACCACTAACTTTACTTAACAAATTATCAATAGCTTCATTGAGAGTCTTACCTGCAACCATTTTATTAATTGAATCCCTTTCACTTGGAGTCCCTAAACCAACGCGGTAATTATTTGTAAATTTACACAAGGTATAATGTCCATCAGCGACTGCATTGGCTAAATTAGTAAGCTTTTCAATCGAAGACTTCTCTTTTTTTTCTTCGAGTAACTTAATAATAGTTTTTGCATACTCTGGAACATCTGCATGACCATTAACCCATTTTGACACCTGAACTCCAGAAACCCCGCATTGAATTGCGAATCTCACCTGGCTCACATTAATTGAGTTTAACTTATTCTTTAGTTCTTCTGATTTCATTGTTTATCACTCTGTAACATTATTAGAGATGACATCATAAACTAAGAGTTATTATTTTGCAACAATAATTAAACTCAGTTTAATAAACTTTCATTTTTAATGTGTTTTAAGTTTATGTTCACTACATTTAGAACTTAACCCTAACGCTTATTATGGAGACTTCTCAGTAATATGACACATGAGATTCATTAGAAAATATATGGCAAAAAATTTATTGCTAAGGTCTCTAATGCGAACAAAGAAGTCCTTTGGATAAGATCACATAATTTCAAAGCATTAGTAATCATAAATATGAAAACTACTTTATATAGTTATAAGGCTCTGTTCCATAATACTGTTGTCCCTCGATGAATCCCCTATTTTTAAAGGGTTAGGCGATAAATTGGTTTTTTAACGAGAATTAGTCACAGAGTCCTAGATATAAGGGTTGAGTTTAATTCCATTTGAAGGGACAACAATTATCTACAATAGAGCCAGTTATAAATAGTCCCTCTTATGGTCGAGAACAAAAACCACAACCTGCTAGCCAAGTGCAAATATGTAATATAGAACCCACCTGAAATGTCACTAGTTAATTAATCATTAATTTTTAGACACCCATGGATAAAGGGCTCCAAGAGGGATTTCCTAGGTATAAGTACAATTTGTTTTAATAACAAATATACAACAGTTGAAAGCTTCTATTAATCATTGTTACGGTGATTCAGTTGTTTCTCAGAGTTATTTAGATAAATTTTTAAAATTCACTTTTTGCTTGCCTGATGAATTCAGTGATAATGGATATAAAAAAGATAAGGCCTCAGTAGTACACTACCTTAATTTAATCCAGCAAAGCCAAACCCTTGAAGGAACAATCTTAGATAAAAATAGTGATTTTAATATCATTGAACATATAATTAAAATCCATAACCTTTCTTTAAGAGAAGTTGAAACCTTGGTTCGACACATTGAAATTTACCAACTAATTTCTAATAAAGAAGCCTTAAACCATGAAGTTGAATTTGGCTGTAGATTACTTAGACTCCTTGGTGTAACTATATTTTGTTTTAATTCTGATCTTACTAAAGCTATATTGAGTAACCGTGCAGACGCTAAAATTTTCGCAAAATTTTTGGGAGAACAAAAAATTGCACCTTTAAATGATAATAAAAATTATCCGCAGTACCATCAAGTAGCTTTAGCAATGCTAGGTCAAGAATGTCATACCAATAATGATTTATTTAATCCAACAGAACAGGTAAATAGAACAAGATGGGACACTATATTTCAAGAGTATTTTCCTAAGAGGAACTATGGTTATGAGAAAGGGAATATGATGGATATTGTTATCAAAACAATAAATTCATTAAGCCTAAGTAATTAAAGAGTATCCATTTTTAAATATATGGGGCACCTTTCATACGGCACCATTTTAATCAAGGCCCCATATACGCCCCATGACCACTCACAACCCTTTGTTTATGCAGATACATATCCAATCCAGCATAAATAAACACCGCAACAACTTGAAAATCAATAAGTTATAAATACCCTACAAGATACTAATTTCAAAGATCCCTTCGAGTTAAAAGTGATATATAGTATTCGTAAGTGCTTTTGGTGATTTGTAAGTGCTTTTCTTGATATGTTACAGTTTTTATGATTATCTATTCATATAGACAAAACCAGCTCCTTCTTAAACTATAGCATCAATTTAAATAATTAAAGAATTAAATGAAACCAATCGGATACAGCTACTTAAACAAACACTACAGATTATTACTGCCAAAACTTGGTGTTGACGTTTACCAAGGTTCAAATGCAGATGTCGAGGGCTTTCAACAATACGGCGCTTCAAAGCGCAAAATAATTCCTCACCACAAGAAAATGATTGACTCGCCATATGAACAAATGAACATTGCGATTAAGTATCAAGGGATCAGGCTTCATTTTTTTGCAGCTATGTTTAAATTGATTAATATTGAAGAATTTACTCAGTTTATATTAAATAAACCTAATTCAAAATATAACAGAGTCTTATGGTTTTTATATGAGTGGATTACAGATAAAAAGCTCGATATTCCTGATCTAACAACAGGTAATTATATCCAATTATTTGAAGATAAATATTATTACACGATAGAAAATGGTAATAAAAACAAAAGAACTCGTGTAATCAACAATGCTATTGGTACAAGAGAGTTTTGCCCTACTGTTCGTAAAACACCTCAAATTAAGAAAATTGCCGGAATTAATGTTTATGATACTGCATGGGCTGAGATACAAAAATTAGGTGATGCATTATCCGCAGATATCATTGGGCGTTCAATCAACTATTTATATACAAAGGAAACAAAATCTTCAACTGAAATTGAAAGAGAGCAAATTAAGGCGGACATCCATCACTAAATTTCCATTCTAAAACTCCAGTTTTTATGGTTTTTAATGTTGGATTTCCTGCTTATTAGCTTAGATATCAAATTCCTAAAATCCTGAGTGACTAACATAATGTCAAAACCGTAATGTCAGTGCGTCGAATAAAATTCTTTAACCTCTTTATTTGCTAATATAAATTTAAAAACGGACACTGATCCCAAATATCCGACACCTCATCTCATTTTTACACACACCAACCTTAACCTAATGCAAGCAAACATGTTATAAGCTGTCGTTGTATACATTAATTTTATTACCATTAATCAGGAAGCGCATGAAACAATCTATTAAGTCTGCGATTATTTGCTTATGTGTTGCTGTCTCTGGCAGTGCTTTAGCAAACAACTCATCGGCGAGCGAAAAATTTCGTCAATTGGAAGAGTCATTACCAACACCTAACACATACCGGGTAGCTTCAGGCGCTCCGGGTCACGCCTACTGGCAACAACAAGTTGATTATGATATTGAGATAACACTTGATGATGAAAAGCAGAAATTAACAGGCGCTGAAACATTAACTTATAAAAATAATTCTCCTGATACTTTACGTTACCTTTGGTTGCAACTAGACCAAAATAGAATGAAACGTAATTCCGACGGTAAAATGTCTCGAACAGCCCCGAGTAAAAAAATCACTTATAAAAGCCTTCGAAACTATGTTGAATCATCAAAGTTTGATGGTGGTTATGACATTTCTAAGGTAACTGACAACCGTAATAAACCATTACATTATGTGATTAACGGCACCATGATGCGAATAGATTTACCAAAACCATTAAAATCGGGTGACAAGGTAGAGCTAAACATTAATTGGCATTATCAACTGCATGAACAAAAAGTTTTAGGTGGTCGTTCAGGTTACGAATACTTTAAAGAAGACGATAACTACCTATATGAAGTCGCTAGCTGGTTTCCTCGTGCGGCTGCTTATTATGATGTAATGGGCTGGCAAAATAAGCCGTTTATCGGCAGTGGCGAATTTACTTTAGAATTTGGCGATTATGATGTGAAAATTACTGTGCCGGCTGATCATATTGTAGCTGCCACAGGTGTATTGCAAAATGCTAAAAAGGTTTTAACTAAAACCCAACGTAAACGTCTTGATAAAGCAAAAACGGCTAAAAAACCGGTACTGATTGTAACCGTTGATGAAGCTTTAGAAAACGAAAAGTCCCGTGCGTCAACAACCAAAACATGGCACTTCAAAGCAAAAAATGTTCGTGATTTTGCTTTTGCTTCCAGCCGTAAATTTATTTGGGATGCTCAAGGTTATAAACATAATCGTACCAATACTATGGCAATGTCATATTATCCTAACGAGGGTAATCCTTTATGGGAGAAATATTCAACAGAAGCGATCATTCACACCATGGAACAGTACAGTAAATATACCTTTGATTACCCTTATCCGGTATCAATCTCGGTAAATGGACCTGTAGGCGGAATGGAATATCCAATGATAACTTTCAATGGTCCTCGTCCAACTTTAGATAAAAAGACCGGTGAAAAAACTTATTCTCACCGAACTAAATACGGTTTAGTTGGCGTTATTATTCATGAAGTAGGTCACAACTATTTCCCGATGATAGTCAATTCAGACGAACGTCAGTGGACCTGGATGGATGAAGGTCTAAATACTTTTGTACAGTTTCTGGCAGAACAAGCGTGGGAAGAAGGCTATCCTTCTCGTCGAGGTCATGCACATAACATTACCGAGTACATGAAAAGTACAAATCAAGTACCAATTATGACTAACTCAGAGTCAATTCTACAATTTGGTAATAATGCTTATGGCAAACCTGCTACCGCATTAAATATTTTACGTGAAACTATTATGGGTCGTGAATTATTTGATTTCGCTTTTAAAGAATATGCCCAACGCTGGAAATTCAAACGTCCAACACCAGCAGACTTTTTCCGTACAATGGAAGATGCTTCAGGTGTAGATTTAGATTGGTTTTTCCGTGGTTGGTTCTACACTACAGATCATGTAGATATTGAACTGGGTAGTATTCATTTATATCGCCCTGATAGCCAAAACCCTGATACTGAAGAAGCATGGGAACGTGCGCTTGATAACGAAAAGCCTGAATTTATTAGTGATATCCTTAATAAAGGTCAGTGGGTACGTACCCAGGATAAACCTGAATTATTAGATTTTTACAATGAACACGATAAATTTACGGCAACAAATGCGGCTAGAAATAAATATAACAGCAGGTATAAGAAACTAGAACAGTGGCAAAAAGATTTACTGGTTAATGACAGCAACTTTTATATCATAGACTTTGTCAACAAAGGTGGGCTGGTTATGCCTATTTTATTAGACGTGACTTATGCTGACGGCACCACTGAACATGTTCGCATTCCAGCAGAAATTTGGCGCAGAAACGCTACAAAAGTATCTAAATTATTAATTCGCGATAAAGAAATTACGTCTATTGTTATTGATCCTAAGTGGGAAACAGCTGATGTTGATGTTAATAATAACTACTGGCCAGCCCGTCCGATTAAATCACGCTTTGAATTATATAAAAGTAAAAAGAAAGATATGATGCGTGATTATAATAAAGAGCTAAAATCTGATTCTGACGAAGACGAAGAAGACGATGACGATGACGATGAATAAAAAGGATAACGCTAAATAATGTTTAAATCATTGTTGCAATGGTTATTTTACATATTGTTATTAGGACTGGCAGCACCCGCTGCCAGTCACACCTACTTTTTTGGATTGACTGAACTTTCAGTCAACCCTAATAATCGCCATATTGAGGTTATTCATCAATTTACTGCCCATGATATTGACAATGCCATCGCAGAAATTGAACAAATAGCCTTTTCGCCCGCTCATCCAAAGTATGAATTATATATTCGTAAATACCTTGAGCAGAATTTTCAACTGTCCCAGAAAAATCAACCACTAACTTTAAATTGGGTCGGTCTTGAAATCAATAAGGGTAAGGTGATTATTTATCAGGAAGTAGATAAACACAGTATCTTAACTGGTTTAGTGGTCAAAAATGATTTACTCATAGACACTTATGCTAAACAAATTAATACCGTAAATTATCAAGATAATACCCTTTCAGGCAGTTTAACTTTCACCGATTCTAAACGAATTGTTGAAATTGCTGACAAAAATTAAGCTAGACTGATTTACATTTGCTGAATAAGCATGCAGAATTAGGATACTAGTATATAGATAAGGCTCAAAACTTTCATGAATGTAGAGTTTATAAACCCGTTTTTAACATCGCTGTTAAATGTTATGTCAACTATGGCAAAAGTAACGTTGATTCCACAAAAGCCAAGTTTGAAAAAATCGGATGTAGCAAAAGGAGATGTATCAGGTTTAATTGGCATGATAAGCGATCAGGCAAAGGGGTCATTATCTATATCTTTTGATACTGGTTTAGCACTTGCTACGATGAAAGGTATGGTTGGCGAAGCACCTGATACAATTAACGAAGAAATTACTGACTTAATTGGCGAGATAACCAATATGGTTACTGGCGGCGCAAAACGCATGCTTAGCGAAAAAGGCTTTGACTTTAATATGGCTACTCCTATGGTGGTGTCTGGCAAAAGTCATACAATTCATCATAAAGCTAAGGGGCCAGTTGTTATCATTCCTCTTAGCTGTGAGCATGGTAAAGCGTATATTGAATTTAGCTTTGATGACTAAGCTAACGACTAAATCTGTAACGATTTTGCCAATATAATTACAGAACATTAAGCCCTTCATTATCAATTAATTTTGGGTTTTTTTATTTCTATATATTATCTAGCTTATATTTCATGTACGTGTCTGGTCGCTAACACCATTTTTTGCAGTGCTAATACCAATTAGCTGGAACTTAGTTTCTTGCCAACCTCTGGTTTTCAAACCATAAAAATAAAAATGTATATATTTAATAGAACAAAAGTATCGAGTTAATTACTAGTATAAAAACATAATCTTTGGAACCGTATGTACCTCCATTCAAGGCTATATACAAAGAAAATAGGAGAATATATGTTTGTGCAAAAAGAAATTAGAATATCTGCAAAAGCACGGGGGTTTCATTTGATTACCGATGATATTATCGAAAATTTAGACACCTTAGCTTCAATAAATTGTGGGTTGCTGCACTTATTTATAAAACATTCCTCAGCATCACTAACAATTAATGAAAATGCTGATCCTACCGTACGTAGCGACATGGAAGCCCATTTCAATCATTTTGTGCCAGAAAACCGTTCTTATTATCAACATACCTATGAAGGCAGTGACGACATGCCTGCTCATATAAAATCAAGTATTTTAGGTTGTAGTGTCACAATTCCCATCAGTAACGGACAACTTAATTTAGGGCTTTGGCAGGGAATTTATTTAGGGGAACATCGTAACCAGAGCGGGGCAAGAACAATCGTTGCTACCCTGCAAGGAAATTAATTATAACTATTATTGAAGGAAAGAATCACCTGCTATCTGGAAAAACAGACCAAAACTGCTTAGGTATACAACCATCAAACAACTTCTATTTGCACACGACGCGTTATATTACACAATAGCTCATAAGGGATGGTCGTGGCATATTCAGCAATTTCTTCAACGGGTAGTTGCTTACCCCACAAAATAGCACAATCGCCAACTTTATCCTGTGCATTAAGCCCTAAGTCGACCGTGATCATATCCATGGAGACTCTACCAATCAAAGGAACACGACGATTATTAATTAATACTGGTGTCCCATTTTGTGCATGCCGCGGATAACCATCACCATAACCAATAGCGACAACACCAATCATCGTCTCTTTTTTACTACGCCAAGCACTACCGTAACCCACAAATTCACCTGCTTTTAACTTTCGTACTGAAATTAAGCTTGATTGCAGAGTCATCACAGGTTCAAGTTCAACACAATTTGCATTTTTGCTTGATAGCGGTAATGGCGAAACACCATAAAGCATTAACCCAGGGCGGATCCATTCATTTTGTGCTGGTGGTAAGGTAAAAATAGCAGCAGAGTTTGCTACCGAACGTTCTTCATTTAAACCACGGGTAAGCTGGTCAAATAACGCCATTTGTTGAGCGGTTAATTCATTACCTTCTTCATCGGCACAAGCTAAATGACTCATTAATATTAATGGCTCTTGTACATTTTTACTCTTCGATAAACTTTGATAATAATGCTGAAATTCATCAGGATTAATGCCCAACCGGTGCATTCCCGTATCTATTTTCAACCAAACTTTTAACGGTTTATCCAAATCAGCCTGCAAAATTGCGTGCAATTGATCTTCATTGTGCACAATAGTTTGTAAATTATTCACTGCCAGAATGGGCAGGTCATCAGGCGAAAAAAAACCTTCCAATAATACAATTGGCTTAACAATACCAGCTGCACGTAAAACTAACGCTTCATCAATTCGAGCAACGCCAAATGCATCTGCCATAACATTTTTTTGAATAAGTGTAGTAGCAATACGCTCTAAACCATGACCATAAGCGTTAGCCTTTAATACCGCTAATACTTTACTGTTTGGTGACATTTTTTTAATTAGTTGAAAATTTTTCACCAAAGCCTGGCAATCAATAACGGCTGTTGCTGTGCGTAAACTCATTTGAAATTATCACTTATTTGTTCTGATACCCAAACTACTGAAAGTGCAGAGTCCAACAAGTAGTACAGGTATAGATATCGACGAAACAAACTTCGGCTTAAAAAATTTAATCTTCTTCCAATACATGTGCACCCGCGTAATTATCGAAACGGGAATATTTACCTTGGAATGTTAGTGGTATACGGCCAATTGGACCATTACGCTGTTTACCTATAATAATTTCAGCCATGCCTTTAAACTCTGAATCATCGTTATATACCTCGTCACGGTAAATAAACATGATCAAATCAGCATCTTGCTCTATCGCTCCTGATTCACGTAAATCTGAGTTAATTGGGCGTTTATCAGACCGTTGCTCCAAACCTCGGTTTAACTGAGACAAAGCAACCACAGGCACTTTAAGTTCTTTTGCCAGGGCTTTTAAAGAACGGGAAATTTCAGATATTTCCAATGTTCGGTTATCAGACAAAGCAGGTACACGCATTAATTGTAAGTAATCAATCATGATCATACTAATACCACCATGATCTCTTGCAATACGACGCGCACGAGACCTAATATCCGTTGGTGTTAAGCCAGCCGCATCATCAATATACATTTTGCCCTTTTCGATTAACAACCCCATGGTTGATGATAACCGAGCCCAATCTTCATCATCTAATTGCCCTGTACGAATTTTGGTTTGATCAATCCGGCCAAGCGAGGCTAGCATCCTCATCATTAATTGATCTGAAGGCATTTCCAAACTAAAAATAAGGGCAGGTTTATCTTGTGTCATTGCCGCATTTTCAGCTAAGTTCATCGCGAAAGTTGTTTTACCCATTGAAGGACGAGCAGCAACAATGATCAAATCTGAAGGTTGCAAACCTGCGGTCATTTTATCTAAATCAGTAAAACCCGTAGAAACCCCAGTAACGCCATCATGTGGTTGTTGATAAAGTTTTTCAATTCTGTCTACCGTTTTTTCCAATACCGAATGAATACTTTCTGGCCCTTCTGATTTATTCGCTCTTTGCTCGGCAATTTGAAACACTTTGGTTTCTGCAAAATCCAGCAACTCAGCACTGGTACGGCCTTGTGGATCATAAGCTGACTCAGCAATTTCATTTGCAACCCCAATTAGCTCCCGGGTTACCGCTCTTTCGCGAACAATATCTGCATAAGCAACAATATTAGCAGCGCTTGGGGTGTTTTTCATCATCTCTGCGAGATAAACAAAACCACCGGCATCTTCTAATTTCTGGTCATTTTCTAACGCTTCAGATAAGGTGATCAAATCAACAGGCTCACCCTGCTCAACCAATATGCCGAAACTTTCAAAAATAAGTCGATGTGAACGGCTATAAAAATCTTGGGCCACCACTTTTTCACTGACTCGATCCCAGGTTTCATTATCGAGTAATAAACCACCTAAAACCGACTGTTCAGCTTCTAGTGAATGTGGCGGGACTTTTAATTGATCAACTTGTTTATCACTTGAGAAACTTCTGCTTTTTGAAAATTTACCTGGCTTACGCTCGGCCATTTAGAACACCTTTAATAGCATTAAATAATATAAAATGGGCATTATCATTTTTATACCCAAACTTTACAAATACAGTTTGGATATAATTGGTATAAGGTGCTTAATGTAGCAGATTATTAACATATAGAAAAATATAGATTGGAATAATTTAATGACTGAATTTCCAAGTTGCTGGATATTCCCTCAAGCAACTTGGAAATGTTGATCCCTGCCTTAAATCTGGAAAGATAGTGACTACTTACTTAATATTTTTATCGTACCACTCACGGTACTCGTTCGCACTGAACCATTGCCATTACCTGTTTCAAAGTATAGTTTAGAGCTGGGTCCATATTTAGCATGTTTTGCTTTGGCAGAAGTAAGTTTATTAATTAAATCGCCACCAGCACTGGCATTCAATCTAAAATTAGCCTGTACATCAGATTGAAAATACATATCGAGATCACCGATGACGCTTGATAATTTCACTAACCCATTTTCATTCAGTGACAGTCGACTAATAGTATCGCCACTCACTGTTGATATCGTTAATTCATCTATCCCGGTTAAATTCAAATCAATATCTCCTGAAACCGTGTTCGCAAGCACCTCATTTGCCATAGACTTAGACTCTATGCTTCCGCTTACAGATTTAAGCTGTAGCCTACCCGTTGAATCAACATCCGTTATATCACCACTCACGCTGACCAATTGCACCTTGCCCGACAAATCTTGACTGTGTATAGAACCACTTACTGTTGCCAGTTCAATATACTCATTCAAAGCAGTTGCTGTGATTTTACCGCTAACCGTTTTTATTTCGGTACTTTTCAATAGATTTTTTACCGATACATCACTAGACACCCCTGTAAATTTCATCCGCAGATTTTCAGGAATTTTAATCGTTAATTCTGAGCCTCTATCATTCCAACCACTGTAGGAATTTCGTGGCATTTTAACTTTAACAGTTATGGTTGAACCAGTTTGTTCAAAAATCAATCCTTTTGCTTTGTCGTCTAATTCACCCTTAACGCTAACTTCTTCTTTATCCCAGCCGACAATTTTTACTTCACCGCTTAAATTTTCTATGGTGATATTACTAACGCCATCAGCTGGCAAACTTTTATTAATTTTTTCTCCTGCAATACTCTGCATTGCAAACCCGGTAAAAACTAATGAAATAATCCATTGTGAAATACGCATATTAACCCCTGTCCTGTTCCAGTTTGTCACTTGAAAACGCTTAAATAGACTGCCATTGCGGACTATAAAGTTGTTTAATTAATTCTAATTCCTGCTTTTGTGTCCAGCGTAATAAATTCAGTAAGTCTGAATTATTAACATCACTTAACAAGGCTGTTTCAATTGATTGTCGAGCAGAAGCTAATTGCGCTAATTGCTCTTGCATTTCTTTAGGTAACTGACTTATTTGAGGCTGACCAAAATTCACCAGCATGGCCTGCTTTTGCTGATTGAAATTTTGTCGCATTTCAGCCACTAAATTAACAGACGGCTGAGAAATTTGTGGTGATGGCGAAAACGATAACCAAGTGACTAACACCGCAGCGACAACTGATGCAGCCCATGCCATTGGTAGGATTTTTTTAGGGCTGTTTGAAACAATGTCTGATTGTTGTTTACCTTGAATTGCCCGCTCTATGCCCAACCATAAATCACGTTCAGGAACCATTTCGGTCGGTAATTCACCAACCTTCTTAAATAAGTCTTGTTCTGACATTTTATTATTCATACTAGTTCTCACTAACCCATTCCCGTAATAAACCTTTGGCCCGATGATATTGAGATTTACTGGAGCCTACAGCCATGCCTAACATTTTCGATATTTCTTCATGCCGGTAACCTTCAACAGCAAACAATACAAACACTAACCTTGCACGTTCTGGCAATCGCATAATTTGCTTATCTAATTCCGATAAATCAGGCGTTTGTGTCGACATTTCAACTGCCATATCAGGTATTGTCTGATCTTCGATACTAAAAACACGCCCAAGCCAATTTTTGTGTTTACGTATATGTCCAAGCACTATGTTAGTAGCAACACTATGTAACCAGGTACTAAATTTACTTTCACCACGAAAATTACTAATTTTTTGCCACAACTGAACAAAAACTTCCTGACAAACATCTTCTGCACTATCTTTATCGCTTAGCATACGCCAGCACAACGCATAAATTCTACGATGATAACTGTTATAAATTTCATGAAATGCTTGCTGATCGCCTTGTTTTGCCTTGGCAATCCATTCCTGCTCAGGATCAACAGAAAATAAATTTTGGGCATCTATAACTTTTGATTTATCCAAACAGTATTATCTCGAATTACGTTAGTTGAAAGGTTAGATGCAGTATGAAGGAAAATGGTTTAAATGAAACATAAAAAAAAGCGCTGAACCATAAACTGGCTTAGCGCTCTTATATTTTGTACTGAACAGACATTTCGTGAATAACTGAACAGTTTGCTTTGTAACTTACTTTATAATAAGAATAATTACTTCTTAGAAAGTGCACCAAAACGTTTGTTGAATTTATCAACACGACCACCAGACTCGACAGCTTTTTGCTTACCAGTGTAAAATGGATGACATGCTGAACATACATCTAGGTGAAGATCTTTACCTACAGTTGAACGTGTTACAATCACGTTACCGCAAGAACAGTTAGCTTTGAGCTCTGTGTATTTAGGATGAATACCGTCTTTCATGGAAACCTCTGTTTAAGGCCGTATCGCCACTTGATCTTTGCCAAGCACCATACGAGTTAAAAATAATGGTGGCGAATAATAAATGATCCTTATACTTACTGCAACTAAAATGAGCAAAATAAAGACAAAAATCAGTAAATAATTCAACTTGTTTTAAAGAAATGCTAAAGTGCTGGAAATATATGTGATTAGTTAATATTAAACTCAATTTATTCAATGTACTTATATTTTATTAGGAGAAAGTAATTAATAACTCAGCACGTAAAAAAGCATTTAAGCTGTCTGACAAAATAGACTCCCCTCTTGATTTAACCAGTCATTTACCTTTCAGGGTCGCTGTTGTAAGTAATCTTCTCGCCTTAAACAGAGATTGGAAAGTTAGAACATTATGCGATCTTGAGCCAAGAGAAATGCGTGTTTTACTTAACATTGGTTCATATATGCCAATAAAATCAGCTGACATCGCATACCAATCCCGACTGGATTCATACACAATAAGCAGAGCAGTAACTAAACTTAAGTCTAAAAAGTTAATTGAAGTTCAGGCAGATCCGGTAAATAAAAACATTAAAAATTTACTATTGAATAAACAAGGTCAGGCATTGTATAAAAAATTAACTCAAGCTTTAGACCTTCGCTCCCAAGAGCTTGAAAACGTTTTAACGGCTGAAGAACAACAAAAGTTTTATAGCATGCTGGAAAAAATTGAAGATAAAGCAGAGCAATTTCTTGCCGAACAAGCGCTTGAATTGATAAAACAAGGTAATGAACCCCCAGCGGATCAAAAAGAGCTGATCCGATGGTATAAAAAAGGGCTTGAACAATGAACTGGATGTGTCTTTCTTTTTCACAACTAAGTACCGAACAACTTTACGAGCTGCTAAAACTTAGAGTAGATATTTTTGTGGTTGAGCAAACCTGCCCCTACCCTGAACTCGACAATAAAGATCGAATTGAAGGTGTATATCATTTACTCGGCTATCAAGATGATAAATTAGTTGCGTATTCACGTCTGCTCTGTCCCGGGTTATCTTATAAAAATGTAAGTTTCGGGCGTGTCGCTATTGATGAAGACTGTCGTGGAAGTGGCTTAGGACAAACACTGTTATCCACTATTTTAACGCATTGCCAGCAGTTATGGCCAAATCAGGATATTGATATTGGCGCTCAGGAATATCTATTGGGATTTTATGACAGGAATGGTTTTAAAGCCATATCACAAGTATACCTTGAAGACGATATACCTCATCTGGATATGAGACTCAGCAAGTCATGATCTTTAGTAAGGCAACTTTTGAGATGAATTATCTTAAAAGATTCTTATGTGAATAAGTAAATGGTTCATCACAGGACTATTTAATAACATAATTTAATGCGAGAATAACTTTATCAAATAATAAAGTTATCAGCCCAAAAGAAAGGCCATGCAAGTTCAGTACATACAAGTCGCCATCCCAGTTCCAATGCGACAGCTTTTTACTTATCAAGTTCCGACCAATTTACAGTCGCCTGAAGTTAATTTAGGTGAACGCGTTATTGTTCCTTTTGGTGGCAGACAAGTTATCGGCATTATTATGGCGGTACAACACACTTGTGATATTCCTGTAGAAAAATTAAAAAACATATTATCTCGTATTACCGATCCTTATAAATTCAGTGAACCATTACTGCATTTTCTTCGCCTGTGTGCAGATTATTATCACCACCCTATTGGCGATGTTTTCCAACAAGCATTGCCCGTATTACTGAGAAATATTAAGCTAGGAAACATTCAGTCAGGAAACCTTCAGCAAGCTAACGTCAGCCCTCCTCTAGAATGGTGCTTAATCAATAATCTAGAGCAGAAAGAATTAGATAAAATACAGAAAAAAGCACCTAAACAAGTAGCCTTATACAAATTATTTAATGCTCGTAAAACCCTCACCTGGGCGGAAATCCGCACGTTAGGATTCAGCAAAAGCCAACTTAGCGCACTAAAAAATAAAAATATCGTCATAGAACAAGAAAGAGCTATCGAAAAGTTTAAATGGCAAGCTGATTCAATAAACGCTGACAATCGCTTGCACCTTTCAGTTGAACAAGCCTTGATCGTCGCCGCATTACAAGGTTCTATCAATCGATTTTCCTGCCATTTAATTGATGGCATTACTGGCAGTGGCAAAACAGAAGTTTATCTGCAGGCCATGGAACCTATACTGGCAAGTAACAAACAAGTTTTGATTATGGTGCCTGAAATTGGTTTAACGCCCCAAACATTAAACAGGTTTGAACAACGTTTTAATGTCGCTATATATTTGCACCACTCAGGCCTGAACAATTCAGAGCGTCTGGAAACTTGGCTGGCTGCGCAAAGAGGGTGTGCCGCAATAGTTATTGGTACCCGCTCGGCAATTTTTACCCCGCTGCATGATTTGGGGTTAATTATCGTTGATGAGGAACACGACAATTCATTAAAACAACAAGATAGTTTTCGCTACCATGGCAGAGATATGGCCATATTGCGCGCCAGACAATTGAACATTCCAATTATTCTGGGAAGTGCTACACCGAGTTTAGTAACGTTACAAAATGCATTGTCTGGGAAATATCATTATCACCAGTTACTTAAACGGGCCGGAAAAAGTAATACAGCAAAAATTGAATTAGTGGATGTTGTTCAACAACCAATGGAATACGGTTTATCGAGTAATTTAAAGCAAGCCATTAAAAATACCTTAACCCGTGGCGAACAAGTATTAATATTTTTAAATCGCCGTGGTTATGCTCCTGCAATCAATTGTCAGGAATGTCATTGGATTGCGGGCTGCCAGCGCTGCGATAAACCTTATACTTTGCATCAAAGTCAGCAGTTATTAATCTGTCACCATTGCGGTAGTCAAAAACGTGTTCCGCCACAATGTCCAGGCTGTGGCAGTATACGAATCGCCCCTATAGGCCAAGGTACCGAACAGTTAGAGCAACGTATTAGTGATTTATTCCCGGATACAAGCATAGTGCGTATTGATAGGGATAGTACCCGCAGAAAAGGTGAGTTAGCTAAATTATTGCAAGAAGTTACCGAGAAAAAGCATCAAATATTGGTTGGCACACAAATGCTGGCAAAAGGGCATCACTTCCCCGATGTTACCCTAGTTGCTATTTTAGATGTTGACGGGGCATTATTCAGCTTTGATTTTCGTGCCGCTGAACACATGGCGCAATTGCTGGTACAAGTTTCCGGGCGAGCTGGCCGAGAAAGTAAACCCGGAAAAGTGTTAGTTCAGACTCATTATCCAGAACACCCTATCCTACAAGATCTGGTTAATAATGGTTATGCTCACTTTGCCAAGCAAGCCTTGGTAGAACGCAAACAAGCATGGTTACCACCATTCGGTTTTCAGGCATTATTCAGAGCAGATGCTAATTATCCTTCTTATCCTGAAAAGTTTTTACATGTTATTGCACAAGGTAATATTGAGGGATGTGAATTCGCAGGCCCTATTCCTGCTGCAATGGAAAAAAAGGCGGGGAAATACCGTTTTCATCTGATTGTGCAAGCTAAATCAAGAAAATCACTACACCTGGGTGTTCAGCAACTCATCCAGCAAATTCAACAAAATGAATGGCAAAAAAAAGTACGCTGGTCTGTCGACATTGACCCTATTGATATGAGTTGGTAATGCCATATCCACTAATTAATGGGCTCAGCATATTTTTTTAAACACTTTATTAACATTTCCTTAGTCTTTAACCATAAATTGCTGTTAATTTCACTCCAGTTAGTTAAAATTGTAATATTCTCCCTTGTATATTACCGATTTCATGGCGCATCAAGATTACGTTTCCCGTTCATCAAATAAAAAAAACAGTCCCTATAAATCCAAACAATCAACTGGATCATCTCCAGACGAAGCAGGCTTACCCTTTAAAGTAAAACTTATTGGTCTATTTACGCTTGTCGCAATTATCATCTTCAGCTATTTTCTCTGGACAATAAAAGATAATCAACCTACGAATAACGCCACTAATAAAACGACAGATGTAAAAAAAATGACATCAGCTGAATTACCTGCACCCCCTAAAGAAAAATGGACCTATGTTGACGGACTAAAAAGCAAAGAAGTTGAAGTGGGTGAATATGAAGTAAAACAGGCAGGCCCATATGCCATGCAATGCGGTTCATTCAGAAGTCAGAAACAAGCTGAAGTATTAAAAGCTAATATAGCTTTTAATGGTATTGCATCAAAAATTCATAAAGTTAAAGGGAAAAGTGGCATTTGGTTCAAGGTTGTTTTAGGACCTTATGAGCGTAAACGACAAGCAGAAAAAGATAAAAACAAACTGAAAAGTAATAAAATTCACTATTGCCAAATTTGGTTATGGAAATAAATAACTGATATCAATTGTATTAAATTAGTACTCAGGGATCGATGAGAATAAATTTTCAAGAGCACAGGTTTTGAGTTCCAGACAAAACTTAAGTACTGACATCGACGTGCATGGATGCACTAATGCAGCGTAGGCATGGATGCCTAGGAGCTGCCATGTCGGCACAGGTTTTTAGTTCAAGACAAAACCTAAGTACTGAAGTGGTCAAGTTTTTTGGCCACAGTCTTGTATTCAATCCAGTATCACTTACTTATTACAATTGGTATTATACCCAGCTACTTGGAAATGCAGATTTCAGCAACTAGACTGGGTATACAATTAATAGAACTTAAAATAGTCATCTCCCTCCCCTTGAAAATTTCTCAAATATACCCAACTTAATCTAGAATGATTAATGCTGATACATTCCTGGTATCGGCCAATATATTGAGGTTTAATGTGACTACTATCGTATCAGTCAGACGCAACGGCAAAGTAGCTATTGGTGGTGACGGTCAAGTATCGCTTGGCAATACAGTAATGAAAGGTAATGCTCGTAAAGTTCGTCGTTTATATAACGATAAAGTATTAGCTGGCTTTGCTGGCGGTACAGCTGATGCTTTTACTTTGTTCGAACGTTTCGAAAGCAAACTTGAAATGCACCAGGGTCATTTAACTAAAGCAGCTGTAGAGCTTGCTAAAGATTGGCGTAGCGATAGAGCATTAAGAAAGTTAGAGGCGTTATTAGCCGTTGCCGATGAAACAGCTTCACTTATTATTACGGGTAATGGTGATGTCGTACAACCAGAACAAGACCTGATCGCTATAGGCAGTGGCGGCAATTTTGCCCAATCAGCCGCCACTGCATTATTAGAAAATACTGACCTGTCTGCCAAAGAAATCGTAGAAAAATCACTAAAAATTGCTGGCGACATTTGCGTCTTCACCAATCAGAATCACACCATTGATGAGCTGTAACACTTTAGCTGTAAGGAAATTATTATGTCGAGCATGACACCTCGTGAAATTGTTAGTGAATTAGATAGTCACATTATCGGACAAAGTGACGCAAAACGTGCCGTAGCAATTGCCTTACGTAATCGCTGGCGTAGAATGCAACTTAATGAAGAATTGCGCGCTGAAGTCACACCAAAAAATATTTTAATGATCGGCCCGACGGGTGTTGGTAAAACAGAAATTGCCCGCAGGTTAGCGAAATTAGCTAACGCACCCTTTATAAAAGTTGAAGCAACTAAGTTTACTGAAGTGGGTTATGTTGGTAAGGAAGTTGAAACTATTATTCGTGATTTAGCCGATGTCGCAATAAAAATCACTAAAGAACAAGAAATGGTCAGAGTTAAGCATACTGCTGAAGAAGCCGCCGAAGAACGTATTCTAGACATTTTATTACCCCCCCCACGTGATGGCTTCGGTAATAATGAAGAACAACCTGATGACAGTAGTACTCGCCAGGTTTTTCGTAAGAAACTCAGAGAAGGTAAACTTGACGATAAAGAAATTGAACTTGATTTAGCTGCCCCTTCAATGGGAGTAGAGATCATGGCTCCTCCAGGAATGGAAGAAATGACCTCACAATTGCAAGGCATGTTCCAAAATATGTCGAGTGACAAAACCAAAAAACGTAAATTAAAAATTAAAGACGCATTTAAAGCTTTGCAGGAAGAAGAAGCTGCGAAAATTGTCAATCAAGACGACATTAAAGAAAAAGCCATTTATGCGGTTGAACAAAATGGTATCGTTTTTATTGATGAAATTGATAAAATTTGCAAACGTGGTGACTCATCAGGTCCTGATGTATCCCGTGAAGGCGTACAACGTGATTTGCTACCTCTTATTGAGGGTTCTACCGTTAGTACTAAACATGGAATGGTAAAAACCGATCACATTTTATTTGTCGCCTCTGGTGCCTTTCAAATGTCAAAACCATCAGATCTGATCCCGGAACTGCAAGGTCGTTTACCGATAAGAGTTGAGTTACAGGCATTAAGTGCTGATGATTTTGTTCGTATTTTAACTGAGCCTTTTGCTTCATTAACAGAGCAATACATAGCATTGTTGGCTACCGAAGGTCTCAAAATTGAATTTAGCGATGACGGCATTAAGGCAGTTGCTGACGCAGCATGGCAAGTTAATGAAAGTACCGAAAATATTGGTGCTCGTCGACTGCATACTATGATGGAACGTTTAATTGAGGAAATTTCCTACAATGCAGACGAACGTGCTGGTGAAACCATTATAATTGACGCAAGTTATGTAGAAAGCAAGTTAACTGAACTTGTTAAAAATGAAGATTTAAGTCGTTTTATTCTATAGACTTGTTTTACTCTATAGACAGAAGAGCTAATTCAGCAATGACTTAGCTCTATCTTCAACCCGAACACGAAAACAAACAACATTAAATACTAATACTTAATAGACAAATACATAAAAGACAAATAAATGATGAATATTAGCCAGTTGAAAATTGACTCATCACAATCAACTTTACACATTACTTTCGAACCTGACAATATTTACCAATATAGTTTTGAATATTTAAGGGTCTTTTCACCCTTAAAAGAAAAGGCCAGTGTGGAAATAGGTAATTTTTCATGCGTATTTCATAAAAAACAAGTTAAATTACTCAACATTGAATCAGTCGGTAAACACGGTTATCGCTTTATTTTCGATGATAATCACAACGCTATTTACTCTGCAGAATATCTAAATGCTCTTTATCAGGAACAAAACGAACGGTGGCAACTTTATTTAACTGAAACTAATGCCAGCAATAAAAGCCGTGAAGCTTCAATAAATTTTAAAGAAGTTTAGTATTAATTCCCTCATTTATATCGCATATAACCAAGCTAGCGAATGTAAGTTGATCAGGTGTTTAAGCTTGTTTAATACCAATTACAATAATTAATGGCGATCATACCTGAAACTGGCTAACTTCATCCTGTAGTATCATCGCTTGTTTAGATAACTAACCTGAATTCAGGTTAACTATTCACTCATCTGCGCATTGCATTGTGCTGCCTGCCCTGATGCTGTGCAATATCCTTAATAGGAACTACATAGACCATCGAGGGTGATCACTTACTTAGTACAATTGGTATTAACAACCAATACGTCAAAATTTGCGATAAGTTTATGCTTAATTAACATGAGTTTTACCTAATCAATTAATAACCAGATATTTATTTTATATAGCTATAAATAACCAAAGATAGAACAATGATGATAAAAAACTTTATTGTATTTAAATGTTGATGTGCTAAATTTAAAAAGTAATAACAAGTTACTATTGAGACTATCAACCAGCACGTTATACTCATAAACAATAATAGTCCACTAGTCCGAATTCGGCTTTCCCAAAGGAAATATTATGGAATACAATACCTCAGAATTATGTAACACATATGCAGACCTTGTTGATGTGGTTGAACCTATTTTTAGTAACTACGGTGGTCGAAACTCTTTTGGCGGTAAAGTTGTTACAATCAAATGTTTTGAAAATAATGGCTTGATCAGCCAAATCGTTGCTACTGATGGCCATGGTAAAGTTCTGGTTATTGATGGCGGTGGTTCAACACGACGTGCATTAATTGATGGTGAAATCGCAGCTACCGCAGGAAAAAACGGCTGGGAAGGTATAATCTGTTTTGGCAGTCTACGTGATGTTGATACACTAGAAGAAATTGAACTTGGCATACAAGGCCTAGTTTCGATTCCTGTGGGTGCATCTGACGATGATATTGGTGAAAGTGATCTGGCAATTAACTTTGGCGGTGTTACTTTTTTACCTGATGATCATATTTACGCTGATAACACTGGTGTGATCCTTTCACCTGAAGCATTAGATATTGAATAATAAAATTTTTCAAAGTAAATTTATGCAAATAATTGCATAAATTTAAACCTGGGGTTTGCTGTCAGGGTACTGTTCAAACCACTTTTCCAACCATATTTCAATTTCATCCAGCACAACTCCCCGATGAATAGTATTTCCTTGCGCGCATTCACCTCCCAATGATTCAAATGCGCGTAAGATGGTATTGGAATCAACTCTGGTACCAACCAAAGGAACCTGCATCGAATGCGTTAAATGAACTAAGGCATCTATAATGACCTTATCTGCGATGTTTTCAATACTATTGGCTAATTGGAAACAATCAATTTTCACTTGGTCAAATGACATCTTGCGTAAATAGCGTAATGCCTCATAACTACCTGAAAAATTGTCAATAACGATACCAATTCCCAAAGATTTCAACTGAGCAATAATAACATTTACGCGATCGCCAGCTTCAGCAATAATATTTTCAGTGAGTTCAACCAAAAAATAATTTGCTGATATATTATAATGATTCATTTGCATTTCAATAAAATCAATCAAGTCTGGTTCAAGTAAATTCTTACTCGACAATTTAAGGGAAACAGGAATTGGAAAACCTAATTTATTGAGGGTAAATAAAACTTTAAACGCCTGTTTTATCATTTGCATGGTTAACAAATACAATTCTCCGCTATGCTCAGCTAACTTAACAAATTCTTGTAATTCTTGAGGCTTTTGATCATGATACCAATGTACTTTTAATTCAAAACCAGTAATTTTTTTATCTGACAAAGATATTTGCGGTTGAATATAGCAGAGCAAATTTTCATTCAGAATATCTTGTTTTAAGCATTCCATTAGTAACAATTGTTGCTCAGTATACAGCACGCTACTATTATCAAAATAAGTTAAGAATTGTTGCTCTGTTTCTGTTGATAATAATGCATCACCTGCGTGAGCAATTACTTCTGATACGTTATCACCATGCTCGCCAAAAATAGCCGCACCAAATAATAATTTAAAATTCAATGAAAAACTCTTAAAACTCATCGCGTCGGGCACAGCGGCCGATAGTTGCTGACATAAATCATTAATAAGTATTTTTTCAGGATGGTGACTAGCCGCTAAATCAATAACCACTAAAAAGTGTAATCCATGTAACCGTGCTAATCTGATCGGTTGCTGATCACCATCAAAATTAACTAAATAATCATTCTCCACCACTTTTTTCTGCAAACAATAAGCAAGCTGTAACAATAAAATATCGGAATTATGATGGCCTAAAACAGTATTTACCTGCTGAAAATTTATGGGTTTGAAGACTATCGCAGCAAACCTCTTTTTTTCACTTAATTTAACTAATTGTTCAAATCGATTTAGTGCTTGCTGATATGAAGGTAAGTTAGTAGCAGGATCATGAGTAAAAGAAAATAAATCTTCCAGGCTTATTTTTTCATCTTCAACTTTGGTCGGCAATACAGCTAATACCCGTTGTACCAAAAACCAACTACCATTAATTAAAGTAACTAAATAACTTAAAACACAGGCAATAACTAACCAAACAATATCAATTGTAGTATTTAGCCATAAAAACATAGCAACAACATAGGTCGAGTTAACCAACCACTGGATCACCAAACGATAAATTTCTGTGCTTTTATTTCGTTGTTTATGATCCTGTTTACGAATTTGATTAAAGAAATAAATAGCTAGGTGTAAAGCAGCAATGAGTAAAATTACCGATGAGCATAATGCCCATGAATTATATGCATCTATTTTTGGAAAAAACCATAATAAGACTAAAAATATAATCGCACAGCTGCTAATACTGATACGACTAATCTTTTTCGCTTTTGAAAATAAAGAACTATGTTCAGAAATACTCTGTGGCTCATCATTAGTTTTACTGAATGGCCACAAATATAGTAAAGTTAAAAAAATCATTCCTGAGGATAATAAGACAATAACCTGATATGAATGCAAATATGCAATCGCATATAACATACTTAGCAAAGACAAAGTAATAAGTGCAGGAAATCGCCATTTTATCTCAACGACTGGTTTCATCAATGCGGCAATAATCAGTACAGGTAAACTTAAACCCAACACAAAGGCAATGTTGAATTCAACAAAAGAGAAAACGGGCAATGCAGCAAATGCCGGAAATGGCAGCAAACTAAAGCCTGCAACAAAACCAGCAAGTAAGATCTTTACTAAAGAGAAATTTTGTAAATAACAGCAAGTCATATAAAACCTGTAACTCAATGAAAACCAATACAGATAACATTATACCCAAGCTACTTGGAAATACAGGTTCAGAGCTAAGCTAGGACATCAGAGCAAGGCGCAACACGCATATAATGGTTATTCCCTTATAAAGTGTTGCACAGGTTTTTAGTTCCAGACAAAACCTAAGTACATACATCCATGTATGCACAGGTTTTTAGTTCCAGACAAAACCTAAGTACATACATCCATGTATGCACAGGTTTTTAGTTCCAGACAAAACCTAAGTACATACATCCATGTATGCAACGCGGTACTGATGTTCTAGCTTTGCTCCCTTCGGCAAGGCGATAAACGGCTATCTCCTGCGTTATTGAATTTTTAAATGGAAAAACCATGTACAAAATTCAATGCCTTGCATATAACCGTTTCTCGACTTGCACAATCCTGCATTTCCAAGCAGCTTGGGTATAAGACTACGCAATACGATGAGTTTTGTACAGAAATACCAATTAGATTACTTTTCTTCCAGCTTTAATCAATGCAGACAAAGGATTAACGCCAAACTGATAACAAAGCTCTGCTGGTTGTTCAATATCCCAACAGGCTAAATCGGCATCGTATCCTACTTTTAACATACCCTTAGTTGCTGATAAACCCAAAGCTTTTGCACCGTGACAAGTCACTCCTGCCAAAGCCTCTGCTGGTGTTAATCTGAACAGGGTACAGGCCATATTCAGCATTAATTGCAAGGAGCAAATTGGTGAAGAGCCTGGATTAGCGTCTGTGGCAATAGCCATAGCCACACCATATTTACGTAAGTATTCTATTGGCGGCTGTTTTGTTTCCCGTAAAAAGTAAAAAGCACCCGGTAATAAAACCGCGGTCATGTTTGCCTCACTCATTGCTTTAACGCCAGCTTCGGATAAAAATTCAAGATGATCTGAAGACAATGCATTATATCTTGCTGCTAATTCTGTGCCGCCCAAATCAGATAACTGCTCTGCATGCACTTTTATACGTAAATCATGCTGTTTCGCTGTGGCAAAAACACATTCGGTTTGCTGGAGATCAAAACCAATACCTTCACAAAACACATCAACAGCATCAGCTAACTTTTGCTCAGCCACTTGTGGTATCATTTCATTGCAAACTAAATTGATGTAAGCATCAGGATCATCTTTATATTCCACTGGAACAGCATGAGCACCAAGAAAGGTACGCTTAACCGTTACCGGCAGCTTTTCACTGAGCTGGCCAGCTACTTTCAACATTTTAATTTCTGTTATCGTATCTAATCCATATCCTGACTTTATTTCAACTGTAGTCACACCTTGTTGATGTAAAGCAGTCAGTCTAGGTAATGCTTCAGCTAACAACTCATCTTCCGTTGCTGCTCTTGTTGCCTTCACCGTAGAAACTATTCCACCGCCTGCTTTAGCAATTTCCTCATAACTTTTACCTTGTAATCGCATCTCAAATTCATTGGCACGGTTACCTCCATAAACCAGATGAGTATGACAATCTATTAAGCCCGGTGTCATCCAGTGCCCTTTACCATCAATAACATCTACATTCGCTTTATCAAACCCGGGTAAGTCCTGTGCTTTACCAAGCCAGACTATTTTTCCTTCACTAATAGCTAAAGCAGCCTCTTCAATAACCCCATAACCAGAGCTTCCTTGTGTCATTGTTGCTAAATTAATGTTTAACCAAAGTGTTTGCCAACGTGAAGTATTCATAAACCTGCCTGCTTGAGAAACAAAAAATAAACTGATTCAAGTAACTAAATCAAGAAAAAAATCAAAAAACAAAAGTGTGATGATTTTGCTAAATTATACGGGAATATACAATGCACACCACCTTAACCGATATAAAATTGACAAGCAAACTTGTATATACAACCCTTGTTTTTGCCAATAATTTGTGACATTGTATATACAAGTTAAAGTGAGTGAACAGATATAACAATGACCCAATTACTTAAAATAAACAGTAAAAACAACAGTACAAAAAAAATCACAAAAGAAAATACCAGACAGAAGGTTAAACCAGCCAACCCGCCCAAGTTCACCATTATCAAAAAACATATTTGTGACAATATTGAATCAGGTCAATGGCAACAACACACTAAAGTCCCTTCAGAAAATGAATTGGCCTTGCAGTTCAATGTCAGTCGTATGACCGCCAGACGCGCCGTGCAAGAGCTTACTGAGCAAGGCTTGCTAATTCGATCACAGGGCGCAGGAACTTTTGTTGCTACCTTGAAATCTCAGTCTTCATTATTGGAAATAAGAAACATTGCTGATGAAATCAGTGATCTCGGCCATACCCACAGTGCCATGCAGTTACAATTGAAATCTGTAGCAGTCAATGAAGAAATAGCTATTTTACTGGATCTTAAACTCACTGAATCAGTATTTTATTCAGAAGTTCTACACTTTGAAAATAATGAACCGATCCAGTTAGAGCAACGTTATGTCAACACCAGCCTGGTACCTGATTATCTACAACAGAATTTTGCCGAAATCACACCACACGAATATTTATCTTGCGAAGCACCGTTAACAGAAGCCACTCATGAGGTTGAAGCGATATTAGCACCGGCCAATAACTGTAAATTACTTGCGATAAGTGAATCCACTCCTTGCCTGCAAATAAAACGCCGAACTTGGTCAAGTCAAGGTGTTGTTAGTTTTGCAATATTAACATCACCTGGAAACAAGTACCGTCTTGGCGGCCATTTAGTTTTTTAAAAGACGATCAAGCCAAACTATTTGGGTATATATTTAAGTACGCATTAATTTTGAACACATCAATTTTAGTAACAATAATTTTAGAACACCTATTGGGGATTACAGCATGACGACAGCAAAAAATGTAGCAGCCAGCCGTTTTGATGACAGCCGTATCATTCGTGCACCACGAGGCAGTAAAATAACAGCCAAAAGCTGGTTAACGGAAGCAGCAAAACGCATGCTGATGAATAATCTGGATCCAGAAGTAGCTGAGCATCCGAAATCATTAGTGGTTTATGGCGGTATTGGTCGTGCTGCCCGTAACTGGCAATGCTACGACAAAATTATTGAAACACTTGACAGGTTAGAAGACGACGAAACCTTAATGGTGCAGTCAGGCAAACCAGTTGGTGTTTTTAAAACTCATACTGATGCACCCCGTGTATTAATCGCGAACTCAAATCTGGTACCTAATTGGGGCAACTGGGAACACTTTAACGAGCTCGATAAAAAAGGTTTGATGATGTACGGTCAAATGACCGCAGGTTCATGGATTTACATTGGTTCTCAAGGCATAATTCAAGGGACTTACGAAACTTTTGTTTCTATGGCAAAACAACATTTTAATGGCAACGCCAGCGGCAAATGGATACTTACCGGTGGTTTAGGCGGTATGGGTGGTGCACAACCTCTAGCTGCAACTATGGCAGGTTTTTCAGCATTAGTGGTTGAATGTGATGAGTCTCGTATCGATTTCCGTATTCAGACACGTTACGTTGATGTTAAAGCAACCAGCTTGGATGATGCATTAGACATCATCAATAAAGCAAAGGCCAAAGGCGAAACAATTTCAGTTGGCTTGTTAGGTAATGCCGCAGATGTATTTCCTGAATTAGTAAAACGTGGTATTGCTCCTGATGTTGTTACTGATCAAACTTCGGCTCATGATCCATTAAATGGTTACCTGCCTAAAGGTTGGACCATGGAATATGCAGCAGAAATGCGTGAGAAGGACGAAGCTAAAGTAGTGAAAGCTGCCAAGCAATCTATGGCAATACAAGTAAAAGCTATGCTTGATTTACAAGCAGCAGGCTCTGCAACAACTGATTACGGTAACAATATTCGTCAAATGGCTTTCGAAGAAGGCGTTAAAAATGCCTTTGATTTCCCAGGTTTTGTACCCGCCTATATTCGTCCTTTATTTTGTGAAGGTATTGGTCCATTCCGTTGGGTGGCATTATCCGGAGATCCGGAAGATATATATAAAACAGATGCCAAAGTTAAAGAATTAATTCCTGATAATCCACAACTTCATAATTGGTTGGATATGGCGAGGGAGCGCATTGCCTTTCAAGGTTTACCATCACGCATTTGCTGGGTTGGCTTAAAAGATCGTGCTCGTTTAGCTTTAGCGTTTAACGAAATGGTAAAAAATAGAGAATTATCTGCTCCCGTCGTTATTGGTCGCGACCACTTGGACTCAGGCTCAGTTGCTTCACCAAACCGTGAAACTGAAAGCATGATGGATGGCTCTGATGCAGTTTCAGATTGGCCGTTACTGAATGCTTTATTGTCAACTTCTGGCGGTGCCACCTGGGTAAGTATTCATCACGGAGGCGGTGTAGGAATGGGCTTCAGTCAACACGCCGGTATTGTAATTGTTGCTGACGGGACAGAGCAGGCACACACACGTATTGCCCGGGTACTTTGGAATGATCCTGCCACAGGCGTTATGCGTCACGCCGATGCAGGTTACGATATCGCGATTAATTGCGCGAAAGAACAAGGTTTAGACTTACCTATGATAGATGGTGCCGATGGCAAAAAATAAACGCGTATCAGATAGTGATTAACCATAAACTTTTATCTTATTAAGTTAAACCCTATTACAACAATTAAAACAAGCTAAAGAGAAGGTTCTTTAGCTTTAAATTAAAGGAAATTAAAATGTCTGCTATTACAGAATTAAATATCATTCCGGGACAATTAACCTTGGCACAATTACGCGATGTAAGCCGTTACGATGGTATTACTTACAGCCTGGACAAAAGTGCATTTAATGAAATCAACAAAAGTGCCGAAGCAGTTCAAAAAATTATAGAAGAAAATTGCGTGGTTTACGGTATCAACACCGGTTTTGGTTTACTTGCCAACACGCGCATTCAAACAAATGAACTTCAGTTATTACAACGCTCAATAGTACTTTCTCATTCGGCTGGTTTTGGTGAATATATGGAAGATGCTACCGTACGCCTAATGATGGTATTAAAAATTAATTCATTATCCCGTGGTTTTTCCGGCATACGTTTAAAAGTTATTCAGGCACTTCTTCAACTATTAAATGCACAAGTTTATCCTTGTGTACCCAAAAAAGGCTCAGTGGGTGCCTCTGGTGATTTAGCACCATTATCACACATGGTATTGCCTTTATTAGGTGAAGGTGAAATGTCTTATCAAGACCAAATCATTCCTGCGAATGAAGGGTTAAAAATTGCAGGTCTTGAACCCATTGATTTAGAAGCGAAGGAAGGCTTAGCTTTATTAAACGGAACACAAGCATCGACCGCTTTTACATTAGAAGGTTTATTCCATGCGGAAGATTTGTTTGCAGCTGCTGTCACCATAGGTTCAATGTCGGTTGAAGCAGCATTAGGCAGCCGTGCTCCATTTGATCACCGTGTACATTTTGTACGTGGTCAAATAGGACAAATCGACGCAGCCAGTGCTTATCGTCAATTATTAACCGATGATTCTGAAATTGGTCGTTCACATATCGATTGTGAAAAAGTTCAAGACCCTTACTCATTACGTTGTCAACCACAAGTAATGGGAGCCTGTTTAACACAAATTCGTCAGGCCGCTGAAGTTCTGCATATTGAAGCAAACGGTGTAACTGATAACCCGTTAGTTTTTGCCAACGAAGGCGATTTTATTTCTGCCGGTAACTTCCACGCAGAGCCTGTTGCCATGGCGGCAGATAATCTAGCATTAGCCATAGCTGAAATTGGTTCGTTGTCAGAACGTCGTATGGCGTTGTTAATTGATGCCAACTTAAGTAAATTACCGGCATTTTTAGTTGAAAATGGAGGAGTTAACTCTGGTTTTATGATCGCACAAGTTACCTCTGCTGCATTGGCTTCTGAAAATAAAAGTCTGGCTCACCCTGCATCTGTTGACAGTTTACCAACTTCAGCTAATCAGGAAGATCACGTGTCAATGGCAGCATTTGCCGGTCGCCGTTTGGCAGATATGGCTGAAAATACCAACGGTGTTTTAGCTGTTGAATATTTAGCTGCGGCACAAGGATTAGATTTTAGAGCACCACTTAAAAGCTCAACTAAAATAGAACAAGCGAAAGCAATCTTACGTCAGCAAGTAAGCTTCTACGATAAAGACAGATACTTTGCCCCGGATATTGCCGATGCTTCCGTCATAATTTCTGACGGTGATTTAAATAGCTTTATACCTGTAAATTTACTACCGAGTTTCTAAGCAAAAACCTCCTCTACCTAAAGCCAGTTAATTTAAACTGGCTTTTTTATATTCATAAAGGATGTGAAAAGCTAACGTTTTTCACCTCTATCATTGACATATTATGTCATCATTGCTAACTTTAGTAACTAGCTCGCTTATTTAAATTATCTTCATTACGAAGCACGACATACCAATAAGCATGACACTAACAAAAGGAAGGGATAAATAATGGACTTTTTATTACTGCTCGAAACCTGGCTCGTTATTGCTGTTATACTTTCTCTTGCCGAAATTTTTGTACCGGGAGGTATCTTATTAAATTTAGGCATTGCTTCGCTTATTGTCGCCATTGGTGTCCATCAACAATATCTTGATACCTGGGTATTAACGTTAACAACCTGGTTTATCTCCGCATCTATTTTACTTTTTGTCGCCTATTTATTTACTGAACGCTTTTTAAATAGTGGACAACGTATTGATAATGTTTATGAAGAGGTTGATATTTATGGCAAAGAGGTTTTGGTTACTGAAAAAATAGGACCCGGCAACCAAACAGGCAGAGTAGAATTTCAAGGGTCCACCTGGACAGCATTAGGTGATGGCTCAGAAATACCGGCTGGGGAACGCGCAACCATTATCTGTAAAGAAAACATATCATTAGTAGTCGAAAAGGCCAATTAACCACCACTGTACTGAACTAATAATTAATCTGCAACCAGTTTAGTTTGTATGGTAATTATCACAATTTACAACTAAAGTATAAACACAAGTAAAACTAATAATAAAATCTATCAATTTCAATAATATTAGCACAGGAGAAAGCTATGTTAGCTACAATCACCTTTATATTTATGGCTTTACTATTTATTGTAGTAAAGCTTGTCTTAATCGTCCCGATGCGCGAAGTTTGTGTGGTTGAACGATTAGGGAAATTTCGTGCGGTTATGAAGCCCGGCCTGCATTTTCTGATCCCTTTTTTCGATAAAGTTTCTTATCGTCATGAGGTAAGAGAACAAGTATTAGATATTCCGTCTCAAAGCTGTATTTCACGTGATAATGTGCAAATAGAGGTTGATGGTTTGGTTTATATTCAAGTAATGGATGGTGCCAAAGCAAGTTATGGTATTGAAGATTATCGCCGCGCCAGTGTCAATCTGGCCCAGACGACCATGCGCTCTGAAATAGGTAAACTCAATCTCGGTCAGACTTTTTCAGAACGAGATACTTTAAATGAAACCATAGTCAAAGAAATTGATAAAGCGTCTGATCCATGGGGTATTAAAGTTCTACGTTACGAAGTGCGTAATATCACGCCATCAGAAAATGTTATTCATACACTTGAAAAACAGATGGAAGCAGAGCGTCAAAAACGCGCTGAAATCACCCTTGCTGAAGCTGAAAAAGAGTCCACTATTAATCTTTCACAAGGGCAGCGCCAAGAAGCTATAAACTTATCCGAAGGTGACAAACAACGTCAAATTAATGAAGCTCACGGTAGGGCCAGAGAAATTGAAATTCTGGCAAAGGCAACAGCTAAAGGTATCGATTTAATTGCCTCCGCGGCATCAAAACCTGGGGGCGACAAAGCAATTAAAACACGCCTGCTGGAACAATTTATTCAACAAACAGGTAATATTCTAAAAACAGCAGATGTCTCTGTTTTACCCGCTGAAATGGCAAAATTAGAAGGCTTTTTCGAGGGTATGGACAAAGTAACACAAACAGTACAGGGAGCTAAATCATGATGCCAGCAAATACCAGCCAACTAGATATGGTCATGTTAGCCATTTGGGCAGCAATATTTTTATTTCTCGCTTACAAATTTGTTCAAGCCATTTGTCTGGTACCAACAAAATCAGCTTATGTGGTAGAACGACTGGGGAAATACCGTTGTACGCTAGATCCGGGATTTCATATGCTATTACCCTTTATTGACCGTGTTGCATTTATACTGGATTTAAAAGAAGAAACCATTGATGTACCGCCACAGGAATGTTTTTCAAAAGATGAAGTAAACGTTGAAGTTGATGGGGTTATTTATATCCAGGTAGTCGATTCACTTAAAGCTAGCTATGGTATTACTGATTATCGCTTTGCTGCCATGCAGTTAGCCCAAACCACTACACGCTCTATTATTGGTACTCTGGATTTAGACCGAACTTTTGAAGAACGAGATATTATCAGTGCCAAAGTAGTTGATGTATTAGATAAGGCTGGTGAATCCTGGGGTATATGTGTTCATCGTTATGAAATAAAAAATATCACACCACCATTAACCGTTAAAAATGCGATGGAACTGCAAGTTAACGCTGAACGTGAACGCCGTGCTATTTTAGCTAAAAGCTTAGGGGATAAAGCCAGTAGAATTAATCGTTCGGAAGGCTTAATGACTGAGATGATTAATATTTCTGAAGGTGAGAAACAACGTAGAATCAATGCTGCAGAAGGTAAATCAGCTGAGATCCTGGCTATTGCCAAAGCCACTGGTGATTCTATTAGCAAAATTGCTTCTGCAATTGAACAACCAGGTGGTCAGCAGGCAATAAACATGCAACTGAGTGAGCAATATTTACAGCAACTCAGTGGTTTAAGTCAGAAGAATAGAAAGGTGATCCTGCCTGCTAACTTATTAGATTTCGATCAATGGCTGGCAACTATTAACATTAATTCAAAATAGTCGTTAGACAATTAATCCAGCCCTGCTTGTTTCATTGAATCGACTGGGCTGGTTTATTTTTTGTATTATTCGACAACAGCTTTACCCAGCAAACGCCTATCAAATTCTATCCCCCCCTATCAAACTCCCTCCAATGTAAGTTATCCTTCCGGTGATTTCGCCCGTAATTTACCAATTAACAGATAAAATAACACTGATAACCCAGCGATCACTAAGTGAGTAATAATCGTCAATAATTCAATGCTTTTTTCCCACAAAACAAAAAGTTCATAACCATTTCCATTAAATAAATCCAAAAAAGTAATATGTATAAAAAGGACAATAAACAACAAAACCGATTTATTTTTTAACCAGAACATTTTATTCACTCTTATTTCACCCCTAATACCTATTTTAGTTGAGCATCAAACTTCATTAAAAACTTTTGTTTACTATTTAACCCGAATTCAGGTTAGTTAAGCAGAATTATTTGTAAGCCACATCAGCAAATCATCATACACAAATTGATAAGCTAATTGTCGACATGTTCTTGTACCATTAATTTTTTTGCTCTTACCATTCAGACTTTCAGTAATTTGGTCATCAACTAAAAATTCAGGCATGGGTAAACCAAGAGATTTTGCAGCCGCTTGATAGAATTCCTTTTTACTCGCTTTAGTTTTACTAACACCATTAAAAATACCTGTTAGCTCTTGTTGCAAAAGCAAACACTTAAGCAAACCAACGGCATCTTTTTGATGGATCAAGTTAACCCAGGCATTACCATTGGAAATCTTTTTTCCCCTAGATAAAAATCTGCCTGGGTGCCTTTCTGGTCCAATTAAACCAGCCAGACGAATAATTGCCGAGTTTCCTTCAAATGACAAAAGGGCTTGCTCAGCTTTATTCATAATACTGACTTTTTCAGCGGAAAATTCTAATGCAGATTGCTCATCTACATCACCTGTCAAACCATTGTATACTGCCGTTGTACTCACCATAATTAAACGTTTAACTTGATTAAATTCTGCGGCGTGAACTAATTGTTGTATTTTATCTGAATAATCTGACTGCCCATATTTTAGCTTAGGTGGAATGCAAATTATAATATTTTCCTGTTCAAAAATCGGATGTTTATTTAACTCTGCCCGTGTAGCAGGTAGCGTTAATTCAGTCGCCTTAATACCGAGTTGCTGTAACATCTCAATATTTTCGGTCGATTGACTGGTCGCTAAAATAGAACACATTTGACCACTGTCCTTTTTAAGAAGATCTTTAGCCAGCGCTTTACCAAGCCAACCACAACCTATAATACCAATACTTATTGGTAGAACAGAAATATTCATGAAATTACAGAATTTACATAAACAAAACGGCTGATTAAATGTAAACCAAATACTATAAGGATATTTTTCATATTTTTGAGTCTTCTTATTTTTTAGGAGCCACTACGTATAAACCTTCAAAAGTGGCAACCACTTTATCACCACAAGCAACACTTACTTCTATGTTAAATCTAGATTTTTTTCCTGAAGCTAATCCGTCAAGATCGCCACTGACTTGTTTCATATTCGTAAAAGCATGTGCGACTCCCCGCAAAGGAGCCCTGTAACGAATATTTGCATTGGCCAGGACTATATACCCGTAATCATTCAAAATGCAGGTTTTGAAGCGTTTTAAAAGATTATCTATTGCGTTGCTTTCAATCCCAATAGCCCGCTATTGCTCAATCAAGCGCCTTTTAGATAAACTTTCAAATTCACCTCAAATTCCCGTATCTTGAATGACCACGGGTATATCCCCTTCTGGTATTTCAAGTTCTGGGAAATGGTGTTGAAAATGCTGCTGAAAGTGTTTTAATTGCATATAAACCCACGCCCAGCCAGTTAAAGTAGCCAAAGTATAAATACTTCCGGCAAACATAGTGTTATGCAGGTTTTTATTGAAAAGCAAATCACAACTTGTCTGCAAAAATTGGCCATTATAATAGTTTAATTCAAGATTCATTACTTTACTGAGCGGAATAGTTTTATGCCAGATAGTCTGTAAGTTTTTTGCTAATTCATTTTGATGGTCATCTACACAATTTATGGTTTTACTCATCGAAAAATGTTTTATTTGATCAAAGAGTAAATGTGAATACCCCAGCTGCTGGTAAAATGAAACTGCATTTTCTCTGGCATTTAACGACAACTGTTTAAGCCCCAGACGGCTCGCTATATTTTCTAATTCATTGAGAATTTGCTTGCCTGATCCCTGACCCTGCTGATCGGGAGCGACAGCCATGTATCTGATTTGCCCGTTGTGCTGGTCCGTTTGATGTAGTCTACCAATAGCCAAAACAGCCTCATTTTCATCGACAATCATTCGATGGAAAGATTGCTCTTCCAAATCATCTTGTTCTGAACCAGGTTCTTCTTCCCATTCTTTACAAAGGACTTGCCATCTGAATTGATAATAACTTTGAAATTCTTTCTTATTTTTTGGTGCGTTGCACACATTCATTGTCTATGATTGCCCTATTGACTCTCAAATTTTTAAATCCTTGAACTATACATCTAATCAATTTAACTAAACTAATGCAGTTAAACAAATGCAACTAACAAAACACATTGAACAAGGTTCGATACTCTTTTTCACTAAAAGTACTGATGCAATATCTATAAGTGAAAATACGCATTATCGATGGTTAGCTTTTAACGATGTTATACAAAGTGTTATGTTAAAAAGAAAACCATATCAACTTACCCTGCCCCATCAAATTGCCATGATGTTACCTTTGTTGTTTTTTCGTCCTGACAAGGTTGTTGAATTAGGCTTGGGAGGCGGAAATTTGGGCCGTTATTTAACTAATTTAAACAGCAAAATATCCTTTAGCAGTATTGAATGCAACCAAACTGTCATCGATTGTTTTCAACGATACTTTAATCCGCAAAAATCACCTTTATCAATTACGAATAGCCGATCAGAGAATTGGCTTAAACAACAAGATTCATTAAAAATAGATTGGCTTATTTGTGATATTTATCAAGATCAACTGATTAATTTCAAACTGGTTATTGATCATTTTGAATTATTGGCCGCAACAATATCACCAACAACTTGCCTATCAATAAATTTATCCGATTCAACTGACGAAGAAGTTAACTTATGCTTAACGCTACTGCAACAACTTTTTACAGCCCATCAAATTACCTATTTTCACATACCTAATTATCTCAATATTGTTGTTCAGATAATGCCAAATCACTGGAATGTTTTCCGATCATTGAAAAGGAATGTATATAGTTATTTGCCAAATAGAACCTTTTTACACTGGCGTAAATTTTGGCCTAATGGCATAAAACTCACGAAGAATAAATAATTCAGAGTGTATAACTAAACAATTCGCAGATGAACTAACAAGTCAACCTAATCGTTACAGGACCATCATTCAACAGCCTAACCTTCATATCCGCTCCAAATTCACCTGTTGGAACTTTGAAACCTTGATTTCTAAGCTTTTGGCAAAACAATTCATATAATCGATTACTCATTTGTGGTGCTGCTGCACTGGTAAAACTAGGACGCATGCCGCGACTTGTATCAGCTGCCAGAGTGAATTGAGAAACAACAAGAATTTCACCATTTATTTGTTTTACATTAAGGTTCATTTTTCCTTGTTCGTCTTCAAATATTCGATAACCGGAAACACGCTCCGATAATCTCTTTGCTTTAACCTCATTATCTTGAGGCTCAATTGCTAAAAATACTAATAAACCCTGATTTATCTCGCCAATAATCTGGTTATTAACCGTTACGCTGGCTTCACTAACTCGCTGTAATAAAGCTATCATTATTTTTCTTCTATCCTATTCATGTCTTCCTATCCTTTTCTGAATGGGCACTAGCTTACAAACCAAAACTATTTATTAGATTCACGCTCCTTTAAGAACTGAGCCATAATGTCTGTCGCTAAAACCAATATTTCAACTTAAATAACAATAACTTAATACAGTATAAACCTATGCTACGCACTAGAAAAATAGGAAAAAGCGAAAAAACTGGAAAATAAACCGCCTAAAATTCAATGATTTTCATTCTCTTCATTTTAAAAAAGCACTGTATAAGGGTACGCTATTTTTTACAATCTAATACTATTTTTTAGGCTGAATTAGTTGTTCAATTTCACCAAGTAACCACAGTTAAATTCACCTGATAATTAAAGATTATGCATCGATTCAATACGGACAATCAAACTTATAAATCAAAGTAAACTGACCCTTTCTTAAAGATAGTCCAATGTTTATTCAATTCAAATCAAGCTACGCGGTGATTTTTGTCAAGTGCAACTTAACTACTTGCGTGAAAGATCAGGTAAATATGCAAGAATTAAAGAGAAATTGGTAAAAAAATAATTTTACTCATTGAAAAATGATGTAATGCAAACCAGTGTAATTCGTTTTACGGACTTTTTTGTTTTTAGCGCGTACCCTATCCGTACCCTTATACAGTAGTTTGTTTTTAGTTACATTCAGTAGAAGCTGGGGAGTCTGGTCTTTCATTTGGCATCAAGTGCAAAAAACAAGACCTGACCCCACACACTCTGAAAAAGATAAAATTAATTTTAAAATCTTTTCCCCCATTATCAATACATTACAAAAATTCATTCACAAACACACAAACAACCAAAATAACTGGTTACTTTTTAGGCTGAACATGGTTACTATATGATCGAATTACTAACAACCAAACCTTTTAAAAGTTTGTTGTTGCCGTTTAATTTTTGATATTAAAGTGGTTACATATGTCTAGTTGTATAAAGAAAATTTCACTATCTATTACTGCTGTAGCTTTGTTCATGGGTAATATCACCCTTCCTAGCAACATTAATTATCAACAATTTTCCAAAAAACTAAATTCCGGTTGGAATTTAGGATTTAAAAAAGCTCATGCTGATGAATGCCCTATGATGGAATGTATTCCCGTTACCGGGACGACACCAGAAAGACCAGCTTTAAATATTGACTGGGGGGATTATGACTGGAATCCTCAAGGTAGTCTTTCGGCTAACAGGGATAATGCTTACTCTGGAATGACTAATTATATTTTAGCTCAATATGCTGATCAAATTGCAGCAATGAAAGAAGAAAATGAGAAAAGACAAAAGGAATTAGAGAAGGAGCAACGAAAAGAAGAAGAACAACGAATAAAAAAATGCAAAGAAGACGTTGCAGTTGAGAAAGCTGAAGGATATGTCTGGATTGAAAGTGTTATGAGCGGATCTGTATTCGCATGTCAATTTATTAAATTCGGCAACGATGTAAAAGCTGGATGTGTTACGGTTGCAGTGTGGGCTGCAACAGATGCAAAAGGTAAAGCTGACGTTAAATATTTGAAGATGGCAAACGAATGCATATAGTAATAAACTTATATCAGACCTCCTTTAGGCAGGTCAGTTTATGGAAATCTTAATTTTTGGATAGTGGAGTACCAGATGATGACTAAATTATTAAGTATAAATTTTAAGATGTTTTTTATTTCATATATTTTTCTTTGTTGCATACTTGCTTTTTTTTCTTATTATAATCAAGGCTATATAGATATATCTTTGTATGATGCTATCTTTTTTATGATTCCTTCTTATATTTTTGCCTATAGAAATAATAAAAAATCGGGAAAAGATAAAGAGGAATAGTGCGGATGAAATTAGTTCTTGGTTTTTTGTCAATCATTCTTATTTCTGCCTATGTACTTTATTGGCATGGTGAGCCTCTGAGTGTACTTGTTGAAAATAAGTTAGAAGAATCAACAGGGGGTATGCCGGTTGCAATTCAAATCAGTTCTTCTCAAAAAGCTAACAAAGAAACGTCTGTGGTTATACAGAAATTACCGAAAAGCAAAAGGGATGATAAAATAAACCATGATATAGCTCCCTCTGAAAAAGAGAGTAATATTGAAGGTAGTTTGACATATGGCAAGCTGAGCAAGGAAGATTTAGATAAAATAGTCTCCGACTACAATAAAGATCTTGCCGAGGGAAATATACCCGAAGAGTTACACACAAATATGACAGGGTTGTTTAACTCCGCAAAAGAAAAGGACTGGGACAAGTTTAAGGAATCTGTAAACTGGCTAGATAACATTGATAGCAGTATGCTTAATTTGGCATTACTTCAGGCAGTAAAATATGATGCTCCATTTACTCTTATTGAAAATTTGCTTGCCCGTGGTGCTGTATTAACACCACAAATAACACAGATATTAGCGCTCTTTAATAATATAACACTCGCGAAAAAACTCTTACCTTTTGGCTTAGATCTATATACCCTTGATCCATCCGGACAAAATGCAATTAGTCAGACGTTAATTACGCTCCATTCAAAAGAGATGTTCGACTTTCTACTTACACAAAATGTCAATGTTAAGCCGAGCCCACAAGGTATTGACCCGCTTGCTCAGTCACTTAATCATATCCTTAACAACAAACATATTGCAGTTTATTATATTGAGCAATTAATTCGTTATGGTGCTCCTATAGAGAATAGCCACCGGCAATTATTGGAAAAACTAAAGTTAAAAAACCCCAGTGCATATATTGCACTTCAACGGGTTTTACCAGAGTTATTTAGTGTAACTCAATAATGTTTGATTCCATAAATCAAAGTGATCTGACTTTTTCAACATGATCCCATATATTTAGTCCACATAACCTGCGTGGCCAGTAAACTGCTGCAGGTCTTTCATTTTGCATTAAGTACAAAAAACAAGACCTGATCCCACGTGAGCTTGCCTAAAATGCAAAAGGCAAGACTTGATCCCCACACATTTATGTTCTTTATTTAGGCCAACACTTTAAAAATGCGACTTGACCCCTTTCCTGCTTCTTT
This sequence comes from Alteromonadaceae bacterium, assembly GCA_013216015.1. Lineage (GTDB taxonomy): Bacteria > Pseudomonadota > Gammaproteobacteria > Enterobacterales > Alteromonadaceae > JABSOI01. Next base: position 6,250 of record JABSOI010000032.1, on the reverse strand, counting down.
AAAAATGCGACTTGACCCCTTTCCTGCTTTTAATAATCCAGTATCCGTTATTTTTATTATTTTCCCTTTATCATCTTCATTAAATCCCAATACCAGGTCGTTTGATGCTTGCACGTACTAATTTTATTCTTTAAACCCTGCTCAGAGATAGCACGTCCCATAGCAGTTAGACGTTCGGCTACTGTGGCCATGTCTACATTATGCATTAACATTTCGGCTTTTATATGTCGTTTAATTTCCTTTGCTGCGTTTGTATCTAATTCTTTTTCAACGTCACTTTTTGCCCGTGAGGGATTGTTCATTTAACCAACCTTATAAAATAATCTAAAACAATTATAGCAATAATCATATATGATTAAAATACGGTTGACATATAACCGTATACGATTAATAATTTAATCATATTAGATTATGCGTAGTTCTTTGTACTTTTACAAAATAAAATAATCGTTGATAACTTTGCGGATGGCGGGGACGCTAGTACAGGAATTGAATTAAGGCTTAAGCCGCATGTTGATATTACGACAAATCATGCTCAAGATGCTATTGATACGCATAAAATGAATCATCCTGAAACAAAGTTTTATTAAATTACTTTATTATCTGGCTTCCCTTGATTGGTTGTTTTTTGATAGGAGGGGGATTTAATTGAGTGGTCTAATTGGCCTGATTTGCGTGTACGCGGTCAGTTACTTGATCCGCCTAACGTTGGGGACATTCTTATTTATAACGCACCGTCTGATAAACGGTTAAAGTTTCAATTTGTTCATGTTAACAAAATTGATGGTCCAAAAAACATGTTTTTCACTGATGTTAAACTAATAGGAGAAATTAAAGAACCAGCAAAATAAACTAACCTTTTAACCAACAAACTAAACAAGGTAATTAATCATGAAATTTAAATTCACCTGTGAATTATGCAAGAAAGAAGTTAAACAAGGCGAAAAATTTACTTTAGATATTTTTGAAAAAGATACGGATATAACTAGTGGGGGTATTGAATGCATTGAGGCAATGTGTTTTAGCTGTAAATCAAAAATTGTTAAAAAAATTGATGGGCTTAATAAGTAAAAGATAATGATGTGAAATCGAAAACCTAAAGCTAAACACTTCTTAAAAAAAATGGGACATAGCATATGATTGAATCACAAAAAACTTTGTTTTATTGTGTTGTATGACTGCTGTGATCGCATTTATAACAAGAAAAAATGATTATACACATGACTTAGCAGGACAAAAAGTCCCTATGATTCATTTGGAATGAATAATATAAACTGAAGGGGTAAATTAAAAATTAACCTTCCTTTTTACTTTCTTCATAAAACAAAAACGTACTCTTAATACCAAAAACAATTTCCTCACAATTGCCTAAATTTTCCTCTTTAATAAACGCCACAAAATCCGCCTTCTCAGACTGTTTGATAAACCCACTGGCCGTCACACAACGCCCATTCATAACGATATAATGATCATGCTCGGATCACAGTCAGAGTAATTGATTGTAGAAACAATGCGTTCATCTGTAACTTCCCAACTTAATATCGACCAATCTAGTTAATCTAAACCATTTTCCCATCAACCATTGGTTAACGGTTCTGTCGCATCTTGCGTATTTTACTGTTTTTCGATTTTTTAACCTATTGATTATATTCTTTTTAAATTTCAGATTTTTGGCTAAAAAAGCAAGATGCGACAGAACCAAAATTGCCACTGTCACAATAAATTTTATTAAATATTATTTAGCACTGAGGTTAGCACCGTTCGCACTCCTGATATTAGGATTGATTTTTTGCAATATATTTTCGAATAAATCAGTTACTAGGTGGTCTCCTCAGTAACACTCAGGATACTTACCTATATGGTTGTATTTAATTGATTTTAAGGTGTATAACATTGGTTTATACAATAAGTATTACTAAGATGTCTTCGTAATATTAAAGATATAATAAAATATTTTATTTATAACTTTCTAACGCTTTGAAATTATGTGATATTACCATCATTAATTAATGATTTTTTTGTGAGCGAATATTATAAAAACGTACTCACAATAAACGTTAATCTCTTGAATAGGTGAATTAGGTATTGCATAAGGACTAAGAAGTGCACATAGAGAAACTTATAATTAAAAACTTTAAGAAATTTTCAGATCGTGAATTCGATTTCAATCAGGACTTAAATATACTGGTAGGCGATAACGATTCAGGAAAAAGTACAATCCAAGAGGCTATAGAAATAGCATTAAATTGTAGCTATCGAGGAAAACCATTATCAGGAGAAATTAAACCTGAGTTATTCAACCTTGATGCAACAAGGACATATTTAAAAAGTAACAAATCTTCGAAAAACTTACCATATATAAAAATTGAACTCTTTTTAGATGGTATAGCAGAGTATCGTGGTCAAAATAACTCAATAAACAAAAATAGTGATGGGATTTCGTTGACCATCAAGTTTGATGATGACTTGCAAGCAGTCTACGAAGAGTTCATTAAATCACCTGATGCAATAAAGTCTATCCCTGTTGAGTTTTACAAAATTGAATGGGTTGACTTTGCATGGAATAAGATAAAGTTTCTAAACAAAAAAATGAATGGCTTGTTTGTAGACCCTAGCAGGCTACACCCAGCTTATGGTAGAAATCAGTATATTTCAAGAATAATCAACTCCTCATTAACAAAAGAAGAGCAAGCACTTTTAAGTGTCAACTATCGGCAATTGAAGCAACTATTCAATGACCAGCCTCAAGTTAAGTTGATAAATGAAAACCTAGATAACGAGAATATTGTCACTAGTAAGAAACTTGAGATTATTGCAGATGTATCTGTTTCAAGTTTTGAAACAGGTTTACAATTGTCAGTTGATGACGTAAATCTTCCACAAGTTGGAAAAGGTGAGCAAAATAAAATTCAGATAAAACTAGCCATTCAAAATAAGGCTAGCAATGTAGATGTTATCCTTTTAGAAGAGCCAGAAAACCACCTGTCGCATACTAATCTTGCAAAGCTCGTCAAATACATTGAACAACAACGACAAGACAAACAATTATTTATAACAACACATAGCTCTTATGTATTAAATAAGCTTAGCTTAGAAAAACTATGTCTCATCAATGAAAGTTATATCAGGCTAAATGAAATAGATAAAAGTGTATCAAAAAGCTTAAAAAGATTACCTGGTTATGACACTCTGAGGGTGGTACTTTCTCAAAAAATTGTTTTGGTCGAAGGACCTTCAGACGAGTTGATTTTGAAGAGAAGCTATCTTGATCTACATGACCGACTACCAGAAGATGATGGAATTGATATTATTGTTGTTAGAGGTATTGGCTTTAATAATTACTTAGAAATCGCAAAAAAAGTGAGGACTAGAGTTAATGTTCTTAAAGATAATGATGGAAATCATAAAAACAATATCGGTGAGTACTCCAAAAAATATGGCGATTGTGAATGGATAAACTTTTTAGCTACCCCAGACAACGAGCAGTATTCTCTTGAACCCGTTTTGATATCTACAAATAAATCGTCAGAAAAGGAACTTGATAGCTATGCAAAGATAACCCTTTCTACACAGACCTATAATAAATACAATGATGAAAAGTCTTTAGATGATAAATCAAAATTCTTAGTAAAATGGTACGCAGACGAGGGAGGGGCAGGAAAAAAGAAAGTAGATTCAGCGATGAGAGTATTCGAGGCTGAACAGAAAATAAAGTACCCAGAGTTTATCCTTAAGGCGCTTAGTTTTGAGTAGGAAACTAATCATTGCATCAGCTGGGGCTGGTAAGACTCACAGGATTATTTCTGAAGCGAAGAATCATGTCGCGCACGGAAACAAAGTTCTAGTTGTTACTTATACAGAAAATAATCAGAAAGAGCTACTTTCACGATTTACTTCAACTAGCTCTGAAGGCCAGCTATTTGTTGTGAAAGGACTTTTCCGTTTCTTATTGGAAGATATTGTAAGACCATATCAAAGTTGTTTTTTTAGTGATCGCATTGAAACAATAAATTTTAATAGTAATGGTGATCCGCATAAAAGAAATGGAAGAACGATTCTCGGTAGAAAGGAGCTTTTAGACTGTGGAAACTTAAACCCTGATTACTACTTAACAAAATGTAAAAAGAAAGCACACACCACCTACCTGTCAAAGCTTGCTTTCAAAATAATGAAAGAGAGAGAAAATGAAGTACTAGACCGCATAGAGAGCATATATACACATCTATATTTCGATGAGGTTCAAGATCTTGTTGGGTGGGATTACGAAGTTCTTAAAATGCTAAGTAAATCAAAATCATTGGCGATTACTTGCGTGGGCGACTTTAGACAAACAATTTATGACACTTCAGTAGCCTCGAAAGGACCAAAAACTAGCGAGAAAAAACTTGAAAAGTTTAAGTCTATTAAATTTGAAGATGAGCACTTAGCTATTAGCCGAAGATCAGTGCAAGTTATATGCGATTATGCAGATCAAATTCATGTAGGGGAAGGCTATAAAAGAACAATATCAACTAGTGTGGATGTGCCAGACCATATCAAGAATCACGTTGGTGTTTTTTGTGTTCGTGAATCGAACGTTGATGATTATATTAGCAAACATCAACCCGTACTTTTAAGATATGGTGTTAGTTCTGGTAAGCAGTTCAATGATATGAATATAAAAAAGGTTAATTTCGGAAAGTCAAAGGGTCTTGGTTTTGATCGGACGTTAATAATTCCAACTAAGCCGTATGTTCGTTTCGTTTTGGGAGAACATCGGGTTTTTGATTCTGATAAAACAGATGAATCAAAAAACAAATTATATGTAGCTATAACTAGGGCCAGATACAGTGCAACTTTTGTTCTTCCGGATAATCAAGTTGAAAAATGTAAATTGCCGGAATGGAAAAAAGAATAACTATACACTGCTGTAGGACAAATTTACCCCAGAGCATGGCGTTATCGATACAAATGTGCGACACGAGGTCGCCTGCGAAGTTGTTTGGCTTAAAACAGAGGATGTTGATCAAACCACCTGTGCCATCAGGTGACTCTACGGGCATGAATAAAGAGCTGCTCGGACAATGTAACGAAGGTTATCAATTGGTAACCGGGGTGCAAATCGTGAGACAAGCGCCCTCCTGATAACCATGATCGGGTGAGTGCTAGAGAGTTGGTATGGTGAAATTAACTGAATCCGTGATAAAGACCGTAACGATAAACAAGTGAAAAAAAGGTTGATACACTTGAGCCAAAAGGCAACGTCGGGAGGTGTGTTATTTTTTGTTGGACACACATGGCCAACAGTCCTGACCGGTCGAAAGCGGGCACCTAACCCAACGTGCTTCAAAGGTGGAACGTGGTAACCCTGTACATCTCCCTCAAAGGGACAGTTTACTGCAAAGTGAACCTATGGATGTGCAGATTGGGAGGATGGAAGAAGCGAATGCCATGCTGTAATCGCGTGGATACGGGTTTAAATGTTATCCGGCACGAAAGTGAGCAGACGTCCATTTGGTCTAAAATCGTGAGAGAGTTTGGAGAATCGAAATAATGAGGAAACGCAAATGACGGCTGAAGTTTATGCTGGTGCCTCCTCGGCAGGTCAACAATGGCATGATATTAATAGTCAAGTCATGGAACAACAGGTCTTTCGACTGCAAACGCGTATTGCGAAGGCAATAAAGGCGGGTCGCTATAGCAAGGCGAAAGCCTTGCAATGGATACTCGTCCACTCATTTTTGAGTCTATTGTCGGTCCATTGCTGGACTTAAGCAGGCTTGAGCCGTGTGCTGGGAAACTCGCATGCACGGTAATGGAGAGAGCCCCATAACCGTGCTTGGACTAAACCGCTCTCGCGGTAAACCCCACAGCCAGCCTTAAGCATATTTACTACTAACCTATAACTTAGTTGTCTTAATCATTCGCTCTTGGGAATGTAATGATTGTGTTCTCCACACTTTCTTTACATTCCAATAGGAGCAACACATGACAGTATTACGTCAACGTATGATTGAAGACATGCAAATCCGTAACTTGGCTTTAAATACCCAGCAAACTTACTTATCACAGATATCTGCATTTGCTAAATATTTTGATCAATCCCCAGGTAATCTTGGGCCAGATGAAATTCGTGAATATCAAATTTATCTCATCAATACGAAGAAGTTATCGCCTAGCAGTATGTGTATTACGGTATCTGCTCTGCGATTTCTTTACCAAGTGACGTTAAAAAAGTCATGGTCGTTTGACGAAATACCTGCGCCTAAAA
>JABSOI010000031.1 GCA_013216015.1 Alteromonadaceae bacterium | reverse complement strand
TTTTTATTTATTAGATCGTGATTGAGTGCATTCACCGCCACGTTGAAAAATCGTATAAAATAAACTTTGGAACAACATCATCCTTTGATGTATTTAATTGGCAACCACAATACGGACAGAATTTAATATTTACCGCAATTTGACATATCGTTTGTCCTACCTCTTCAAGGTGATGGTTATCTTCCAAGTCTTCCTCTGTCGCTGTTCGATTTATATTTAGGATCCAGCCTCGTTCATTGTTTTCAAACCATGCTTGGGCTAAAAACATTGATTCACACTTATGATTATTTTTCATACACCAAGATTTCCTGATTAATAAAAGTGCATTAATAGAGGAGGATCGCCCCATTAATAAAACCGTTTGTTTAACAGTTCAGCTAAAGCCCTTTGTTATCATGATTCGTTTGTATCTAAAAATCTAAAATCTTACATACAAGTAGATAACTAAGTGGCTTTGCTTAATATTAGTTCTTTATTATCAAACTTTAAACCTTGAGTGGATATAATAATCAAGAAACTATCTTTATTATTTTCTCATGTTAAATATGTAGTAATTTACTTTGATTTCCTTAATTTACATTTATCATGATTTTTCGAATTTGTCGTAGCAACGTTACCGCAAAAAGTAGGCAGACGTCGAACCTTTCAGACAAGCTGTATTTTCATTAAATGGAAATTATTATGAAACTTCCAATATAAATTTGAGTTCTAATCTATATTCGCGGGGTCACTATAAAAATATTACCTGCCAAAAGAAGCGTTTGGTGGCGGGTAAAGCCCCGTGTATATCAACTGGGCCCTTAGCTGGTTACTATGGAATATTGATTGAAGATCATCGTGACTGCAAAGTCGCTTTTGAAGTAAAACTCGTAGGCCAATACTTGATAGTCGATGTGCCCATTAAAAATATAATAATACTTTAGCAGGAACACTAAAATACAGGGGCCACTCATAAATACACGTTCAAAATGGGTAAGGCTACTTATTTCAGTGCAGAGAGCTAAATAAGCAGTCAATGTACGAAATCCTTCATACTTAGTTATATAATTAGTTTAAAAACGTATTTCACTTCTTAATAGCCATTGTTCAATATGTGGTGACTTTTGGGTTCACCAAGCTCATCTTTAAGGTTTCAAAAATGGAACAAATTATCCATTAAATGAAAAAAGCTGTAAAAATTTAAAGAGAAATATAATGGTTTACTCCAAAGTAATACTCGACAAGCTGCTCACCATTTTTTGAGTAACTTGATGAAATCATTAACCTATAACACAACAGGAAATATAATGAAGAAAATAGCATTGGCAGTTAGTGTATTAATGTTGAGCGCATGTTCTACAATGCAACCACCAAGATACTCAGTATCGGTTGATAATATACAAACATTAAAACAATTTAAAAATATTAAAGGGGCATTTGCACTATTAAATGAACCGAAATATTTTAGTTCAAACTGCCGTATGATGGGACCAATTGAACCAGCAGATGGGTTAAGTATGTCAGCCTTTATTACTAAGGCATTTAACGATGAGCTTAAAATGGCAGATCGATATTTGAAGCGATATGGTTAAAATATTGGGTGGGATTTCTAAAGTAGAATTCTCTTCAATTAGTGGTTTGACAAATGGTTATTGGGATATTGGTTTACATTTAATATCATCGAATGGCAAAGAGCTCGATGTGAATAACATATATTCTTTTAAAAGTGGATTTGATGCGATTACTGCTTGTAATGCAACCGCAGATGCACTTTCACCTGCGGTACAAGATTTGATAAAAGCAACGGTGCAACATCCAGAATTTGTTGAATTAATGAAGAAGAGTTAAGTATAAAAACTATAGTTGAGGCTATCACTCGATAGTCTCAACTGGAAGTGAGGTAATTCTAGGCGTGTAATGAACTCACAGAGAAATGTAGGTTAAAACTACACTTGAAATTGATAATGCAAAAGATGATACATTAATAGATTAGGTTAGGGTACTTTATTGAAACCTTGATAAAACAACGACGATATATATTATTTCCAATCTCAATTATTAAAAAAAAACCAACCGATACCCGGGTATTATATCCTTATACTCAGTTGTTATTGTGGCCGGTCACTTATTTGTCACCTTTTTAACAAATTAGCTATCATAAAATTTTGTAACATTGAGGCTACATTCCCGATTTAGTGACTATGTAAATTACAGACACAAAAAAACTCGATTGGTGGTCGAGTTCTAATGTTTTTACGAATACGCACTTATCCTAAGCGACTATAACTCTATACCTCTGAATTAGAACAATCAATGTTAAGTAAAAAAATTTTGACTGTTTTATCTCGGGTTGGGACCGAAAGCGTGTAACCAACATTTTGCTTTTACTTCATTTACTCTTGCTGGCAGACACAATGATGATGAATAAGAATACGCAATGCTAGGCGGCGTAAAAGTGTTGGCCAAAATTAGTGAGGCACGAGCGAAAGCGAACTGTTTATTTGGGTTTGAATGCCGAATTAGTTGGGGTTTTACCATTAAACAATGAGGTATAACTCTTTATCGATAGATAACCAATTTTACGATGCGTATTTATTTTCTCTTGACTCATTTCATTTGGAAATACTATTGACGGATCTTCATTAATATCTGAAGTGAAAAATATTTTGTAGTAATATAATTTTTCTTTTTGATATTCTTTTATTAGTGTGAAATGCGTCTTTTGTAATTCAGTACCAATTTCAACAGCAGCAGCAATAACTGAGAAAGGACTTCACTTGCGCATCAGTTTCAATAATTCTCACTTCTAGAATAGTGTAACTCTAGCTTAAGTTTGTCTTCTTCAACTTCAACGGTTTGCGTACTTGGTATTTCGGGCAATTGAACGAAATCAATCGGCTCATCAAGTGATTGGTAGTCGTTACACCATTGCTTAAATTGACCACCACTGATCCTTAAAGCAGTAGTAATTCGACTTGAAGAATAATGGCGGTTTAGTGCAACGGTTGGTTCTGTCGCATCTTGCTTTTTTAGCCAAAAATCTGAAATTTAAACAGAATATAATCAATAGGTTAAAAAATCGAAAAACAGTAAAATACGCAAGATGCGACAGAACCGTTTATCCTCAATATTCTAATCCCTAAACCGAAGGGGATTTTTTATGTTATTTTTCCTGTAATGGCGTTTTTGGTCACGGGGATTTATTTAGTATTATGAAGTTAGAAATACCATTATATAATCGCCATACAAAACAAATTGAAAATGAGCAGGTGTTCGAAGTGAAGTTCATGACATTTGTTTATGGCACATATTTAGGTGGTTTGTTAGAACTATTAGTATTCAAGCGTCTTTGGTTTTCCAAGCTTTATGGAAAACTTCAGCAATCGACCCGTTCAAAGAAAAAGATTATTGACTTCATCAAACAATATAGCATTGATATTTCTGAATTAACTAAACCGTTAAATGAATATTCAAATTTTAACGATTTTTTTATTCGACAATTTAAACCAAACGTTCGACAAATTAATAAGCAAGTTCACAAGTTAATTTCACCTTGCGATGCGCGTTTAATGATTTATCCAATAAGTAACATTGCGGACATAAAAATAAAGAATAAAGTATATTCAGTTGAACAACTACTACAAGACAAACAATTAGCGAATGAATATCGTGAAGGCACTTGTTTAGTTTACAGATTAGCGCCAATGGATTATCACAGATTCATTTACTTTGATGAGGGGAAAGAATCTAAACTAGTTAACGTAAATGGTTTTTTGCACTCTGTTAGCCCAATCGCTCAGAAAAAAATAGCAACAGTTTTGAGTGAAAATGAACGTCAATATTCCGTACTGAAGACTAATAATTTTGGCAATGTTATTCAATTAGATGTTGGTGCTTTGGTGGTCGGTAAGATCAAGCAACATAATGTCAATGGTGGTGATTTTACTCGGGGGCAAGAAAAAGGCTATTTTGAATTCGGTGGTTCAACTATTGTTGTGTTATTTAAAAAAGGCGCAGTTGAAATAGAGAAAGACATTTTAGAATATTCTGCAAAAGGTATTGAAACACTGGTGAAAATGGGAGAAGTTGTAGGAAACAATGACTATGTTCCATAATGCTGTTGTCCCCCATATGCAGCGGCCAATATTTGCTGCTTATCTAGCTTTGCGTTACTTTCTCTAAACCAAGCTAGATAATTTGATAAATACTTTGTCGCTACACCTTTCATTTTTCCATTAACCCAGCTTTTAAAATGAGCAATTGCGCCATTAACCGTTTGGATATGATAAGCCTTATCTACTACCCTAATTTTATTGTTTATCAGACGTTTATGATCACAATTCTTTTCTTTGGCAATCGCTACATATGCCCACGAACCATCACTGCAAAGAACCGAATTATCTACAATGTTAGCCGCAAAATTTGCCGCTATTTCTGTGGTGGTGTCTGCTGATAAAATAGGGTTAATCATATGATTACTGCGATCAATAGATAAAAGAATAGCAACTTGTCCCTCTTTGGTTCTTTTATCAATTGCACTACCTCGCTTTCTTGCTTTTTTAGGTAAGGTTATTGTTTTTGAACCTTTTTCTGAGTAGGCAAGAAAAAATTCATCTACTTCAATAATACCTGACAGTTTGTCATCATTTTTACCTGCTTGAGCCATAAGAAATCTATGACGCCATAAAAATGCAGTTTTAAGGTTAATACCACATTCGGAGGCTGCTTGCCTTAAGGTTAGTTTTAACTCCATGCAGTGAGCATACGCTTCCCATATATGACATTTATGTAGCTTAGCGAACGGTGTTTTTGTTTTGTTATTAAAGGTCTTACAACAACCATTACATCGGTACCTTTGGATTGCTCCAGCTTTTCCCCATTTTTTTAACTGGGTAGAGTGGCAGTGAGGGCATTGCGATAAAATATCAAAAAGTGGCTGAATCAATTCATCCGTGGGGATCTCCGTGTCTAATGCCTGAATAGACTGGTGAACTACCTCTCTTTGGGCTGGAGTCATGGATAAAAGTGCGTACGTTATCTGGTTAAGTTTGCTAACAAATGATTTTGTTCTCATTGTCCTGCACCTCAATAAGTAACGTTCATTTATAAGTATAGACAACAATTAGCTACAACAGAGCCCTTTATTTTCATACATCCTAAACACTAGATTAGTTTGTGAAATATCATCAAGTGTTTCACGGCCAAAATAGTAAATGTCTTCTTCCTTGTGCTTAAATCATAAATATAAACCGTACAAATATTCGAGAATTCTTGATGTTCCGATTCTTCTCAAATATAGCTGCAGTGCTGTATTAAGGATAGTTACCATTGAGATCAGGAACTTAATAGAACTAAGTTCCAGGCTAGTTTTATATTGGACAAACCTAGGGCTTGATTTAATATTATTGAGCAGTTATCTTAGGGGAAATGATGTTGTATGTATTATTTTAGTTGCTAGGCCAAGCGCTATAGCTGTCCTTTTCACAGGGTTTTAATTGCACTAACTTTTTCGTTTGTTATCAGGATTGTTTTATAAGTTATCTCCCTTTAGGTTGTTTGGACGCACCGTGGTAAATGAAATCTGATTAACAGATTGAAATTATAAGATTTATTTGATTGCTCAAAGAACTTAACTAAAACATACAATGTTCATTAAAATTTAATATGTCATGGATATGATTCACTCATCAACTTAAAACTAGGAAAAATAATGAATGAACTTGTTGAGAAGCTGATTAACGGATTGCACCCAGTTGCTGCACAACGTAGTGCCACTGCTCTAGAGTTACAGGAGCAGATAGAAAGAAAGTTTGTGTTATTAAAATTCATCGAAACGCAAGGTGGAACAGAATTGGGATGCTCTTTAGATATGGAGCTAACCAAAATCGATGAAGCCGACTTTGAAAAAGGATCAGGGAGTGTACACTTGGTTGGAAACTTAACCCTTGATTACTGTGAAGTACAACTTGTTGCTGATATTGAGCTTGCGACATTAAGGGGGCAAGGTCAACTCGTGTTGGTTAAAGAAGAGGATTCAGCATAGTTTTCAGTATCGTGAACATAATTTAAGTTGCAACGAATAGGAAGCGATCAAGGGTGACAGGGTAGATTTGTTTGAATAAACGAGAAATAATTAAGAAAGGAAATATCGTATGTATGAAGAAGAAGATACACGTCAATATAACGTAGTGGTCAATCATGAAGAGCAATATTCTATTTGGCTCGCTGACCGAGAAAATGCGCTGGGTTGGACTAACGAAGGGAAGACCGGCACTAAGGCAGAATGTTTAGCACATATAGATGAGGTTTGGACCGATATGCGTCCACTGAGTTTGCGTAAGCATATGGAAAAAGTAGAACAAGAAAAATCAGCCAAAAAATCAACTTAATGCTGAGTACTGCAAATGCTTTTACACCGTGGTTGGTCATTCTGAAAAAGAATCCCGAGGCTAATTTACGTTTAATTTGTTTTCATTACGGTGGGGGGAGCGCTTCAGCTTTTAGACCTTGGGCGGAGCAACTTCCATTATCGATTGAACTTATTGCAGTACAACTGCCGGGCAGGGAAGGCCGGTTTAAAGAAGATTATGTAACAAAGTTCGAAGATTTAACGAAAGAAGTCCATAGTTTAGGGGCAATAAATAGTTTTGAATGGATAAGGGAGTTGAAAAGGCAGGGGCTTCGACAGCCATCACTTTATATTCCTTCGGGTATGCCTGCACCTCAACTTTATGATGAGGAGTCTAAAATATCTTCTTTACCTGAAGAAGAATTTGTTCAAGATTTATTGGCTGAATACGGTGACACGTTGAAGGATGTTTTACATAATAAGGAATTAAGGACGGTTTTTATTCCTCAGCTTCGGGCCGATTTTGCCTTATTAGAGAGTTACCAATATCAAGATGGAATAGCGCTAGATTGTCCAATCTTAGCCTTCGCAGGAGACGATGAACCAGAAATAGATGAAAATAGCCTTGGTGCTTGGGCCGAGCATACGAGTGGACAGTTTCCGGAAAGTTCGTTTTCCTGGAGACCACTTTTTTATCATTAGTTCCGAATCTAAAGTGTTGCGTATCATTAGTTTTGAACTGATTAATATATTACATAAAAATGAATGACAGGTTAAAAAAGGGTTGAAAATTTAAGCCGTCGAAATTGTTTTATGCTTGGCGGTATAAGCTAATCCTTTGATTTGGTTAAAAGCCCGTTATGTATTTTAATAAAGAGGAATTTATGAGAGAACAAACAGTACAGAGTTCCGATGGTATCGAACTCAAATACGCAACAACTGACTTAAAGCAGGGAAAACCCTGGATAGCGTTGATAATGCCCTTTGGACTTAAGTTGCATATGGCGAAGTATTTCTTTGATTTTTTTGAGCCACATTACAATATTGTCGTTTGGGAATCCCGTTCTATATTGGAAGCTAGTGATCGAAAAGTGGTAGAAAACGAATTCGCGATAGAAAATCATTTGATGGATATGCGTGCTGTTCTTGACACTTGTCCGGCTAAGAAATTTATTATGATCGGTTATTGTTCTGGTGCTGGACTAGCATTGGCTGCAGCCAATCGTTACCCTCAATTAATTGAAGACCTAATTCTTGTTCATGGTGAATATACAATACTTGGTGACTCATCTTGCACTACTCAGTTTGCCTCTGAAATAGATAGCTTATTATCCCTAGCAGGGAAGGATGAAGAACATCTGGGACTAGTCTTTGACAAAATTAAGAATGATCGATTTGAGGAGAACTCAAATAGACCCGATGGGATCGATTTACCATTTACAGAGCTTGCTTTTTTACGACGTTATGCAGCTAATTACTTAGCTTATAAAAATACAGATTTTGAACATTTAGCTCGCTATGTAACCCACAAAACCTTATTAATGAGTGGTAACAAAGACGTGCAAGCCAATGTTACCAGTACAGAAAAAATTGGTGAATTGATGGCGAATTCTGAAATACATGTTGATCCTAACGCTGATCACTACGGTTTATTACGAGAAGACTCGAAGTCGATGGTGACTATTTGGAATTATTTATATGAACAGAGACCCGCTTGTGCTTAAAGATGTAGCTAGTATACATAAAGTATTTGAATCTCAAGTCGATGTGAGAAAAGATCAAGTCGCTATTAAGCAGCGCGATCATGAAATGTCATATAATGAGCTTAATTCAAGATCAAATTTTTTGGCGAATCATCTTCAGTCCATTGGTGTTAAACATGCCGATGTAGTCGCGGTGGAAATGTCACATTCCGCTAAATTTGTTATTTCTATATTGGCTATATTAAAGTGCGGTGCGACTTATTTTCCAATCGATAAAAGTGTTCCAATCAAAAGAAATCAGATTTATCTACAGGCAGCCAATGCCAGTCTTATTATTGCTCGTAGTGAAGTAAACCAATATCACATTGATGGTCTGAACGTATTAGCGATGAGTGAGGACTCTTTATTCAATTCTAGTTTAACTGAATTTAATAGTTATCCTACATCGCCAGACGACAGTGCGTATGTAATGTTTACCTCCGGTTCAACCGGAAATCCGAAAGGTGTATTGGTTCCTCACAGAGCAGTTACTCGTTTGGTTTTACAGACAAACTATATTCAAATTAATGCATCTGACCGTATTTTACAATTCGCGCCACCTTCTTTTGATGCCTCTACGTTTGAATTTTGGGGGGCTCTGCTAAATGGGGCTGTCTTGGTTCCATACTCGGGTATAGGGCTCGATCCAAATTTGTTAAAAGCAGATATCGAAGATAATAATGTCACCATACTCTGGTTGACCGCTGCGTTATTTCACTTAATCACAGATAAGTATATTGAAGCCCTGAGCCCTTTAAGGGTTTTACTGGCTGGCGGAGATGTTCTCAACCCTAAATACATTAATAAGATTTTGAATTCATTTCCTGATATGACACTTATTAATGGATACGGTCCAACAGAAAATACAACATTTACCTGTTGCCATGTGATGACTAAAGACAGTCTACCGTTAAAAAGTGTACCTATTGGGAAAGCAATAACAGGGACAGAAATACATATTCTGGATGATGTAATGCAACCAGTGGAACAGGGACAAGTTGGAGAATTATTTGCCAGTGGTAGTGGTGTCGCATTAGGCTACATGAACGACATGACTTCAAAGGCGTGTTTTTTTCGTAATAATCAAATTGCCCCAGGCCTGATTTATCGTACCGGTGATTTGGTCATGGAAAATAAGCATGGTGAAATAGAATTTATTGGTAGAAAAGATAACCAGGTAAAAATAAGAGGTTATAGAGTTTCACTTGAAGAAATAAGGACGAGTATCGTCGAACTTAATGACATAACTGATGCGCTTGTTGTGACGAAGAAGTTTGAATCAGGTGATCAACTGTTAATTGCTCATGTTCAGGTAGAAAATGGCTTTGACAATGATGTTAAGCGGTTAAAAAAGGAGTTGGCCAATTCGTTACCTGCTTATATGATCCCCGATAAATTTGAATTTAACACTATACTACCTATTAATTGTAATGGGAAAATCGATATAAAATTAATGTTAGCAAATCTAGCATCAGAGGAGTAATGAAATGAACAGTACTGAAATAAGTGAAATAATTATTAGCTTGTTTAAACAAAAAGAAATAATGAAAGATATAAGTGTAGATGATGATTTTTTCGATCTTGGCGTTTCTTCATTGACTGTTGTTGAACTTCAAATTGTGATTGAAAAAGCGCTTGGTAAAAGTGTATCAACTTCTTTATTAATGGGGTCTCCGACCATTAGTGAGTGGATATCGGTTTATACTGAAAAAATGCAACAAGATTCTCTCGAATCAAATAACACATAGTAGCGACTCAGTAGGTTCTAAATAGATGTTAAATAAAACAGGATAATTAGATTATGACTAAAAAATATAGATTGAATGAAGCAGAAATTGCTAAATTTAAAAAGAATGGTTATTTCGGTCCATTCGACATCTACACTCCGGAAGAGATAAAGGAAGAGTACAAAAAGTTAAGAGCGCAAATGTTTGATAGAGATCACGCCGTTTACGATTTACCACACGACAGTCTTTTGGCTGGCTACGATCGTCATCTTGATATTAACTTTTTTAGTCTACATATAATGAAAAGACAAATTCTGGACAAATTGGAAGGTATTCTGGGGCCTGATATTATATGTTGGCGTTCTGAAATGTTTCCCAAGTACCCAGGCGATGAAGGAACTGACTGGCATCAAGCAGATACTTTTGCTCATGCATCTGGCGCACCACAAATTGAATGGCCAAGTTCGGACTTTGGTGGGGCTGTTACAGTTTGGACAGCGGTAACCGAAGCTTCTGAAGAAACGGGATGTTTACGTTTTATTCCAGGTACCCAAGAAGAGATGTTTTACGATGAGTCAAAAGAAATGACTTATAATCCAGACGATGTTAATAAGCTCGAAAAAGGTGGAATGAAAAGAGGTTTTTTTGGTTATGATTACAGAAATTTGCAAAAAGACGAGAGCTTTACGCCAGATGAATCTGCAGCCGTCTCTATAGAGATGAAAGCGGGACAAGCAATAATATTTTGGTCGACTTTAATGCATTCATCATTTCCAAATACTTCTACCAATAAAACTCGCTTAGGGTTTACCGCGAGATACGTACCTACGTGTGTTAAAGTTTATCCTGATACAGATACAGTAGATGAATATGGTACAACATTATCTCTCGAAAAATATGGCACAGTACTTGTCACGGGTGAGGATACATTTGGTCATAACAGAAGACTAAAATCCAATACCAGAGACTTAAAATTTGCTTTAGAAGATTAACAATGACTGATGACCGTAAAGCGCTATATTTACTGGCGGATAGTCAATTGTTGTTTTGGAATGTAGAAGGTAATAGATTCATCTCATCAATTAGGGAAAACCTTCATATTGACCAGGCAACCATTACCAAGGCCGCTTACATAGGGGCTTCTAATGGAGATAATCCAGAGTTTTTTAGCCTTTTTGTTGCGGCAATGGATAATATTGATATCCACGAAAGCAGAATGATTCATTCTGCTTTCTCTCAGGAGGATCAGGATTTTCTCGAGTCAGCTGATTTAATACTGCTTGCCGGTGGTGATTTTAAATTGGGCTGGGAGGTGCTGAAAAAAACCGGAATGGATAAAATAATTGCTAAAAAATATTTAAGTGGAGCTGTGATAATTGGAATATCTGCAGGTGCTATGCAGCTAGGTTTAGGGGGTATTCATACAAGTTCAACGAGCACAGATAAAACGTTTATCGAAACGATGCGGCTTGTACCTTATTATATCGGAGCGCATGATGAAAAAAATAGTTGGTCTGATTTAAAATATATTATCAAAGAAAAAGAGCAGTACAGCAAAGGCTTTGGGATCTCTGCTGGCGGAGGAATGATTTATCATCCCGATTCAGTCATTGAACCATTAAGAGGTCAGCTTAGCGAATTTAAACAATCGACCCATTTAGACGGGAGAGTATTGGCCAATATTTTACTTCCACCAAAGAGTGCAGAGGTCTAGTCCACTTTTTACACTACAGTAATAACTAAAAAGCGAATGTAAAAGTTTAATGTGTTGGAATTGTATTAAATTGATATAACGTGATGGGTTGATAGTAGCAGAATCAAAATAACTAGATCAGATTGTTTCCGAGTCATATTGCGACTTGTAAGATGAAAACATATATTTTTAAAAATTTAAGAGAGTAAAAACTGATGACTGAAAAAAGGCCCAAAGGTAAATCACCCAATGAAATGACATTAACAATTAAAAAATTATTTCCCTTTCTCAGCAAATATAAGAAATGGGTGATTGTTGGAACAATTGCTGTACTTGTCGGTATTGCTATTTCTTTCTTAATAGGCTTGGGGATTCGTTTTGTTATTGATGGCTTCCCTGAAGACCCGTCTGAAGTCGCCACCTTTTTAAGTGATGTTTTAGTGGTGACTTTAGTCGTCATCTTGTTCTCTAATCTCATGCAATGTGTCGCCGGTTATAGTCTGGAAAAAGTCGCTGTAAGTGTGGTGGAAGACATTCGATGTAAAATATTTAAGAATCTTACTGGGCAAGACCTGGGATATATTGAGCGACAATCAAGTGGTGATATGCAAACTAGGATCGTTGCCGATACGAGTGCTGTTGGTGGCTTTTTATCTGCTCAGATCCCGACAATCTTTGCTTCTACTCTCATGCTGATTGCGGGTATTGCAGGGGCTTGTTATATCAGTGCTAAGATGACTTTTGTTGTTTTGGCTTGTGTCCCTCTGATTTTTTTACCTTTTATTATTCTCAGCAAAAAATTAAGAATATTAGGGAAAAGAGTACAAACATCAATTGCTGATGTTGGACGGTTTTCTGGAGAGATTTTCAGAAATATTAAGGTGGTACATGCATATAATAAAGAAAACGATGAGAACCTAAATTTTTCTAAATTAGCATCTGTTGCAGCGGATTCAAGACTGAGTACCTCATGGCTACGAATCATACTAAATCGTATTGTTGAAACTTTAGCAATGACAGGGTTTGCTATATTGCTATGGTCTGCAGCCGGTGATATTTATACGGGTAATCTGACCATTGGCGAACTTGTGGCATTTGCCTATTTTGCCTTACTCATTGTTCGCTCTGCAGGAAGTTTTTTTGGTGTTATTTCTTCTCTAAATGTTGTAGTAGGTACTGCAAAAAAAGTTTTAGAGTACCTAGAGATGGAACCAAACTCGTGGCCAAGCTCAGCCGAAAGTATTAACGGCCAAGGTGAGATAGAATTCAAAAATGTTGGCTTCAATTATCCAAACAGAGCTGATAACAAGGTATTATTTAACTTTAATTTACAAATAAAAGCGGGATCTCACATTGCGCTTGTCGGCTCATCTGGTGCAGGTAAGTCAACTATTTTAGAACTGCTTTTAGGATTTTACGAAATTTCAGAAGGTAATATTTATGTTGATGGTACAGACATTAAATTACTCAATTCAACGGCGTTACGTTCTTCAATGGGCTACGTACCACAAAAAGAAAGTCTAATTAGCGGGAATGTATTTGAAAATATAAGTTATGGCCTTAGTGGTGCTGATGAACAGACAGTAAAAGCCGCGGCAAAAATGGCTTACGCTGATGAATTTATACAAAAACTGCCAAAAGGATACAATACCGACCTTGGTGAAGTTGGCAGTCAATTGTCTGGAGGGCAGAAACAAAGGATCTCACTTGCTAGGGCATTAATTAGGGATCCTCAGATTTTACTGCTTGATGAGGCTAAAAGTGGCCTGGATACGGCTAGTGAACGTATAGTGACTAAGGCTATTGAGCAATGGGCTAAAAAACGTAAAGCCACAGTAATAACTATCACTCACAGCCTTGAAACAGTTCAAAATGCCGACTTAATTGTTGTAATGGATCAGGGTTATATTGTCGGTCAAGGGAGTCATGAAGATCTATTAATAAACTGTGATGTGTATCAGAATTTAACTTTCGAAGACCTGAAACAGGTTGAGGATGATCTAGCTAGCAGCAATACGGTCACTAAAACTTTTGCAGAGACTAACACTGAAGCTGAAGCGGTATAAGCAGATCCGGGGGGAGATAAGCGCAATGCGATGTCATGCCAGAGGAAAGCAATACTATGAATACTGAAGATGAAATTCATTTATGGCAACATTGCCATCATTGTAACGAAAGTCCAATTACAGGGGTGAGATACGAATGTCAAGACTGTCCCGCTGGACCGGATATTGACTTATGCTCCACATGTTTTGAATTATACAAGCAGGGTAAGATATCCCACCCACAGGAAAAAACTCATTTTAGTGAAGATACCCTTCATAAGTTTTTATCACGAAGGGGCGAATTAGCGAAACCTATCGATAGTTGGCTTGACATACCAATGCCTGAAGGTAACGACCCACAAGTTGAAAATGGTTTTGTGGTTAGACCTGAATTTTGTTTTGCTGGGAAGTCTGTTTTCGGCGGTCATGGTTTTGTGGTAAATACTTCAAAAGGTTTGATATTTCTTACTGCGTTACACGTGTTAGATGAAGTTATTAAAAAAAGCAACATTGATGCATCAGTGGAAAATAATCAATACACTGGAAAGGAGCTCCCACAAGTTATAAACACAGTGAACCTTTACGATGTCATGGAAGATAAATGGATGTTCTACGATATAGGGTTATGCGGAGAAATGATGGTATTACCCGACGCAAGGGTTGGGGAAATAGAGCCAATATCTTATCGAGATATCAGTGCGTTTACGCTCAAGGAAAGTATAAATATTCGAGCTGGCACGCTCGCGATGAATTGTCCGGACATCGGGGAACCTATTTGGTTGGTTTCGAAAATGAGTGATAGATCTCGTTCCCGTGAAGCCGTTGTTGTCGATAAAACAGCGCACAGTTTTGTGTTTCGTTATGAAAGTAATGAACCTCTTCCAAAATATTGTAGTGGAGCGCCTTTATTAAATAAAAATGGGCAGGTAGTTGCAATCAACGTGGGTGGCGGTTTTTTCAAAAATCAAAGATTTGGACATGCAAATCATGTCGGTAATATCAGGCAACATTTAGGCTTGAATTAGCAAAGTAATGCTATCTGGGAATAGTCCGATATTTTGACCTTATAAATAGCTCAGGGAGTAAATGCGTGGTAGGTTCGAATAGAATTTAGATGAATGGCGCTTCTGTTTGCTTGTGACTTTAGGGATAGATTGTTTCAGTCAAGGAAGTAGCGTAAGTTTGGAGGACGTAGTAGTAGTATTCACGTAATATTCTGAGTAGATTAACCAGATTATGGTTGGGCTTCGATGAGAAAATACACAGTTAACAAATTAACGTTTTATAAACGACTAATGAAAGGAGTACAATATGGGATCAGAAGAAAAATTGTCTAAAGGTATTGCCCTTGGCGTTGGTGTGGGGATCGCTATCGGCGCTTCTTTAGGGCTAGTGTTTGGACTAATATTTGGTGTTGTAGGATTAGGCATTTCAATTGGCGTAGCTATGGGTATTAGTTTTGGAACTACATATGGTATAATTTTCGGTAAGAGAGGCAATAAATAATTCAAATCAATTCAATTCTAAACGAGTAATAATTTCAACATGGAATCGTTGTTAGTGGCGGTTCTATTTCATAATGATTTATGGCAACTGACCGCATAAAAGCTGGAAGATTTATTAAACAGTTACGATGAGGCTCTATATTACATTTGCCTGAACTGCACTTTGTTAAAGTCTCGAATGTTAAACTATGGCTGTCGATTTATAACAAAAGTCGGGTATTGTACCCGGCTCAAATTTGTATAGCTTAGATGTGCCGAATTTAGAGAAAATCATAATGAGTAACAAGAAGTATTATTTAAAAGAAGAAGTCTATTTTGAACCCTTATTCAATCACTGGTATGCATGGTCTTATCTTTTACCGCCGGTAACCGCTGCAAGATATATGTTAAATACGCACAGACGTATTATGATGTCGTTCGTCAATAATTATGAACTACATATAAGCGCAGCGAACGAGTCGGTTGTCACGGGTGGCGATTTTCTTCACTGTACGGAAGACCAAGTTGACGATATACAAACGCTAATTAACCTAATAGATACCGAATGTGCAGATTGTGTTCGACTTTCAAATGCGATACCCGAATTAGACCAGCTTCTTGCTGAGCATACCAGCGGACAAAGTATTGAGTATCTATATGAGCGTGTGCCTGAAGAACTCAGTGGCTATGTAGAGCTTATAATGGATCTACAGCATAGACCATCTTATCGATTGATAGAACCCTTACTTTATCAAAGTAAATTTTACAAACCTTCTTTGCAAAGTCTGTCCTTTGGACTGTTGTCTAAAGTGGACGAACGACCCTTTGTGCTTAGTACACCACGACTTCCTGATAATAATCACATTCAAGTGGATCTCGATTTTAACGCCAATTTTGTAGATACCATCTTTAGAGCTAGGGAAGTACCGTTAACAAGTGAAGAGATAAACAAACTCTTTGCATCGACAACAAATTCTGGTGGACTGAATTATGAAGAGCTCTTTACCGAAGAAAAAACGAAATACCAATATGAGCCAGTTAAAAAGGGCGTTAGGCTTCAATATACTGGTCATGCGGGCTTTCTTATAGAGAGTGAGCAGACGTCAATTCTCATCGACCCGGTTATTGCTAGCCGGGATGAAAAATGCCCTGGAGATATCTACAGCTTTAGTGAACTGCCTCCAAAAATAGATTATATTTGTTTGACCCATAATCACCAAGATCATGTGAACATTGAAACACTTTTACAGTTACGATACAAAACAGAAAAAATAATCGTTCCCAAAAATAACGGAGGTTCTTTAGCCGATCCGTCTCTTCGGTTAATGCTCATGCAATTTGGTTTTGAGGTTATTGAAGTCGATGAGCTTGAAGATATAGTGCTTCCTGGTGGTGTAATTAAGAGCATTCCCTTTTTAGGAGAGCATGGAGATCTTAATGTCAGAAGTAAAACAGCTTGGTTGATTGAGCTAAACGGGAAAAAATGCTTTTTTGGTGCCGACTCGGCTAATCCAGATATCAATTTGTATCGCCACATGAAAGGTATTCTATCTGACCTGGACGTTTTCGCCATTGGAATGGAGTGTGTTGGAGCACCCTACACTTGGCTATATGGCGCACTGAATACAAAAATGGTTCCCAAAGCAATAAAGGATTCCAGGCGTCTGAATGGTTCAGATTCCAAACAAGCTATCTCCATAGTCGAAATGTTACGGCCAAAAAATGTCTATTTGTATGCTCTGGGGCTTGAGCCCTGCTATAAATACTTTATGGGGATAGAGTATGATGACGACTCCAAACAAATACTTGAATCAAAGAAAATGATCGAGGCTTGTCAAGCGTTCAATCTTGATGCAGAAACTATGTTTGGCAGAAAAACTGTATTATTTGAATAGCAGTAGTAGTGAGTGATTTTTTATGTTGATAATTTTTATCTAAATTTGATATGTGGTTAATGAAGATATTTACACTCAATATCTTTAATGTTAGCTCACAATTGAGCATGAGTGTAGAGACGGAATAGTAGCGACTAAAATCAGCTGCTTATTTTTTTCGTTCAATTCTATATTTCCTTTATTAACTAAGAGGACGTTCTTTGAGGCATGTGTAAACTTAGAAGCATGTAAAAAGACCGCTTTTAATTCAGAAGGGCTGATAATGCTAAGTAATTCCAAAAAAGAGAATATTGATCGTGTAACAAGTGGTGATTTTATTAAAAGCTACTACGCTAAATCTGTTCCAACGATACTTACTGACGTGGTACCTAAGTGGAAAGCTTATCAGAGCTGGGATCCTGAGTATTATGTTGAAAAACTCGGTGGAAAGCCAGTTGAAGTCGCTGTATCAGACGAAAGTCATTTTTCTTATACTTCTGACACAGTTCAATACCGACATGAAAAGATGTTATTAAATCAAGCTATGGAAAAGATTCAATCAGCAGGAAATAATGGCTCGTTTTACTACATTATGCAAAAATTAATGAGCGAAGATTTTCCTGAATTGTTGCCCGATATAGAAATACCATCATGGTTAGATCCAGATGAAATTTCAACAAATTTATGGGTAGGGTCAGCGAATAACTTCACTCCTTTACATTATGAACATTTAGAAAACTTTCTTGCTCAAGTATATGGTTCAAAGCATTTTACGCTTTACTCACCCAATCAGCTTGAACTTCTCTATCCGAAGCCATTGTCTAATAACCATCCTCATGTCAGTTCTGTTGATATCATGAACCCTGATTATTCTAAATATCCAAAGTTTGCTGACGCAGAGCCTATTGAGTTTACTTTACACCCGGGAGAAATGCTTTATCTACCCTCTCACTGGTGGCATGCAGTTAAATCATTAAGTACTAGTATGATGGTAAATTTTTGGGGATACACCGAAAACTTAGAGGTTTATCTGAGTGAGCCGACGGGTATTCGTTCGCTCTGGATGATATACAAGAGTGATCTGCTGCAGTCATTAAGTGCTCTTATTGATAAGAATGAAATGACTTATATTTCTTGCGCAAAAAGAGTCTTGCCGGTTAGCCCATCCGCATCAATTTTATTAGCACATGCAGGAATTATTAATGCAGTTTTAAGGCTTAAAGTAAAAGGAAACACAGCCAAAATTCCGGTTGAGGAGTTCTCCGAACACTTTGCTAATTTACTCAGTGAAGATGTTCTGTCAAATGAGGATTTAGATGTTATACAAACATGGAGATATCTTGTGCTAGAGACTTTTACTGGCGTTGAGTTCGATATCGAAAGAGCGAGCGAAATGATCTCCAATGCAAAAATATATATTGCAGGTATTACAAATGAATAATAATTTATTTAATGGTACAGATATGAGGGTTAAGCATATAAATGAAGAACATATCCCCTCGCAGCTATGTGAATGGAATCAAACAGAAAGTGATTTTCCAAAAGAAAAATGTATACATGAGTTATTTGAAATACAAGTAAAGAAGAAGCCAGAATCAACCGCATTGATATATGAGGATCAAGGGGGCAGGCAACATCAACTGAGCTATGCAGAATTAAACCGTCGGTCGAATCAATTAGCGCACTATCTAACGGAACGAGGTGTACAGTCTGAAGTAAGAGTTGGCGTTTGTTTAGAGCGTTCTTTAGAAGTAGTGATCTCAATTTTAGCAATACTTAAGGCAGGAGCTTGTTATGTTCCATTAGATCCGATTTATCCTGAAGCTCGATTACGATACATCCAACAAGATTCAGATATTATCTTCGCAATTACCCAGTCTAATTTAAAACGATTAATTTCGGTTGATGTAATCAACATTGATTTTGAATGGGATAATGAAATTTCCAATTATCCGACTTATAACCTGATGCAAAGGAGCATCCCCATTAATTTGGCGTATATCATTTATACGTCAGGAAGCACAGGTAAGCCTAAAGGCGTGAGTATTGAACACCAAAGTACGGTGTCATTATTGGCATGGGCAGTACAAACATTTGATCAAAAAGAGTTACAAACGGTGTTAGCAGGTACTTCTATTTGCTTTGATCTGTCAATATTTGAGATGTTCGTGCCGCTGTGTTTTGGTCATGAGTGCATATTAGTCGACGACATATTATCTCTCGACAATTTAGCTAATAAATATAGAGTGACGATTATCAATACAGTGCCTTCTGTTATTAATGCGCTTTTGTCACTGAATGCTATCCCTAAAAATATACATGTTATTAATTTAGCCGGTGAAAGGTTACAAGCTAAGCTTGTTGACAAACTGTATGCTCATTTAGGTGATGTAAAAATTAATGATTTATATGGTCCGTCTGAAGCAACAACCTACTCTACTTATGCGCATCGGAGTGTTAAGGGTATTGAAACAGTCGGGAAACCGGTTGCTAACACGACATTACATGTTCTAAATCAAGATAAAAGGGTGCCAATTGGTGAAGAAGGAGAACTTCATATAGGGGGAATTGGTTTAGCTAGAGGGTATCTAAACCGGGCGAGCTTAACGGCGGAAAAATTTACGCCAAATCAATATAGCAATGTGCCAGGTGCTCGTCTTTACGGTACTGGAGATTTAGCCCGTTATTTATCATGCGGAAACCTTGAGTATATAGGCCGGGTCGATCATCAAGTAAAAATTCGCGGATTTAGAATAGAATTAGGTGAAATTGAGAACTTATTATCACGTCACAGTCAAGTAAAAGAAGCTGTTGTTACTTCGTTCAATAATGGACGAGAACATTCTCAACTTGTGGCGTACGTGGTGTCAGAAGAACCTCAATCTGAGAGTATTATTGATGGATCGAACGATTGCAACTTAAATGAAACGCAAACAGATGACCACGTGGACGAATGGAAACAAGTATATGATCGAGATCTTTATAGTAAAACAGTCGAAAGTGAGGGTATAGGACAATCTGAGGCCAAAAATTGTTTTGACGGTTGGCTAAATAGCTATGATCGTTCCGCTATTCCCCTGTTGGAAATGCAGGTGTGGGCAGACTTGGTTGTGGACAGAATTAATAGAACTAAACCCGAACATATTCTAGAGCTTGGTTGTGGTGTTGGATTACTATTGCATCGCTTATTACCCGATTGTAAAACATATGTGGGCAGTGACTTTTCAGAAAACGCACTCACTTACTTAAAGTCTAATATTCCGTCAGATAGACAAAAGGACGTCGATCTTATTTGCTGTGAAGCTAAAGATTTTAGCGGTTACGGTGGAAAGAAATTCGACACGATTGTAATAAACTCCGTTCTCCAATGTTTTCCAAATATTGATTACTTAATGGATACGATAGGTGCTTGCATTAAACACCTGCGTTTGGGTGGAACGCTATTCTTAGGCGATGTAAGAAACTATGATTTATTAGGTGCGTTCGCTACTTCAATAGAGTTAAGTAGAATTGATAGTCTCACTGATTATGCAAGCCTGCTAAGAGCTGTAAATTCACGTGTTGCGAAAGACGATGAATTACTCGTATCACCTAGATTTTTTCAGCTGCTAAAATCAGTTTTTCCAGAAATAAGTCATATTGAAATTTTACCCAAATATGATATCACCGATAATAAATTCGATAATGAGTTATTTCGTTATCGCTTTGATGCGGTATTACACATCAATGAAAGCATTGTACAAACAAATGAGAATAAACCCGTCACACATAACCTTGATTGGCGGCAAAATAACGATACCGAACAAGCTTTTCGTGATGCACTCTCTTTGGGTAGAGAATTAGTCAGCCTTGAGCATATACCTGATTCTCGTTTACAAAATGAATTACAGGTTTTTAATGCGTTTCGAGAAAACAATGACGGACAGCAGTCACTATTGCTTGATAATTTAATTAATGAAGTGAAACAAAATCCAACAAGTATTTCACTTACATCCTATGTTGATATTGCACTCGAATATGGCTACAAAGTTGAGGCCAGTTTAGTCGGTGAAATCACTGGGGAGTACAGTTTGAAAATGTGGCATCCTCATTTAGAACGGCCTCGAGAGGAGTTAACTTTAGTTTCCACCACATTAGATTTTCAATCCCTGGCAACAGATCCAATGCGTCTTCGCAGAGATGCTGATTTAAAGCAAGTGCTGCGGGAATACCTTAAGGCAAATTTGCCTGAATTTATGATCCCCTCTGCATTAGTTGTGTTAACCGAATTACCTATTAATGCCAATGGCAAAATTGACCGCAAACTTCTGCCAGCACCGGATAGTATCTCTTTTGTCTATGAGGATTATGTTTCGGCTCGAACAGAAAGGGAAAAAGTTTTGGTGGATATTTGGGAAAAGACCCTAAATATTAACCCTATAAGTATTTTGGATAATTTTTTCTCGTTGGGTGGGGACTCAATTTTGTCTATTCAACTTGTATCACAAGCGAAGAGGTGTGGTTACTTGTTGACTACCAGTACAATTCTTGAACATCCTACTATTGAATCTTTAGCTGCTCATATGGAGTTTATTGATATAGTTGAATCTACTTCAGTCGGGGAATTAGAACTGTTACCTATGCAGCAGTTATGCTTAAGTCAAGAACGACGTTTGGATAAAAACAACCACTTGAGCATGCTCTTAACGGTCCCGGATAATTTTGACCTCGACTTTTTACAAGAATTTGTAATCGAGCTTTATGAAAGACATGATGTTTTCCGATTATGTTTTTCGAACCGTAACGGCAACTGGATAGGGGAATATACTCCAGTAACCGATGTTTTATTGAAAAATACTATCATAGTACATCCAATAAGTGGATTGTCCTGTCTTGAAGTTAACGATGTTATCGATAATCTAGTTCAATCTGTTAAAGAATCTATTGAGTTTACTGAAGGGCCCCTTATCAAGTTGGTTTACTTTAATTCTGACAATTCAGAACAGAGTCGTTTATTATTGGTGGCTCACCACTTGGTCATCGATACAAAGAGTTTGAGTGTTCTGTACAAAGACTTAATTGATGCTTTTGAAGGCTGGCGTCTCAATCAATCAATTAATTTGTCCAATAAGACTCATAGTTTTCAGTCTTGGTGTAAAAAGATCGCGAATTACAGTGAGACCTACCAATTTAAAATTGAAACTGATTATTGGCAATCTGAAGTATCAAAAGTAGTGCCAAATCTTCCGCTCGATAATACAGTAAGTGGAGATATTGATGAGTTGTCGTGCGATAGAATTTCTATTGCCATAAATAAAAATTTAACGTTTGAATTGCTAAATAATTGCCATCAAGCCTATCACACTAAAACAGATGATTTGCTTTTGTCAGCTCTTTTTCTTTCTATAACTAAATGGACTGGTCAGGATTTTATCCGAGTCAATTTTGAAGAGCATGAACGAGCGGTGTTGTCGCCAGAAATATTTGGTGATGTTAATGTGGATCAGACTGTAGGTTGTTTTAGTCGATGTTTTCCTTTAACAGTACAAGTTCCCGCTTCTGATAGTGTTAATTCGGGAGACAAGTTTTTTGCCGAACTTATTAGGACGTCTAAAGAAGAGTTACGTAATGCATCCAGTAAAGGGGTTGCGTTTGACGTAATGAAGTCATTGTCTAACGATGATAAAAAACCCGATGCGACTTATAAGAGTCTAAGCAATATAACATTTGGTTTTTTCGGTAATTTTGATCAAGTATTCTTACAGCAGAATGACTTTTCTTATGTGGACACGCACGATAAACTTTATCAAGGGAGTTTGTTATCAAACTTCCATAATTTGGGCCTGAGTGGTTGGATAAGCAAGGGCCAATTACAATTTAATATTGAATTCAGGCCAGCATTTTACAGTCATGACAGGGTAAAAATGTTCGCTGATTTATTTCAGGAAAGCCTTTCGGATGTCATTCAGCATTGCAGTCGCCAATTAATATCTAGCTATACTTCGAGCGATTTTCCGCAAGCGAAACTTAATCAAGAGGAAGTAGATCTTATACAAGATCGATATCCTTCACTGGTTGATTGTTATTCTGCAACCGATCTTCAGTCTGGGATAATTTTTCACAGTCGTCATGAGCAGGATGCGTATACTGAGGGGTATATCGTCCAGGTGTATCTCGGAATTGAGCAAGCAATCGATGTATCGCGTTTTAAGCAAGTGTGGGATCTAATAGCTGGCCGTTATGATAGCTTTAGAAGTGCTTTCGATGGATTTGAACGCAACAATATTTTACAAGTGGTGGTCGCCAATGCCGAGTTATGCTGGGTTGAGTTAGACTGGAGAAATAAGAGCGATTGTGAATTAGACGCGTCATTCGAAGATTATTGTCGAGAAGATAGGCGTAAAAGTTTTGACTTGACCAGTCCTTCGCTTATGCGTTTTGTTTTGATCAGAGAAAGAGACAATCGCTATCGATTTCTTTGGACCTACCATCACAGTATTTTGGATGGCTGGAGTATGGCTATCATTTTAAGGGAAATGAATAAATGCTATTCAAGTGATTCTTTAGCTGATGAAGCTGGATTGCCAAAAGCGGTAGATTACAAAGAATACTTGAATTGGCTAAAAGCACAGGACAAAGATATAGCACGTAAATTTTGGTCGAACCAACTTGACCTTGTGGAAACTAAAACAGATTTAGGGCTTAAACGCACTACAGATGAATCATTAACCAGTGAAAACCATGTCCTAATTCACAAATTGTCGGTAGCGCAATCTAATTCAGTTGAGCGCTTTGCTAAAAGTAATCAAGTTACATTGAACATTGTCATACTGGCAAGTTGGGCTTATTTACTCAGTCGTTATAGCGATAGTGATTCAGTGGTGTTCGGCCAAACCGCATCTGGACGTGATGGCGCTATATCAGATGTCGATGGAATAGTTGGCTTGTTGATCAGAACAATACCCGCCAAAATTAATGTATCGAGTGAACTGACTATCAGGGATTGGCTAAGGGCTTTGCATCATAAAAGCGTAGAAAGAGAAAAATATAGCTACCTGTCATTAACGGATATTCAAAAATGCAGTAGTGTGCCGTTAACTGAAACACTGTTTGATACCTTAGTTGCATTCATTAATTATCCTATGGATGAAGCTGAGCTTGAATTCGGAAACAGTGCCGGGGATAAATTAGCAAGAAATATATTGGCGTCTACCACGAGTACAGAACCATCGTCCCTACCAATTAGCTTAATTGGAAGTAATGAATCAACTAATTATGATCTGTCGCTGGTCGTTATACCCTCGGAACAGCTCACATTTAAACTAAACTATCGGTCGGGTTGTTTTTCAGCAGAAACGATCAAACAGCTGATGACGCATCTTTCTATGGTAATAGAAGGAATTGTTGGAGGGGAGTACACAAAGGTTGGTGAGTTACCCATGCTATCAGCTCAGGAGCAACATAAACTGTTGTTTGAACTTAATGAAAGCCCCCTTTCTTATACTAATGAAAAGTGTATACATGAAATATTTGAAGAAAATATAACAAATAATCCAGATGCGATCGCCGTGGTACACAATGAAAAACAGCTTAGTTTTAGGGAGCTAAATAGTCGATCCAATCAACTAGCGTATTATTTGGTTTCACAGGGAATAGATTCAGAGACCCGAGTTGTCGTGCACCTAAATCAATCAATAGAGAGTATAATTTGTTTTCTTGCGATTCTAAAATCTGGGGGTGTTTATGTCCCTATTGACACAAGTTATTCGAAGCAACGTATTGATTATGTGATCCGTGACAGTAGTGTTAGTTTAATTTTGACACAGAAATCGCTACATACTGTATTTGATTTTTCTCAAGATAAAATTTTTTGCATGGATAGAATGACAGATCTAGAGCGTCTGGAACAACTTCCTGAGACAAATATCTGTCGTGGAGTAACCCCTCAAAATCTGGCCTATGTTGTTTACACTTCCGGCTCTACGGGTAAACCTAAAGGAGTGATGCAAACTCACCAAACTATAACTAATGTGGTTAAAGCCCAGTGCCAGAGTGAGAAACTGGATATAGCACAAATTACTTTGCAGCTTGCCTCTATATCCTTCGATGTCTCGATTCAAGAAATAATTACTAGCTGGTTCACTAATAGTAAACTTGTATTAGTTGAAAATGAAACCAGGGTTGACAATAATTTACTTTTGAACTTAATTGAACAGGAAAACATCGAACGTATTTTTATAACGCCAGTATTTGCCTATCAACTTTTTCAACAAAAGCGACAATTTGATCGTATACAGAAAATCATTTTTGCAGGGGAACAATTGCGCTTGAACGAAGATTTGGTTGAGCGTTTAAATGTGAAAAATTGTCAGCTATTAAATCACTACGGACCAACAGAAACACATGCAGCAAGTGCTTATGATGTTGTTGAAACAACCCCAGGTTTTTGTCCACCCATTGGTAGAGCGCTAACTAACGTAAATCTCTATATTTTATCTCGTTCTATGCATCTAGTCCCTATGGGGGGCATAGGTGAATTGTATATCAGTGGTTCAGGCTTAGCTCGATGCTACACGAATCAAGCCAATTTGACCGCAGAAAAGTTTGTACCTCATCCCTATAGTCAAAATCCAGGGGAGCGATTATACAGAACTGGCGACTTTGTCAGATATTTGCCTGATGGAAATATTGAATTTATTGGTCGCATTGATCATCAGGTAAAAGTTCGAGGATTTCGTGTAGAACTAGGAGAAATTACAACTATACTTTTAAAACATGACAAAGTGAAAGATGTTGTCGTGTTAACTTTTGAAGATAAATCGCATAATAATTCATTAGTAGCCTACGTGGTGACGAAAGATCTTGTTGATAATGACGTAATAGACGACATTCGTGATCATTGCCGAGACAATTTGCCCGCTTATATGCTGCCTTCCAGTTTCGTATTACTTGAATCTTTTCCTGTAACGTCTAATGGAAAGCTAGACCGAAGCGCTTTACCAAAGCCTGATGTTTTAGTAAACGAAAAACTGGTTCAAGACGTTGAAGGAGAAACAGAGGAGCAGTTAGCTAAACTTTGGTGCGATATTTTTCAGCTTGAACGAGTGGGCCGAAATGACAACTTCTTCGAGCTTGGAGGTCACTCTATATTACTAATGCAACTTGTAGAGCAAATACATACTTGTTTTCAAATACGACTCAGTGTTGCTGATTTGCTTAAGAGCCCAACAATATTTCAACTTGCGCTACTAGTGGACCAAATAGGACACCTCAAAAAGATAGATTCTATTGATTCATTAACTGAAGAAGAAGCAGAGTTACTGCTTAAACAAATGGAACTAAATTAACAATTTTACGAAATTTTAAAAAAGTAGCCAATAGTAAAGTGTTGTCTAACTTAAAAAAATGTGATGAGAATTAAGGGGAAAATAGATGAAAGAAAACAATAATACTTCCTCCGAAAGTATGAAGCCATTATCTGCAAAGGAAAAACTTCGACTTAGAATCCAGCAAATGACTTCGCCCGTAAATGATTTACCTCTTACAGGTTCAAATCAAGACAACTCGAATACCGAAATGTCTTTTGCTCAAAATGGTTTATGGTTTATGAATCAATTGGTGGGAGCTAATGCGGTTTATAATCTTCCCATTGCTCTGAATATTGAAGGTGAACTCAAAATATCAGCCCTTGTAGATAGTCTGCAAACACTTATAAATCGCCACGAGTCTCTAAGAACACGCTTTGTTATGAAAGGGGACAATGCGGTACAAATTATTGACCCACCAACGGATGAAACAAAGGTTGAATTAGAGTACCTACCCTCAGATGAGGCAATAGAATTAATTTGTCAGTCTGAGAGGAACACCCTTTTTGATTTATCGAAAGACCGACTCTGTCGCATCCGGTTGTTACAAAATAATGAGAAAAAAAACTTTACGTTGTTAATCACAATGCATCACATTATCTCTGATGCTTTGTCTATGGAAGTCTTTTTTAAAGAATTGGCATCGTTATATAAATCATATAAGCACAATGAATTGTCTGTATTAAAACCAGTGACAATTCAATACGCTGATTTTTCACGATGGCAGCGGAAATGGCTTACTGGAAAAGTTTTAGAAAATCAATTGTCCTATTGGCGAAAGCAACTTAATGGTTTGGAACCTTTTTTAAAACTGCCTACGGACCGTAAAAGGCCGGTTCGTCAATCTTTTAATGGAGGTCTCGCTTCTTTCGAATTATCTACATCTCTGTTAGAAAAACTTAAAATAGTGAGTAAAGAACAATCGGTAACTTTGTATACCTGCTTATTATCTGCTTTTTCGGTGCTGCTTAGCCGATATTCTGGTCAACAAGATATTGCTATCGGCTCACCCATTTCTAGTCGTGTACGACCAGAAACAAAGAACATCATAGGCTATTTCATCAATATGTTAGTGATGCGCTGTAATTTAAATGGCGATCCGGTTTTTACAGACTTTTTACAGAAAAACCAAAAGATGGCCTCACAGGCCCTAGAGTTTCAGGACATTCCATTCGAACAATTAGTGGAAGCGATAAGCCCGGCAAGAACATTGAGTTATACGCCTTTGTTCCAGGTATCTTTTTCTTTTGCGAGTAGTTTAACCAATAGTGCTTCGTTAGATGGGGTGAATTTATCACCGATTAAGTATAACAAGGAGGAGAGTTCGGGGGTATCTCGTTATGATTTAGCCTTTTACTTGTCAGAAACATCAACTGGCCTTGAAGGCGGAATGGAGTACAATTCGGATTTGTTCGATCATGGCACTATTGAAAAGTTGATTGAGCACTATAAGCGATTATTAGAAGCCATCGTTGATGCGCCTGAAACTGAGCTTTCGAAACTTGATTTTTTAGGCGACGCTGAAAAAAAACAACAGTTAATCGAGTGGAATGTTACTCAAACTAGTTTTCCACAGGAACATTGCATCCATGAATTATTTGAAGCCCAGGTTGAGCGTGATCCCGAAGCGATAGCTCTGGTATTTGAACAAGAGCGATTGAGTTACGGTGAACTTAACCATCGCGCCAATCAGGTGGCCCATTACCTTATTAAACAGGGCGTCGTTCCGGAGGTCCTTGTTGGCCTCTGCGTTGAACGCAGCGTTGATATGGTTGTGGGGATTTTGGGGATATTAAAATCTGGTGGGGCATATGTGCCTGTCGATCCCGGTC
Organism: Alteromonadaceae bacterium; assembly: GCA_013216015.1. GTDB lineage: Bacteria > Pseudomonadota > Gammaproteobacteria > Enterobacterales > Alteromonadaceae > JABSOI01. The sequence continues at coordinate 39,881 of JABSOI010000031.1, read as the reverse complement.
ATCCCGAAAAACGACTCAATTATTTATTTGAAGACTCAGGGGTTAAAATTGTTCTGAGCCAAAGTGGCTTAGAAAGCAAACTTTTAGGGTTAGATTCAGTCATCAATTGTAAGTTGCTTTATTTGGATAAAGATTGCGATGCAAGCGGGAAGGATAAAATTTTCTCAAGCCAGTCGAAGGCGAATATCGACAAAGCAACTATTAAACTAACACCTGATAATCTCGCTTATGTTATTTATACCTCGGGAACCACCGGAAATCCCAAAGGTGTCTTAATTCCGCATTGCAATATCCCGCGATTATTCAGTTCGACCGCATCCGATTTTAATTTTGATGAAAAAGATACCTGGACGTTATTTCATTCATACGCTTTTGATTTTTCTGTTTGGGAGATTTGGGGTGCGTTGAGTCATGGCGGGCGTTTAATCATAGTGCCGTCGTGGGTTAGTCGTTCCCCTGAGGATTTTTATTCGTTATTAATCAATGAACGAGTAACAGTACTCAATCAAACACCAACGATGTTTAATCAGATCATTAAGGTTGATTGTACTCAACAGCAGGAATTGTCATTACGTACAGTGATATTTGGTGGTGAGGCGCTGGAAATACAGCAGTTAAAACCTTGGTTTGATCGTCATGACGATGAAAAAATACAGCTGGTTAATATGTACGGGATCACCGAAACGACAGTACATGTGACTTATCGAAGGTTGTATCAGGCAGATCTTGAAGGGACAGCAATAAATATAATCGGTAACAAATTGGCCGATCTGGAACTCTATCTGTTAGACAGTGGAATGTCTCTGGTTCCTGTGGGCGTCAGCGCTGAGATCTACGTGGGTGGAGCAGGCGTAGCTCGTGGGTATCTTAATCGAAAAGAGCTCACTGCATCACGATTTACCGACAATCCTTTTAAGGCAGGTGAACGATTATACCGCACGGGTGATCTTGGGCGTTATTTACCTAATGGTGAATTGGAATACATGGGTCGTATTGACCATCAGGTGAAAATCCGGGGTTTCAGGATAGAGTTGGGAGAAATTGAGAGTGTGCTTCAACAGCACGAGCAAGTCTCAGATGTGGTGGTGTTAGCCTGGGAAGATGAACCAGGCGAGAAACGATTAGTGGCTTATGTGGTCGGTAAAGCAGTAGAGGCTGGTGAGGGTAGTGATAATACAACAAATCCGGGTTTAATAGATTTAAGCGAAATGCTACGCGACTATGCTAAATCTCAGTTACCTGCTTATATGATCCCTTCGGCCTTTGTAGTATTAGAATCTTTACCCTTGACTGCCAATGGAAAGCTAAACCGAACGGCATTGCCGGATCCAAAAATATCCACAGAACAGCATGGTTACCTGGCCCCGGAAGGGGAAACAGAAATATTGTTGGCTAGCCTATGGTGTGGGGTATTAAAACTTGAGCAAGTCTCTCGACAGGATAATTTTTATGATATCGGCGGGCATTCTTTGTTGGCTACCCAATTATTGACTTGGATAAGGGATTCATTTTCGGTTCAACTCAAGATTAGCGATTTATTTGAGCATCAAACATTGCAGGAGCAAGCACTTGCGATAGTGCAAGCAATGCAAGGGGATACGCTTGACATTAGCCCTTTGGAGATTGCGCCAAAAAATAGTCCTCAACTACTTTCTTACGCTCAACAAAGACTGTGGTTTTTAAATCAATTTATGGGACCTAGTTCGGTCTATAACATCTTTCATTCATGGCGTCTCAGAGGTGGGCTAGATGTTATAGCAATGGTGAGAAGCTTAGAGGAGATAGTCCAGCGACACGATATATTGCGTACCCGTTTTGAAGAAAGTGGAAAACAAATTGTTCAAACCGTTGATAGTTCACCTTTGTCACTTGAACTTGAATCGGTCTTTTCAGGATCTGAGTTACGTTCACTCTTTCAGTCTGAAAGACATTACCCGTTTGACCTTTCGAAAGAGTGTTTATTCCGTCTTCGTTTGATTGAAGATAAAACTGATGATAGTTATGTACTACTAATGACCGCTCATCATAGTATTTGGGATGGTTGGTCACTGGGCGTATTCTTTGATGAGCTGGCTGCTTTGTATGAAGCGTTCAAGAACCAAAATCCATCACCGCTTAAACCTTTGAAATTTCAGTATGCCGACTTTGCCCACTGGCAGCGACAGTGGTTGAAAGAAGATTTATTAGCTAGCCAGTTATCTTATTGGTCACGTCAATTGTCGGAATTACCTTCGCTATTAACGCTACCCACTGATAGACCTAGACCTAAAGAGCAGTCTTTTCGTGGGGGGGCCCAACCGATTGCGTTATCAAGATCCTTGTCTGAGCGTTTAGAATCTTTAAGCCGCACTAATCGGGTAACATTGTTTATGACATTGTTGTCTGCATTTTCAGTATTATTGAGTCGGTATTCAGGACAAAACGATCTGGCTATCGGTACACCGATCGCTAACCGGATGAGAAAAGAGCTTGAGGGGATGATAGGCTTTTTTGTAAACTCGTTAGTGATGCGTAGTAACTTAAGTGGTGATCCGAGTTTTCTGGAATTACTTCAACAGACACGTGATGTGGCCATACAAGGATATGCTCACCAGGATATTCCATTTGAACAATTAGTCGAACAACTCAACCCTGTGCGAAGTGTCAGTCATTCGCCATTATTTCAGGTATTTTTTGCATTGCAAAGTGAGAAAATGGAAATAGTCCCACTCAGTGGCATTGAGCTGTCGACTCTCAATTTTGCTCATGAAGAAGAGGGGGTCTCGCGGGTAGACCTGACGCTAGAATTGCGCAATACCCCACAAGGCATCGTGGGAAGTATGGAATACAACACCGATTTGTTTGACCGCTCAACAATAGTGCAGATGTTGAATCATTTTGAAAGATTATTAGAAGCCATTGTTGCTGCACCACAAACGCTTGTATCGAAGCTTGATTTCTTGAGTGACGCTGAAAAAAATCAACAGTTAATCGAGTGGAATGTTACTCAAGATAGTTTACCGCAGGAACATTGCATTCATCAATTATTTGAAGCCCAGGTCGAGCGTGATCCAGAAGCGATAGCCTTGGCATTTGAACAAGAGCGATTGAGTTACCGTGAACTTAACCATCGCGCTAATCAAGTGGCCCATTACCTTATTAAGCAGGGCGTCGTTCCTGAGTCCCTTGTTGGTCTCTGCGTTGAACGTGGCGTTGATATGGTTGTGGGAATTTTGGGGATATTAAAATCCGGTGGGGCTTATGTGCCTATCGATCCCGGTCATCCTCAAAAACGCCTCAACTATTTACTGGAGGACTCAGGGGTTAAAATTGTTCTGAGCCAAAGTGGCTTAGCAAGCAAATTATCAGCGTTAGATTCAGCCATCAATTGTCAGTTTATCTGGTTGGACAAAGGCTGTGATGCAAACGGCAATAATAACATTTTGTCGAGCCAGTCGACGGCGAATATCGACAAAGCAAACATTGAATTAACACCAGATAATCTCGCTTATGTTATTTATACCTCGGGAACTACTGGAAATCCAAAAGGTGTCTTAATTCCGCATTGCAACATCCCACGTTTATTCAGTGCGACCGCATCCGATTTTAATTTTGATGAAAAAGATACCTGGACGTTATTTCATTCATACGCTTTTGATTTTTCTGTTTGGGAGATCTGGGGGGCGTTGAGTCATGGTGGGCGTTTAGTCATAGTACCGTCGTGGGTTAGCCGTTCCCCTGAGGATTTTTATTCGCTATTAATCAATGAGCGAGTAACAGTACTTAATCAAACACCAACGATGTTTAATCAGATCATTAAGGTTGATTGCGCACAACAGCAGGAATTGTCATTACGAGCAGTCATATTTGGTGGTGAAGCGCTGGAAATACAGCAGTTAAAACCTTGGTTTGAGCTTCATGACGAGGAAAAAATACAGCTGGTCAATATGTACGGGATCACCGAAACGACAGTGCATGTGACTTATCGAAGGTTATATCAGGCGGATCTTGAAGGGACAGCAAGAAATATAATAGGTAACAAATTACCCGATCTGGAGCTCTATCTGTTAGATAGTGAGTTGTCTCTGGTTCCTGTGGGCGTGAGCGCAGAGATCTATGTGGGTGGAGCAGGCGTAGCTCGGGGATATCTTAATCGTAAAGAGCTCACCGCATCACGATTTATTGAGAATCCATTTAAGCTCGGTGAACGATTATATCGAACAGGTGATCTTGGGCGTTATTTACCCAATGGTGAATTGGAATACATGGGTCGTATTGACCATCAGGTGAAGATCCGTGGATTCAGGATAGAGTTGGGAGAAATTGAGTGTGTGCTTCAACAGCACGAGCAAGTCACAGAAGTGGTGGTGTTAGCCCGGGAAGATGAACCAGGTAACAAACGATTAGTCGCTTATGTGGTCCAAAAAGCAGTAGAGGCTGGTGAGGATAATGAAAATACAACAAGTCCTGCATTAACAGATTTAAGCGAAATGCTACGTGACTATAGCCATGCACAGTTACCTGGTTACATGGTCCCTTCAGCAATTGTAGAGCTAAAGTCATTGCCATTGACCAGTAACGGAAAAATTGACCTCAACGCGTTACCAATACCTGATTTTACAAATCAACAGGAAGTCTATGTCGCTCCGGAAACAGAGAGTGAGAAAATTCTGTGTGAGATTTGGCAAGAGGTATTAGGCGTCGAGCGAGTAGGTGTTCAAGATAACTTTTTCTCAATTGGCGGGGATTCTATCTTATCGATCCGCATTGTATCAGAAGCGAGATCAAGCAATGTGACACTGAGTATAAAAGACATATTTAAGTTTCAAACTATCGCACAATTGTCGAAACAGCTCGTTACAGAGGGTTTGCAGATACAGCAAGTCATTGATACTAAAGCTTTCTCACTGTTAACGGAAGATGAACGACAATCGTTGGGTAAAGATTATCACTCACAATATGACGATGTATACCCAATGTCTGAATTACAGTTGGGGATGGTGTTCCATTCCAAGCTAGAAAGTCGTGGGGATACATATCATGATATTTTCAGTTATCAGATCAAGTCTGTCTGGAGCCAAGCTTCTTTTGAAGAAGTTTTGGCGTTTTTGTTTGAGCAACATCCGGTATTACGAACTGGGTATGATTTAGATCGCCTACGTCCTCTGCAAAAAGTTCATAAGTTAGTCTGCTTGCCTCTGGTATGTGAAGATATCAGTGCATTAGCAACCTCCACACAAGAAACATTTATTGCAGACTGGATAGAAGATGAGAGAGCAAATCCGTTTGAATGGATGGGCCCCTTATTTAAAATCTTTATTCATAGACGTAGCCAGAATTCTTTTCAATTTAGTTTGAGTTTTCATCACGCTGTGTACGATGGATGGAGTAATGCCCATTTTGTCAACACGCTATTTATTAACTATGAAAGATTATTATCCGGTAAAGCACTTCCTAAAATTAAACATGAATATGTATTTAGAGATTTTATCGCACTTGAACAACAAGCCTTAACCAATACACAAGCTAGAGATTATTGGATGGTTATGCAGGAACAAGCTCCTATGGAGCAAATTCCCAGAAACCGGGTGTCTGATGGTAAACTTCGAAGTCGATCCATCCACTCTTTTGAAGTTCCGGAAATAGCGGGTTTATCGGATCCCATAATCCAGTTGGCTAACGAGCTGAAAGTACAGTTGCAGTCAGTGTTGATGGCAGCGCATGCTAAAGTACTGTCGACTTTAAGTAACCAATCGATGACATTCACTTCTTATGTTGTCAACGGTAGGCCAGAAAGTGAAGGTGGTGAAGAGGGATTAGGTCTATTTTTGAATTCTTTACCAATGTGTGTGGAATTAGGTGAAGAGAGTTGGGGTGAACTAATCGAATCTGTCGCAGAACGACTGAGCGAAAATATGGAATACCGCCACTATCCATCTACAGCCATTCAGCGAGATACCCAGCAAATCCATTCAGAAGTGATTTTTAATTATACTTATTTTCATGCCTATAAAGAACTCGCTGAGCAATCTGATATAGAAATCATGGATATGCAAGGGTTTGAACAGACGAATTATGATTTTGTCGTTAATTTTTCTCGGTCGGTAGGCAGCAATGCAATGTCGTTATGGTTTACCTACGACGAAGACCTTTATGATTTGGCATTGATTAAACGTATAGGAAGTTACTATTTTGAAGCCTTAAAATCCATATTAGCAAATGTCGCTCAAGAACATCAAGCGTGTTGTTTATTGAACCGTATTGAAAAACATCAATTGATCGTAGAAAGGAACGATACACGAGAAGACATTTTAAAAAACAAATGCATCCATGAATTATTTACTGAGCAGGCAAAGCTTAGACCAGATGCAATTGCGTTGGTGTTTGAACAACAATATGTGAGTTACGGGGAATTAAATTGCCGATCCAATCAGTTAGCTAATTATCTTATTGAACGAGGTGTTACTGCAGAAGTTCTCGTTGGTGTTTGTATTGATCGTTCAATAGAGATGATAGTGTCAATTCTGGGGATTCTAAAAGCAGGGGGATGTTTTCTCCCAATTGATCCACATTACCCTAAAAAGAGACAGGCTTACTTGATCGAAAATAGTGGTGTTGAGCTAGTCTTGACTCAATCAAGTGTACAGAATTCTTTGAAATCGGCACAGAAAATTGATCAGTTTGAAGACGGTAAAACAAATCTAAAAACTAGCTTTATAAACCTCGACAATGATTTCCGCTTTGAGTTGTACTCTTCGAATAATCCGGTGACAAGCGTAAATCCTTCTAATTTAGCCTATGTCATTTATACTTCTGGAAGTACAGGTAAACCCAAAGGTGTGTCAATTACCCATCAAAGTCTCCAGAATCTTGCCGCTTTCCAAAGTAAGCAATATGGGTTTGATCATGACAGCAGAATACTTCAATTTGCATCACTAAGTTTTGATGCGGCAACCTGGGATTGGAGCATGGCTTTTATCTCAGGAAGTGTTTTACATTTAATTCCTGAAAACACAGTTAAATCTGTTGAATTGCTTAACCAAATAGTTAAAACAAGACACATTACTTATAGTTTTATTCCGCCTGCTTTATTAAGTATGCTCAGCGTAACCGATTTTCAGTCGGTCAAAACCTTGACCGTTGGTGGTGAAAGTCCGTCGTTGGAAACGGTCAAGAAATGGGCCAAAGGTCGCGACTTGTACAATGCTTATGGTCCAACTGAAAATACAGTTGTTTCAACCACGAGCCAAATAACTGAACTAAACACTTCAAATCTTCCGATTGGTAAACCAATCAAAAATGTTACTTGTTATGTACTGAGTGCAGATGGGAAATTATTACCTGATGGTGTAGCCGGAGAGTTGAATTTGGGTGGGGCGTGTTTATCGCGTGGTTATTTGGACAGACCAGGTCTGACGGCTGAAAAATTCGTGCCTAACCCCTTTGGCACAACAGCTGGTGAACGCTTGTATCGCTCGGGTGATTTAGTAAGATATCTAGGAAGTGGAGATCTGGAATTTATTGGACGCGTTGATCAGCAAGTCAAAGTTCGAGGATTTAGAATAGAGCCAGGTGAAATAAAAAACTTATTATTGCAACATAATCAAATTAAGGATGTTGTAGTACTCGTTCGGGAGGATTCGCCTGATAACAAGCGATTAGTTGCCTACGTGGTGAAACAAGATGGCGATTTAAATGAATTTTCGAAAAATTCCAATCAGTTGCAACAGTCGAATAATTTAAGGTGTGAATTGCGAAGCCTTGTGCAAGCTGAATTACCTGCGTATATGGTGCCTGCTGCTATCGTTGTCATGGAAAAGCTGCCAATAACAATTAACGGAAAAGTGGATCTAGCTGCGTTACCCGTACCTGATTTGTCGGGTCAAGAAAATAATTTTGTAGAGGCCTCTACTGAAATCGAGCAATCTTTGTGTAAGGTTTGGCAATCGGTATTAGGAGTTGAAAAAATTGGAATAGAAGATAATTTCTTCAGCATTGGAGGAGACTCAATATTATCGATTCAGGTCGTCTCCCAGGCTAAAATTTCCGGATTACAACTGACGGTGCGTCAACTATTTAAACATCCGACTATTAGGCAATTATCTAAAGAAGTCAGCACATTAGAAGGGCAAAAAGAGCAATCTGAATCCATTGGACCAATGGAGTTGTTACCTATTCAACGATGGTTCTTCAACACTCAAGCTGCCAGACCACAACACTTTCATCAGTCAAATTTATTGGATGTACCAGAAGGTTTTTGTGTTGAATTTTTGAAAAAATTTGTTGTGAATTTCATTCAACGTCATGACGCTTTAAGATTAGGTTATAAAGAAAAATCGGGGCATTGGCAGGCGCAGTTCGAATCGCTAAACGAGATGAATCTTGAGGATGCTGTAGATAAGATAGTATTACAGATAAGTCTGAGGGGTAAAACTGCTCAGTCTCGCCAACGCAAGTTAGAAAAGTGTGGAAGAGAAATAAAAGCAAGCTTCGTCTTAGATGAGGCACCATTACTCAGGATTGTATATTTTAAAGCACCGAATAACAAAGACAGCCGTTTATTGATAGTCCCGCATCATTTAATTGTGGATGGTGTTAGCTGGCGAATTATGTTGAATGACTTAAACTTAGCTTTTAAACAATGGAGTGCCAGCGAGAACATTGTGTTGGCTCCAAAAACCACAGGTTATCAGCAGTGGTCTGCGGCTTTACTAAATTACAGTCAATGTGATGCCATAATAAAAGAAAAAAGCTATTGGAATAATCAATTTTTATCTAAAGTACCAGCGATACCCACAGATCATCTTTTACCCGGTGCGGATACCTATGACAGTGCTGATAATATTGTTTTTGAACTTAGTCATAAAGAAACGAATGAATTATTAACTTTATGTAGTTCCCCGTATCGCACTCAGATCCAAGAGCTTTTGCTCGCAGGCTTAATGATGGCTTTTCATGCATGGAGTGGTCAAGATTCACTTCGCATTAATCTTGAAGGTCACGGACGAGAAGAAGAATTGATTGAAGGAGGGGATTTGAGTGAAACCCTTGGCTGGTTTACCAGTCGATATCCTTTGTGTTTGAAAATCGAGGGTGACGTAACTGCTGATGAATTGTCCTTAAGTGATCTGATAAAAGGGATCAAAGAACAAGTCAGAGGGGTACCTCACAAGGGGGTTGGTTATGGGATCCTTCGGTATTTGTCCGAAGATGACGCTTTTGTTCAGTTCGAAAAAAATAATTCAGTACCGGTAGCTTTTAACTATTTAGGTCAATTCAACCAGCAATACAATAAAAATGCTTTATTTCGTCCCTGTACAGATGATACGGGAAGTGACGCTGATCGTGAGCATCCACGTGAACATTTGCTAGGTTTTAACGGTGTAGTGAACAATGGTCGTTTACAGTTTTCTCTAGATTACAGTCCAAAGATTCATCGTCGAAATACCATCGAAAATTTAGGTAAGCATTACTTAGAATCCTTGCAGACTCTGATTCAACATTGTTTGAAACCAGAAGTTGGAAGTTATACACCGTCAGATTTTCCACTTGTCAAATTAGAACAGGGTGATTTAGATTGCTGGCAAGATGAATATCCAAATTTGGAAGATATATACCCCGCAACGGGCATGCAACTGGGGTTAATATTTCATAGTCTGTTAGATGAACATAAAAAAGCTTATGCCACACAGATGTATATCGACTTTAAGGGGACTTTTCACCCACAAATATTCCAACAGGCTTGGGCGCTTCTGGTAAAAAGGCACGCTATTTTTAGAACTGCTTTTATTGACGGTGGATTAGAACAGCCACTTCAGGCTGTGATTAAAGAGGTAAGCCTCAAGTGGGAACATAAAGATTGGCGTCATCTTACGAGTGAAGAGCAAGCATCAGTATTTGAAGAATATCGTCGAAATGACAAGTGCATTGGTTTTGATTTTAGTCATGCGCCCTTAATGCGAATGAGTTTACTGCGCCTGTCAGAGTCAAAGTATCGATGGTTATGGACACATCACCATAGTCTGCTCGATGGTTGGAGTTCTCCGATCGTATTCAATGAGCTGTTTAGTTGTTACGATTCACTGTTAAGCGAAACAACAATTTCACTACCTGCTGTAGTCTCATACCGAGATTATGTAGCCTGGTTGGTATCGCAGGACCCAGTGAAAGCTGAGGAGTTTTGGCGAAAAGAGTTGTCGAGCGTTACTTCGCAAACGAAATTTTGTTTTGAAGAATTGCAGTTTGACTCGGGTACTCAAGAGCATCAGCAACAGTCGTTAGTGGTTTCTGAAAAACGTACAAGGTCTTTAATCGAGTTGGCGAAGCACTTCGGCGTTACGTTGAATGCGGTGATTCAAGGTGCCTGGTCTTATCTTTTACATCGCTATAGCGGAGACGATTGTGTAGTCTTTGGCCAGACAGTTTCTGGTCGTCAGGCAGATATCGCAGGTATTGAACAAATGGTTGGACTGTTTATCAATACACTACCAATTTCAGTTGAGTTTGAGCATGATGAAACAATAAAAGATTGGTTGCAGTCATTGCATCAGTCTCAAGTAGAAAGGGAAAGTTTTGGTTACATTCCTTTGGTAGAGATCCAACGTGCTAGTGGGGTAGCTGCTGGACAACGTTTATTTAACTCGTTATTGGTATTTGAAAATTATCCAATAGTGGATAAATTAAGTGATGATGCAGAAGATGACAGTCGCACAGGGATTGACATTGATGGTATGGGCAGCGATGAAGGAACAGATTACAAATTGACCCTGATTGTAGTGCCGGGTAAGGAATTAGTTTTTAATCTGGACTATTCCAGTGATTCATTTTCAGCTGAAATAATTGCTCGTCTACTCGGACATTTAGATATTATTTTTGCTGGTTTGATTGAACCTGATGCTAAATATGTTAAAGCGCTGCCTTATCTGAGTGAAGCCGAAAAACAACAACAGTTAATTGAGTGGAACTCTGCCCAGGGTGATTATCCGAAAAATCGTTGTATCCACGAATTATTCGAAGCGCAGGTTGCCAGTGATCCAACCGCCATTGCGCTGGTCTGTGGGCAAAAACAACTCAGTTATATTGAACTGAATAACCGTGCTAATCAATTAGCCCACTATCTGATAGCTAAGGGCGCTGGCCCGCAAACTTGCGTTGGGCTCTGTGTTGAGGACCCCGTGGAAATGCTGGTCGCTAGCCTGGGGATCTTAAAAACTGGTGGTGCCTGTGTTGTACTGGATCCCAAAAACCCTGCATTGCGGTTAGCCTATCAGCTGGAAGACAGTGGTATAGCATTAATCGTAACCCGATCAGACGTGTCTGCGGCAATTGAATTAAACCAATTGAGCAAGGCCGGAGTCGAGCAGGGAAGTGGGCGTGGGCTACAATTTGTTAATCTGGATACGGAGAATATAGGGACAAATGAAGTCAGTAACCCACCGTGCCGATTAAATGCTTTAGCTTTGGCGTGCGTATTTTACAGCAACAGTTATACCGACAGTTATAACAATAGCGGCGAGCCGCAAGCGCAAGGTATGAGCCACCAAAATATCAGTTGTTTATTGTATAGCGACTGCGTTCAATTTTCATCACCGCAAAGTCTGTTATGTGCCGCACCTATCTCGTTTGATGTGTTTGTTTTTGACGCCTTGCGCGCCTTGCTCAAGGGTGAGCAATACGAGGCACCGATGCAAGCTATTGAAGCCTACCGTGAGCGTATCCAACACCTAGATTGTCGGGCGCAGCCACAAGCATTAGGACGCGCAGTGAGTAATAACGGCGTATTCCTTCTTGACTCGGAAGGAGAGTTAGTGGCGCAAGGCATTGTCGGCGAGTTGTACCTTAGCGGTGACAGTGTCTCCCTGGGTTATCTTAATCAGGCCAGCTTAACCGCTGAGCACTTTGTGCCGGATCCATTTAATAATGCCTCTGGTGAGCGACTCTACCGTACTGGTGACAGGGTACGTTACTTAGCGGACGGCCAACTTGAATATCTTGACCGAGTAGCCCAACAGCTTACAACGCAAGCGCTATTATTAGCGCAAGACGAGTTAACAACGACAGTGTTGCAACTTGACGCTATCAAAGAGCTGGCGATTGTCGAGCGTGAAGGGCAATTAGTGTGTTATCTGGTGCCTACTGATGCAGAGATTGACGAGGAGAAATTATTTTCGAGCATAAGCAAACATCTCAGAAGTCAGAACAACCTTTATCCAATGCCGGAAGAATTTGTCGTATTAGCTGTCTTACCCTTAACTGACAATGGCTGCTTAGACTCAAAAGCCTTACCGGCACCTGCTAAACAATCGGATAATACGAACTATATCGCGCCTCAGACTGAAATTGAAAAAGTTCTTGTTGAGATCTGGCAACAAAAATTAGGTCTGGATAATATTGGGATCGAAGACAACTACTTCGTATTAGGGGGGGATTCGATTCGCTCAATTTCGTTGGTTGCAGAAGCTAAAAAACGCGGTCAGGTTTTTTCGATCAAAGATCTATTCGCTAATCCGACTGTTAGGGCTTTAGCGGCTGCGTTAGATAAGGGCGGAATCGATGCGGTAGAGTTTGTTGAGATAATGCCATTTTCAATGTTGACAGGGGAAGAGTCTCGACTGCTCGACGAACAATATAATAAAGATAACCTGGAAGACGCTTTTCCGTTGTCAATGATGCAGCACGGTATGGTGTTACTGGCACTTAAACAGAGCCACTTGAACGTGTATGAAAACTTTCAGATTTATCATTTTGATGACATTTGGGATCCTACGCTGTTTGAGCAGGCATTGACCCATTTAATGAACAAACACCCGATGTTAAAAAGTGTCTACAACTTATCGGGTGGACGGCCGCTACAATTATTGTTAAAAGATAAGCAGCCAAATCTGGCTATTGTAGATCTCAGCGACGGGGATGAAGTATCCAACCAAGCGTCAATTGATAAATGGATGCAAACAGAAAAGGCGGCGGGGATAGACACCTCAAAAGAATTATGGCGTTCGACCGTACATTTGTTACCAGAAAACCAGTTTGTGTTTGGCATGTTCATTCATCATGCGATGTGGGATGGTTGGAGTTTAGAAAGCTTTATCACCGAGCTTTATTCCACCTATGCACAGTTAAGAAACAGTGGTGAAGTGAGTGGCTATAAAGTCTTACCTTCGTACAACCAGTTTATTGCATTGGAGCAGACGGCAATTAACTCAGCAGAGCAACGGGATTACTGGCAAAGTAAACTCCAGGGTGCGAATTTACCTTGGTGGGCTGGACGAGAGAAATCACCGAGTGTTTCTATACCTTGTGATATTTCCGTTGCCACCAGTCAGAAGTTGAGGACCTTGGCGGCTACTTTAGGCGTGCAGGAAAAGAGCTTATGGTGCTCTGTATACCTTGTTTTAATGGGATTACTGAATGGTTCCGATAAGGTGATTGGACCTGTGCTGTCTCAGGGACGTCCCGAGATCCCTGATGGTGATAAAATGGTTGGGGTATTTTTAAATGCATTGCCGATGCATATTTCGATGACGGATAAAAGTTGGGTTGATTTTATTCAAGCCACCGATCAGGAACTACGGGAGCAGCACGGCTATAGACATTACCCCTTATCAGAGATACAAAGATTAACTGAATTAGAATTATCGTCATCATTGTTTGCTTATACTAATTGGCATGTTTACTACGAAGGAAATGACCAAAAGCAGAAGGTGCAAACCAATCAGCACATATCAGGAACTAAAATAGATCATGACGTGGATAATTCTGGCGTCCAAACGCCTTTGAAAGTAGCGGGTTGGGCTGAAACTAATTATCTGTTTAGCGTATATGTTACCAAAGACGAAATGACCGAGCAGTTCAGTATGAACATCAGCGCAGACTCAATGGTATTTGATGAAGCGTTTTGTAAAAGGCTCCCGGGTTATGTGGCAAATATAATTCACCAGTTAGAAACTCATAGTAATGATTTGATTGATAAGACGGCTTTGTTAGGGCGAGAAGAAATAGATCATTTGCTGCTCGATTGGAATGCCACCTCCAAAGGCTATCCAAAACATCAATGTATTCATCAATTGTTTGAAGAGCAGGTAGTGAAAAATCCGGATGAAGTCGCAGTAGTGTACGAAGATCGGGATGTTGAATCTAAATTCTTGAATTATGGTGATTTGAATCGTCGAGCAAATCAATTGGCCCATCACCTGATTGCAAAAGGTGTAATTCCAGAAATGCGGGTCGGGATCTGCCTTGAGCGATCGTTAGAAATGGTGGTTGGAATTATGGGGATTTTGAAAGCGGGCGGTTGCTATGTACCGCTTGACCCGAAATATCCCGATAAAAGATTGGCTTATCTGATTGAAGACAGCGGAATTACACTTATTGTGACTCACTCCAAAGCCCAGAAGTCTGTGGATTTAAGTAAAATAATCACTGCCCAGACTAAACTCAATGAAACATCGCGAGTGATTCAATGCATTGATTTGGACGATAAAAGTGATATTTGTTCGTATCCACATGATAACCCTATGATTGCTTTGGACTCATCAAATTTAGCCTATGTAATTTATACTTCAGGCAGTACCGGTCAACCCAAAGGCGTTGGGATTCAACATCAAGGCTTAGTGTCGCTTTTAAACTGGGCGAGTAACCAACTGAGTGTCGACGACAGACAAGGCGTATTAGCCAGTACTTCGATGTGTTTCGATCTATCAGTGTATGAATTATTTTTACCCTTAAGTTATGGTACGCAATGTATTCTTACCGACAGTATTTTGTCTTTCCCTTATCTGTCACAACGGGACCAAGTCACGCTGATCAATACCGTACCCTCAGCCGCTAAAGCGCTTCTCGAAGAGGTTGCACTGGATGGTGTGCGAGTGATTAATCTGGCCGGAGAACCATTAAAGGCTTCCTTGGTGGATAGGCTCTATGAGACGACGAACTTGAAACGAGTTTATGATTTATATGGTCCATCAGAAGGAACTACGTATTCGACCTGTACATTAAGATATTTAAATGGTCCTGAGACTATTGGTCGTCCGGTTGCCAATACTCAAGCATACATATTAGGGCCTCAATCAGAAGTTGTAATCATAGGTGCGGTGGGTGAGCTGTATCTGGGTGGAGCGGGTTTATCCCGAGGTTACCTCAATCGATCTGATTTAACCGCACAGAATTTTGTGCCGCATCCGTTCAGCCAAACTCCAGGCGAACGACTATATCGTACCGGAGATCTCGTTCGCTATTTACCTGATGGTAATTTGGAATTTATTGGTCGGGTCGATCACCAAGTCAAAATCCGGGGATTCCGGATTGAGTTGGGTGAGATTGAAAGTGCTTTACTCGATAATGCACAAGTGAAGGATGTTGTTGTGACGGCACCAGGAAATAATCGTCTGGTGGCTTATGTGGTCTTTGCAGACAACAATAATTATGATGTGAGCGATTCAGAGCAGAGTCGATTAGATGATATTCGTCAACAACTCAGTCACCGATTACCCGATTATATGTTGCCGTCTATTATTATGGTGATAAAGGAATTGCCTTTAACTGTGAATGGCAAGGTAGATCGGGGCGCATTACCCGAGCCGGATATATCGAATCAACAAATGGCCTACCAGGCTCCCGATGGGATCACTGAAGAGCTGTTAGCTCAACTTTGGGGTGAGTGTTTACAGTGTGAACGTGTGGGTCGATATGATGACTTCTTTGCGCTGGGTGGACATTCCTTATTAGCGACGCAGTTGTTGTCGCGCATTAGGGAAGCCTTTACGGTCGATATGCCCATTCCATTATTGTTTGAGCTGCATACATTACAAGCGCAAGCGAAAGTCATCGCTGAACTGCAGCAAGGTGAAGCTTTTGAATTATTACCGATAGAATTGGTGTCTCGCAAAGGTCCTTTGTTGTTATCTTATGCGCAACAACGATTGTGGTTTTTAAGTCAATATATGGGGCCGAGTGCGGTCTACAACATACCACTGGCATTTCGTTTAACTGGTGAGGTTAATGTTGAAGTGTTAGTGCAGAGTTTACAGGAAATTATTAATCGTCATTTAACACTACGAACGTGTTTTGAGGCGTTTGAAGACAGCGCAGTTCAGATTATTGATCCAACTCCTTTATCGCTGGAAATTGAGACAGTCGTTTCAGCAGCTACGTTGAAGGAAATATGTCAGTATGAGCGCAATTATCCATTTGATTTATCCCGAGATAAGCTTTGTCGGATCCGTTTGTTGCTTGATGAAAGCGAACAAAGTGATGATAATAAACACAGTTATGTGTTGCTGGTGACGATGCACCATAGTGTGTCAGATGGCTGGTCGTTGGGGATATTCTTTAAAGAGCTAATGGCTTTATATCAAGCTTTTAAGCAAGGTAAAAGTTCGCCATTGGCACCACTGCCTATCCAATACATCGATTATGCCCATTGGCAAAGGCAATGGTTAAGTGGTGAGGTCCTCGAAAGCCAACTCTGTTACTGGCGGGATGAGCTAGCAGGTCTGCCGCCGTTATTGAACCTACCGTTAGATAGGCCAAGACCTGCAGAACAGACCTTCTGTGGAAGTTTTCAATCGATAAATTTACCGAACGCACTGTCGACTCGTCTGCAGGAACTGAGTCGAGCTCGTGGCGTGACCTTGTATATGAGTTTATTGTCCGCATTTTCAGTGCTATTAAGTCGTTACTCAGGTCAAGGCGATGTGGCGATAGGCACACCGATAGCCAATAGAACAAGGCAGGAAACAGAAGGACTGATTGGTTTTTTTGTTAACACTTTAGTGATGCGCAGTGATTTAAGCCAAGATCCGAGTTTTGTGGAGTTACTCAAACAAACTCGAGAAGTGGCGTTGCAAGGGTACGCTCACCAGGACGTTCCTTTCGAACAATTAGTAGAAGAGCTGAGCCCTGAGCGAAGTTTAAGCCATTCACCATTATTTCAGGTGATGTTTGCACTGCAGAATGTACCAATGGACGGTGCTACTTTGTCTGATCTTGAGTTAACACCTTTAGGATTAGACAATACCGATGATGTGTCTGAAGCTGGCGTTTCCCGTTATGACTTAACGTTGACCCTGCAAGAGACAGAAGAAGGGATCATAGGCGGCATGGAGTACAACACGGATTTATTCGACCGCTCCACGATAGTGCGTATGTTAGGCCATTATGAACGTTTATTAGAAGCCATCGTTGAGGCCCCTGAAACCAGTGTTTCTAAACTCGGGTTTTTGAGTGAAAGCGAAAAACAACAGTTGCTAGTAGAGTGGAAGGCAGCCCAAACACAATATCCAAAAGATATCACCATCCATGAATTATTTGAAGCGCAAGTGGTGAGCAACCCTACAGCTACTGCACTGGTCTTTGAAGACCAGTCACTGAGCTATCATGAGCTCAACAACCGTGCAAATAAATTAGCCCATTACTTGATGGCGCAAGGTATCGGCCCGCAGACTTGGATCGGGCTCTGCGTTGAAGACACTCTCGATATGCTGGTCGCCAGTTTGGGGATCTTAAAAACAGGGGGCGTTTGTGTTGTGCTAGACCCCAAAGCGCCTGCGCTTGGCCTGGACTATCAGCTAGAAGACACCTGTATTACCTTGATCGTAACCCGTTCTGCTATCGGATTAAACGAATTAATCAGTAAACCAGACGAAGAGACAGGCGCTCATCGTCTACAATATGTCAATATGGATGAGGAAAAAACTTGGCCAGATGAAGTCTACAATCCGCCACAACTTTTAACTCCGTTAGCCTTGGCGTGTGTAATTTATACCGCCAGCGATAGCGGCGGGCTGCAAGCGCAGGGAATGAGTCATCAAAGTATTAGCTGCTTATTGCATAGCGATTGCGGAGAATTGTCATCGTCGCGTAGCTTGTTATGTGCTGCACCAGTGTCGTCTAATGTTTTTGTTTTTGACGGCTGGAGAGCCTTGCTCAGGGGTGAGCAATATCTAGTCCCTGTGCAAACTGTTGAAGCTTACCGAGACCGCATAAAAAGCAAGGATTGCCGGATGCAGCCACAACAGCTGGGCCGAGCAGTCAGTAATAACAGCGTATTCGTTCTTGATCCGCAAGGTGAGTTAGTGGCTCAAGGGCTTGTCGGTGAGTTGTATCTCAGCGGTGACAGCATCTCGAATGGTTACCATAATCAGCCCAGCTTGACCGCCGAACATTTTCTACCGGATCCCTTCAGTAAATCCAAGGGCGAACGACTTTATCGAAGCGGTGATTTTGTGCGTTATCTGGCGGATGGAAAGCTTGAATATTTTGGCCAGGTCGACCGACGAAACAGAGTGAAATCCTCCCGATTTGTATCAGAAGAGCTAACAACGTTGTTGTTGGAACTCGACACCGTAAAAGAAGTGGTAATTGTCCAGCGTGAAGGACAATCGGTTTGTTATCTGGTGCCGACGGTAGCAGGCATGGAAGCCGCGGAATTATCCTGTGGTTTATACAAACATTTGCGAATTCAGTCTCGCTTGTACCCAATACCTCAAGAATTTGTCGTGTTATCGGCTTTACCTTTAACCGTCAACGGTCGCTTAGATCTAAAAGCACTGCCTGCACCTGTCAAGTTTGATGTTGAATCGGATTATATAGCACCACAGAGTGATACCGAAAAAGCCCTGGTTGAAATATGGCAAGAAAAATTAGATCTTGATAAGATTGGGATCAAAGACAATTACTTTGTTTTAGGTGGAGATTCTATCCGCTCGATTGCGCTAGTGGCTGAAGCCAAAAAGCAAGGAATGAAGTTTTCAATTAAAGATCTGTTCGCTCATCCAACGGTGGGTGCATTAGCCGCAGTGCTCGAACAGGGCGGTCTTGAATCAGCGGAGTATACCGAAATTGCTCCGTTTGCAATGTTAACTGATGAGGAGAATCAATTACTCAGTGAGCAGTATGATGACGAACAATTGGAAGACGCCTTCCCGTTATCAATGATGCAGCAAGGGATGGTGGTATTGGCGATGAAGCAGAGTCACTTGAACGTGTATCAAAACCTGCACGTTTATGAGTTTAATGAGGCTTGGGATCATAGTTTGTTCGAACAAGCGTTAATTTACTTAATGAATAAGCATCCGATGCTAAAAAGCGTGTACCACTTATCGGGTGTTCGGCCTTTGCAGATAATATTCAAAAACAAAAAAGCAGAACTAAATGTGTCAAAAATCACTGAGCAAGATAAAGACTTGGTTCAGGAAGCAATTGATCAATGGATGAAAACAGAGCAAGAAAACCCACTGGATATTTCGGTTGAGTTATGGCGACTCAGTATACATTTATTACCAGATAATAGATTTTTATTTGGCATGTTTATTCATCACGCTCATTGGGATGGTTGGAGTTTGGAAAGTTTTGCCACTGAACTATATTCTACCTACGCTCAGCTTAAAACTAATGGCTGTACGAGTGATTATGAAACTTTACCATCGTACAACCAATTTATAGCGCTTGAACAAGCGGCAATTTCATCACAGGAACAACAAACATATTGGCGAGATAAACTAGAAGGCGCAAGTTCACCCTGGTGGACCGGGCGGGTGAAATCAGAGAGTGCTATCATTCAATGTGAAATCCCGACCATGACTAGTCAGAAATTAATCGATTTGGCCTCGTCTTTAGGCGTACAGGAAAAAAGTGTATGGTGTTCGGTTTATCTCGCTTTGTTGGGATTACTTGATGGCTCGAATGAGGTCATTGGTCCGGTATTAAATCAAGGACGCCCTGAAATTCCGGGTGGAGATAAAATGATTGGTGTATTTCTTAACACTTTGCCAATGAGTGTTTCGATGGAGGGAGCTTGCTGGGCAGATTTTATTCAAGCAACCGATAAGGAATTACGCGAACAACATGGCTTTAGGCATTACCCGATCGCCGAGATACAACGCGTGACGGGAATGGATTTTTCAAGTTCGATATTTAACTATGTTAATTGGCATGTGTATCATCAAAATACAGACCAATATGACAAACAGAAAATTACGCAACAAACGGGACGAGAAGTCATTGTTGAACGAAATGTTGGCGGACCACAAAAGATAGGCGGACGCCAAGAGACTAACTATTCCATACACGTTGAAGTTTCTAAAGATGAGCTCACACAGCAGTTTGTAATGGGAATTAAAGTCGATGCAACAATTTTCGATGAAAGCTTTCGTGAGCGAATCAAAGGTTATGTGGCAAATATTATTTCTCATATGGAGAACAAGGTCCACGAGCAGATCACCCTCAGTGGTTTGATGGGTAGAGAAGAACAAACTCAATTGTTAGGAAATATCAATAAAAATGTTCATCCTTATCCAGAGGGAAAATGTATCCATGAATTGTTTGAAGAGCAGGTTGCCACCAACCCAAGAGCAACCGCGCTGGTCTGTGGAGAACGTCAACTCAGCTATGATGAGCTTAACCGACGTGCAAACCGATTAGCCCATTATTTGGTTGATCAAGGCGTTGGTCCTGAAGCCCTCGTGGGGATCTGTGTTAATCGTGGCATCGATATGGTGGTGAGTATTCTGGGTATTTTAAAATCTGGAGCGGCCTATGTACCAATCGACACGAGTTATCCTCCTTTCCGTGTACAATATATGCTGGATGATTCAGGTGTCGACATACTATTAACGGAAGTAAATTTAGCCGCGCAATTTTCAACAATTCATCAAGAATTATTGTTGGTAAATAGTGAAGACTTTGACATCTTGCTATCGAAACATAGCACCGATAATATCTGCACTCAAAGTCTCGGATTAGGCCCGGAAAATTTGAGTTATCTCATCTATACCTCGGGTTCTACAGGGCAGCCTAAAGGAGTGATGGGGCTACATCGTAGCATTGTAAATCGAGTCAACTGGCTAAAACGAAGTGTTGGTGTGAAGGCCGATGATGTATTGTGTCAAAAAACCAGTTTAGGTTTTGTTGATCACGTGGCGGAAATTTTTCAAGCGCTTTCCGCAGGTGTACCACTGGTTATCGTTGCGACACAATTACTTCAGTCCCCATCGTTATTAATGGAAACTCTCAATCAACAGAAGATTACTCATATCACTTTGGTACCTTCTTTATTAAAATTATTACTGGAAAGTGAAGATGCTGGCGAAGCGCCTTATCTCAAGGCTATTTTCAGTAGTGGTGAGGCATTAAATTTACCAGATATGGTCAGTTTCTCACGTCGCTTTCCACATTCGCGCCTGTTTAATATTTACGGCTCTACAGAAATCGGTGCAGATGTGACTGCTTATGAATTTGACCGTCAAAAGGGCACATCGGTTGAAGCAAACCGTTCATTGATAGGAAAAGTAATTGATAATATAGAGTCTTACATTATTTCTGCTGATGGAGAGCTTGTAGCGCTAAGTGTGGTTGGAGAATTGTATATCGGCGGAGTGGGCTTATCGCGCGGTTATCTTGATCGAGCAGGTTTAACAGCGGAAAAATTTGTACCGCATCCGTTTAGCCAAGTGCCTGGACAGCGTTTATACCGAACAGGGGATTTGGTTCGTTATTCATCAACGGGAGAGTTGGACTATATCGGTCGAATAGATCAGCAAGTAAAACTTCGGGGATTCCGTATAGAATTAGGTGAGATCGAAAACGTTCTGTTGCAACAGGATGAAATTAAAGATGTCATTGTAATAGCAAGAGAAGATGAGCCTGACAACAAGCGCTTAGTTGCCTATGTGATCGCTAACTTAAATCAAGTGAGTGATGGTGGCCAAACTCAACTAGCGTCGAGGGACTTAATCTCTAAAGCACAGTCCCTTTTGCAAAGGGAGCTACCTGAATACATGGTACCCTCCGCTATAATGGTATTAAATTCATGGCCTCTAACAGCTAGTGGTAAACTAGACCGAAGCGCATTGCCAGTCCCTGACCGGTCAGCACAAGCAGTTGGTTATGTCGCACCAGAGGGAGTAACAGAAGAGTTATTGGCGAGCTTATGGTGTGGCCTTTTAGGTTGTGAGCAAGTAGGCCGGTTCGATAACTTCTTTGGTTTAGGTGGACATTCATTATTAGTGACCCAATTAGTTTCGCGTATTCGAGAGGGTTTCTCGGTCGAATTGAGCATTCAAGCTTTGTTTGATATTCAAACGTTGCATGCACAATCAAAAGCAATAGAACAGATGCAACAGAGTGAATCAGTAGAGATAGTACCTATGGTAAGGGTTCCTCGAAATCAACCTTTGTTATTGTCCTATGCCCAGCAGCGCTTGTGGTTTTTAAGTCGTTATATGGGACAGAACGCAGTTTATAATATGCCGTTGGCGCTGCGCTTTAGTGGCACAGTAAATCAGAATGCTTTAATACGTAGCCTTGAAGAAATAGTCAGCCGCCATGAAGTATTGCGAACTCGTTTTCAAACCACCCAGGATAGCGTGGTTCAAATCATTGAACCGCCGGGTTTGCAGTTGGAAGTTGAGTCAGTCGTTTCAATGGCAGAGCTTAAAGCGATTTGTCTATCAGAGCGCACCTATAAATTTAATTTAGCCAGCGAACAACTCTGTCGCATCCGCTTGTTGCATGATCAAAGCGGACAAAAGCATGAGAATCAAGAGAGCATTGTACTACTGGTGACTATGCATCATAGTGTTTCAGATGGCTGGTCTATGGGGATTTTTCATAAGGAATTAGTCGCTTTATATCGGGCATTTAGCCAAGATGAAGTTTATCCGTTACCGCCATTACCTGTTCAGTATGCAGATTATGCTCAATGGCAACGGCAATGGTTGCAAGGAGAGGTATTGGAAAATCAGCTGTCTTATTGGCGAGAACAGTTGCGTGAGATGCCGGCACTATTGACTTTGCCTACTGATCGTCCAAGACCCCAGCAGCAGACTTTCAGTGGAAGTTTTGAACTCATTAATTTGTCTGATCCGTTAACATCAAGATTGCGAGCGCTAAGTCGAGCGCAAGGTGTTACCTTGTATATGAGTTTATTGTCGGCATTTTCCGTACTGATGAGCCGTTATTCTTGTCAGGACGATGTGGCTATAGGGACACCAATAGCCAATAGAACTCGCCGGGAAACAGAAGGTTTAATCGGATTTTTTGTCAATACTTTAGTCATGCGTTGTGATCTTAGTGGCGATCCGAGTTTTGTTGATTTGTTAAAACAGACCCGTGAGATGACACTGCAAAGTTATGGTCATCAAGATATTCCTTTCGAGCAGTTGGTCGAAGAGTTAAATCCAGAGCGTAGCCTCAGTCATTCGCCATTGTTTCAAGTCATGTTTGCTCTACAGGATTTATCCCTGGATAATGTTTCGTTACCTGATCTTGATTTACAGCCATTGACTTTTGAGGATGAAGATGGGGGAGATGAAGCGGGTATTTCCCGATTTGATTTGACGCTGACTTTGCATGAAACCTCAGACGGAATAACAGGTGGGTTGGAGTACAACACGGATTTATTTGATGCGTCCACAATCAAGCGGATGTTGAGACATTATGAGTGTTTATTAGAAGCTATTGTTGAAGCACCTCAGAGCCATATCTCGGCGCTGAAATTTATCAGTGAAGCTGAAAAAACACAGCAGTTAGTTGAGTGGAATGACACTAGGCAAACTTATCCTGAGGAACAATGTATTCATCAATTATTTGAGTTGCAGGCGGCAAATAATCCAGATGCGATTGCATTGGTTTATCATGGTGGTGAAATAGGCCAAATGCTCAGTTATGGGGAGTTAAATCGCCGTGCAAACCAGTTAGCTCATCATCTGATTGATCGAGGTGTTGGCCCAGAAGTAAGAATTGGGATCTGTGTCGAACGTAGTCTGGAAATGGTAATTGGAATTTTGGGGATCTTAAAAGCTGGCGGGTGTTATGTACCACTGGACCCTGAGTATCCAAAGAAACGCCTGGCGTATATAATTGAGGACAGTGGCGTCGAGTTGATAGTAACTCAGACATCTTTAACAATGACCTTAGAATTAATTGCAGAAGCAGAGCAAGACATAAAATATGTTTATTTGGATGGTGATTTATCCACAAAACCCAAGGAGGGTAAGGCACCCGTCAGTCGTTTGAACCCATCCAATTTGGCTTATGTCATTTATACATCAGGTAGTACAGGAACACCGAAAGGGGTATTGATAACTCACGAGAATATTACAAGTTTAGTTGCTACCAAAAGTCCTGTGGGGCTTGGAAAATCAGATGTGGTAGCTCAGCTGTCAAACTACGCGTTTGACGCCATTACCTATGAAATGTGGGGCGGGTTAGTCAATGGTGCGCGGTTAGTTATCATAGATAAAGAAACCTCATTGCAGCCGATACAACTGGAACGAGATATTTGCAGTCAGGAAATTACTACGTTGTTTATAACAACAGCACTCTTTAATCGGATCAGCCAAGAGAACGCCTCTTGTTTTAGTACAATTAACAAACTTTTATTTGGTGGGGAGGCTTATTCTACAGAAGCCATAAATACGGTGTTATCTTCAGAGCCTGGACAGCTGCTACATGTTTATGGACCGACAGAATGTACCACTTTTGCCACTTCTTTTGAGTTAACGAAAGAAGCATTTTTATTGTCTCAAAGTGCGCCCATTGGAACGCCTTTGTCGAATAAGACGGCTTATGTAATGACGAGGAATGAATTAACTCCAGTTGGAGCGGTTGGAGAATTATTTATCGGCGGAGCTGGTTTAGCCCGTGGTTATCTCGATCAGCACAGTCTCACTGCCGAACGATTTGTGCCACATCCGTTTAGCCAAATCCCAGGGGAGCGTTTATACTGTACTGGTGATTTAGTTCGCTACTCAACAGATGGTGCATTGGAGTTTGTCGGTCGAATCGATAATCAGGTAAAAATACGTGGATTCCGCATCGAACTTGGCGAAATCGAAAGTACATTATTACAACATGATAAGATAAAAGAGATAGTCGTGTTGGCACGAGAAGATGAACCAGGTCAGAAGACATTAGTGGCTTATGCTGTGAGCAGTCATGCTCAAACAGATGAGACGATAAAATTAGGTTCGGGGGAACTCGATAGCGGCGGTTTGGTTAATGAGTTGCGGCGTTACGCCGAAGTAGAATTACCGTCTTACATGGTACCATCGGCCATCGTCATGTTAGACACTTTGCCGTTAACCGCTAATGGAAAGGTGAATCGAGACGCACTACCAGTGCCGGATCGTTCGCTACAGCAAGTTGGTTATGTTGCACCGGAAAAAGAAACTGAACAATTGCTTGCAAAAATATGGGGTGATATTTTGAAATTAGACCGAGTGGGAAGGTATGATAACTTTTTCGAATTGGGCGGTCATTCATTATTAGCGACCCAATTGTTGTCGTGGATTCTAGATTCATTTTATGTAGAATTGACCATTCGAGAATTGTTTGAAAAGCAAACATTATTTGCTCAGGCGCAATTAATAGAACAGGCTCAAAAGATCGACAATGCTCAGACAAGCATTGACAAAAGCAGAAATATTAAATTTCAAAATAACAAAGAAATACTCAATGATTATGATGGTGTTTTGGAAGAAGGGGAAATATAGTGGCAGTAGATGAAATCATTGATGAAGCTTTAAGATTGGGTGTGTACCTTTATGTTGAAGACAATAAATTAAAATACACAGCAAAAGAAAATGGTTTACCACAGCAGTTGAAAGCTAAATTAAAAGAGAACAAAAACGAAATTATTAGTTTTTTGACTGACGAAGATAAGCAACCTAATTCGACCAGCCAGTTATCGACAAACATAAAGTTAATTAAGCGAAATTCATCGAGTCCATTATTACTTTCATACGCCCAACAGCGATTGTGGTTCTTAAATCAATACTTGGGACCCAATGCCGTTTATAATATGTCGATGGCGTCTCGTTTGTGTGGTGAAGTGAATGTAACCGCTTTAATACGTAGTGTAGAGGAAATAGTTTGTCGACATGAAGTGTTGAGAACTCGTTTTGAGGCTGATGGAGACGAGGTTTATCAGATTATTGACCCTGTTTCCTTAGACGTAGAAGTTGAGTCAGTTTATAGCCAATCTGAACTAAAGTCGATTTGTCAAAATGAAGGCAAATATCGGTTCGATTTGTCCCGAGACAAACTCTGCAGAATACGTCTTTTACATGATAAAACTGACGAAGACATGTTGTGTAAATCTAAATCTGAGCAAAGCAGTGATAATTATGTGTTGTTAATAACGATGCATCACAGCGTATCTGATGGATGGTCACTGGGAATATTTTTTAATGAATTATTAGCAATATATCAAGCATTTAAGAAGAATGAACCTTCACCCCTTGAGCCATTACCCATACAGTATGCAGATTATGCGATGTGGCAAAGAGAATGGCTACAAGATGAGGTGTTAGAAAAACAGCTTGGCTACTGGCGAGATCAATTAGAGGACATACCCCAATTACTAACGCTACCTACGGATCGACCTCGTCCCCTTAAACAATCTTTTAAAGGAAGAATACAGCAAATTGCTTTGTCGCAAACCGTATCGGATAACATCAAAGAGCTAAGCAGGAAACAAGGTGTTACTTTGTATATGAGTTTACTCTCTGCTTTTTCAATACTGTTAAGTCGTTATTCAGGCCAGGACGACATAGTGATAGGTTCGCCAATAGCAAACAGGGTTAGGAAAGAAACAGAAGGATTAATTGGCTTTTTTGTAAACACGTTAGTGATGCGTTGCGATCTTCGACAGGATTTAAACTTTTTGGATGTTTTAAAGCAAACCCGAGAAGTTGCGTTACAAAGTTACGCTCACCAAGATATCCCGTTCGAACAGTTAGTTGAAAAGTTGAGTCCAGAGCGGAGTTTGAGTCATTCACCTTTATTTCAAGTGATGTTTACCTTACAAAACCTCCCTATGGATAGCGCAACTCTGTCTAATTTAGCGTTAACGCCACTGAGTTTTTATACCGGCGATGATAACGAAGAACCGACGGTATCGCGTTTCGATTTAACATTTACTCTGCATGAATCGACACAGGGTATAGTCGGCAATATGGAGTACAACACCGATTTGTTTGACCGCTCAACAATAGTCCAGATGTTAAATCATTTTGAAGGATTATTAGAAGCCATTGTTGCAGCACCACAAACGCTAGTCTCGCAGCTTGATTTCTTGAGTGATGCTGAAAAAAAACAACAGTTACTAGCGTGGAATGTTACTCAAAATAGTTTTCCACAGGAACATTGCATCCATGAATTATTTGAAGCCCAGGTCGAGCGTGATCCTGAAGCTATAGCCTTGGTGTTTGAACAACAGCGATTGAGTTACGGTGAACTTAACCATCGCGCTAATCAGGTGGCCCATTACCTGATTAAACAGGGCGTCGTTCCTGAGGCTCTTGTTGGCATCTGCGTTGAACGTGGCGTTGATATGGTGGTGGGGATTTTGGGGATCTTAAAATCAGGAGGGGCTTATGTGCCCATCGATCCCAGTTATCCCGAAAAACGACTCAATTATTTATTTGAAGACTCAGGGGTTAAAGTTGTCTTGAGCCAAAGTGGCTTAGAAAGTAAACTTTTAGGGTTAGATTCAGTCATCAATTGTCAGTTGCTTTATTTGGATAAAGATTGTGATGCAAGCGGGAAGGATAAAATTTTCTCGAGCCAGTCGACGGCGAATATCGACAAAGCAACTATTGAACTAACACCTGATAATCTCGCTTATGTCATTTATACCTCGGGAACCACCGGAAATCCGAAAGGAGTCTTAATTCCGCATTGCAACATCCCGCGTTTATTCAGTTCGACCGCATCCGATTTTAATTTTGATGAAAAAGATACCTGGACGTTATTTCATTCATATGCTTTTGATTTTTCCGTTTGGGAGATCTGGGGCGCATTGAGTCATGGCGGGCGTTTAGTTGTAGTGCCGTCTTGGGTTAACCGATCACCTGAGGATTTTTATTCGCTAATAATCAATGAACGAGTAACAGTACTTAATCAAACACCAACGATGTTTAACCAGATCATTAAGGTTGATTGTGCGCAACAGCAGGAATTGTCATTACGTACAGTGATATTTGGTGGTGAAGCACTGGATATACAGCAGTTAAAACCCTGGTTTGAGCGTCATGACGAGCAAAAAATACAACTGGTGAATATGTATGGGATCACCGAAACCACGGTGCATGTTACTTATCGAAGGTTGTATCAAGCAGATCTTGAAGAGACAACAAGCAATATCATCGGTAACAAATTAGCCGATCTGGAACTCTATCTGTTAGATAGTGGGTTGTCTCTGGTCCCAGTGGGCGTGATCGCACAGATCTATGTGGGTGGAGCAGGCGTAGCTCGGGGGTATCTGCATCGAAAAGAGCTCACCGAATCACGATTTATCGAGAATCCATTTAAGGCGGGTGAACGATTATACCGAACAGGTGATCTTGGACGTTATTTACCCAATGGTGAATTGGAATACATGGGTCGTATTGACCATCAGGTGAAGATCCGGGGATTCAGGATAGAGTTGGGAGAAATTGAGAGTGTGCTTCAACAGCACGAGCAAGTAACAGAGGTAGTGGTGTTAGCCCGGGAAGATGAACCAGGCAACAAGCGATTGGTTGCTTATGTAGTAGGAAAAACAGTCGGTACTGGCGAGGGTAATGATAATACAACAAGTTCTGTACTGACTGATTTAAGTGAAATGCTACGCGACTATGCCCAAGCTCATTTACCCAGCTACATGGTGCCTTCAGCAATTGTAGAACTAGCAGCATTGCCATTGACCAGCAACGGAAAAATCGACCTTGAAGTACTACCGCTTCCTGATATGTCAATTTTGAATAATGAATATAGCGCGCCACGGGGGATAACAGAAGAATTACTATCGACAATTTGGTGTGATGTATTAAAACTAGAACGTATTGGAATGAGGGATAATTTCTTTACGCTTGGTGGTCATTCTTTGTTGGTTACTCAGCTGGTTTCTCGGATCAGAGAAATTTTTGGCGTTGAACTGAGTATACGAGATTTGTTCGAGCAACAAACGATGCATGCACAGGCGCAGTTGATAAATCAGGCTCAGCTCAGCAATAATCTTGAAGATTTTCCAGTACAAATAGTGTCGCGAGATCATCCACTCTTGTTGTCGTATGCCCAACAACGACTGTGGTTTTTGAGTCGTTATATGGGACCGAGTGCTGTCTATAATATCCCTATGGCGATGCGTCTTCGTGGTAAGGTTAATGAGAATGCCTTGATGCGCAGTTTAGAGGAAATCGTCAATCGTCATGAAGCGTTGCGTACTCGCTTTGAAGCCTTTCAAGATAGTGCCGTTCAGATTATCGAATCGTCTTCATTTGCGCTAGAGGTTGAGTCGATTATATCGGAGGTTGAATTAAGG
The DNA here is from genome assembly GCA_013216015.1 of Alteromonadaceae bacterium. Taxonomy (GTDB): domain Bacteria; phylum Pseudomonadota; class Gammaproteobacteria; order Enterobacterales; family Alteromonadaceae; genus JABSOI01. The sequence goes on along the minus strand of JABSOI010000031.1, from coordinate 10,600 downwards.
GATATTTGTCAATCTGAGGCAAACTATCGGTTTGATTTATCGAAAGACCTTTTGTGTCGAATGCGATTATTACTGGATGAAAGTGATTTGTCTGGGGAAAATGAAAGGAGTTATGTGCTGTTAGTCACGATGCACCACAGTGTGTCAGATGGCTGGTCTACCGGGATATTCTTTAAAGAGTTAGTGGCATTGTACCAAGCATTTAAGCAGGATGAAGTATCGCCATTGGCACCACTACCAATACAGTACGTTGATTATGCGCAATGGCAACGTCAGTGGTTACCGGGAGAAATACTGGATACTCAGTTAAGCTATTGGCGTGAGCAATTGCAAGGTCTACCGCCATTATTAACGTTGCCAACCGATAGGCCGCGACCAAAGGAGCAGAATTTTCGAGGTAACATTCTGCCAATTCACATAAACGAATCCTTATCAAAACAATTACAAGCGCTCAGCCAAGCACAGGGCGTTACCTTATATATGAGTTTACTTTCGGCGTTTCTTCTACTTATGAGTAGATATTCCGGGCAGGACGATGTAGCTATAGGGACGCCAATAGCCAATAGAACTCGGAAAGAAACGGAAGAGTTAATTGGATTTTTTGTCAATACATTGGTAATACGGGGTGATTTAAGCAAAGACCCCAGTTTTGTTGATCTATTAAAGATCATACGTGAGATAGCGCTTGAAGGTTACTCACATCAAGATATTCCTTTTGAGCAGTTAGTCGAGGATCTAAACCCGGAGCGAAGCCTTAGCCATTCGCCTCTGTTCCAAGTCATGTTTGCATTGCAAAATTCACCCGTGGAAAGTGCTTCTTTACCTGATATCGAATTCGAACCTCTGGTTTTCAAAGGAGATGAAGTAAAAGCAATATCGACAGGAGTATCACGCTTTGATTTGACGCTGACGTTAAGTGAAACGCCACAGGGGATCACGGGTGGAATGGAGTACAACACGGATTTGTTTGATGAATCAACCATAGTTCGGATGTTAAGCCATTATGAGCGTTTATTAGCCGCTATTGTTGAGGCACCTGAAACACACATCTCTAAACTTAAATTTTTAAGTCAAGCTGAAAAACAGCAACAGTTAATTGAGTGGAACTCGGCTCGGGTAGATTATCCCAGGAGTCGCTGTATCCACGAATTATTTGAAGCGCAGGTTGCCAGTGAACCTACGGCCATTGCGCTGGTATATGAGCAAAAAATACTCAGCTATTTTGAGCTGAATAACCGTGCCAATCAGTTAGCCCATTATCTGATAGCCCAGGGCGTTGGCCCGCAAACTTGCGTCGGGCTCTGCGTTGAAGACACAGTGGAAATGCTGGTCGCTAGTCTGGGGATCTTAAAAACCGGTGGCGCTTGTGTTGCACTGGATCCCAAAAGTCCTGCATTGCGTTTAGCCTATCAGATAGAAGACAGTGGCATATCATTAATCGTAACCCGATCAGACGTGTCTGCGGCAATTGAATTACACCAATTGAGCAAGGCCGAAGACGAGCAGGGAATTGCCTGCGGTTTACAATTTGTTAATCTGGATGCGGAGTATATCGGGACAAATGAAGTCAGTAATCCACAGTGCCGATTAAATGCTTTAGCTTTGGCGTGCGTTTTTTATACCAATAGTTATACCAATAGTTATAGCAACAGTTATAGCAACAGTTATACCGACAGTCATAGCGGTGAGCCGAAAGCGCATGGCATGAGTCACCAAAATATAAGTTGTTTATTGTATAGCGACTGCAGTGAATTTTCATCGTCGCAAAGCTTATTGTGTGGAGCGCCCATCTCATTTGATGCGTTTGTTTTTGACGCCTGGCGTGCCTTGCTCAAGGGTGAGCAATACAAAGTGCCGACGCAAGCTATTGAAGCCTACCGTGAACGAATCAAACACGTAGATTGCCAGATGCAGCCACAAGCGTTAGGCCGCGCGGTGAGCAATAACGGGTTATTCGTTCTTAACCCCCAAGGGGAGTTAGTGGCGCAAGGCGTTGTCGGCGAGTTGTACCTTAGCGGTGACAGTGTCTCCCTAGGTTATCTAAACCAGGCCAGCTTAACCGCCGAACACTTTGTGCCGGATCCGTTTAATCACGCCGCGGGTGAACGACTCTATCGCAGTGGCGATAGGGTACGTTACTTAGCAGACGGCCAACTTGAATATCTTGGACGAGTAGCGCAGCAAGCTAAACCTAAGACCCAAGCAAAAAAATTAGCGCAAGACGATTTAACAACGACGTTGTTGAAACTTGACGGTATCAAAGCACTGGCGATTGTAGAGCGTGAAGGGAAATTAGTGTGTTACCTGGTGCCGACAGAGGCGCATATTTTTGAGGCGAAAATTGAACAGCAAAAATTATTTTCAAGCGTAAGTAAGCATCTCAGAAGTCAGTACAGCTTGTATTTACTACCGGAAGAATTTGTCGTATTAGCGGCCTTACCCTTAACAGAAAATGGTCGCTTAGATTCAAAAGCCTTACCGTTGCCTGCTAAGCATTCGGATAATGCGAACTATATTGCGCCGCAGACTGATACAGAGAAAGCTTTAGTTGAGATCTGGCAACAAAAATTAGGCCTGGATAAGATTGGGCTCGAAGACAATTACTTTGTTTTAGGCGGCGATTCGATTCGCTCGATTGCACTAGTGGCTGAAGCCAAAAAACGGAGAATAGCGTTTTCGATCAAAGATCTGTTTGCTCATCCGACGGTTGGGGCTTTAGCTGCGGCGATAGATAAGGGCGGACTCGATGTGGCTGAGTTTGTTGAAATAGCACCATTTGCACTGTTGACCGAGGACGAGCATCAATTGCTGGATGAGGAGTATGATGAGGAAACGTTGGAAGACGCTTTTCCATTGTCAATGATGCAGCAAGGGATGGTCCTACTGGCACTGAAACAGAGTCACTTAAATGTGTATGAAAACTTGCAGGTTTATCATTTTGATGACCGTTGGGATCCTACGCTGTTTGAGCAGGCATTGGCCCATTTAATGAACAAACACCCGATGTTAAAGAGTGTCTACCACTTATCGGCTGGACGGCCGCTTCAGTTGTTGTTAAAAGATATGCAGCCAAATCTGGCTATTGTAGATCTGAGTGAGCAGGATGTAGTTTCTAATCAAGAGTCGATTAATCAGTGGATGCAAACGGAAAAAGCAGCGGGAATAGACACTTCAAAAGAATTATGGCGTGCAACCGTGCATTTGTTACCCGAAGATCGGTTTGTGTTCGGTATGTTCATTCATCATGCGATGTGGGATGGTTGGAGTTTGGAAAGCTTTATTACTGAACTTTATTCCACCTATGCACAGTTAAGAAACAGTGGTGAAGTGAGTGGCTATAAAGCTTTACCTTCGTATAACCAGTTCATTGCTTTGGAGCAGAAAGCAATTAAGTCAACAGAGCAACGTGACTACTGGCAAAGTAAATTCGAGGGGGCAAATTTACCCTGGTGGACAGGACGTGAAAAATCGCCAAGCATTCCAATTCATTGTGATATATCTGTTGCTAAGAGTCAGAATTTAACCGCTTTGGCTAAGACATTAGGCGTTCAAGAAAAGAGTGTGTGGTGCTCGGTATATCTTATTTTGCTTGCATTGCTCGATGGTTCGGATGAAGTTGTAGGGCCTGTCATTAACCAAGGACGACCAGAGATCCCCGGCGGAGATAAAATGGTCGGTGTATTTTTAAATGCATTGCCACTGTGTGTTTCGATTACAGGCAAAAGTTGGGTTGACTTTATTAAAGCAACAGATAGAGAACTGAGAGAGCAGCACGGGTATAGACATTATCCTTTAGTGGAAATACAAAAGTCGACCGGACTGGAGTTATCATCATCACTGTTCACTTATACCAATTGGCATGTTTACTACGAAGACGATAGTCAAGCGCGTAGTGAAGAGGTCGAAGGTGAAGTTAAAGGAGAATTCCTAACACCTTCAAAAGTAGCTGGTTGGGCTGAAACTAATTATTTGTTGAGTATGAGTGTCTATAAAAGCCAAAAAACAGGACAGTACGGAATGTCTGTTGACGCTGATACAGGTATATTCGACGAGGAATTTCGTCTTCGCATCCCAAGTTATGTAACCAATATAGTTCACCAAATTGAACATAGCAGTGAAGAACTCATTGATAAAACACTCTTGTTAGGTGACAAAGAAGCAAAACAGTTATTAATCGACTGGAATGCTATAAACGAAGTAAATACTCAACAGAAATGTATTCACGAGGTATTTGAAGCCCAAGTAGAACGTGATCCTGAAGCGATAGCCTTGGTGTTTGAACAACAGCGATTGAGTTACCGTGAACTTAACTCTCGCGCCAATCAGGTGGCTCATTACCTGATTAAACAGGGCGTCGTTCCTGAGGTCCTGGTTGGCCTCTGTGTCGAACGCAGCGTTGATATGGTCGTGGGGATTTTGGGGATATTAAAATCCGGTGGTGCTTATGTGCCTATCGATCCCGGTCATCCTCAAAAACGCCTCAATTATTTATTGGAAGACTCAAGGGTTAAAGTTGTTCTGAGCCAAAGTGGCTTAGAAAGCAAATTATCAGCTTTAGATTCAGCCATCAATTGTCAGTTTATCTGGTTGGACAAAGACTGTGATACAAACGGGAATAATAACATTTTGTCGAGCCAGTCGACGGCGAATATCGACAAAGCAAACATTGAATTAACACCAGATAATCTCGCTTATGTTATTTATACCTCGGGAACCACAGGAAATCCAAAAGGTGTCTTAATTCCGCATAGCAACATCCCGCGTTTATTCAGTTCGACTGCATCCGAGTTTAATTTTAATGAAAAAGATACCTGGACTTTATTTCATTCATACGCTTTTGATTTTTCCGTTTGGGAGATTTGGGGGGCGTTGAGTCATGGCGGGCGTTTAGTCATAGTACCGTCATGGATTAGCCGTTCTCCTGAGGATTTTTATTCGCTATTAATCAATGAACGGGTAACCGTACTTAATCAAACACCAACGATGTTTAACCAGATGATTAAAGTTGATTGTGCGCAACAGCAGGAATTGTCATTACGCACAGTGATATTTGGTGGTGAAGCGCTGGAAATACAGCAATTAAAACCTTGGTTTGAACGTCATAGCGATGAAAAAATACAGCTGGTCAATATGTACGGGATCACCGAAACGACAGTGCATGTGACCTATCGAAGGTTGTATCAGGCAGCTCTTGAAGGGTCAGCAAGAAATATAATCGGTAACAAATTAGCCGATCTGGAGCTGTATCTGTTAGACGGCGGCTTGTCGCTTGTTCCGGTAGGCGTGAGCGCAGAGATCTATGTGGGTGGAGCAGGCGTAGCCCGGGGATATCTTAATCAAAAAGAGCTGACAGACTCGCGATTTATCCAGCACCCGTTTAAGGCAGGAGAACGATTATATCGTACAGGTGATCTTGGGCGTTTTTCACCTAATGGTGAACTGGAATACATGGGTCGTATTGACCATCAGGTGAAGATCAAGGGTTTCAGGATAGAGTTGGGAGAAATCGAGAGTGTGCTTCAACAGCACGAACAAGCCGCAGAAGTGGTGGTGTTAGCGCGGGAAGATGAACCAGGCAACAAACGATTAGTGGCTTATGTTGTCGGAAAAGGAATAGAGGCTGGTGAGGGTAGTGATAATACAACAAGTCATGTAATAACAGATTTAAGCGAAATGCTACGTGACTATGCTAATTCTCAGTTACCTGGTTACATGGTCCCTTCAGCAATTGTAGAGCTAGCGTCATTACCATTGACCAGCAACGGAAAAATTGACCTTAACGCGTTGCCAATACCTGACTTTACAAATCAGCAGGCAGTCTATGTCGCTCCAGAAACCGAGAATGAGAGGACTTTGTGTGAGATTTGGCAAGAGGTATTAGGCATCGAGCGTGTAGGTGTTCAAGATAACTTTTTCTCAATTGGCGGAGATTCTATTTTATCGATCCGAATAGTGGCAAAAGCGAGATCGTGTGACCTTGCGCTGAGTGTGAAAGACCTATTTGAATTTAATACAATTGTGCAATTGGCCAAACAGATGGACAAAGGGTGTTTGGATAAAGAAGAAATAATACAAGTAGAATCATTTTCATTGTTAACAGAAGAAGAGCAACAATCGCTCGGTAAAAATTATCTTGAACAATATGATGATGTTTATCCCATGTCCGAGTTACAGCTTGGGATGGTGTTTCATAGTCAATTAGACGAAATGGGGATGGATTTTAACAATATATTAAGTTGTCATGTGGCAATGGAATGGAACGAAGAATATTTCAAACAAGCAGTTGCATTTATGTTTGCGCAGCATCCAGTCATGAGAACGGGTTTTGACATCGAACGTGATCGTCCATTGCAGATGGTGTATAAAACAATAGCGTTGCCTTTATTTTTCGGCGATATCCGTCAGTTATCTAAAGAGGAGCAGGATGAATTTGTAGTCGAATGGGTAGAGCAACAAAAAGTAACCAAATTCGATTGGCAGGGGCCTCTGTTTAAAATTTTCATTCATCGAAGAACTGAAGACAGCTTTGAATTTGGCACTGCTCATCACCATACCGTTTATGATGGTTGGAGCGATGCTAGTTTTGTCAGCCAATTATTTATTCATTATCAGAACCTGTTATCAGGGAAAGCTCTGCCTCCACTTAAGGTGGACTATTTGTTTCGAGAGTTTATCTTACTGGAGCAACAAGCGCTTGCAAATGCCGAAGCTAAAGCCTATTGGGTGTCGATGTTGGATACAGCGCCGAAGCAACAAATTCCTCGTAATCGACAGGAAAGTGGATTGACAAGTAGACGAACTACTAAAAAAGTAAAAGTTGAAGGATTTGCAGAACTATCGAATAAGTCTATCCAATTAGCTAAAAAGCTGGGTGTACCCTTACAGTCCTTATTGCTTGCTGTACATTCCAAAGTGCTTTCTATGTTAAGTGGCCAAACAAAGGCACTTACGTCGGTTGTCGTTAATGGTCGACCTGAGAAAGTAGGTGGAGATCAGGGATTGGGTTTATTTTTAAATGCTGTTCCTGTTTGTTTTGAACTAGGAAATGACAGTTGGGAAGCATTAATTCGTTCAGTGTCTACTCGCATGACGGATAGCATGAAATATAGACACTACCCTTCATCGACTTTACAAAGAGAAATGCAGTGTAATTATGCTGAAGTGATATTTAATTACACCCACTTTCACTCTTTGCAAGAATTGACTGATCAGACAGAGCTGCAGTTTCTTGATTTTCATGGCTTTGAGCAGACAAATTACGACTTTGCAGCTAACTTTTCTCGGGTGGTAGGACTCGATGAGTTGACTTTGTCTATTACCTATGATGTGAGTGTATATGATTCAGAATTAATTGGCCGAATTGCTGAATATTATCAAAACGCATTAAAAGATATGCTATTCAACATTGATAAAGCACATTCTCTTGGTTGTTTATTAAGTGAAAATGAAACACAGCAATTACTTTACCACCTGAATGATACTGCGAAAGCCTATCCTGACAAAAGTTGTGTCCATGAATTATTTGAAGCGCAGGTCAAGAATAATCCCAATGCCATTGCGTTGGTGTTTGAAGATCCAGTTTCCGGGCCAAAACATTTAAGCTATGGAGAGTTAAATCGACGTTCAAATCAACTAGCACATTATTTAATATCTCAAGGGGTTCGGGTTGAAGAACGCGTGGGTATTTGTGTTGATCGTAGCATTGAGATGGTTGTGGGTATACTCGGAATTATAAAGTCTGGCGGTGTATACGTACCTATTGATCCAAGTTATCCTGATGAGCGAATTAGTTATATGCTAACGGACTCAAAAGTGGACATTGTTTTGAGTCAAACCACTTTAGCAGAGCGTGTTTCTTCACTTAGCCCAAGGCTGTTCTTGATAGATGAAGACAAAAATAGTGCAATGCTCTCTAACTTATCAGAGTCAAACATCAGCAATGAGATGATTAAACTCACTTCAGCCAATTTGAGTTACATTATTTATACATCAGGCTCTACAGGGAAGCCGAAAGGTGTGATGGGGTTGCATCGAAGTATAGTCAACCGTGTGAGTTGGTTGACAAATTCAGTCGGTATCGATTCTGATGAGGTATTTTGTCAAAAAACCAGTTTGGGATTCGTCGATCATGTGGCAGAAATCTTTCAGCCGTTGTCAACGGGAAGACCGATGGTTATTCTTCCAACGGAATTCGTTAAAACCCCATTATTATTGACTTCTGCGCTCAATAGTTGGAAAATAAGTCAAATAACTCTGGTTCCTTCGTTACTAAAATCGATGCTTGAAGAAGAAAAAATTGTGGTCTCCACACTTAAAAGAATTTATTCTAGTGGGGAAGTTCTAAACTTAAAGAGCATGCAAGAATTTACTGTTTGCTTTCCTTCTACACAACTATTTAATATCTATGGTTCAACTGAGATTGGTGCTGATATTAGTGCTTATAAGTTTGCCCAACGCTCGGGTTCTCAAATTGAGGAAAGAACTTCTACAATCGGTCAGCCGATTTCGAATATCGATACCTATGTTTTAAGTTCTGAATGTGAATTAGTTGCATTGGGTGCAATTGGTGAGCTGTATGTCGGGGGGGTGGGATTATCCCGTGGCTATCAAGAGCAACCAGGGCTAACTGCTGATAACTTTGTACCACACCCTTTTAGCCTTAATCCAGGACAACTATTATACCGAACGGGCGATTTAGTCCGTTATTTACCAGACGGAAATCTTGATTATATCGGCAGAATTGATCATCAAATTAAAATTCGGGGTTACCGAATAGAATTAGGTGAAATAGAGAGCGTAATTCTTTCACATAATCATGTAAAAAATGTCGTTGTAGTAAATCGTGAAGATGAGCCTGGTTATGAACGTTTGGTTGCTTACGTCGTAAGTGACGATAATATTGACCTCATGAACAGTGAAAGCGACTCTGAACTCGGTGAATCAAGCCTTTTCAAAGAAACACTAAAAATATATATACAAGAAAAACTCCCAGCTTATATGGTGCCTTCAGTTATTGTGTTATTGGATGCACTGCCTTTAACACCAAATGGCAAAATGAATAAAAAAGCATTGCCAGTACCAGATATGTCTGAGCAGCACGCTATATTTGTGGCGCCAGTAGGTGAAATTGAAGATTTATTGTCGAACCTTTGGACTGAAGTTTTAAAATGTGATGCTGTTGGTCGGTTTGATAATTTCTTTGAACTTGGCGGTCATTCGTTGTTAGCGACACGCTTGGTTTCCCGGATCAGAAAAGAATTTAGTGTTGAATTTAAGGTAAGCAAAGTGTTTGAGCATCCCAGTTTAAATGTAATGGCTACTTTTATAGAAAACGAAAATGCAATAAATGAAATTGATGAAGAACAAATAGATTCAATGACAGAAGAAGAAGCAGAAGCTCTTTTGAGGGCTTTGGAGAACAAATAAAAGGGGTTGCATTTATACTTAACAATTTAATAAGAATTAGGGGGTAGTTAGTGACGTCTGTAAAACAAAGGTTGCAAGAACTTATAAAACGCCGAAAAAAATCAGTCACTTCGGAAATTATTCCGTTTAAAAAAAACGATGTTAATGTAGCTCTCTCATTTTCTCAACAGCGATTGTGGTTTTTAAATCGTCTTATGGGACCTAACGCAGTCTATAATATGCCGTTAGCGTTGCGTTTTCGTGGTGCAGTGAATGAGGACGCCTTAGTTCGAAGTTTGCTGGAAATCGTTAATCGTCACCAAACTTTGCGTACTCGTTTTGAAGCATTTGAGGATAGTGCCGTTCAGATAATTGATCCGGTTATCCCTCGGCTGGTAGTTGAGGCAATCGAGTGTCAGGCTGAGCTTGAAAAGATCTGTCAGTCTGAAACCAACTATCAGTTTGATTTGTCAAAAGATAGGCTCTGTCGTATTCGGCTGTTGCGAGATGAAAGTGATCTAAGTGATGGCGATAATGGGTGTTATGTATTATTAGTGACGATGCATCATAGTATATCTGATGGCTTGTCGATGGGGATTTTCTTCCATGAACTTATATCGCTATATCAGGCATTAAAAAAAGGTGAAGCATCTCCTTTGCCGCCGTTACCCATTCAATACACAGACTACGCCCATTGGCAACGGCAGTGGCTGCAAGGAGAGGTACTGGAAGAACAGTTATCTTATTGGCGAAAACAACTCCAGGACTTGCCTTCGCTATTAACTTTACCAACCGATAGACCGCGTCCTCATCAACAGACTTTTTGCGGAAGTTCAGAATCTATTTCGTTACCCAAGTCTTTATCTAATCAGTTGCAAGCGCTAAGCAAAACACAGGGTGTGACCTTGTATATGAGCTTATTGTCAACGTTTTCAATATTAATGAGTCGTTATTCTGGACAGGACGATATTGCGATAGGAACGCCAATAGCTAATCGAACGCGCGAAGAAACTGAAGAATTAATTGGATTTTTCGCTAATACATTGGTAATGCGAAGTGATTTAAGCCAGGACCCCAGTTTTGTTGAATTATTAAGGCAAACCAATGAAATTACAGTTCAAGCTTATGCACATCAAGATATTCCTTTTGAACGATTGGTTGAAGAAATAAATCCGGAAAGAAGTTTAAGTCATTC
>JABSOI010000030.1 GCA_013216015.1 Alteromonadaceae bacterium | reverse complement strand
GTTGAAAAGCAAGTAAAGAAGGATCTTGAAAGTACATGCACGCAAAGGCACTCATCAAGACATCATGTTGACTAAAAAGACATTTATTTTGTTGACGCTTATCATTGATACTAGAAAAATGCTCAGACATAGATGTTCTGAGCGCTTTAAAACTGAGATGTTTTTTACTTTTTGTAAGTGAAGCCAAAAGTTTTCTGGTCAATTAATAAACTAATACTGTAATAATGACAGGCTGAAAGGATCGTTCAAGGGATCAATAATTTTACATCCAATCAAGTTGATATAAGTTATAACATACTGAACAAAATATATTCAATGATAACAAGATATCTTTTATGTGTTTATAGAATAGCGCGAAAACTATTTTTAGATATCAACTACACCCCTTTGTTTATACGACTGTTATTCTCACTGAGAACTGCTGTGTTATTTACTTTAATGTTATTAGGGTTAATTTTATTAATTAATCTCTTCAGCTTCTTGAATACGTCTTAAACGTGCTTCTTCTTCTGCAAAAGCCGCTTTAATTTCTTCGAGTACAGTATCAACATTTACAGAATTGGTATTTTCTTTAAATAGCCCTGTGAGCTGTGTTTCTGGTGTTAGTTCTGCATTTTCATACAATGCCCACATTTCTTGCGCATATCTGCTTTTCAATAATTGTGGGGCATATTGGCCATAATAACTGGTCATATTATTAACATCGCGCGCTAACATACGTTTGGCATTGTTGTTTGCAGCAGCATCTACAGCTTGGGGTAAATCGATAATAACCGGGCCATATTCATCAACGAGTACATTAAATTCCGATAAATCACCATGTACTATGCCAGCACAAAGCATACGCATAATATAAATCATAACCACTTGGTGATCTTCAATAGCTTGTTCGGCAGACATTGAAATATCATTCAATCTAGGAGCTACATCACCTTCATCATCGGTGATTAATTCCATTAGTAATACACCGTCAAAACATCCATAAGGCTCGGGAACGCGAACTCCAGCAGCCGCTAATGTGTATAAAGCATCAACTTCTGCATTTTGCCAGGCTTGTTCTTGTTGATTGCGACCATATTTAGAACCTTTTTCCATGGCACGGGCGCGTCGGCTATTACGGCTTTTTCGACCTTCTTGATATTGCGCAGCTTTTTTGAAGCTACGTTTGTTCGCTTCTTTATAAACTTTTGCGCAACGAATTGTATCGCCACAACGTACCATAAATACGGTAGCTTCTTTACCACTCATTAGTTGGCTGATTACTTCATCTACTAGACCATCTTCAACGAGAGGCTGTATGCGTTTGGGTATTTTCATCGTACTTTTATACATTACCTAGCGCTAATATGGAATACATTGCATTAACTTTTTATTTACCTGTAAGGATATTTCTGTAAAAATGTAGTCACTATTTGTAAATAAGCCCTCGCTAACGTATTGGGAATATTATGTTTTATATCGTTGGTTGTTTAATAATAAATTGCTAATAATTTTTTTATTTACTATGCTTAAGGCCGGTTTGTTAGTTGCTATCAATGGCGTCAAATGGTATACCGTATAAAAAGGCTGGGGTGGTTTAATAAATTTTAATACGGGTAAGTTGCTTTTATGCTTGGGTGGTAAATGCAACACATTATTTGGGTTATATTTTTTTAAGTTGATTTTCAGGTTGTTTATTTTAGTTCATATTTTTCAGATCATAGTATAGGTCATATTTTTTGCGTTTAATGAATAATTCATTTTTAAGGAATTGAGTATAGATGGACAGCAAATTGACTGTAACAAAAGCAAGAGCAACAGTATTAGTTATCGCTGACGAAGAAAACAATCATAGTGTTTATCAACGGATTTCAGAGTCCTTGGATCTGGAATTCGTTACGGCAATATCTGGTCAAGAAGCATTAGATGTTGTGCAAGCCCATGATTTTTTTCTTATCTTAATGAATGTACAAATGTCTGATACGGATGTTTTTGAAACGGCATCTTTACTCTCCAAGCATCCTGAAACCTGCCATATTCCGATAATTTTTATCACTTTTGGTGATGGTGATGAAGATGAAGTTTTCGAACTTAAAGCTTATGCTTGTGGCGCGGTAGATTATTTAGTAAAACCGATTAATGATGAAATTTTAAAAAGTAAGCTGGGTGTTTTTCTTAAGTTATATCAAGACAGACTTGCTCTTGCTCAATCTTGTGAAGCTGGAAAAAAGGTTGAAGAAGAATTACGTTTCAATAAAGAACAATTAGAAGATGTTGTTGAGCAAAAAACTTCAGAATTACAGTCCTCTATTGAAAAATTCGCGAAAGCAGAAACTCACTTAGCTCAGTCAGATAAAATGGCCTCTCTTGGCAGATTGGTCGCGGGAGTTGTTCACGATCTCAATACACCTATTGGGGTTTGTATTACTGGTGCTTCTTTTTTACAAGAAATATTGTCTGAACTGATTGATATTTATAATCAAGGTAAAATACGGAAACAGGATCTTGATAAATTTATACTTTCAGCTCCGGAATCAACTGAGATAATATTGGCTAATTTAGATCGTGCCCTGGAGCTTATCAGCAGCTTTAAGTTGGTAGCGGTTGATGTTTCCTGCGATATGAACCGTCGTTTTAATCTTCATGAATATATTATTAAAGTATTGCAAAGTTTACGGCCGGTTACTAAACGAGGAAGTCATGAAGTATTTGTAGAAGGTGATAGTTCATTAATGATTGAATCGAATCCCGGTGCTATTTCTCAGATTGTAACCAACTTAGTGATGAATTCTGTGATACATGCTTTTGACGAAATAAAAAGTGGGCGTATTAGTATTCATATTACTGAAGAGCAGGACAGCATTAGAGTTTTGTATACCGATAATGGCAAGGGTATGAGCGAGGAGCAACTCAAAAGGGTATTTGAAGCTTTTTATACAACCACAAGAGACTCTGGTGGTAGTGGTTTGGGGATGTACATGGTTTATAATTTGGTCACTGAAAAACTTAAGGGGGAAGTGAAATGTTTTAGTGAATTAGGGAAAGGCATTCAAGTAGATATTTATTTACCAAGAGATGCTAATACCAATTTGCATGAGATATAAAGCAAAGCGATATATAAACTTAATCCAGATTAAAGATACTCTATTCTAATTAAAAATACGCTATTCTAAGTGAAGATACTTAGTAACTTCTGCTTTTTTCAATGTTACAATCGGCCTACTTGTACGCAAAGAACTTTGGAGTTTGTTATTAGTCATATCACGATACCTTTCATCAGCCAGCTAAGTGAAAGCGAACAGCAAGAATGGCTTTCAAAACTAAATAAGGCCATGCCTGAGCTTAATATATTACTTGCCAGTGACATACCCCAACACCAGAGAGAATTTTGTCAAATTGCTATTGTGGCAGATCCGGACCCTACCCAAGTATCAAAATTTAAGGGCTTAAAATGGATTCAGAGCCTTTGGGCAGGTGTTGAAGGTTTAATGAAAGCATTTAAAGAACCGTCGTTTAGTCTTGTTCGTTTGATTGATCCGCATTTGGGTAAAACGATGGCCGAAGCTGTTTTAGCATGGACATTATATTTACATAGAGACATGCCAGCTTACAGGCAACAGCAAGCCATAAAACAATGGCGTCAACTTGAATATACTTCAGCTGAAGATAGAACCATTGGCTTTTTGGGTTTAGGGGCATTAGGCCAGATAAGTGCTGAAAACCTAGCACAACAGGGTTTTAATGTGTTGGGATGGAGTCAAAAAGAAAAGGTGATTAAAGGTATTGAAACTTACTGCGATGAAAGTGGCTTGAAAGCTATGTTGGCAAAATGTGATATTGTGATTTGTTTATTGCCCCTAACTCCAAACACCAGGCATTTATTAAATGCAGAACGTTTTTCCTATTTGCCAAAAGGCGCTTCGGTTATTAATTTTGCCCGGGGAGGTATTATTCAAAATGAAGATTTAATTGAAAAATTAAATTCGGGTCATTTAAAACATGCGGTACTTGATGTATTTGAGCAAGAGCCGTTATCGTCAAACAGTGTGTATTGGCAACATGATAAAATAACCGTTTTACCGCACATTTCAGCGCCAACAAACCCAGATACTGCATGTGAAATTGTTACGGCTAATATTCAGGAATACTTCAAAAGTGGGCTAATCCCCCCAACAGTCAGTATGGCTAAAGGTTACTAGGTCTTACTTATATATGGTATTGTTTGTAAGGTATTGTTTATAAGGAATGACGCATGTAACAGTATGATGGGTTAGACGAAGTTGTAACCCATCACCATAATAAAAATTTACCAGTTAGCTTTCTTGGCAGCCTGTAATTTTTGATAACCTTCAAGTAATTTCTGATGGGTGGTAAAGCCTTCCAAACTTAATCCCGGGCAATGTAACCCATCAAACACAACTTTACCTTCAACAATATCTAAACAGGTGGCGGTCATTTCTTTACCATACATTAAACCAAGTGAATTAATATAGGTGGAATACTCACGGTCGTCATGCCATTTTATTTCCAGCAATGCTTGTAAACAACGATATTTACGAGTGTTTACTTCATTTAGCTGGTCAAGATGCAATGCCCAGTTAACCCAGTCAATTGCTTGTTCGTCCTGGCAGGCAAGTGCAAGCATAGCCTTCATTTCTCCCAGACGAATATCTGCCCAAACTGTGCCGGCATCAGGTGCCAAACCAATAAATTCAGCAGCGCTATGAGCGTCGTTATAACCACCTTCTTCCAGGCCTTCAAAAATTTCGGCCCAGTCATCAACAGTTAAATCTTTTAAAGTTAAAAACGCTTCACGGAATAATGCGCCATCGTTATTGTTGTTCCAGACAATTTCATCCACTGGATATATATCTGACATGCCAGGCACTAAAATGCGGCAGGCGTATACATTCAGATGGTTATAATCAGAGATATAAATGTCAAAGTTCATATCATGAATAACTTTAACTAAGTTATCGTATTCTGTGCCTGTATCGGCATCAAAATCCCAATCTACAAATTGATAATCTGGTGCGTCTTTGAAAAAGTCATAAGAGATAAAACCACTGGAATCGATAAAGTGCAATTCAATATTATGAGGTGACGCAATTTCATCTTCATCAAAACTTGGCGGTTGAAACACATCAAGTTGATCCAGACTACGACCTTGTAATAATTCAGTTACGGTACGTTCAAGTGCTACTTCAAAACTTGGGTGTGCGCCGAATGAAGCGAAAATACTGCCGTCTTTAGGATTAATAAGTGTTACGCTCATTACTGGGTATAAACCGCCTAATGAAGCGTCACAAATACGTAAATGAAAGCCATGACTTTCCAGTTCGCGGCAATCGGCTAAAATTGTAGGGAAACGCTCTAAAACTTCCAAAGGAACTTCAGGTAAACATATACCTTGTGCAATAATTTTATTCTTCACATAACGTTCGAATACTTCTGATAAGCTTTGCACCCGTGCTTCATTTTGGGTATTACCTGCTGACATTCCATTACTGACAAAAACATTACCAATAACGTTAACGGGAATATAAATGTCTTTTTGATCACGCTCGCGGGTGTAGGGAAGAGCACATACGCCACGTTCACCAGCGCCCGAGTTCATATCAAATAATTTATCGACGGTAATTTCTTTATTAGGATCAAAATAATCCCATAAACTTGCATCCATTAATCCATCTGGAATACTGTCGTCTTGCGTGAAAAACCATTTTTCATTTGGGTAATGTACAAATTCACTGTTTGATATTTCTTCGCCAAGATAATAATCGGCAAAAAAGTAGTTACAACTTAAACGTTCAAAATATTCACCTAACGCACTGGCTAAACAAGACTTAGCGGTAGAGCCTTTACCATTGGTAAACATCAGGCCACATGACTTATCTTTGATGTGAACAGAATAACAGTTAGCCACCGGGTTCAACCAGGACGCTTCTTCTATATCAAAACCAAAAGAGACTAGCTTGGCTTGCATGGTTGCGATAGAAGATTCAAGATCTTTGTCTTTACCTTTGATAAAAGTTTTTTCTGTTGTGTTTTCAGTAGTCATAACTATCTCTGTGATTAATTTAATTGAACATATATCCAATTAGCATGTGTATATAAATACTCTGGCAATTTGAACGTGCGTATTATGATGGATATTTTTTTAATTGCTATTAAAACGGTGAAATTGTTTAGCTTTATTAGCATAAGCCACAAAAATCAGAAAATAGTTCAGATCAAATAGCTATTTTATTGGGAATGAATCAGGATAATGCGAGAAATTATAATGACACAGAAGAAGTAGCAATTTATTTGTTAGCTGATCATTGTCAACAGTACCAGGCGGTAGATAAAATAGCGGAAGTAAAGAACGAAAGTAAATAACGCAATTAAATAACAATTGGTATAATTCGGGTGATAAATAAATGACATCTTCAAATGCAAACTCTATTGTGATTCTTGATTTTGAAACTACAGGACTTTCTCCAGATAATGGCGATAGAGCTATTGAAATTGGTGCTGTTCGTATTGAAAATGGTGAAATTACTGATCGCTTCCAAGAGCTGATGAATCCGGGACGACGGATAAGCAGTTTTATTGAAGATTACACTGGTATCACAAACAACATGCTCAGAGCTGCATCATCATGTGGTGATGTAATGACACGTTTTGCTGAGTTTATTGGTGATGACAACCTTGTAGCGCATAATGCTTCTTTTGATAAACGCTTTTTAGATGCCGAACTAGCAAGGTTGAAGTTAGGTTATACGGGAAAATTTGCTTGTTCTTTATTGCTGTCCCGGCGTATTTACCAGGACGCGCCAAACCATAAATTAGAATCGTTAATTCGATATAAACATATTATTGTCAATGGTGGTTTTCATAGAGCACTATTTGACGCTGAGATGACGACCAAATTATGGTTGATTATGCTAAATGACATAAGTGAGCGTTATGATATTTCTCCTATTCCCTTTGAATTAATTCAGAAAGTATCTAAAAAATCAAAAAATTCTGTGCATAAATTTTTAATGGCTCAATAGTGTTAATTGCTCATTAAACTAATTGAAATTTTCACGCATTACCCAAATAATAAATTTATTATTCGAAAAATCATCGGCTTAATACTATGCTTATTAAATGTCTTATTTTATTTATATTTCAATAGTTGTCGTTACAAGCCATTGTTTAAGTGACACAACGATTTAGTTTTATTACTCAGTTAAATTCAATGATGATTAAACGGAATTAGATGATAAATGGATCCTATAATATTTAGCGAATATACATTAGTCTTATTGTGTAAAAGACCAGCGTTAAATTTCTCAAAGCAAAGACTTGCAGTCACTATTGGTGCTCAAGAAGCCTTGATTTTTGCTGAGCACTTTCTTTGCTGTGCTTTAGAAGATTTAACACAGTGGCCCGGTCAGGTTGTTATCTCACCAGCCAATGCTGGCGATGTAGAATGGGTGAGCCAATTACTTAAGTTATCAGAGGTAAAGGCTTCGGGTTTAAAGTCTCGTGCGTTAATTCTTGAGCAACAAGCGGGGAATTTGGGGCAGCGTTTAAATAAACTGGATCAGCAATTACGCCAATTAGGCCATCATCATATTCTTTTTATCGGCAGTGATGCCCCCATTTTGTCACCTCAAGATTATCAGCAAGTAACCACTGCATTAAGTCAAAATGACATTGTTTTAGCCCCTGCTGTAGATGGCGGAGTTACTATTATGGCTAATCGTAAGCCATGGCCTTCTTTGAAAAAACTACCATGGAGTACTGATAAATTAAGGGATGCATTGACCTTGCTGTGTGAGAAAAATCAGCTGAGTGTCAGATTAACCCGTTTTAGTTACGACATTGATTTAGAGAAGCAATTACATCAATTAGCTATAGATTTAATTAAGGATATACGACCGGCACGCCAGGCTTTGGTCGCTAAAATACACTCTTTTTTTTCAAGAACAACCATTCATTAAAATTAACAGCATAGAAATAAATAAGGATAAACAAGGACAAGTTATATTATGCATAATCAAGTTAAAGTGTATTACGCTAAATTAATATCTTTTGAAAGCTGTTTTTTGCAACAGGTAAGATTAACAGAGATTCTGAGTGTGGTTATTGTAAACCATGAAGGAGGTTTACAGTGAGCGGCGCTGACAAATCCCGGGATTGGACGTTTACTTCTAACGGAGACCTTCGAGGTTATATCCAGCCGGGCCAATTAAAGGAATTATGGTTTCATACAGGTACACGCTGTAATCTTGATTGTGAGTTTTGTCTTGAAGGCTCAAGTCCCGGTGACAAACGCCTTGGTAGCCCTACCTTTGATGAGATTAAACCTTTTATTGACCAGGCAATCTCTATGGGCGTAGAGCAGTTTTCATTTACTGGTGGCGAACCATTTTTGGCTAAAGATATTATTAAAATTCTCGATTATGCCTCGCAATATAAACCGGTGTTAGTGTTAACAAACGGTACAGCCCCTTTATTTAAACGACTCGATGGGTTAACTCGATTAGTTGATAATCCTTATCCAATTTCCCTGCGTATCAGTTTGGATCATCCAGATCCTGAACGTCATGACCTTTATCGTGGCATTGGATCTTTTGAAAAATCAATTGCTGGCATGCGTGCACTCCACCAACGAGGTTTTCATATCTCGCTGGCACGTCAAATGGGAAAAAATGAAGCTAAAGGTGACGGTAAGGCTGAATGTAAGGCAGAAGATAAAGAAAGTATTGAGCGAAAATTTCGTGATTTATTGAGCTTAAATGGCATGCCATATGATATGACCATTATCGTTTTTCCCGATTTTTTAAGGCCCGGCTCTTTGCCTGAAGTACCTGAAATTAGCGAATATTGCATGACACATTATCAAAATGAGGCAAGTCGGGCTCATTTCATGTGTTCTTCATCGAAAATGCTGGTGAAACGTAATGGTTTAATGAAAATTTATGCCTGCACTTTGGTAGATGACGATTTGGAATATGAACTGGGCTGCGATTTGAACACGAGCCAGAATCAAAAAATCAGGTTGAAACATCATCGCTGTTATAGCTGCTTTTCTTATGGCGCGAGTTGCAGTGAAAGGTAACTGTTGAATTTGGGTTAAAACT
Source organism: Alteromonadaceae bacterium (assembly GCA_013216015.1). Lineage (GTDB taxonomy): Bacteria > Pseudomonadota > Gammaproteobacteria > Enterobacterales > Alteromonadaceae > JABSOI01. The sequence continues at coordinate 59,538 of JABSOI010000030.1, read as the reverse complement.
AAACAAAAAAAACAAAACATAATAAAACTAAAGCTAAAAGGAGAATAGTATGTTGGCAATAATCGGTGGTTCAGGAATTTATCAATTTACCGGCCTTGAAGTTATCACTGAACATCAAATACTAACCCCCTTTGGTTGGCCATCGGGAGATATCGTTGAAGGTAAATTTGGCCAGTTAACCGTATTTTTTTTACCTCGTCATGGTTTTAAACATGAATTGTTGCCACACGAAGTTAACTACCGTGCGAATATCTGGGCGTTAAAAAGTCTTGGTGTCACCCAAATTATTGGTCTATCAGCTACTGGATCTTTGCAACAGGAAATTGCTCCGGGCGATTTATCACTACCTTCACAATATTTTGATTTTATTAAAGGACAACGTGAAAAATCATTTTTTGGTCATGGCATGGCGGCTCATGTTTCTACGGCGAAGCCAACCTGTCCAGCGTTAAGTCATAATATCAGCCAGGCAGCGGTTACTGACAATATTACATTACATCGTGATAAAACCTACGCTTGTGTTGATGGTCCTCGTTTAGGTACTCGTGCTGAAAGTTTGTTTTTAAAAAATGCGGTTAAAGCTGATCTGGTTGGCATGACCAATGTCCCGGAAGTGTTTTTGGCGCGAGAGGCGCAAATTTGTTACGTAACTATCGCCATAGCGACAGATTATGATTGCTGGCAGGATGATCCTGCACATCATGTTACTGTTGAACAGGTTATATCAAGGTATGGCGCAAGCTTACAGCAAGCTAAGTCGTTAATTGCCACTTACCTTGAACATCACCATAACAATGCTGGAGTTGATTGCGGTTGTCGTCAAAGTTTAGCCAGTGCAATGATGACACCATTAAAGTCACTATCAACCGAAAATCACGCTTTGTTGAAAGTGTTGTCGATGTAATTTTAGATGACAAAATTATTATCGGATAAGGTATTTTCGGCTAAGCTATTATCGATTGTTGTCCCCTTAGCACCTGATGAAAATCAGTGGTTACACTTATGTAAAAACTTCAATTTGTTGCCTTCAGGCACGCAAGTAATTGTGGTTTCAACGCCTGATTATGATATATCAAATGACATGCTCTGCTTAAAAAAACAATGTCCTAATCTTCACTGGATGGTTAAGTATAGTAAGGCAGGGCGGGCAATTCAACTCAATGCCGGGGCGGCTCTGGCAACTGGAGATTTCATTTGGTTTTTACATGCAGATAGCCGTATTACTCAAGACAACGTCGATAATTTAATTAAACAACTCAATATGTCCAACAGTATGAGCTGTTTATTTTATTTTGATTTACTCTTTTATGACAAACCCAGTTCATTACTTAAAATAAACGAACTAGGTGCTAAGTTTCGCTCTGACATATTGGGGCTTCCTTTTGGCGATCAGGGATTTTGTCTGAGTCAGTTATCTTTTAAAACTTTGGGTGGTTATGATGAACAAGCGCCGTTTGGCGAAGATCATTTGTTGGTTTGGCAAGCAAAACATGCCTCAATTCCACTGGTTAATTGCCAAAGTTCCCTTGCTACCAGTGCAAGGAAATACCAATTGACGGGTTGGTTGGCACTCACTTTTAAGTATCAATTTCTTTGGCCTAAGCAAGCTTTTGGACAATGGTTAAAATTGCTTAAAAACAGGCTGTTTATAAGTAAGCTGATGAAATAATGCAGGAACGAGGGGGGTGCTTTTTCACCAGGTATTTGCTTTGCATATTTACAATTATAGTGAAAGATTAAATTGTACTTCGTAATTTGAATATATTAGATGGACTGCTAACCTTACTTATATTACTAAATATCGATGGAGTAATGATATTTGGGGAAGTAATTGTTTTAACTTTTTTATAACAGAAGCTTTAATGCAGGGGGCAATATGGAAGATAAAGGTAATACATCAAATTTGGATCAAATGTTTGATAAGATATTTCGTCAAAGCCAAATTGAATATGCAGACTCACTGGAAGGTGATTTAATCATTTCGGGACAAGGTACGGTAGAAGTCGTTCATAAAGAAGGTACTCTGATAGAAAAAATTGTACCCTTTAACATAGATGTAAAATGTGATGAAGAAAATTTAATTCGATTAAGAGTAGAAAAAGATGAAGCTATAATTTTCGAGATTTTTGATGGTAAAGAAAATGAGTTGATTAGGAGTAAAAATAAAGGGGGATTTGGTTTAGATCCTGATCCAAAGGCAATCTATTGGCTCAGTGTTTTTGGTCAAAATAGAACTATCAGTTACGGCAAAGGTGAAAAACGTTTATTAACGACCTTATTAACCTACACATATCCTGAGCCTGAAGATCCAGAAAAATCCCCTCAAGACTATTGGATGAATAAGTTGGAAACTTATACAATTTATAGTAACAACGCCCAAGGTTACAACCTATTGCCTCTGGAGTGTAAGTTGTGGCGTAACCCTGTTACTGTTGAACCTCCATTAGTCATCGTAAATAATGATGTATTTACCATGGATGATATAGCGAATCAGCGTGCTATTGTTTCTGGATCATTACCTATATACCCGTAATCATTCAAAATGCAGGTTTTGAAGCGTTTTAAAAGATTATCTACTGCGTTGCTTTCAATCCCAATAGCCCGCTATTGCTCAATCAAGCGCCTTTTAGATAAACTTTCAAATTCACCTCAAATTCCCGTATCTTGAATGACCACGGGTATAGAATGTCTCCGATTGTATGCCAATGTTTCTGGCAAAAATATCGCACTTAACTCGCCAGATTTTCCCGAGTTTACTAATGCTATAGAAGCGAGTATCCGTAATCCTGATGGTTGGTGTCACAAAAAGTTAATTAAAAAAATGGATGAGTTTAGCCATGAGGGCCAGGGAACTATTGAAGAAACCTATTTACGTATTACTTTAGGGGAAAATCTGGGATGGAGCCCAGGAATTCCTATGGTCTTAGAAATTTGGCCTCCAGGTCATCACTCTCCAATTCATAACCACGGTGACACCAATGCTATTATTAGAGTTTTGCACGGTGAAATTATGGTTAGCTTGTATCCTATGCTGTCTTACTATCACCAAAATCCATTTGCACAAAGGATTTTTAAAAAGGATGACCTGACTTGGATCACCCCCGGGCTTAACCAGACCCATAGACTGGAAAACCCTAATTTAAATGGCCCTACGTGTATTACACTCCAATGTTATATGTATGGTAAGGATAACGATATACACTATGAGTATTTTGATTATCTTGGTGATGAATCGCCTGAATTTGGACAATACTTTCCTGATAGTGATATGGGCTTCGACGAGTTTAAAGAGCTAATGCGGGCTGAATGGCTAGGCGATATACGTCAGGAGAATTGGCAAGAATATACAAAGCCTTAGTTTTTTGAGTTATGTTGTTTTTGTTATGATTGTTTTGCTTTAGATAAAAAAGCCAGGTTTTAACATTTGGTTTTTTATTTATTGAAGTTTATCGACAACCCGCATTATCAAAATCTACCGCCAGTGAAACACTGCTTTACTCATTCTACCTTTTTCTGCATAACTTTGGTTTCAACATCATTGTATTAAAATATTTTAAAGTTAAGTTTATCTATCATTAGGTAAAGTTTAGTTGACATTAGTTTGATGTTTGATTATATTTTAGTCAAGTTTACATTACATAATGACAAGGGACTTAAACTTATGAAAAAATTTATCGATGCAATACTTTGTAAAGATCTACCAGTACGTGATCTTAAAAATGCCAATAAAGTGAACCTATTGGCATTTGCCTGGGCAGGTACTTTAGCAATAAGTACAATTTGTGCTGAATACCCTTGGTATGACGCTGTTCTGCCGATAACCATTGCTTTTGTTGTTCATATGGCCATTGGTCTCGCTATGGTTTTTCATATCGAAAATTTTTGATTGAGTTAGATGAAATGGAACGAAAAATACAACAAGATGCCTTGGTTCTTTCTGTAGGGGTAACTATCATCGGCTTTTCAAGTTATTCAATTCTTGAAGGTGCAGGAGTAGTTAGTGAATTAAGTCCTTCCTCTCTTATTGTTTTAATGGCATTAGCATATATGACAGGGATCATTATAGGCAGGATCAGATATCTATGAAAAATCGATTAAAGGTATTACGGGCAGAACGAGATTGGACTCAAGCTGACCTCGCCAATAAATTAGAAGTTTCACGGCAAACTATTAATGCCATTGAAAAAGGTAAATTTGATCCTAGTTTACCTTTGGCTTTTAAGCTGTCGAGACTATTTGAAATGCAGATAGAAGCAATTTTTCAAGATGAAGTACCGGGTTAAGTTTATAATTTGCTTATGTTGCTTATGTTGCTTATGTTGCTTATGTTGTAAAGGTTGGAAGAGTGATGAAAAATATCACTCTTGCCTAATGAACATAATATGTACAACGCAAACGGTTAAGGAGATATTGTCAATCAACCAATTCAATGTCTAAACTATCAAGCAAACTAACGGCTTCATAGCGGCTAAATTTGGCTTTATTGATATTATTATTATAAATGTCGATATGATAATTAACGGCATCAACAAAATTTACACCACTTAAATTTGTTTTATTAAACAAACACTCCAATAAATCAGTACCGCTGAAACTCGCTTGTGTAAAATCACCATCTCTGAAATCAACATGGTGAGCTTTACATTCTTCAACAACAATTTCTTGTAAATTAAGGCCGAAAAAAGAACTGTCGTTGAGAATACATTGATGAAATTTAATGGGGGAGAATAAGGCCAGGTTGGGCCAATTGGCTTTAGTCCAATCAATTCCAATTACTTTACAGCTTTCAAAAATAATATCCGTAAATGTACTATAAGCAATTTTTACAAGGCTGAGGTTACATTTAACAAAGGTGCAATCAATAAACCTGCATTGCCTGAAAGTTGCATCACTAAAATTGCACTCTTTAAAAGTACAATCTTCAAATTCGACTGAGTCGAATACTTGGTTTGACAAATTTAACTCAATAAAATGTTGAGAAAAAAATTCTTTTTGTTCAAAGTTAAAATCAGGCATGATTTGTTCTTGTTTAGTATGTTTCTTACGGATTATATCGCAGAAATAAAATTTAAATGATTAAAAACTAGAAGTTATACCCAAGTAGTTTGGGTATATATTGCGATTTTAGCCATAAGATTTTTCGATTACAACCACAATAACAGCTAATAGCCTCAAGCCTCCATTAATTTGTATTAATAACGTTTTTACTTGGGCAGTTTAAAGAAAATAAGCGTTTCAGTGTTGGATTTGATGAGGATTTTAGTTCAACCAAATAAAAATCTGACCAATTAGTCAGATGTTGTTATATTTACCATAATAGTTAGTTAACACAACAAGGTAAATAGCATGGAAAAACAAGACGTAAATGATTTATGCGTTAAACATTTTGATTGGGTAGAGCGGATGGGCTGGCATAACAAGACCCCCCTTGAAGCTTTAGCTTTAATTGCCAGCGAGGTTGGCGAAGCTGTTAACGAATGTCGGGGTGAAAAACCAACCAAAGAATTTGGTGAAGAGTTGGCTGATATTTGTTTACGTGTTTTTGATTTGGCACAATGGCAAGGGATAAATTTGCAACAGGAAATACTAAATAAAATAGAAAAAAACGAACAGCGTGGCACTCGTGGTCGTCGGGTGTAAAATTTAACATAATGAAATTTATGGCTAATTGAATAAGTTTTATAGTTTGGTGTCGATAAAATGGGACAGTTTTTTTTGTGCTGCTTTTTTGTGCTCTTTTTTTTGTTTAGCGCACTTGTTTTTATTGGTTTTAATACGTTAAAAATGGACACCTGCGAATTATTCAAGATAAAACATAAAGGAAATATTCATAGCAAAAATGACGATTACTGTTATCGCAATTCAATATGTCAATTCCATCAGTTAATTCCATCAATTAATTGACCTCTTCAAGTGCAAAAAAACTTCTTATCTGAAAAAGACAATCATTGGTTATTAAAATAGATCCAAATTTTAAAAGTAAGTGTTAATTGAGTTGCATTAATGTTAATTTAAAGTTTGTTTTAGTAGAGGGTTTTCTTGACTGATTGGTCGAGTCTTCTACGATTGGCGTTGGAAAAACACATAGGATATAACGAGCAGATACAATTAAGTGTATTTTCAAATGTATTTTCAAATGTATTTAGTGTGGATAAAAAGAAGAAGCTTAATTCAGTAATAGAGCATTCTTTGGAATGCTTGTTACTCGAATAATAAGTAATAAAAATAAAAACATACCAAGGATAAAAAATGAAAATTCCAATTATTCCCAACTCTAATTTTAGAGTTGAATGTGCACTTGCCTGTGTATTTTACTTTCTAAATATCTCAGTGGCAAATGCTACTATCCCTCAAAATTATTATGATACAGTCAACACGGCAACAGCTGCATCATTAAAAAGTTCTTTACATGAAATTATTGATGATCATCAAAGATTTCCTTATACATCAAGTGCAACAGATACTTGGGATATATTGGAAACTGCTGATCAAGATCCTGATAATACCAGCAATATTATTGACGTTTATAAAAATACGAGTTATCAAAAAGAAGGAGGAGGTAATTCTTTCTATAACCGGGAGCATACTTGGCCTAAGTCATACGGATTTCCAAATGACGGTAGTAGCAATTATCCCTACACAGATACTCATCACCTTTTTCTTTCTGACAGTTCTTATAATTCGAGTCGCAGTAATAAACCTTTTGCAAACTGTGATTCAGGTTGTTCAGAAAAAACCACGTTAATTAACAATAACCGGGGTGGGGGAGTTAACGATTCAAACTGGACAGGGGGATCATACGCAGATGGAAGCTGGGAAACATGGCAAGGTAGAAAAGGTGATGTTGCCCGTGCTTTGATGTATATGGCGGTACGCTACGAAGGAGGAACACACGCTATTACAGGGGCATCTGAGCCCGATTTGATTTTAACCGATGATAGAACACTTATTGATAACTCCAGTACAGGCTCTAATGGCTCTGTAGCTTATATGGGATTAAAATCAGTGTTGATCCAATGGCACAAAGATGATCCTGTTGATGCGTTTGAATTCCAGCATAATGAAACGGTTTATAGCTTTCAGGGAAACCGGAATCCTTTTGTTGATCATCCTGAATATGTCGCCTGTGTATTTGAAAATGTATGCTCAGGAGGGGGTTCTGATACGACCCCACCAGACTTACCGGTAAATGTAAGTGCCGTGGGAGGCGACGGACTTGTTGAACTTTACTGGACTGCAAATGTTGAATCTGACTTAGCGGGCTACCACGTATACCGCAGTGATACATCGGGAGGGTCATTTGTAAGAATTAACAGTACCATGGTAAATACCAGCGCATATACCGATAGCAATGTAATGGCAAATACCACCTATTTTTATGTGATCACGGCAATTGATACGTCTAACAATGAATCAGCAAGCAGTACTGAAACTTTTGCCACAACGAATGATGTTGTAATTGTGTCTGGTGACGTGGCATGGATTAATGAACTCCATTATGACAACTCAAGCACTGATGTTGGTGAGTTTGTTGAAATTGCGGGTTCAGCGGGAACTGATCTTAATGGTTGGAGTATCGTAGCCTATAACGGTAATGGTGGCTCAGTGTATAAAACGACTAATTTATCAGGTGTATTGAGTGATCAGGAAAATGAATTTGGCACACTATTTTTTAATATCAGCGGATTACAAAATGGTGCACCAGACGGATTAGCGCTTGTTGATAATAGTGGAACAGTTATTCAATTTATCAGTTATGAAGGTTCTTTCACCGCAGCTAATGGTGCAGCTTCTGGAATGACATCAGAGAATATTGGCGTATCTGAAACCTCATCAACGCCTGCGGGTTATTCGCTGCAATTATCTGGTACAGGGCAAAGTTATAACAGCTTTACCTGGCAAGCAGCGGCAGTAGATACTTCGGGTGCACTTAATCACAATCAATCATTTGGGACAGGTGCACCCGTAAATCAAGCGCCAATTGCATCATTGAGTGAATCTTGTAATAGTTTATCCTGTACATTCGATGCAAGTGGCAGTAGCGACTCTGACGGAAGCATTACAAATTATGACTGGACATTTGGTGATGGCGGCTCAGCGACAGGGGTAAATCCAACGTATTCTTATTCTACCGATGGTTCATATACGGTTACATTAACGGTAACAGACAATGATGGCGCAACGTCAACTACCTCAGAAACAGTCACTGTTGTTAATGTGATCAGTGAGCCTTGGGTCAATGAGGTTCATTATGATAACTCAGGCAGTGATAAAGACGAGTTTATTGAAATCGCAGGCGTTGCCGGTATTAACCTGGCGGGCTGGAAAATTGAAGCATACAACGGTAACGGCGGAACCCTCTATAAAACTATTAACCTCTCTGGTGTTATTTCAAATCAACAAAATGGCTTTGGAACCATTAGCTTTGAGGCGACCGGGTTACAAAATGGAGGCCCTGATGGTTTTGCATTAATTGATGATACGGGGTCGGTAGTACAGTTTCTTAGTTATGAAGGAACATTTACTGCTACAGCTGGCTCGGCTTCGGGAATGACTTCCACGAATATAGGAGTTTGGGAGACTTCATCAACACCATCGGGTTATTCTTTACAGCTTACAGGTAATGGTCAATCCTATGATGATTTTACCTGGAGTTCACCGACAAGTGATACGATGGATTCAATTAACAACGGACAATCATTTTAGTAATTGTTTTTTTAAATGTTAGGATCGGAGTAAACTTGAATAATTATGGATAGACGAATTATAGATGTAATAAATGTCTTCTTAAATTTAAGTTTACTCTGAAGTTATATTATAGAGTAATGATAGACTGTCTGCATTGCGCTGGAAATTTATAGCAAGTTATTGTTGTTGGTTTGCTGTTATGGCTGTTATTTAGCTGGTTTTTTGTAACCGCAACGGAACGTAGATTTCCAGATAAGGTGCATATTTATTAAGCTGAGGCAGATATTTTAAATGACTAAATGACTAAATGACTAAGTGACGCATAATCCAAGATTGCAGAGGTTTCGGTCATGAAAAAGCCTTGCTAAGCCGTCTTTAGTGAGTTTCACATCGATATTTATAAAAGTAATTCCATTGTTAATTGCAGCTTGAATACTTGCCAGAGTATTTTCAATATCAAACTGGCAATCTAGCGATGGGCAACCATATGAATGGGCATAAATTTATTCTACTGTGCTTAAGTTAGTTTCAAGCTCAAGCTTAAGTAAATAGTTTCGGTATAACAACAATTTGGTTCTAAATCGGGTATTTTCCTAATTAAAAATGTATTTTTTAATCCCATTCAAATTGAATTGGGGGCTTGTTGCGGATTAATTTTTTCAGTATTCTACGCGGCCGTTTTATTTTTATAGGTTATTACATGATTGGTTTTGATTTCGGTACGTCAAATTGTGCTGTTGGAATTATGGCTGGAGGACAACCTCAATTAGTGGAGCTTGGTGAACATGGTCGTTATATGTCATCTACTTTGTATGCTCCAAGTCGTGAAGTTATTGTTAACTGGCTGCAACAGCAATTATCACAAACCAATCAAAAAAGTTTTAACCAACAAAGACAATGGCAATTACAAAAAGGCCAGTCGGTACTCAGAGAATTAAAACTGGATGGTATTCCAACAGGTTTGAATTTTGGTCAGAACGCCTTAAATCGTTATTTAGAAGATCCACTTGAAGGTTATTACATTAAATCTCCCAAGTCTTTTTTGGGTGCGAGTGGTTTATTGCCTACACAGGTAGATTTGTTTGAAGATATTGTTGCGGCAATGATGTCGCATGTTAAATCTTTAACAGAGCAAAAACTTCAAAAGGAAGTTACCCACACGGTTATTGGTCGACCGATTAATTTTCAAGGTTTGAAAGGCGAAGAAAGTAATGCTCAGGCCATTCAAATTTTAACTAATGCGGCTAAACGTGTGGGTTTTACTCATGTTGAATTCCAATATGAACCAGTTGCTGCCGGTTTTGAATTTGAAGCAGGTCTTGAACAGGAAACAAAAGTGTTAGTGGTTGATATTGGTGGTGGAACGACTGATTGCTCATTGCTTTTAATGGGACCGGAATTTAAGGCGTCTGTAGATCGAAGTAGTCATTTATTAGGTCACAGTGGTCAACGAATTGGTGGTAATGACTTTGATATTCAGCTGGCACTGAAAGGTATTATGCCCAAATTAGGCTTAAATAGTTTTCTCAAAACAGGAAAACCTATGCCGGTTAATAGTTACTGGCAAGCAGTGGCAATAAATAATATTAATGAGCAAACCCAATTTTATAGTCAAGCTAATGGTCGTTTTTTACACCAACTTGGTCGGGATGCCGAAGCGCCTGAGCACTTTGCCCGGTTGATAAAAGTGCATGAAGAAAGATTAAGTTATCAATTGGTGAATGACGCAGAACAAGCCAAAATAGGCCTGACAAAACAAGACGAACAAAGAATAAATCTTGGTTATCTTGATAAAGGTCTGGAAACTAATGTAAGCCGCGACACATTACTTAATGCTAGTTCTCGGGAATTAACCGCTATTGCTCAATTAATGCAAACTTGTGTTGCTCAAGCAGGTAGTCTGCCAGATGTTATATTTGTAACAGGTGGTACGGCAAAATCCCCTGTTTTGGCTGAATTTTTACAAGCGCAATTTCCACAGATAAAATTAGTCGTCGGGGATCATTTTGGCAGTGTTACCGCAGGTTTAACACGTTGGGCTGAGCGAATATTTTCTTAGTAACACTAAATTATGGGTTAGCTTAAAGCGTAACCCATCAAAAACACAATGATATAAATAAGTTATCAAATATTTAATTTGTGCTGTTAATTTAATTGGCCACGTTTTTGGCTACTCCATCTTAAAGTAGGTTATTTACTGGCAAGTTAAATAATAGAAAAGCGAATGCCTCTAACTAATTCTATTAATTACATTTTATTACACTCTTTACCTTAGTAATTTTAATGTTATGTCGATACATTGAACATGATGTTGAAAATCCCAATAAATTCGTTGTTCTATGCCTATTACTTTTAATAGTGCTATGCCCTTATTCATTATGCGTAAAATGGATATGGCGCAGTCTGGTATTAATCAAAGCATGCAACGATTGTCCCCAGGTTTACGTATTAATAGTGCGGCAGACGATGCTGCGGGTTTAGCTATTGCTACGGGTATGACTTCTGATGTCAGGGGATATCGTCAATCAATTCGTAATGCTAATGATGGTATTAGTATGCTGCAAGTTGCAGAAGGTACGTTAGACGAGGTCACTAATGTTATTCAACGGATGCGAGAATTAGCGATCCAAGCCGCAAATGGTACTTTGTCTTTATCAAACAGAAAAGCTATTCAACAAGAAATTGATTTACTCGCCGACGGTGTTGAACAAATGTTAGGTAACACACAATTTAACGGTAAAGATTTATTTTCGGGTAATAATAACTCTGTCTCTATTCATATAGCTGTCAGAGCTAATCAAAATCTTGAAATTCCAATAGGTCGATTCAGCTACGATACCCTTGGGTTAAATAGTGGTTTACCCTCAGGTGATTTTTTATCTGGACGAGTTAGCACAGCAGTAACCACTAATAATGCCATAGTGATAAATGGTTTTGAATTATCTTCGGTAACAGGAAATGCACAACAAAAAGCCATACTACTTAATAACCAACTTGCAAGTAATGGCGTAACGGTAATAGCGTCAAATCAGGTTGTTGGCGCTGAAGGCTCTGGTGTTACTGATGGAACGCTACAAATTAATGGTGATACGGTCGCAGCTTCTGGCGATATCAATCAGCTGGTTGATAATATTAATAGAGACGTTTCCGGAGTAATTGCCAAGTTGGTCGATGGTAAATTAATCTTGTCTAATGATACTGGTGCTACTATCACTATTGCAAATAATGGCAATGACGTTGCTACTGGCCTGACCGATGATGTTTATCAAGGGTATTTGTCTTCTGCTGATGACAGTGCGATTAATGTCAATTTGAATGATGTTGGTGGTGTGGCTGATCTTGATGCATTGGGGTTAGCGGTAACTGAAAATGCTGGTTTTCTTCAATCTTAAGCTGTTTCTGGTACTGCATTAACCCAGAGTGATGGTATTACAATTAATGGCATCGCATTAGATGTTTCAGGTGCACCAACTACTGCACAAGAAATTGCCTTGTCTATTAATCAAACGAGTGAGCAAACAGGCGTAATGGCCAGTGCTGATACCAAATTAGTGTTAACAAATATTGATTTTACCCAAAAACCTGGTGCAGCGAACGATATTCGTATTAATGGAATCGATATAGATTTATCAAGCGTTACCACATTTGACGAAATGATGAATCATATTAATACTGCATTATCCAGTAGCGGCGTAGTCGCTTCAGCAAAGGTATCTGGAGAATTAGTGCTTAGTTCTAATACCGGGCAGGATATTATAATTGAGCAAGATAGTGGCGACATACTTGGTACGGGAGCCGGAACCATTGAACATGGTAAAATATCTTTGGAGTCGGCTCAAGCGATTAAAATTACCAGTACAGCACCTAAGCAAGCGGATAAAGAAGCTGCATTAGCTAAAATGGGCATAAGTGATATTGGAGGTATTAGCCAAAGTAATAATACTGGTTTGAGTATTGATACAGTATAGAAAATGCTAATAGTGCGGTTGATGCTCTTAGTGAGGCATTAGAAAAAGTATCGTTAGAACGTGCAACTTATGGGGCGATGCAGAATCGTCTGGGGTTTTCAATAAACCATATGACGAATATGATGATTAATACCGAGTCTGCGCGTTCTCGGATCATGGATGCAGATTTTGCTGCTGAAACTGCAAATTTAGCGAAAAACCAGTTGTTGTTACAAGCTTCCAGCGCAATGTTAGGTAAATTTAACCGTATTCAAAGTGAAACTATTTTAAGTTTAATAAATTCGATTAAGTGAATTGGGTCGTATTGTCAGGGGATTCTTGTGTGTTGAACTCCTTAATTTATGTTAAAGCACAAAAGAATGGTCGAAACTGTTTAGTATCTGCTTCATAATGTTGGAATGTTTTTATAGTGAGAAATATTTAATGGAATTTTTTGTTTGGAATGCTGATCCTGTTTTATTGTCATTTGCGGGTTTGAAAATACATTGGTATGGCGCTTTGTTTGCTATTGCGATCATGTCAGGTTTTCAAGTAATGAAATGGTGCTATCAACAAGAAAAAGTTGATGTAGTTTCATTAGATAATTTAATGTTATATGCCGTGGTTGGTATTATTACAGGTGCTAGATTAGGGCATTGTTTTTTTTATGATCCTGGTTATTATTTTAGTAATCCTATGAAAATACTTGCTATTTGGGAAGGTGGTCTGGCTAGTCATGGTGGTGGCTTAGGTTTAATTATTGCGACCTTTGTTTATCAAAAAAAACATAAAATTGAATTTCTCTGGTTACTTGACCGATTAGCAATCTCAACAGCCTTGTTTGGTTTTTTTGTCAGAACGGGTAATTTTATTAATTCAGAAATTATAGGTTTACAAACTGATGTACCTTGGGCTGTGGTATTTCAGCGTATTGATTCACTACCCAGACATCCGGTACAGTTATACGAAGCTTTTTCATATCTCACCATTTTTTTAGTGCTGATCAGCGCCTATAAATTTTCAAAAATCAAAAAATTACCAGGGGCCATTTTAGGAATGTTTCTTGTGATGGTGTTTACTGCAAGGTTCTTACTGGAATTTGTAAAAGTTAAACAAGCGGCTTATAGCAGTGAACTATTGATGTCTACCGGGCAACTGTTAAGCATTCCATTTTTTATTGCTGGTTTGGGGTTATTGTTTTTGGCTGCTAAAAAATCAGCTGCTAAGTAAGCTGAATTCAGGTTAAGTAATAAATATTTCAATTATATTTGCCAGAATAAAAATAAGATGGGTTAATACCAATTGTATAACAGGCTTAACCCATCCATTTTCTTAGGCTTTTTCTAGGCTGTATTTTAGATATAACACAGGAAGTTATGAGTAATTTATTTAAAGATATATATTTGCCGGAATTTTATAACAAGTTTTCAAAAATACTGAAACAAGCTCTTGTTTCATTCAATGCTGATGAATTTAACCAGTTAATTTTTAATGACAAGTTCGAAGCTTATGAGCTTAAAGAGCGAATGACGCACACAGCAAAGGTCTTGAACCATTTTCTAAATGATGATTTTACGGTTGCTGCAACAGAAATTAAAGACATTATAAAGTGTTTACGTGTAAATGAATTTCTAGAAACAAGTATTGAGTTTATGTTTTTTCCTGAATATATATCAATGGTTGGGATTGAAAATTTTGCCGATGCTGTTTCTTCTTTTGAATTTATTACTCAGTTCACCAGTTGTGAATTTGCGGTCAGGCCATTTTTGATAAAGTACCCACAACAAATGCAAGCACAGATGTTATTGTGGTCTACCCATGAAAATAACAAAGTCAGGCGATTAGCTAGTGAAGGTTCCAGGCCAAGATTGCCGTGGGCAATGGGTTTGCCTGAATTTAAGAAAGATCCCGCGCCGATACTGCCAATTTTAAACAACCTTAAAAATGACAGCTGTGAAGTGGTTAGACGTAGTGTTGCTAATAATCTTAATGATATTGCTAAAGATAATCCTGATGTTGTCATAAACTGGGCAACAGAGTTTCTGGGGCAAAGTAAAGAAACAGATGCACTGATAAAACACGCTTGTCGTACTTTGTTAAAGACAGGGGATGCTGTTGTTCTTAAGTTATTGGGTTTTGATAGTAAAGATGTTAAGTGGTCAGATTTTAAGATCACAACCCCTAAGGTAAAAATTGGCGATAAGTTAAATTTTTCTTTTACTTTAATTAATGAAAGTAAAAAAAGTCAGAAACTTAGACTTGAATACGGACTTTATTATAAAAAGCAAAACGGCAGTCTTGCCCGTAAAGTCTTTAAAATAAGTGAGCGTGAAATCGAACCGGGAAAAAGTTATAACCTTGATAGAAACCAAAGCTTTAAATTAATATCTACACGAAAATTTCACTTAGGGGAGCATCAAGTTTCGCTGATCATTAATGGTGTTGAAAGTGAGGCTAAGTCTTTTGAATTGATTTCTTGAGCTTAGGCTTTGGGCTTTTAAATACAAATCTAAAATCAGCACCAAAACAGCACAAAAAAATATAAAAATTAAAATAAATCATATAAGAAAAAATAAGAAACAAATCATGAATAAATATATCGCCGTATTACGTGGCATAAATGTAAGCGGACAAAAGAAAATCATTATGGCTGATCTCAAGTGCTTGGTTGAAAGCCTCGAGTTTTCTGATGTCAGTACTTATATCCAAAGTGGTAATATTGTTTTTCAAAGTGCAATTACTGATAAAATAGAAATAAAAGCATGTCTGGAAAATGCCATAGAACAAAAATATGGCTTTTATGTACCTGTAGAAATTCGTAGTGCCCAAGAGTTACATCAAATACTAAATGAATTACCGTTTGAACATATTAATGTTGAGCAAGAAGGTACAAAAGTATTGGTGACTTTTTTATCAGCAATACCCACAAAGGGCGATATCGATAAATTACTCGGTTATGTAGTTGAGCCCGAAAAACTTGTTGTTAACGACCAAACCGTGTATTTGCATTGTCCTAACGGTTATGGCCGGAGTAAGTTATCAAATGTTTTTATTGAAAAAAAGTTGCAGGTATCAGCAACAACCAGAAATTTAAAAACAGTGGTTAAACTTTGTCAGCTTTTGGTTGATGATTAATCGGAAACGTAATAATGAATTGAACACCCCTTGGATGAACATCGTTTATTTCAATATTGCCATTGAGGGCATGTGTCACTAAGTTATAAACAAGGTGCATTCCTAAACCGGCGCCTTTTCCACGATTTGTTGTTGAAAACGGATCAAAAATGATACGTTTAAATTCATCACTAATACCTACACCATTGTCTGAGTAAAAAATTGTGCAATCTTTTTGGCTAAGTGCACTTTTAATGGTGATAGTTCCTTGTCTGTTTTCTTTAAAAGCGTGATTTAGTGAGTTTTCAATAAGTTTGAACATTATTTGGTGAATGGTATTTCTTTTACTATTGATTGATCTGTTTATATCACAATCAAGTATTATTTCGTGTCGGGCACAGGCTTCACTACTTTTGAAAGAGGCGATAATTTTATCAAGCAATTGAAATAAATTAAAAGAGTGTACTTCTTCATCTGATTGATCCACCGCAATTTCTTTAAACTTATTAATTAGTTCAGAAGTTCTTTGTATATTATTATCAATTAGCTTAATGTTTTCAATTCCGTTATTAATAAATAGCTCCATTTTAGATTTACTTATTTTTTTATTATCAAATGCAGTTTTAATTTCAATTATTTTTTCATGTAAAACAGTAATGGCAGTAACGCAAATTCCTATAGGGGTATTTATTTCATGTGAGATCCCTGCTGTTAATGTTCCTAATGCGGCCATTTTTTTTGATTGAACTAATTGTTGCTGGGTTGCCAATATTTCCTCATTTTTAGATTCAACTTCAAGTTTTTGAGCTAATATTTCTTCGTTTTTTGATTCGACTTCAAGATTTTTAGCTACAATTTCTCGGTTCTTTTTTTCAACGGCAAGTTTTTGTCCTTCTAATTGTGCAGTACGCTCAATAATTTTTTGTTCTAATTTTAAGTTTAACTTACGTTCAAATAGAATTTTATTGCGTTGAATCCGAATAAGAGCAAAGACTATACCTGCCAATATTAATACATAAATTGTATAGGCCCACCAGCTTTTCCACCAAGGCGGATTTATCGTGAATTTAATGCGGGTTACCTCTGGGTTCCAAAGACCACTATTATTGCTTCCTTTTACCTCAAAAGAATATGTACCTGGAATTAAGTTGGTATAATTGGCTTCACGTTCATTAGACGCTTTACTCCAATCGTCGTCGAAACCGACCAGTCTGTAAGAATGTAAGTTATGAATTGGGTCTTGATAATCAATAGCAGCAAACCCAAATTTAATATTCTTAATACCAAAATCTATATTTAATGCTTGTGTTTGAGCAATCATCTCTTGATTGGATAACTCATTATCGATCCAGACATCAGTAATGACTACTGATGGAATATGTTTATTTAGTTTAACGGGTGCAGGCGTTATTTTTTTTATCCCTCGATTACTACCGAAATAAATACTACCTTCTTGGCCCTTATAAATAGAACGCGATAAAAAATTAGTTTCTAGTAATTCATCTTTAAAAGGAAAATTGATGAAATTATTTCTAGTGCTATTTAATTGTGAAACTCCTGTATTGGTACTCAACCACAAGGTGCCAAAATCGTCTTCAATTATTGCTTTTATATCGTGGTTGGCTAACCCATCGGTTACGTTGAAACGTTCAAAAGTATCACTAGTTTCGTTATATCGGTTTAAAGCGTGCTTAGTGCCTATCCATATATCACCGTTTTGAGTTTGATAAACAGTAGAAACATAACCAGCACTAATACTGTCTTCATCTTTGGGATCATGAATATAATGAACAAACTTGCCGCCGGGATCTAATATGGCGATACCAAAATTAGTAGCAATCCAGATCCTATTGAAGTTGTCTTGATAAAGCATATTTATAGCGAAATTTGTTATAGCATCAGTGGCGTCATCATTAACAATGTCTGTTGTCGTTAATTTTTTATCAATCCGTACGATCCCAGAGTAATACGTGCCAACCCATAAATTTTCTTCTTTATCAAACATAAGTGTTTTAATCGTTTTTAGTTTGATTTTTTCCAATAATTTATTTTGAGTTGTAATTGCTTTACGTTGCTTATCTATTTTGTATAAACCTCCATGACCACCTAGCCATAACTCACCTGATTTATTTTCAACTATTGTCCTGAAATTATCTTGTGTCAGTTCATTTGATGGCATGAAACGGGAAATAACACCTGTGTCATTATTTCTATAAAACAATCCATCTTTAGAGGCTAGCCATAGCACATTTTCGCTATCAATATAGACAGCCTGTATATTTGATAAATTCTGTACCTTCTTATTTTTTGATTGATCCTGGTATTGATATAAATTTTCAAATTTGTTGGGTTTTAAATCAACTTTTATTAAACCAGTGTAACGAGTTGCTAGCCAAAGCAGTCCGGTGGAATCAATATACAAATCTCTGATATCATCATTGACAAAAAGTCGATATTTATTTTTATTTGAGAATGTCACGAATTTATTATTGTTAAGGTCATATTTATAAAGACCAATTTTAGTGCCAATCCACAGGTGATTATCTGAATCCTGAATAATCTTAGTCGTAGTCTGATTGATAGGAGAATTTTTGGGGTTTATAGCATGAAATTTTTCTGATTCAGGATCGAATACACCCAGTCCTTTTTCTGTACCTACCCATAAAGTATTTGTTGTATCATTATTTTTAACTACATGCAGCGTTCTTATCAATGAATGGTTTAATGATGCAGGATTTGATGGATCGTGAGAATAGCGTATTAAGGACTCTGTATTTTTATCAAATTTATATAGACCATCGTCGGTTGCAATCCAGAGCGTTCCTGGTTGTGTTTCAACGATACTCCATATCCCTATGTTATTGCTGTTATCTGATTTTTCTACATTAAAGGAGTAATTTTTGAATGACTTAGTTTCAGGGTTAACTAAAGCAAAACCTTTATCTCTTGTCCCAATCCATATATCACCATCACTGTCTTCAAAAATTCCTGAAATTCTAAGTGACATAATTGTTGAATTAGAATTTGGATGTTTGAAGTCTTTCTTTGTATATACTCTCAATAATATCATTTTGTTGCTGTAAACAGCTAATCCTTCTCCCCAAGAGGAAATCCAAAATCTGTTTTTACTATCAATAAATATTTCACCACCTCCGGAAAAAGCAAGTGGATAAGTACTAGTAGGTTCATTAGAATATTTTTTGAATTCATGTCCATCATAGCTCACTAACCCTGATGGTGTTCCTAACCAAAGAAACCCTGTATTGTCTTGAGCCAGATGGTATATAGTATTATCCGGAAGACCATCTTTTACTGAAAAGCGTTTTATAGACGAATATTTATTATCACCGTATGCTGAACCAGTGATTAAAAAAAACAAGCATATTCCCAAAACGAAACATGACTTAAATTCAGTAATTTTTTTGCGATAAAATTGAAAACTTAAAATTGGACTTACTCCTTAAATACATTACTTAATATTAATAGTTGAACCTTTGGCATGAATGTTAATTTCAGTATAGTCAATTTTAAATTTATTGATAAATTTGTAGCGATTTATTTTAAATGAAAAAATAGTCATCTTATTTTTTGATTTGCGTTCACATTCTAGTATTTTAATATTGTATTGGATTGATTTACCGTGATTATATTAAAAAGCGACTTGATTGCACTCGTTTAAGTAAAAGAGCAAATATACACTCGATATCTTAGAATTTCAATGAATAAGTAATGCCAATTACATTAATAAATAGATCAATAATCAATGTTTAGTGTCGGGTGTTATGTATCTAAAACAGGTAAAACAATGGAAAACCTGATTCATTCACCGACTAAAGAAGTTACCTTTAATGTACCACCATGCTCTTCAATAATCCCAAACGAAATGGCCAGACCTAGTCCTGTACCTCTGTCGACATCTTTGGTGGTAAAAAACGGATCAAGGATCTTTGTTTTAGTGGTTTCATCCATATCACAACCATTATCTTTTATGTGAATAATGAGCTTATTAGTTTATTGTTCAGAGCTGATTGTGACTTGTCCTGTAAATTTAAGATTTCCTGATGCATGTTTTTCTGTGGTGTTTTTTTGTGACTCAGAGGTTTGTTGAATTTTATCTTCAACAGCCTGATAAGTATTGGCAATAAGAATTATAAATACTTGATTGAGTTTTGATGGGAAACAAGTTAACAAGGGATCGTAATTTAATTGTGTTTCTATGGTAATGGCGTGATACTGGGTTTTAATTAATTGAGGGGTAGATTTAATTAATTTGAAATATGGACCTGTGATTCTTTAGCGTTATCTATAAGGGAAAATGTACGCATGTCTTCAACAATTGAAAAGTAATAATTCCATTTATTCCAATACTAAATGTATTTTTTACTACTGAATTTTGATTTTACCACCGAGTTTAATCACCAAAACCAAATATGCCGGATGGTCAAATTTATAGTTAAAGGTAAACACTTGTTTAAGCGTTCAAATATTTACTTGATACATTCAACATAGCATATTTAGGTAAAAAACAAATGTTAAATGGTTAATGTATAAATTAATAATGTACAGCCAACCATATTGTTTCAGTATCTGGAGAAGTCCAGGTAACTTTATGTTTCTGATGGGCCGGTATAGTTACATAATCGCCTTCTTCTAATGTTACGGAAGATTTATTATCAAATGATAGTATCGCTTTACCTTTTAATATCATTACCCATTCATTTTGTTCTTGATCATACCAACCTGAATCAGGTGAACTATGGCCTTTTGATACAATTCGCTCAATTTTAATATTTTTGTTTTCTACGATGTTTTCAAATACCTCAGCACTTAAATCATCGGGAATTGCATTGAATATATTCATTTTTTGTCTGTTCTCCGATCTGTTAATAATAATATTGTATTTTAAAGTTATGGAAAGGTTGAGCAGGCGTTCAAGTTATAGTTATAACTATAGTTAAGATATAGTTAAGATATAGTTAAGATATAGTTAATTCATAGTTAAGTCATAATTAAGGGATAGTCAAGCGACAGCTAAGTAATAACTTAATACGGTGGTCATAAAATTGTACCTGCTTCAATTAAGCTGTTACTATTTTCGCGTCGTAAATTCTGCTAGCACTTTACCAATTAGCAGCTAAATATTTATATGTTAATTATATCTGCGGGGTGATCGATTAAATCAACGTTCTCTTAACCGTTTATATAAAAGCAACTTATCTAACTGACTCTTTTATTAAAGTCAAAAAAAAAGTCAAAAAAAATTCAAAAAAATTAAAGTAAAACAAAAAAGTAAGATAACAAAGCAAAATTAGGGATCTTTTTCAAATGAAGCATATTAAACAAAATAAACTAACTAAGCTTGCAGCTGCGTTAAGCGTTGTACTGGCATTTACAGGGTGTTCTAAGCAGGAATCTACAGAACAGACCCAGATACAGAAAACACAGGAGCAGAAATCTCATGCTTCCAGTGATAAAAGTAGTGACTTTAAATGGCAGGCAGAGCGTTTTGCTGATATTAGGGTTTTACGTTACCAGGTACCGGGTTTTGAAGAATTACCACTTGAAACCAAAGAATTGCTATTTTATTTGTATAAAGCAGCTTTGTCTGGTCGTGATATGACCTGGGATCAGAACTTTAAATATAACCTGACTATTCGTCATACGCTTGAAGCTATCATGACTGATTACGCTGGTGACAGAAGTACAGAAGAGTTCGCAAAATTTACTGAATATACTAAACGTGTGTGGTTCTCAAATGGTATTCATCACCATTATATGTCTGGTAAATTAGACCCTGATTTCAGTGCTGAAAGTTTTGCCGGATACGTTAATTCTGTTGCTGATAAAGGTAAGTTACCTTTAAATGAAGATCAAAATGTGGAGCAATTAATTGCTTTACTGATGCCGGTTATGTTTGACGCTGATCTTTATCCTAAGATGGTTGACCAGTCTGCTGATATTGATAATGTTGTTGCTTCGTCTGTGAATTATTATGAAGGTGTTACAGAGGAAGAAGTTGAGGCTTTCTATAAAGCTAAAACCAATGTTGATGATAAGCGCAAGGTTTCCTGGGGTTTGAATTCTAAATTGGTGAAAAAAGACGGCAAGCTTATCGAGCAAATTTGGAAAGAAGGCGGCATGTATTCCAACGCTATCACTGAAATTGTTAAATGGTTAGATAAAGCGGCTGTCGTGGCTGAAAATGACCAACAACGCAAAGCACTTACCTTATTAGCTAAATATTACCGCAGTGGTGATTTAAAAGATTTTGATGATTACTCAATTGCTTGGGTAAAAGACGTTAAGTCAGACGTTGATGTGGTTAATGGTTTTATTGAAGTTTATGATGATCCGCTAGCATATCGTGGTTCATTTGAATCGGTAGTTTCTGTAAAAGATCATCAAGCGACGAAAGTTATTTCTGCTATTGCCGCACAAGCGCAATGGTTTGAAGATAACTCTCCGTTAATTGAAGCACACAAAAAGAAAGAAGTGAAAGGTATTACCGGTAAAGCTATTACTGTAGTTATTGAATCGGGTGATGCATCGCCTTCAACGCCAATTGGTATTAATTTGCCGAACTCAAACTGGATCCGTGCAGAGCATGGTTCTAAGTCGGTTAGTCTAACGAATATTGTTGACGCTTACGACCATGTTAGAGGTGGTTCATTAGCTGAATTTGTATGGGATGATACAGAATTAAAGCGTGCTAAAGAGTTTGGTCCGTTAGGTTCACATATCCATACAGATTTACATGAAGTTATTGGTCATGCGTCCGGGCAAATCAATGAAGGTGTAGGTACGCCAAAAGAAACCTTGAAACAGTATTCTTCAGCGTTAGAAGAAGGTCGTGCTGATTTGGTTGCTTTATATTTTCTTATGGATCAAAAGCTGGTTGATATGGGTGTTATCCCTAGCCTTGAAGTGGGTAAAGCAAGTTATGACAATTATATTCGTAACGGCATGATGCTGCAATTGCGTCGCTTGAAAATGGGGGAGCATATTGAAGAGGCTCATATGCGTAATCGTCAAATGGTTGCTTCTTGGGTTTTTGAAAAAGGCGCGAAAGATAACGTCATTGAAAAACGTACCCGAGATGGCAAAACTTATTTTATAGTTAACGATTATATGAAATTACGTACTTTGTTTGGTGATTTATTACGTGAATTACAACGCATTAAATCTGAAGGTGATTTTACTGCTGGTCAGGCATTAATTGAAAACTATGCGGTTAAAGTTGATACGGTTCTGCATCAGGAAGTTTTAAATAGATATGAAAAACTTGATCTTGCTCCTTATTCAGGTTTTATTAATCCTAAATTGGAAGCTGTTTATAAAGACGGTAAAATGATTGATGTCACTATCAGTTATCCAACTGACTTCAGTGAGCAAATGCTGGAGTACAGTAGAGATTACGGCTTGTTGCCAGTGCTTAACTAGTACCAGCACTTTACTCCAACGAGTAAATAAATAAAGGTTTTAAATTAAAAAGGCGTATGAAAATACGTCTTTTTTTGTTCTGTGAATAGGGAATATCCGCCCACTTGATGGAGGCTATCTCGATTACCACCTTTACTACCACTTCTACTAAAAGGAAGATGATCACAATGGTAAAATTTCTACAAAGATTATGATCTTTCGGTAAAATTTTTCAGATATATTTGGTGTTATCTATCAATACTTGCCAATTTTCCTTTCTGCTCGACTAATACATCAAAGTCTTTTTGGTGCGCAGCCATCAGACCCTTTATTTATTTATCAAAGAATAAATATCGAAAACTAACATTCAGTTTGTGTTCAGCTACAAACATTTATGATGAGGGTATTAAAAAAAGTTGTTTTCTTAGATCAATTTACAGCGATTCAACAGGTTAATAGGTGAGTTTATGAAAAGTAATTCGATAGTTTATAATTTAATTTTTATTTTTACGACAGGATTTTCTACATTACTTGTTCCGATGGAAGAGGTTGCTGCGCAAGAGGTATCAGTACAGGAGCTTTCGGTAGAAGGAACTGTTATAGAAAATGAATTCAGTCAGGCCCAACTTGAGCAAATGCTGGCTCCAATAGCGTTATATCCAGATAGTTTATTAACACACATACTTATTGCTTCTACTTATCCTTTAGAAGTTATTCAGGCTGAACGTTGGTTGGTTAAAAACACTGAACAGGAGCTTGAAGCAGAACAACTTATGGAACAAACCGCAACGATGGATTGGGATCCCAGCATCAAAGCTTTATTGCCATTTCCACGGGTTTTGAAGAGGTTGAGTGAAAACCTTGAGTGGACTCAGCAGTTAGGGGATGCTTTTTTGCAAGATGAAGAAAGTGTTTTAAATAGCATTCAGCAATTAAGGCAAAAAGCGGAACAAGCGGGTAACTTGGATCAAATGGAAAATATGGAAATTATCTATGAAGACGACAACATAATGATTGAACCAGTACGCCAAGAAATTGTTTATGTTCCTTATTATGATACACGCCTTGTATATGGCGATTGGCGTTGGAATCATCATCCTCCGATTTATTGGGGATTGTCTCATCATGATCTTTATTATCGTCCGCATCACAGCTTATTTTCCTGGCATACAGGGGTGCATATTTCCTTTGATTTCTTCTTCAGTGCTTTTCGTTGGCATGATCACCACGTTGTAGTGATGAACCATCATCAAGCGCGGCATTCTTACAGCAGGGGATATGTGAGGAATCATCATAGTGCAAAACGTTGGGGTCATAATATTAATCATCGTAGAGGTGTGGCATATCGTAGTAATCATATTAAGCAACGATATCACAGCAACAGACCTAGCTGGGTTCAGACAAAAAGTTCTAGAAGCCATGGTGGGCAACGTGTTGTTACTAATAAACAGCATTTAAGTCATAGTGTTAATAATACATCGGCAAGAACGTCTTTGTCGTCAAAGGCTCGGGTTCATGGCAAAATTACAAAACATAAAAATATCACTAATAAAATACATCATAATCGTACAAAAATAACCCAGACTAAATCAAATTTTGTGAACAAATCGCCTAAAAAAGTGAGAGGTGATGTGTCAAGTTCGCATAAATCAAGGGTCAAAAAAGAGTTTAATACGCATGTTGATAACTCTATTAATAAAGGAAGGCATGAAAGAGTTAAAGTTAATCGAGTTGATAAAGCCAGGTTAAATATTAAAAATGCACGTAAAAATAAGAAAACTGTGGTTTATACTAAGACCTATCAGAAACAAGCGGTTGTTAATTCACATACAAAAGTTAGGTCAACAAATGTTAAGTCATATACAAAAGTTAAGCCATTACATAATGTAAGAACAAAGCAGGCTAGAGTGAATCATAAAACTAATACCTCAAATAGTAGAAACAAGAGCCATCGAAGTGAGCCGAGAGCTACTAAAGGTCATAGTCGTAGAGACCGTTCTCACTAATAATGGGTTGTTTGCTGTTTATATTGTTATTTTTAATAACAAATGCAGATTATATTTTACAAAATAGAATCTGCATTATTTTAACAGTTCGATATAAGGATTTAATTCTTTTCCCAATTCACGTGTCCTGATGAATGCAGGCCTGGCCTGTAATCGCTTTAAATATGCTTTAACGGGTGGCTTATAACGATCAGATAAACCAATTACTTCTCCAAAATGCAATGCCATACCCAGTGCAATATCTGCAATAGTGAATCTGTTATCACAAAGGAATTGCCGGTTTTCAAGATGAGTGGCGACATCCTTTAATTTTGCATGATAAAACCTGCTGTAATCTTCTACTAATTGAGGCAAGCGACGTTGCTCTGGTTCGATATTTCGATAACGCAGCACCAGTGCTTGAGGAAAAGTAAAGGTTGAGTCACTTTGATAAAGCCAGTTAATAAATTGACCGTATTGTGGATGTTCTTTCGCGACCAAAAATTGATTTTTATCGTATTTCTCTGCAAGATAATGGCAGATAGCCGTTGATTCGGTCATGGTAACATCATTATCGACAAAATAAGGTACCGTTCCTTGAGGATTAACAGTGAGATACTCAGGTTGTAAAACCCTTGGAGGAAATTTTAACGTTTCAAGTTCATACGCTAAGCCCATTTCTTCTAGAGCCCATAACGGGCGTAAAGAACGAGTGTCGTAACAATGCCAGAGTTTTATCATTACTTGAATTCCTTTTAAATTTATAAAAATTTTTATTTTGTTCCCAATTGTAAATTGGTCATTCGTGGGATGGAAAATCCTTCATTGTAAAAAAAGTGATTCATTAATTGAGCGAGGATAATAAATTAATCCCAATGATACCTCATTCGCTAAAATACTCATCATTAAAGTTAATATCCGTAAAGCTTTTATAGGAAAGTTTTAATTGGCGAAATAGCCGAGCATATACTACAGTTTGTGTTCCTCCTATTATTATTGTGGTTTATATCATGTCTGATCATCGTACTTACAAAAAAATAGAAATGGTTGGTTCATCGCCAGACAGTACAGACGATGCAATTCGTAATGCATTGGCTGAGTGTAGGAAAACAGTAAAAAATATGGATTGGTTTGAAGTTGTGAATACCAGAGGACATATAGATGAAAAAGGTGAAGTCGGCCATTTTCAGGTAACTATAAAAATAGGCTTTAGAATTGATCAAAGTTAAATAGATTATTTAACTGGAATAACCTTTTGAAATAATCTCATATAAGACGGTTGAATTAATAAAAGTTTAACCGCTCTGCACACTGTCAGCAAAATACCATCCCCTAAGTGCCATTCGAAAAATGTGAATCTTGCTGATTGAATCTCAGTAGACCCCAACAATAAAGTGTTGTTGGTATTAGTTTGTCCATCGTTAGAATGGAAAATTTTGGTTAAAAATGTAGCAACAATCTTTCTTTTCGTTTAATATTCTCCGCTTTGTTTTACCTTCGTCTTGTGAAGGTGTTTTTTCAGGTCTTTTTGATGACCTTTAATTTGGTGAATAGAGAACGTTGACAAAGATATTTATTATTGGTTTACCCCGTACAGGCACAACGAGTTTTTGTGTTGAAATGCTAGAATTAGGTTATTCAGTTGCTCATACCGCTTATTCTGAAGAATGTATGATCACTGCTGAAGTTATTGCTGATACGCCAGTTTTTTGTGATTATCAGACACTGGACAAGTTTTATCCAAATGCCAGGTTTATTTATTTGCAGCGTTCGTTAGATTTGTGGTTACCCTCAATCCGTCAGCTATTACAACGTATGTTTGTTAACTTAACCCGTTTTGATGGTGGATTTAATCCAATATTGAAACGTTGTTATAAAAGTACTTTTTCTACTGCATCCCACCCATTGAGTCTTGAAAATATTGCACAAGATGATTTCTTAATTGAATGTTATAAACAACATCAGCAGGGTATTGAAAACTATTTCAGAGGACGAGGTGATGATTTGCTGGTTATCAATATAAGTGAGCCTGATAGCTATAAAAGTTTGCTTAACTTTTTAAAGTTGGACAAACCGATAAAGCATTTTATTAAATTGAATGTTGGCGGAAAAGTTATTGCCTGGAATAAAGTCAGGGATCCACTTAAAGTTGACAGTAATCTAAAAAGTAATAATTTTGAAAACAAGAACCTAAATAACAATAACCTAGAAAACAAGAATCATAAATTTTTACAAAGTATTAGTGCTTAATAATAGAACCGTCAGGCATTTACGTTACTATGTAATAATTAGCTCAATAGTTATTAATCCAACACATAGGAAAGATAAATGTTAGAACTGCAAGGTTTACAGCGAATTTGGTGTTTAGCTAAATTTGAACTCGTTCGATTATTTATGACCAAACGTGGTGCTTTGGCATTGGCTGCATTTGTAACCGTTTGGTTGTTTATCCTATATTATGCAATTGGTTCAGCCGTTGAATATGTGTCTTCCAAAACCACTCAAACCATAGGTTATACATTACTTAGTGCCGAAGGTATGGACAAGTTATTGAATTGGCCTGTAGCTGAATTAATTGTTTACTGGGTGTTGGCCATGTATTCATTTCCTATGTTTTCGTTAATAGCGTCAAGTGATCAAACTTGTACTGATCGTACCCGTGGCACGTTAAGGTTTATTTCATTAAGGGTTACCAGAGCTGAAATATTATTAGGGCGTTTTCTTGGCCAGGTACTGATACTAGCAGTATTAATTGCAGTGACTTTAATCGCAACATTATCAATTGCAGCGTATCGGGATCCCAGTTTATTGCTTGTTGGTATGGGAGAAGCGTTTTATGTGTATAAAAATATATTAATCGCTGTGTTGCCATTTATTGCATTAACCAGTTTTTTCAATAGCTTTACTCGCTCGTCAAGGCTAGTGGTTATCGTTACTTTGTTATTTTTTACTATAATTCCATTAATTATCGCCTTTATTGAATATAAGTTAGGAATGAACACTTATTTAAGTTATATCCTTCCGGGGGGGCAAATAAGTGATGTCATTAATCAGAAAGAACTATTTATGAGTAATTATGTTGTTCCAGTAATGCAAATGTGTGGTTATTTATTTTTAGGTCATATTGTTATGAAAAGGAGTTCATTATGAGCACTTTAATAAAAGTTTCAGGACTTAATAAATTTTTTGGTGATAAACATGCTTTAAATAATGTTGATTTTGAAATTGTGAAAGGTCCGCCTGTTGCTTTAGTTGGACCAAACGGCGCAGGTAAAACGACACTATTTAGTGTGTTATGTGGTTATCTTCAACCAAGTTCAGGTCAGGTCGGTATTTTCGATGCAAAACCTGGTACGAAAGCTACGTTTGGTCGTTTAGCGGCTTTACCGCAAGATGCTCAACTCGATCCTAGTTTCACTATTGCTCATCAACTTAGCTTTTATGGTCAATTACAAGGTTTAAGTAAAAGAAAAAGTAAAATGGAAGTTGAACGAACTCTGGAGTTAGTTGGCTTGAGTGATGTCTTGAAAGAAAAACCTGAAGCATTGTCGCACGGTATGCGCAAGCGGGTAACTATTGCTCAGGCACTTATTGGTTCGCCTGATATTGTGATGTTAGACGAAGCAACTGCTGGGCTGGATCCTCTGCACGCCAGAGAAATTCGTCAGCTTGTGGCCTCTCTTTCTGATGAAATTACGTTTATTCTAAGTTCACACGACTTAAATGAATTGGAACGTTTGTGTCAGCAGGTCCTTTACCTTGATAAAGGGCAACTACAGCAACATAAAACCTTAGCGAATGATATTGATCATGGTTACATCACTTTGCGTATGGAACGAAAAGAAGATGAAATTATAACGGCATTAAAATCGATTGAGCAAGTGATTGATGTTGTGAATTCTCAAGACAGAGAATATTTGATCAGCGTGCGACATAAACAAGACGAAATTCCTCTGGATATTCAGATTTTACAATTATGTCACCAGAAAAAATGGGCATATCGTCAATTAATTAATGGCAAAACATTGGAAAACCAGTTGTTTTAAGGTTTTTTTTAATATTTCGGGATGTTTTGAAATATTATAAATAAATTATGTTTGAACCATCGTTTTTCATGGTACACCCGCGTGTTGATTTTTCATTTCTTTACTACGAAAGTCAGTAAAGTTCATATCAATACACAAGGTTAAAAAAGAATAGTGAGGTGTTGTTTTTTTACTCGTCTGGTGTGCTATTTTATTGTTATACCAAACCTATTAAATAAGTTTTCAAGATTCAATGAAGATAAATTTCCAATAGCACAGGTTTTTTGCTCTAGGCAAAACATAAGTACCTACCTCGACGTGCATGGATGCCTAAGAGCTGCCATGTAGACAACGCGGCTAGTGGTGATTTAGACCATTGAAGATGAACACTTATTTAATGGGATTGGTATAAATTAATGCTGTTACTAAAAGTGTTGCCAGAAGAGTTTTAAAAGGTATCAGGATCTATTCATCATTTCGTACAAGTATCGTATTTTCTACACATAACTATATTCTTAATGTGATCTTTTTAATCGTGTTTGCGTAAAATTACACACGGTTTCCGTCTAAATATCAAAAATAATTCACTGACTTTAAATGATTATGTCGCATGTGTGCGAAAGATGGTCGTTTTTTGTTAACATCTCGTTAATTTTTTAGGGTAAGATACTAACTCGGCAGAGATTAAGTGATTAAGAAGTTGAAGTAATTTAATTAAAAGGAATTTAATTAAACTTAAGTTAGAACTGTCAGAACTGATTAATCATGTTATGCGCTAAGAAATTGGGCATGTTTTTTGGTTTAGGTCACACGTCAGAACATGGTTCTGAACCTGACAAACCATATAAAGATAGACCTAAAAATGAGGGAACAAAGGAAGATGTGAATTTGGGCTAGGCCACAAAGTTATTTTTGAAGATAAATATGAAGTTTGGGTACAACTGGAACCCGGTGGCACCCTTATTTTTCATCATATTTATTTAGTAGGCGGACTAACAAAAAGATATTGCATAAACTAATCACAAAGTGTGATCCTATGACTAACTTCCCTGCAGTCCCTACTACGGGAGGTTAGTCATTTGTAATCACAATGATTTTATAGCGGAGCTCGCTCATTAGTTAAATTTTAGGAGTTGAATTTGTACTAATGGGTGAGCTAACCGTTTTAACTGCATCAACTTCTATTGGCGAAACTTTCATAGGTTGAACTTTAAGATAAGTTAATGAACGCCATAACCATTCCAAAGGACCAAATTGAAAGTTATTTAACCACCAGCGAGACAACAGTGCCTGAGCTAATAAAATAGAGATAACAATCAAAATTTGCGGACCACGGGAAATTTCACCAAACATTCCACCCGCATAACCATAAAATATGCTGGTTAAAATAATTGAATGAGAAATATAATTAGTTAATGCCATACGGCCCATAGGTGCTAACCATGTTAGAAACCTTTGTGTTTTCTTTGAGAGGATCATCAACATTAGTAAACCAAGGTAACCTGCGGTTAAAATGTATTGTCCGAAGAAAAATATCATGTCGCCGGAAGCTTTGAGTTCAACGGCATTTTTTGTAGCAGGATGCAGGCTAATTAAAACTCCAGAAACACTCATAAACAGTCCCATACCCATGCCAACCCAAGCCAAGCCTCTAAAAAGGTTGATATGCTTTTCTGGTTCACGCATAACACCGCTGGCAATTAACCAATAACCCAACATAAATATTGGAAAACAAATGGCTAGTGCAAAAAATGGCGTGAATTTAAGCTGTTGCAGCGATTGTGACGCTCTAAATTTTGTCGCTGTCCAATAACTTTCCTGAGTGAAAGCATCAATCTCTTTTCCTATTTTATGTTTACGTTCGGTTCTACTTTTCAAACGTCTTTTGGCTTTGTAAATTATTAACTCTTCAGGGCTCAATGTTTCTTCATCAATTTTTTCTTCATCTGAATCATTAGCGTAAGATTCTACTTCTTTTGCGATCAGTTCATTGGTTGTTAGCACTAAAGCTTGTTTACTTTCTAATTCTTCATATAAAGTAGCCACGGCTTGTCTTTCTTCCCAGCTTTCATTAATTTTTGCTTCGTCACGAGTTGAGCCAAAAAATAATGCTGCACAAAGGGATACCACAATTGGTAGTAAAGACATGGTCATGCCTATGCGTAAAAAATATTTTGAATGATTAAAGCGTTTCATTCTTTTAGTACGAATAAGTAATACCCAGCCTAATAAAAGTAGCCCTCCAACAGCATAATCATGAAGGATATCTCCACCCCATAAAAAAACCATATGGGTCATACCAAATACAAAAAGTATTAACATTCGTCTGACAAACCATGCACCAAAAGGTCGTCCGGCTTCCTGAGCTTTAAACAGCATTATCGCAAAGCCCATACCGAATAATAGTGAAAACAGTTTGTAGAATTTACCTTCCACAAAAACTTTGATCAGCCAGCTAGCACCCCAATCAATGCCAGTAAGACTATAATCAAATTGCATTAATTCGGCTATCGGGCGGTTAAACCATTCAATATTCATTAATATTATGCCAATTAAAGCAAACCCCCTGAGAATATCCATTGCATCAATGCGCTTGGTGATCGAAATTGGCGCAAATGTTTTTGCAGGTTTTGTTGGTGGTGCAGGGGGAGTGGGTTGGCTGATAGACGTATTGTCAATAGGTTCAGCTAAGGCTGTTTCGTTAGTCGTCATGTTTTAACCTTAAGGTATAGTGTTTATAGAGAATTGCTGCGACGTACTAGTGCTATACTAGCAAGAAACAAACAGCAGGAACCAAGCCACAAGTGTAACTCTTTGTAAACGTGTTAATTTTATGGAAGATGTTTTGGTTGTAAAAATGAGTAGTGGTAAACTTCACTATATATTAACGAAATTAGCCAATGTTGTTGTTATTGCTGTTTTTTACGAATACCAATAATCGGTTATTGGCTGGCATAGCATTGTCAGCAACAAGTGAAAGATTTGCAGATAAAGCAAGTTGTTCTATCGCTTCAAAGTCACGGATTCCACTGGCTTTATCTCTGTTCTTAAGCC
Organism: Alteromonadaceae bacterium; assembly: GCA_013216015.1. Lineage (GTDB taxonomy): Bacteria > Pseudomonadota > Gammaproteobacteria > Enterobacterales > Alteromonadaceae > JABSOI01. The sequence goes on along the minus strand of JABSOI010000030.1, from coordinate 27,306 downwards.
ATAAGTCAAAATTAGCATTGCTTGAGCTGGTAAATTTCGATTGATAATTAAAAGGTCCGTAAATACATAAAATACCATTTTCAGCCAGATGGAGTGCCACTTCAGTGAAAAAATTTATGACTAATGGCCAGCTGACAATATGTAATGTATTAGCCGTAAAAATACCGTCAACTTTATTTATTGACCAAGGGGTGTTCAGGTCAAGTGTTATTGGACGTTGTAAGTTGGTTAACTGATATTCATCCAACCATTGATTAATACCGGGTTGATTTATCAATAAATCACTGGTTTTCCATGTCAGATGAGACAAATGTTGTGCAAAAAACACGGCATGCTGACCACTGCCTGAGCCTACTTCAAATACCTCTTTAGTCTCGCTAAATGCTTGCTGTAATACTGCCAGTATAGGTTGTTTGTTATTTTCACACGCTTGAGAAAAAGGTTTATTCATGATTGTTCCCTTCAACAAAGTTCTTGATTGATTTTGCCTTAACTTTATAAAAATGGCCAGTGGTCTTTGTTCGGCAAAAATATTGTTGAATATTTTTGTTACGTTCATTGACAATTTTATTCTTTTTTGTGCCTAACTATATGTTATTTATATAGGTAATATATAGGTAAGTTACTTAGTTTAATTTGCTTAGTTTAATTTGTTTAGTTAAGTTACTTAGTTGAATTGGTTTAGTTTGGGTTATCTGGCTAAGTATCACGAATAATAAAGGTTTAAAACAATAATGTTTACATTAAAAAATGCTTCGTTATGTTTACTCGTTGTCTTTTTCGTTCAGGCGAATTCAGCAATAGCGGCTGCAAGCAAAAAAATAAATTTTCATCAGATTAAAATTGAATCGCCGGTGAAATTAATTCTTCCAGTGGTTATTGCCGATATATTGCCTGTTGACGGCAAGGAAGTCTTAATTTTTGGTGTTGATGAAAACAGACTTCGCTGGTTGTTGGTTTATAGCTTTGATAGCCAACAAAAGAGTTATCAACTGGCTGATAAAATTATTATACCCGCGCATGCTTTTAGTTTTGATATTGGAGAGATTGAAGCCAATAAGTTGCAAAAGCTTTATTTTATGACGAGCAGTCAACTATTAACTTATCGTTTTAATAAAAGTTTTTCCCAAAGCACTTCTGAATCTTCTCTAGAAAACTCTATTCAAAATACAGCAGAAAGTACGTTTAGCCAAATTGCTGAAATTAGTTCTATTTATTTAAAAGATAATCCTCAATTTATTTCTCGTGGGAATTTTATCGTTGATCTAAACGGGGATAATTTAGACGATGCTATTATTGCAGATTTCGTGAATGTTCAATTGTTGTCAGGACAGCCAGATGGATTGATGAAGTCACAACAATTACCAATTAAAGCACAGGTGGAATTGGATAATAATAGTGCAAGTTATTGGCAGAACAAACTTTATATTAATGATGTGAATTTTGACGGTTTTAAGGATGTTATTTTAGTTGGTGATGGTGAATTAGAAGTTTACGCTCAGGACCAATTTGGTGTTTTTTCACAAGAAGTATTGAAAATTGCGATCAAAAAATCTATTCAAGGGCGGGAATGGTGGAACAAAAAAGATGATACGGGTCAGAATTTAGATCAAAGCAATTTGATTTATCGTAAGTTGGAAGAACTGAGAGATATCAATAACGATGGGGTTGCTGATATGGTTGTTCGTTTTACTCAAAGTTCGGGTTTGCTTGACAGAGTGAATGATTATGAGGTGTATTTTGGTAAAAATAAGCAAGGTGAGTTAACTTTTACTGAGCTGGCAAACAGTGTTATTCATACCGATGGTACATTATCAGGTGTAGAATTTATTGATATTGATAATGATAAAAAATTAGAAGTTATACTCGCTGGTTTTGATATTGGCATATCTCAAATCATTGGTGCTCTTTTATCGGGCAGTATAGATCAAGACGTGTATCTTTTTAAAATGGATGCTCAGGGAAATTTCAGCAAGAAACCAAATGTCAGTAAAGAAGTTGATTTGAATTTTAGTCTGTCATCTGGGCAGTCGGGTAGTCCAGTGGTTAAGTTGGCGGATCTCAATGGTGATAAGTTGAAAGATTTAATTTTATCTTCAGGGGACGGTGCACTTAAAATTTATTATGGCACACGAGGTAGGAATGTCTTTGTAAAACGTGGGATCACCTATAAAACGACTTTACCTAAAGATGGTGGAACCCTGATGGTTGATGATCTAAATAATGACGGGAAAGATGATATATTGATCAACTATAGTCGACAAGACGCGGTTAGTTTACATAAAACGATTAAAATATTGTTATCTGAATAAGTTCTGTATCTGTATTTAAATGTAGCAGGTGGAGGTTATGGCGTATAATAACTATTTCTTCCTACTTTTATTATGCTTAAAAACATAAGTAAAAAACATAAGTAAAGAGAGTGTTGTGAACAAAACCGTTAAAATAACAAAGCTGTTAAAGATAATCAGAGTACAAGCAATAAAATGAAAAATAATGAAGTTCACACAGATGTTTCCGATACATTGGATGTAAAGAGTGTTCGTGATAAAAGTGCAGAAGATGATAAGTCAAAAGCATTTACCAGTTTGCTGCCTATATTCGCTTTTATAAAACCATATAAGTTAATGGTTGCATTAGCTTTATTAGCTTTGTTATTAACTGCGGGGGTAAATTTATCTTTAGGGCAAGGCGTTAAGTTCGTTATTGATAGTGGTTTTATTGCGGGTTCAAAAGAGCAACTAAGCTCGGCAATTTTAGTGTTAATTGCTTTGATTAGTTTATTGGCGGTTGGTACTTTCAGTCGTTTTTATTTGATGTCATGGATTGGTGAGCGGGTTAGTGCTGATATTCGCAAGGCGGTTTTTAGCCGCATTGTTACCTTGCATCCGAGCTATTTTGAAGAGAATAGAAGTGGCGAGTTAATGTCTCGTTTAACCACAGACACGGCACTCTTACAATCTATCATCGGTTCATCTTTTTCTATGGCATTACGTAGCTTTTTGATGCTGATGGGTGGCTTAGTCATGCTTTTTGTGACTAATTTTAAATTAACTTTAATAGTGGTTGTTTGCGTGCCTTTAATTTTGGTCCCTGTGATGTTTTATGGGCGTAAAGTACGCCGCTTAGCTTCAAGTTCGCAAGATGCTATTGCTGACATTGGTACCTATGCCGGTGAAATTATACAAAACATTAAAGTTGTGCAAAGTTATACCCATGAAAATAGCGAAAGAAATGCCTTTAACACAGAAGTTGAAAAAGCCTTTTCGGTAGCTAAAAGCAGAGTTAAACAACGTTCATTTTTGATCGCAGCCGTGATTTTTCTGACCTTTGGTGCAATAAGTATGATGTTATGGGTTGGTGGCATGGATGTGTTGTCAGGTAAAATGACAGGAGGCGAATTAGGCGCTTTTGTGTTTTATGCGATAATGGTGGCGATGTCGGTAGCAACGGTTGCTGAAGTTTATGGTGAATTACAACGTGCTGCGGGTTCTGCTACACGTTTATTAGAGTTACTTGAGGTTGAAAGTGAGATAAAAGAATCAGATTCGCCGAGTTTAATTAAAACTGGGCAGAAATTTGTTATTGAATTTAAAAACGTTAACTTTAATTACCCGTCGCGTCCCGATAGCGGAGCGCTTGTAGATATTAACTTAGCGATCCCCACTGGGAAAGTAGTGGCTTTAGTCGGGCCTTCCGGTGCGGGTAAAACAACGCTGTTTGAATTGTTGCAGCGCTTTTATGATCCTCAACAGGGACACATAAAGTTTAATGATACCGATATCACTCAACTTAGCTTGATGGATTTACGTCAGGCAATGGGTATGGTGCCGCAACACCCTATTTTATTTAGCTCTGATGTTTGGCATAACATTCGTTATGGCAAGCCAGAGGCGACTGACGAAGAAGTTATTATTGCCGCTAAACGAGCTCATGCTCATGAATTTATTGAACAGCTACCCGAAGGTTATAGCAGTTTTCTCGGTGAACAGGGAGTGCGTTTATCTGGTGGTCAGAAACAGCGTCTTGCTTTAGCTCGCGCTATCTTAAAAGATCCCGGTGTTTTGTTACTTGATGAAGCAACCAGTGCTTTAGATGCTGAAAGTGAACATCATGTTCAGGCCGCATTAAATGAACTTATGGACAATCGAACCACTTTGATCATAGCGCATCGTTTGGCTACGGTTGTTCATGCCGATATGATTGTGTTAATGGATCAGGGGAAAATAGTAGATACTGGCGATCACAAGTCTCTGCTTAAAAGCTCTACTTTATATCGTCGCCTTTGTGAATTACAGTTTGATCAAGCTACAAAGCAGTCGTAGCCACATGAATGGACACTAATTAGTTGTAGGGTTAGCCAATGGCGTAACCCAGCAATAAATTATTTTGTAAGTATTATTGGAATACGCTGGCGACCAAAATCACCTCGTGGGCCTGAATACCGCCCTGCCAGTTCATAACCGCAGTTCAGACACTGACCATTATCCGATAAATTATATTGTCCTAATTGATACCAATTTCGCTCAATAAGCAATTGTTTACACTTAGGGCAATAACTGCAGTCAGATTCGCTGTCAAACACATTTCCGCAGTAAACGTAATGTAATCCATAACTTAACGCTATATTTCTGGCTTTGTGTAAAGTGGATAACGGCGTCTTTTCTTTATCAAGCATTTTGAAGTCTGGATGGAATGCGGTGAAATGCAGTGGGATATCAAGCCCTAAATTTTCGGCTATCCACTGACACATTTGATGTAACTCTTGTTCACTGTCATTTTCATCAGGGATCAAAAGGTTGGTTATTTCAAACCAGACATTAGTTTCATTTCTAAGATATAAAAGCGTGTCCAGGACTGGTTGTAAATGTCCGTGGCAGATTTTATGATAAAAATCCTGAGTAAATCCTTTTAAATCTACGTTGGCTGCATCCATATGTTGATAAAGCTCAACACGTGGGTCATCGCAGATGTATCCGGCAGTAACGGCGATGCTTTTTATTCCCAGAGCCTTAGCTGCCTGTGCCACGTCTATGGCATATTCTAAAAATATTACCGGGTCATTATAAGTAAAAGCTATGCTTTTACAGTGATGCTTCACAGCTGAACGGGCGAGTTGTTCTGGCATAGCTCCGTCGCAAAGTGTATCAATTTCCCGTGATTTACTGATGTCCCAGTTTTGGCAAAATTTACAGGATAAATTACAACCAGCCGTACCAAATGACAGAACACTTGACCCGGGATAGAAATGATTTAAAGGTTTTTTTTCAACAGGATCGATACAAAAGCCTGAGGACCGGCCATAACTTGTTAATACAATTTCGCCTTGATGATGCATTCGGATAAAACAGCTTCCTCTTTTACCTTCACGTAAAGTGCAATGATGCGGACAAACATCACAACAAACTCTTCCATCATCCAGCTTGTGCCAATATTTAGTGGGAAAATGTGCTACAGGTGCTTTGATGACCATGTCATTCACCAATATAAGGCTATACTTAAAGCATAGTTTATATTTGGCAATTTTAGCAATGAAATACCGACTTCCTGTAGTCTCTGGACGTTTTTATCCCAGTTCACCTGAACAATTGCGAAAAGAACTTGCAGATTGTTTCGCTAAGGTTGATGAAACTGACATTCAGGCTGATATTTGTCCCAAAGCGCTTATTGTGCCTCACGCCGGGTATTATTATTCAGCCGCAGTTGCAGCTTATGCTTATACATACTTGAAAAATTTAACTTTGCCAATTGACCGGGTAATTTTGCTGGGACCAAGTCATCAGTTCCCTTTACAAGGATGTGCTGTACCAAGTCAAGATGTTTTTGTTACACCTTTAGGGGAAGTACCTGTTGATAGGGCTGCTTGTGAACATTTGTTGCAACTTGGTTTGGTACAGGAGCAGGATAAGGCACATACCTGGGAGCATTCACTGGAAGTGCAGTTACCATTTCTACAAAGCACCTTTAATTTTTTTCAAATATTGCCTATTACGGTAGGAGCGGTGCAACCTGATGAAATCAATAAAATACTGCAAACTGTGCTTAATCCGGCAGCTGCATTGTCAGAAGGTATTTCTACACAAGTTAATTTAGTAAATACTTTGATCATTGTCAGCACAGATCTCAGTCATTATCATAGTTACGAGGAAGCACAATTGTTGGATGCCAGCACCGCGGCGGCTATTTTACGTTTAGATGCGAGTCTTCAGCCTCAAGACGCCTGTGGTTATTGTGCGCTTAATGGCTTTTTGCGTTTTTGTCAGTGTAATGACTGGCAGATTAAGTTAGTTAATCAGGCAAATTCAGGTGATATTGATGGTCTGTCTGAAAGTAAAAAAGAGGTGGTTGGATATGCCAGTTTCATCGCCTATTAATCTTAATTTACATGACGAAGAACGTTTAAAATCACTTGTTTGGCAAGTATTGCACAGTGCAGCCAGGAGCAATGAATTGATTATGCCATCGCCACCTCAAAGCCCTTTTTTATTAAAAAATGCCGCTAGTTTTGTCACTATTTATGTTGAAGACGAGCTCAGAGGTTGTATCGGAATTTGTGAAGCGGTAGAGCCGTTATGGTCAGATGTATGTCGACATGCTTTTAGCAGCGCGATGCAAGATTGGCGTTTTGACGAGCTGCAGGAAAATGAATTAAGCAAACTTAGTTTTTGTATTTCCGTACTTTCTGAACTTGCGCCTATGGAAAATAAGGGGGAGGTAGATTTGTTAGAACAATTATCCGTTGGTATTGACGGTTTAATACTCAAAGAAAAATATGGCGATAAACGTAAAAGTGCCGTTTTTTTGCCTACTGTCTGGCAAAGTTTAACTAAGCCTGACTTATTTCTAAATGCATTGAAGCAAAAAGGTGATTGGTCAGAAGATTATTGGAGTGAAAATATTGAGTTATTCAGATTTACCACCGTGGAATACTTAAGTTAAGCATAAGCAGTTAAGTATAAGTAAATAAAAGCTGCTAAACAAATACAGTTAAATAAATACAGTTAAATAAATACAGAAAAACATTAGCAGCCATATGATGGTTGAATAAAAGGTTTTAGTATGAATAGATATTTAATGGTGACTTTATCATTCATCTTATTATCAGCTTGTTACCCTGTCTGGCAAGATGTGGAGAATTACGCAAATCAAATTAAGTGTGATAATACTCAAAATGAATTAATAGTATTGGCACAAACTTATGGTGCAAATGTTTTTTTTGATCTGGAAAGTCAGTCACTACAAGTGCAAAAAGAATCTGATACTGTTGTGATTCAATTTAACCCTAATGGAAAAGTATCTCAGGTTTCAGTGTTTAAAGTAAACCTGCAATTTTTTGGCATTCTCCGTCATCAGGTAACGCCATTTATTGTGCTTGATTGTTTAAAAATAACTCGTAAAAAAACACTTATTTAGGTGAAGTTTTTTTATGGGTAAACTTTTGATAAAGTTCAGGTAAAATACCGATACACTTCTATTGTTCTACTTAAAGTCTAGCCCCACTAATTGTTTAGTTTAATAAAGCTTTTGTTTAGTTCTAAGTTGAATAATTGACAATTCCAAAAGTCTCAAAATTATTGATTTATAATCAATAACTTTGATTTTTTATGGTTGTCAATGAAAATGCTAAAAGCAGCGTTCTAGATCACCTTCGAAGACAGCCCCTAAACCTGTTGCCATTTTCTTCCCTGAAAAGCTGCGAGAATTAACACAGTTGAAACAATAAGGAAAACTATAGGTGTGTTAGCTTGTTGGCTGACAACAGGATCTACGCCGATAAAGTCAGCGGCTGTTCTATTTAGTGGTCCTATACCCGTGGTCATTCAAGATGCGGGAATTTGAGGTGAATTTGAAAGTTTATCTAAAAGGCGCTTGATTGAGCAATAGCGGGCTATTGGGATTGAAAGCAACGTAGTAGATAATCTTTTAAAACGCTTCAAAACCTGCATTTTGAATGATTACGGGTATATATACCAAAGTGTGAGGAATAAAATCTCAAAAGTGCGACTGGTTCTAGTGAGCGCACCGCATGCCAGAGCCAGGGATGGAATAAATAAAGCACCTGTTAGTAACATTACTATGGAGAAAAATTCCCCGGATAAAAGAAATCTTAACAGCGCGCCGCTGACAACTAATAAGGCCACTAAAATACCAGCGAGTAACATAGCAGGAAACTGTTTTTTTATTGGTGATATACAACTGAAAATTAAAGAATCTGTACCTGATTGCAATTCTCTGTGGCCCATTGGCGAAAATACTAACACACACAGTAACCAGCTTGCTGGTAAAATAACGGTTCGAACTGTTTCAAGTGGTGCTATTAATTGGCCCAGCAATAGGCCGGCAATAGTTAAATACCACCAAATTGAACCGCCTCTAATCAGTAATAAAAATTCTTGCCTGATCAAGCTGGTAAACGACCAGAGTCCAAATGTATTTTCGAATAATTTGGATATGGGCTGTAGTAACTTAGTCAGTTTTTGTTCCAGTTTATTGTTTACCATTTTAGTCGCTGATTGGTCTGCAGTTTTTTTAAATCGATCAAAAAATACCGTCGCTACAATCAAGATGATTAAACCCAGAGCCATCATTTTAGTAAAAGGAGATATAACCAGAGAAGTATAGGTAATTCCCAACCAGGTAAAAGTTTGAAGTTTTCCATTCTTAAAATCATCACTTAAGGCAATTCCAATATTTGTAGAGCCATTGCTCATTGGGTCGTAGGCAATTACGGCCTGACGGATTTGATCAATGATGTCACCGATGCCTGATGAGTCTTCAACTACATTTACAAGCAATCCAACCCAAAGAAAAAAGTACAGCACATTACCTATTCCGCCGCGTAATGGCCCGATGGTTTCAAACAAAATGGCAACAGCTGAAATTACTGCAAGAATTGGTAGCACATAAATTATTTGCGGTAATAACAATTGTAATAGATCAATAGAATAATCTTCGCCATGCCAAAGCTGAATAAAAATTGAGGTTAATGACATAAATAACATTATCCCCGTAAGTAAAGTTAGGTTGCTCAGCCACTTACCGATAATATATTCGAACATTTTGATTGGGGTAGGTGCTATTAATTCACTTATCCCCCTGTCACGGTCTCGTTCTACAGCATTTTTAATCAGATAAAAACAAATGATGGGTAAAAATAATACGTTTAATATTGCCAGCGTGGCGCCAATCCACGCTGAATTATAGATCCCACGATAACCACCAATTACAACAGTGGCATAGCTAGCATCGCTTGGAGGAAAGAACAGTAATGTTAGTATGGCCATACACATTAACGTTACTAAATAATTACGTCGTCGAATGCGGTCGTAAAAGTCGGCACGCCAACAATGATAAATAGTAGTTAGCATGCAATATTCTCCAAAGTATTGGCAGAATTTTTTGAATGAGTATGAAATAAAAAGACATCCTCAAGTGTTGGTTCTACATTTACTGCATTTGGCAGCGGTTGCTCAAGTGAGACAATACTGATATGAAAACCATCAGAGCGTCTGACACTATGAGATATACAAAAATGACGACGCAGTTCTTTAACTTCGTCATGAGTGACAATACAGTGCCATACAGCATTCGCCATTTTTTCCAGCAATGATTCAGGGGTAGCAAAAGCCAGTAACTTTCCAGCATTGAGGATCGCTATTTGATCCGCAATTGATTCAATGTCAGATACAATATGTGTTGAAAGTATGATCACCCGTTCGCCGGACAAATCAGATAATAAATGACGAAAACGTGCTCTTTCCTCAGGGTCGAGGCCAACAGTCGGTTCATCAACAATCAGTAATTTAGGATCATTAAGTAATGCCTGTGCAATACCAACCCGTTGTTTCATGCCGCCTGAATAGCCTTTTAAAGTTTGACGGGAGGCATCGGTAAGATTGACCATTTCCAGCAACTCATCAACTTTTTGAGCCGCTATTTTACTTGGCAGTCCTTTTATCGACGCCAGATAAAGTAAAAATTCCTGAGCCGTTAAATTTTCATATACACCAAAAGATTGTGGTAGATATCCTAATTCTTTGCGTAAAGTATCGGGATTTTTGATGATGTTCTGACCGCGCCATAAAACTTTTCCCTGACCAGGCTTGCTGATTGAAGCCAAAATTCGCATTAACGATGATTTTCCTGCGCCATTAGGACCGAGTAAACCGATAATGCCAGGTTTAAGTGTCAAGCTGATATTATCAAGGGCTATTTTGTCTTTACCGTAGCGGTGGGTCAGGTTTTGAATTTCTAACTGCATTTTGGTATTCCTTGTTATTATTAGAAATAGGAACGTCGATGTTTTTTAAGTTAAGCGGCGCCACTTTTTCTATGATTACGCAAAGACTAGGCCAGTTATAAAATCAGATTGTTTTCAGACGGTTATCGTTATTTTGATTGGTTAGGGGAGGTTGCATTAATATTTAGAATGGGTAATTCACTAAAAAATAGTGAATTTTGCACATTTAATCGTAAATTGGAAAATAGGTTCACTAATAATTAGGACCACAACTACAATTAAATGAATGGCATCAGGCTCTGAATGAGGGCTTTATGCCATTAGTAAACGCTTGTCTAAAAAGACTAAAGTAAGAAATTAAGTTATTCTACTTCGCGATGTTTTCAATATCTTTATTTAATATATCATGAATGTAAGAACTATCATTATCTCTAGATTGAACAAATACATATTCACCATATATAGTCCTCACAATTAACGCCACATTGGCATCTATCACCTTATCTACATCTTCTACATACCCAAGGCCATTAGAAAAATACTCTGCATCTAATAATTTTGAGGCGTCTCTTGAAAAATAAGCTTTAAAGTTATTATCGTTACCTAAAATATAAAAATAATGATCTTTAGCAAAAACTTGTTTAATAGCTGTGGTAATTAAAGGATTATTTTGTGTTGCCAGTAATGTATCTCCGCTAATTTTGGTGATAACGCTGGCATCTTCAAAATTCACACTATAACTGAGATCAGTTAATTCGTAATCAGTAGGAATACCTGAAATTGGATACAAATGGTTACCTAGTTTAACTAAATTTCCACTTTCATCTAACAACGCCCATGTATCTTTTAATTGAATAAGTCCTTTAACTTTTGCCTTTGTATTAATAACATCGGTTTTATATGATAACCCGCTACCTCTTAAAGCATAACTGCCATCATTTTTTATAGCTAAAATAGCAGATGAGCCTGACGGACTAATAATTCTCTCTACGTTAGTTAATTCACCAAACCCAGTAGAATTTTGACCATCCTCCTTTATATTGATAAATGGGGTGTCTTTATTAGTCCATATTTCAACATTATTGTGTTCATCAAAAATTGCTACTGCATCATAAGAGTCTGAAGAAGCATAACTTAATGGCTGAATTTTTTTGATCTTTTTCCATTCGTGTTTCTCGTACTTGAATTCACTTCCGAAAAATCCTTCTATTACCAGCCTACCATCTGTAAATAATATAGCACTAACGTCCACGTTATTATCATAATTATGTATGCTCGGGATTACTTGTTTAACGTTTTCGACTTTTTGTTGAGATAATAAAGACGATGTATATGAAATTTTATCAATTGCTGTTAATTTGGTGTCCCAACTTAATAGTTTTCCATCGCTATTGAGTGCATGCCTGCCAAAGTCATCAGTCCAATAAGAGGTTACTGTGCTAAGTTGGCTTTTTATATCTTCAAACTTTGAACGGTCAATCCCGTTTACAAGTTTGTCTCCAAATTCAAAATATTTTCCGTTACTATCTTTGGCTAACGCAATTGTCCGTCCATATTTTGAGAAGTAAACATCTACAAAATTTTGCTGGTTATCGTTATCTATCGAGGTATCGCCTTTGGGATCATAATGAATTAGCTCTCCGTCTGACATTAAAATATAACTATCATCGCTGTGCGATATAGAAGCTTTAACTGGGGTAGGTTTGAGAAAAACAGCTAGTTTTTTTTCACTTGCTATTTTATCTATGCTCAATACCTGAGCCGTTACACTCACTTTCTTATCGAAGTTACTCAGCGAAGGAACAAAACTTCCGCTTTCGCTGATGGTTTTTTCTTCGATTTTCCAAGTGAAAGATGCTGTGTCCTTAAGGCAAGCTTCGCATTCTATGGTCGCAAAAGTGCTAGTTCCTGGGGTATATTGACCAGTCAATACAACTTGTGTTATCTCAGTTTTCCTTGAAATTAATTCCACTTTTAAGGAAGTTTCAATACTCCAAATGTTGTCTTCGTCAGGAACCCTGGCAAAAATAGTTACAGTTTTGTCTAGATGTTTGAAGTCTGGAGTGAACGTTTTTCCATTACTTACGATATTTCCGTCTATTTCCCAACGGATTTCAGCGAGATCTTTTTTACAGTTGGTACAGTTTATTTCAACGGTACTTGTCTTTTCCCTTACCATATCCCCATCTATTAGTATTTCGTCAATTTTTGGGGTTGGTTTTTCGTTCTGGGATTGTGTTTTCGAGGAACCTCCACACGCAGATAGCAAAATTAATATTAGCCCAAGAGCAATATTACTATATAGCATTTTGTAAAAACCGTTGTTTCTATCTAGACCAGCATTAACTGATACACAGAGTGATAAGGCGAATGGCTTAAACAGTAAAAATACATTTTTTTTATTGAAATTTAACATCTTAATAAATTCCTTAATACGTAATTTGTTGTAATGATAGTGATAGAGTTGAGAGATAAATAGAAAAATCCATTTTCTCTCGTGCAGAAGATACAATTAGTATTACAAAAACCAAAATAACAATTGGTTATAAAGTAGTCTTTTTTTGAATGGAAGTTATGCATGCATGTTGTTGTTTTTACGCTATAATCGAAAATTAGCCATATGTCACTTTTTGCTTGTATTTTATTAACATATCCACGTGTTTTTTTACATATTCTTGTGTTTTGTTAACATAGGCTTGAATTAACTCCTAACTATAATTTTTTATTATAGGAAAGAAGATAATTGAATATGATTGCCATTCGACTATGGGCCCAGTTATTCTGGATTGATTCCAATGGACTCAGAAGTGATTTTAGATCCTGTTGACTAGTTTAAAATAATACGGATTATTATTTGCCATTAATGAATAGTTTGCCTTAAAAAATTGATAATCCACTGAATAATGAGCTGCTCATCAATTTTTAGATTTAATGAGTTTATCCCTTCGTTCAGGCGCTGTGCTGGTATTTGATCTTTTCGGCTATCCATTAAAGCTAAAGAGTAGGCAGCACTGAATTCAGGATGGCTTTGCAGACCAAGAAAATGTTGCTCTACCTGAATCATACTGTTTGGGCAGAAATCATTGGTTAATAATACTTCCAAGTTTGTTGGTAAGGTTGGCAGGTTGATAATTTGATCTTGATGGCAAACGATCAAATTCAGTGATGATTGATAAGGCTTCATCCACTTTTTCTGTTTGGTTACCTGGCTATTGGAAATGCCAATTCCCCAGCCTTTGCTTGAACGTATCACTTTTCCCTCTAGGGCTTTGGCAATAAGTTGATGTCCAAAACAAATACCAACAAAACCTTTTTTCGCTAAATAAAGTACTTTTACAAATTCAATTAATTGCTGGATCCACGGATTATCGTCATTGACGCCGTATTTGCTTCCTGTAGCAATGTAGGCGTCACAATCATCAATATTTTCAGGAAATTCGTTATCGACTACTGAGAAAAATTTAAGATTTATTTGCTGGTTGATAGGTTTGTCATGAGCTTGATTAGGCGCTTGGTTAAGTGCTTGGTTAAATTTCAAAAACATCGTTTCAAACATGGTTCGATATTGACCAAATTCAGTTTGCAATTTTTCCTGAACATTATCACATAATAAAATACCTAATCTCATTATTGATCCCTTTTTCTAGCTAGTTTCTGGATGGGCATTAGCAATTTAACATTGACCAGTGATTGACAATTCACCATTCACCGCCGACTTGAATAGTTTTGAATATTGCACAGGGGTAAAGGCTATCGGATTACCCGCAGCGCTGGGATCTTCAAAAGCTCTTTGACCGATAATAATTTCTTGCTCAATATCTATCCCTATTTCTTTTAGTGAATGGGGTATATTTAATTGTAAACGTAAATTGATCACCCAATTAAGAAACCCATCAAAACTGTCATCTTCCAGTTCAAGGTATCTTGCTAAACGTTCAATACGTTGTTCAATAACACTGCGGTTTGCTAAAAGTACATAGGGCATTAAAATTGCGTTAAGTAAACCATGGTGGCTGTTATACAAGCCTCCTAAAGTATGAGCTAATGCGTGCATGGCTCCCAGCCCTTTCTGGAATGCGGTTGCGCCCATAGTGGAAGCAACCATAAGTTGTGTTCTTGCTAATAAATTTTGACCATCATTGGCTGCTATCGGTAAAAATTCTTTAATGAGTCGTATCGCTTCTACGGCAATTCCTTCGGCCATAGGATGATAATAAGGCGCACAATAGGCTTCAAGGGCATGAGATAAAGCATCCATGCCTGTGGCAGCTGTTAAGTTTTTTGGTAAGTTAACGGTTAACTGAGCGTCTAATATCACTATGTCAGGCATTATGTCAGGATGAAAAATGAGTCGTTTACACTGTCTTTTCAGATCAGTGATCACAGCAACTCGACCCACTTCGGCTCCTGTTCCTGACGTAGTAGGTATTGCGATTGTTTTTGCCATTCCTTCGGTATTTACTCTGGTCCAGTTATCGTTTATATCTTCAAAATTCCATATTGAGGGATATTGTCCTGCTACTTTTTGTCCAACCATAAGCGCTATAGCTTTAGCCGCATCAATTGCTGAACCGCCACCAAAAGCAATAATGCCATCATGATCACCTTGTTTGTAAGTAGCTACACCCTCATTAATATTTTCACTGGTAGGGTTGGCGGTGATATGACTAAATAATTCGCAGCGTAATTTTTTGTTTCGACAATTTAGTAAGGCTAGTTGGATCATATCCATTTTGGCAAGTACCGGGTCGGTAACTAACAAAGGTGCATGTATGTTTAATTCCCGGCAAATATCAGGTAATTCGTTAATTCGTCCCAATCCCTGACGAATGTCAGTTGGATAATTCCAATTAGCGTTGAATTTTGTTAAGTCCATACTATTTCCTTGTCGCTTAAATCTAGGATATTGGCTGGGTTGTAGCCTGATTTTTAGATGAAAAGTCTTTAGTTTGTCGTTTAGCTTTTAAATGAAAAGATTTTGGCCGCGTATATGATTGATACCCCAATTCAGACAAAGTGCAACCACGACCCGAATTTTTAACTCCGACCCATGCCAGAGCAGGATCAACATAATCACAACGATTAATAAAAAAAGTGCCGGTTTCAAGCTGTTCGCCTATTTCTACAGCAGTTGAAATATTTGAACTAAAGACCGATGCAGTCAGGCCAAATTCAGAATCATTCATTAGCGCTATTGCCTGGTGATCATCATTCACACTCATTACGCCAATAACCGGGCCAAATGTTTCTTCAGTCATAAGTCTCATACTGTGATCTACATTCGTTAATAATTGTGGTGCTAAATATGGACTATTTGTTTGAGCAAGTGGAAAGTTGAGTTCTTCAATATGAGGAATTGCACCAGATTGAATCGCTTCTTTTATTTGTTCGCGGACGAAGTTGGCGGCTGAAGTATTTACAACAGGACCAAGGGTTGTGTCGGGATCATCAGGTCGTCCCAGTTTGTATTGATTAATTAACTTAACGGCTTTTACAACAAATTGATCGAATACCTGTTTATGCACATAAATACGTTCGACAGCACAGCATGACTGGCCTGAATTAAAAAAGGCACCATCAATGCAGGTTTCAACCGCGTAATCAATATCCGCATCAGCTCTTACATAGGCTGGGTCTTTACCGCCAAGTTCTAAACCAACGCCAATAAATCGACCGCTACTCGCCTGTTCAATCATTTTTCCGCCGGTAACAGAACCAGTAAAGGCAACATAATTTATTCGAGGAAGATTTGGTTGATATTGCTTAATTAAGCTTTCAGTATCACTATGGCTTAAATGTAAATATTGAAATACACCTTCAGGTAACGCTGCTTGTTTAAAAGCGCTGGCGAGTTGTTCTGCACAAAGAGGGGTTTGTGCCGAGTGCTTTAAAATAACTGAATTGCCGGACATTATTGCCGGAATTATGACATTGATGGCGGTTAAATAGGGATAATTCCAAGGTGCAATAGCCAAAACCACCCCCAATGGTTCAAGCTTTATATAACAGGTAAAATCGGGAGGTGACGGTGTTTCTATTGTCGCTAATGCTGTTTCGGCCACATCAATCATATATCTGGCACGTTGCGCCATGGTAGTTACTTCGTTTTTGGCATATTGAATGGGTCGTCCCATCATCCAACATAATTGCTGTGAAATTTCATCTTCATTAGCGATAAATATATCGACCATTCGATGGCAAATTTCAGCTCGTTCCTTGTTTGAACTTTGTCTCCAAAGCTTTTGCGCTTTTGTTGCCAGAGTTAATGTTTGTTGTATTTGTGCATTACTGGCTTGTTGTCTTTCAACATAAACAGAATTATCTATTGGAGAGCGGGTAACTTGTATTTTCTTCATTTATAATTGCTCATTTATTCTTGCTCATTTATTTGGCCAAGTTGTTTTGTTCAAGATTAAATAATTTCAAAGTAACGTTGAAGCTCCCAATCACAGACATGCTTTCTAAATTCACGTTCTTCCCATTCACGGGTTGCAGCAAAATGCTCAACAAATTGTTTTCCAAACAGCTCTTTAGCAACGCTAGATTGTTTGAAGCGACCCGCAGCTTCAAATAGAGTACGGGGCAGGGCAATTTCTTCAGGATGATTTTGTTGATAGGCATTGCCTGAAACTTGCGGTAAAGGTTCAAGTTTATGTTTTATACCGTAAAGCCCTGAGGCTAATGCAGCGGCTAAGGCTAAATATGGGTTTGCATCTGCCGCAGTTATACGGTATTCAACACGTTGAGATTTTTCGGTGCCGGGGATAATACGCAGTGCAGTTGTTCTGTTTTCAACTCCCCAGGTAGCATCAACTGGAGCCCACATTCCGGGAACCATACGACTGTAGCTATTTACGGTAGGTGCAATCATAGCTAAAAATTCGGGCATTAATTTTTGTTGACCCGCAAGGAAGTGACGTTGAATATCACTGATATTATGTTTGTTTTTGTTATCAAAAAAGACGTTTTTACCTTGTTCGTTTTTTAATGAAATATGAATATGACCACTTTGACCGGGTAGGTCTGTCGACCATTTAGCCATGAAGGTTGCCATCATATTTTGACGTTGTGCCCACACTTTAATAAAGGTTTTAAATAACGCTGCTTTATCAGCAGCATTTGCGGCAATGTCATAATTTAATGCGGCTTCGAGTACTCCTGGACCCGTTTCTGTATGTAAACCTTCTATCGGGAAATCCATATCAATCCCTAATTGCAAAATTTGATGATGCAATTCGCTATGAACAGAGTTGCGGATGATGGAGTAACCAAAAAAGTCAGGGGTAATTGGCGATAAGTTTTTATATGATTTTGCTCTTACCGATTCAGGTGTTTCATTGAACATGAAAAATTCATATTCAAAGCCAGCAAAAGCTTCAAAGCCCATTTTATCACATAGTTTAATTACTCTGCCTAACGTTGCTCTAGGGCATAACACTTCGGCTTTATCACTGAACTCAAGGATAAACAGCAGCATGTTGTCTTCTAAGGGGAGGGCACGACAACTATTGGGGATTACTTTAACGTGGGCATCGGGAAAGCCCGTATGCCAACCGGTAAATGAAACATTATCGTATAGCTGGTCCTTGGAATCCCAACCTAAAACAACATCACAAAATGAGAACCCGTGTTCTAAGGCACTGAAAAATTTTGCCTTGCTAAGATATTTTCCTCGCATGATGCCATCGACATCGAACAAGCCAACTTTGATATAGTTCAGCTCTCTTTGTTCGATTATTTTTTTAGCATCAGCAACTGTTTTTACGTCACGGGGTTCTATCATGCTGTTTCCTTTATTTATTGTTTTATCCTAATTTCCTCAAGGGGGAAAAATATTAATGGATTTCAATCTGGATGGTATAAAGACCATTTATCGTGGTCTTATTTTAATAATTATAGTTGAACAATCAGATTTGATTATTAAAGTTTGAATAAATAGTTGTTTGTTCTCACCTTTTTAGACTTATTATGGCTATTTTTTTTCACAATTTGACGCACCGGGACCAAGCGGTTGACCATAACTGAATTCAACAAACTTTCCGTCAGGGTCTTTTATGCCGCAATAATATCCAACAGGAAAACCTTCTTGTTTGCAGGGCCATACTAATATGCCAGCGAGTTGCGCTTTTTCAGCAATGTCATCTACCGCTTGTTTAGTTTCCATTGCAAAACCCAGGTGAGAAAAATCATGGTCTTGCTGATTTTTTATTGGCCCACCGGGTAAAACCACAATGATAAATTCATGCTCTTTTCCCTTTTCAGCCAGCCATACGATTCGCTTAGATTTTTGACCATTTTCATGGGCCAAAAATCGTTCTTTTACGATTATAAGTCCGGCATAGTCTTGATAAAATTTTACACATGCGTTTAAATCACAAACATGCAGGGCAATGTGGGTTAAGGAAATATTCATAATTGTTAAACTTCTTAATTAGTAAAATTCTTAATGGGTAAACAAAAAAACAAATTAATTATAGATAAGTAATAGCGGGTCACAGGGAGTAATAGAAAATAATGAGCAAAAAATTTCAAATCATTGCAAAAGATTGGTACAAAAGACGAAAGCCGACACAGGACAAACCTATAGCTGTTAGTGTTGAAATACCCGATTATCAACAGGTTGCCAACCATTTATGTGCAATGGACGTGATGTTTGATAATGGTGTTCGAAAAACATTAATCGCGAGGGTTATTTACAATAAAATGAAAGGATACTGGACAGTTGATGGTATGGAAGTAGCGGTTAAGGTTTTGGAAGATTAATTGAAACTACTCAGCCTGATCTGCGTTCATACAGTGCATTAACACTGTGCAGTTACACAGTAAATTTAAACATAAGAGCAATAATTAACGCATAGGAAACCCAGAACATGTCAGAAAAAGAAGTGATCAATAAAATAGACTTTTCCGAGTCTAATTTTAATATGTTGAAACAAGGCAAGAAAACAACAGTTAGGCTTGATGAGGAAGAGTTTAGTTTAGGTGAAGCGTTGTTAGTTAAAGTAGCTTCAAAGGATGTTATCAGGGCAGAAATAACTGAAGTCAGAAAGCTACGGTTTGGAGATTTAGGTTTGTCTGATGCTGTAGCAGATGGTTTTAATTCTGTAAGCGAGTTACGTAAAGAGCTTGAGAAGTGTTATCAAAAACCAATCAATGATTATGATGTTGTAAACGTGGTTAGATTTAATTTAATCGAGTAGCATATTCCAAATTTAATTTTACCTTGAACCTAGTAGATTTAACCTGGTTATTGAAACCTGTTTATTAAATTTAAAAAAAGAAATAAACACCTGTAATTATTTGATTTAAATTATAAAAAATCTATTCTTGTGCTATGGGTACATCACAAGAAACTTGAAATTTGGTTTTGTTGTTCTTATCTCATAATAAATATTACTATTTGCAGGTTTTGATTTTGTCTTCTATTTTTTCTTTAATGTTGCCAGTGTTGATCGGTGTAATATTCATCGGTTATAGTTTAGGAAATCCCCGTTGGCGTGAGTATAAGCGCGATAATATAAGAAATCGCCCTTTTAATAAACAATGGCGTAAAATTATCCAGCAAAGAATGCCTTACTTCAGGCAGATGCCAGCGGATCTGCAATTGCAGTTAAAACAGCATATCCAGGTTTTTCTGGCGGAAAAAAACTTTATTGGTTGTAATGGCGTAAAGATTAATGATGAAATAAAAATTACGATTGCTGCACAAGCGTGTTTGTTATTACTTAATCGGAAAACAGATTATTATCCAAAATTGCAAACCATACTTGTTTATCCGGGAGCTTTTGTCAGAGAACAACAAAAGCAAAATGCTGATGGGGTACAATTTACACAAAAGCTGGCGTTAACTGGCGAATCTTGGGATTTTGGTAAAATCGTTTTATCTTGGGAAGATACCTTACATGGCGCGCAATTACCCGGTGACGGGAGCAATGTGGTGATCCACGAGTTTGCTCATCAGCTTGATCAGGAAAACGGTAAAGCAAACGGTGCACCTATTTTGGGGAAAGGGCAAAGCTATAAATGCTGGTCTGAAGTATTTTCAACGCAATTCACTTTACTCAGAGAACAGGCCAAGGCCGGCGTACCTTCATTATTTGATTATTATGGCGCTACTGAACCTGCAGAATTTTTTGCCGTTGCCAGTGAAGTGTTTTTTGAACAATCGAAACAATTCTGTAGTGAATATCCTATTCTTTATCAACAATTAAAACAGTATTATAAGGTTGATCCGGTTTGCTGGTAATTAATTGAATAAGTTTGTTAAATAGTTAATATGTTTCCTTCTTTTGAATAACTAGCCATTTATTGCTGGATCACCCTCTCTTGATCTAAATAAAATGAATTTTTAAGGGTGACAACTATCCTCAACCTAGCGGATTACTCAAATTTACTTTCGGTGATCAAATGTTAATATTCATATAAATAACCTAAAACTAATTATTTAGTTGAACTATCGAAAAGAAGCATTTATTCTATAAACTAATTATTTAGTAGATAACTTGTTTAGTAGGTTCTAACATGGCCAGACCAAAATCAGAAAACTTAACAGACGCAGAGCAAGCTATTATGCAGATATTGTGGCGTAGTGATGAAGTTTCAGTTAGAGAGATTGCACAGGAGCTTTCTAAAAGCAAACCTGCGGCATATACCACAGTGCAAACCATGTGTAAGATTATGGCTGAAAAAGGTTATGCGCAATTTCGGAAAGACGGCCGGGCTTTTTTGTATTCTGCTAAAATTTCAGAAAAAGATGCTCAACAAAGTGCATTAAAAACATTGTTGAATCGATTTTTTGGTGGTTCTTCACAATTATTAACCCAGCATTTGATGGATGAAAGTGATGTTGATTTAGACGCATTGCAACAATTACAGGACCAGATTGATCAAAAAGCCAAACAGTTAAACGACGATAACCTGAATTCTAATTCTAATTCTAATTCTAATTCTAATTCTAATAATAAATAATAAATAATAAATAATAAGTAATAAGTAATAAGTAATAAGTAATAAGTAATTTATGATTGTTGAACTTACCCTGATCACTACCTTTATTCTTCATCATCTTGTGCTTGGTGTTATTATTGGTGGTTTGGTGTGGGGAATTTTTAAATTACCTTTTAATATATCTACCGAGGCGCAATCGCGTTTGTGGTTTGTTAGTTATTTGATCATCACGTTAGTACCCTTTATTGTTTTTATAACCCCTCAAAATATGCCTGATACAGCCCAAATTTCATTAAGTTACGGGAAGAATGAATTAGTTTCAAAGCACATTTTACCGATAGAAGTGTTATCGAAAGAAGTGCTGCCGATAAATTCAGATTTGTCTGTTACCGCAAGTAATGATTATTGGAATATACCAGAAGAAATTATTTATAATCTTTCGTCTTTGCTGATACTGTTATTAGCACTTTGGGCATTAGGTATAATATGGCGGGTAGCGGTTTTAACCCAGCGATTGAACAATAGCAGTAGTTTAGCGAAGAGACTTAAATCAAAAAGAGAAATTACTTTATTCAAAAGTAACGAAAAAATCTCGATTTGGTTATCTTCACAGTGCCAATCTCCAATGGTCATCGGGATAATATCCCCAAAAATAGTCATTCCCAATGCATTGTTCAGTAAATTAAATGAGCAGCAATTACAGCACGTAGTTTTGCATGAACAGGCACATATTGACCGTCGTGATTTGATCACAACTGTAATTCAAGAACTTATATCTATTACTTTTTGGTGGAGTCCAATTCTTCGTCCGTTAAACAGGCAAATATACTTAGCCAGAGAGTTGGCGTGCGATATTAGAGCGGCGAACAAAAGTGCTGATTCATTAACTTATGCTCAAACTTTGCTTGATTGTGCAAAGTTGATGTCCCAGAAAAAACAGAATGTACTGGCTATGAGTTTATTTAGTAAACAGAAAGACTTAACAATAAGAATCAACGGTGTTATTGGTATAAAAAGCAAAGCAGTTTTCAGCTTGGCGCCTTCAATGTTAAGTTGCGCTTTACTCATTATTGCCAGTGTATCTTTTGCACATTCTTTTAGTCCCAAAATTAATTTACCGCAGATAAAATTAGAAGCTAAATTATTTTTACGACAGACACCTGCTGATTCTCAATTAATGATTGACGCGGTTGCAGCCAACAGAATATCGGTAATTAAACAACTAATTGCCCAAGGTGTTGATATTGATGTTGCATCCATAGGAGACGGAACAGCACTGATTATGGCTGTGCGATATGAAAATATAGCAATGGTGGACGCTTTATTAAAATTGGGCGCCAATGTTAATCAGCCTTCACTTGGAGATGGAAATCCGCTGATAATGGCGACTAAAACAGCTAGTATCCCGATGTTAGAACAACTGCTAAAGGCAGGAGCACAAATTAATAATATTGTTAAGGGTGATGAAACTCCATTGATTAATGCCAGTCATCAAGGTGATTTAGACGTAGTTAAATTCCTGGTTGAAAACGGCGCAGATGTAAATCTTGCTGTAAAAACTTCCGGATTTGATGGTAATGAATTACGCAGCCCACTAAATAGAGCCAAAACAAATAGCATCCGCCAATATTTAATCAGTCAGGGTGCTATTTAAAGTTGTTATAGTTAAATTGTATCTTGATTGTTTCTTCCTTCTATTCCTTTCTTTTCAAATTAACGTTAGACATTATCATTCTTTTAGTACATTAAAAGCACATTAAAAGTACATTAAAAGCACATTAAAAGTACATTAAAAGTACATTAAAAGTACATATAAAACAGTAGGTAAAAATTATTTTATTTAAAACTAATTAATTAGTTGATCTTTGCTTTAATAGTCACTATTCTAACAACTAATTAATTAGTTGTTGATTCGGGTAAGCAAAACGTCTAATTATGATATTAAATTTCATGGCCGTGAATTTATTAATGAAATGGGATTGGTATAAATCCAAATATTTTAATTTTGAGGAAAATAACATGAACAAGAAAACATTGATTAAACCATTAGGATCACTTTTAGGTTGCGTTGCCCTTATTATTGCCAGTCAAAACCTGGTTAATGCGAATAACTTCACAGGCTATGCGGATAAAATGCAACTGGCATCTTCTGTTTTAAGTAAAAAAACCAGATCTGATGCGCAAATGCTTATTAATGCAGTTTCGGCTAATCGTCTTTCTATCGTTAAACAACTTGTTGCGGAAGGGGTTGATATAAACGTCCCGGCAATCGGTGACGGAACTGCACTGATGATTGCTATTGGTGAAAATAATACGGGAATGATTGATGGTTTATTAGCATTGGGTGCTGATGTAAATCAAACATCTGTGGGAGATGGTAACCCGTTAATTGTTGCAGCTAAACGTGGATATTTGGATATAGTAAAAACATTGATAAACCAAGGTGCAGAGGTTAATGGCGCAGTTGAAGGTGATGAAACGCCGTTAATTAATGCCAGCGCCAAAGGCAGGTTAGCGGTGGTTAAATATCTTGTGGAGCAGGGTGCTGATGTTAATTTGGCTATACGGGTATCAACGCTTACAGGTTCTAAAATGCGTAGCCCGCTTAATCAAGCCGGCTCTGGTAAGGTGCGTGAGTATTTGATCAGTCAGGGGGCTAGTTAGTCGATAAACGATTAAGGATGGGTTACGCTGCTGGCTAACCCACCTGTAAACACCACCTTCAACTAGATTGAAACGCTAAAAATCATAAATTAATACACTATCTAATATATGCAGTGAGCCGTTTTGCAATGATTTATCATCATTTGAGCTGCTGCCTTCTATCCATTTTTGTACACAAATATGATCATGGGCATGTGAGCATGTACCAGAGCATGCTGGTGATAATAAACGCAGATGGGTTTTCAAATGGCCGGTGATCTCTACTTCTTCTTCGTCAGACAACATTTTATTCAAATCAAGCAAAATGTCCGGTATAACATTTGGCAAATCGTTTTGATTTGTTACTGAAAGGGTAGGTTCAGGTATGCTGTCTGTTCTGTGCAAATACAATGATTGGGTATTTGATAAAGACTCAATGTTGTCTTCGCTGACGGTGACAGAGAGTTTATATAACCCCGCATCTATTTTCAGTGGTGTAAACGAAAATTGATTACCCCGCTCAAATAATTGTGTTGTTTGACTTAGTTTGTTTTCTAATACCCAGCTGAAATTGTGCTTATCTTTCTTATTAGGATCACGCACGTGTGCCGTAACTATTACTTCTTGCTTCTTGTTTTGAGAAACAGTTAAATCCACATCGGGTGGTAGGTTACGGTCTACAATTGTCAAGGTATAGCTAGATTTATCTCCCAGCACTAATGACGTATTTAATGATTCGTGTAAATGGATCGTCAATGTTTCGTCTGATTCAAATACATAATCTTCATATATATTAACGGGTATTACACCTACCACACCTTTTTCAATGAGTAATTCACCGTCAATTAAATTATGATCATTTTGATCACTAGTGCCACCAATTTTATACGGAATAATAACAGGGTAATAGGGCGCTTCTGCGCTGAGTTTCACCGGAACGTTAACATGCCAGCCTTCACCTGTAATGTCATTGGTCTTTATGGTGATAGCAGGTTTTAATATTTGAGTAACTGGTGAACTGTCAGGTTCTTCACTTGTTGCTGAGTTGGTATTTGTTTGGTGCGGCCCTGTTTGTTGAGCAAGGTTATTTCCGGCAGGTGTTAATGTATTCTCGGCTAACAGATCAGTATTCTCCACTAAAATATCATGATTTTGCCCTAGTATTTGTTTAGGTATCAATGAACTCAAAAGATTCATACCTGGTTGACTTGTTTCGTGAGTTGTTCCAGCAATATCATTTGTGTTTGAATTAGCGTTCGAATTAGTGTTGGTGAATATCACATTCACTTGCGCGTGAGAATATTGACCTTTAATGTTTTTAACGACATAACCAAGTGTCATAAAAGGAAGGGGAACATTTGCTTGAAGATCTAAAATTATTCGTCCACTTTGAGTTTTTGCTTCGCCAATTAAGGAAAAAACACCTACCAACTCAACTCCGTTACTGGCATCGTCATTTAATAGTACATTCAGTTCATAAATGCTGCTTTGTGGGTTAATATTTTTATAAATTTGGTCATTAAAGGCGAAAGGTTCGACGTTTTCCTGAACGGGGGAATTGTTTCCCCCTGTTGTAGCACCACCTCCAGCACTGCCACCGCCGCCACCATTGCCTCCTGAATCACCTTCTGAAGGTTCATCGCCTCCAGCACTGCCACCGCCACCATTGCCTCCTGAATTACCTTCTGAAGGTTCATCGCCTCCCTGAACAGGTTCTTCACCTTCTCCTGTAGATGTATCTATTACCTCAATAATATTGATATCAAACGATGCTATTTCAGAATCGACAAAGCCATCGTTTACCAGAATAGAGAATTTATCAGAACCAAAATAATCGACTGCTGGAGTGTATTCACCAGTTTTGTCTTCAATCGTTAAAGTACCGTGAGCAGGGTGTTCAGTAATAATTAACGTTACCTCATCATTATCTAAATCTTCAGTGCTGAAGTTAATGGTGACAGTTTCATTTTCCAGTAGCTGAATGTATTGCCCGTACAAAATTGGCGCCGCGTTCACTAGCACCACTTCCAAATCGAATAAAGGTAAAGTTACTTCCTCAAAGCCATCTGTCACTGTAATTTCAATTTCTGTTGTAACACCCACATTCCCTCTGGTTGGCACACCGCTTAATATTCCTGTGGTAGTATCAAAACTTGCCCAACTAGGTTGATTGGTTATGCTGAAGGTGAGGGTGTTTTCTGCATCAATATCCGATGCAATTGGTTCATACTCATAAGCTTCGTCTTGTAATACTGATGTTGCAGGAGAGCCTGAAATTTCAGGGGCATCGTTTACATTAGTTACGGTAATACTAAATGGCGCTAAGCTAAGGGTTAATAATCTATCAGAAACTTCAATCATAATTTCTTCAGTGATACCTACATGGCTATTATCAGGCACACCACTTAATGCTCCTGTGGTGGTTTCAAAGTTAGCCCATTCAGGTTGATTGGTAATGTTGAAGGTAAGAATATCTCCAACATCTATGTCTGAAGCGGTTGGTAAAAACGCGTAAAGTTCGTCTTCTAAAACTGATGTTGGCGGTGTACCCGAAATTTCAGGCGCATCGTTTACATTGGTTACGGTTATGCTAAATGGCGCTAATTCAACGGTTACCACACCATCTGATACGCTAATTATAATATCGCCAATTGTACTCACATCAATATTATCAGGTGTACCACTTAAAGTGCCGGTAGAGGGATCAAAAGTAGCCCAAGCGGGTAGATTTGTGATTCTGAAGGTTAGGGTAGCTCCAAGATCAATGTCTGATACGGTTGGTATAAACAGATAAGGAATGTCTTCTGATAAGGAGGTTGCAGGTGTACCTGAAATTACCGGGGCATCGTTGACATTGTTCACGGTTAATGTGAACGGTGGCAAACTGGCGCTTAATATCCCATCCGATACTGTAATTATAATACTACTAGTGGAACCCACATAATTATTATCTGGCACTCCACTTAAAA
The DNA here is from genome assembly GCA_013216015.1 of Alteromonadaceae bacterium. Lineage (GTDB taxonomy): Bacteria > Pseudomonadota > Gammaproteobacteria > Enterobacterales > Alteromonadaceae > JABSOI01. The sequence goes on along the minus strand of JABSOI010000030.1, from coordinate 507 downwards.
TTCCGCTGGCCGTATCAAAACTTGCCCATATGGGTTTGTTAGTGATACTAAAGGTTAAACTATCCCCTATATCGATGTCTGATGCGGTTGGTGTGAAATTGTAAGTTGAATCTTCATTGACACTGGTACTTGGTGTGCCTGAAATACTGGGGGCATCATTGACATTGTTCACTGTTAAAGTAAATGACGGTAAACTGGTGGTTAACACCCCGTCGGATACTGAAATAACAATGCTGGCAGTAGAGCCTACGCTATTATTATCTGGCACTCCACTTAATATCCCCGTTGACGTATCGAAGCTGGCCCACGTGGGTTTGTTGGTGATGCTGAAAGTTAAACTATCACCCACATCAACGTCTGAAGCGGTTGGTGTGAAATTGTAAGTTGAATCTTCATTTACACTACTGTTAGGTGTTCCTGATATGGTAGGGTCATCATTGACATTGTTCACGGTTAAAGTAAATGACGGTAAACTGGTGGTTAACACCCCGTCGGATACTGAAATAA
>JABSOI010000029.1 GCA_013216015.1 Alteromonadaceae bacterium | reverse complement strand
CTCCAGTATCTGGGTTAATGATGGGGATAGTTGGTCCACAGTAATCTATAAACAATTTCTCGCCATACTGATGAGTTTGTCGCATTGAAGGCTGTTTCCGTGAGAACCATTCCTTGTAAATACGGCACATCTGCGGATAACTGTAATAATTATTGGCATTTCGTTCGACATACTCTTGCCACAGCAATTGTTTAGTAACACCTTTTTGCTTCAACTGCGGATGAAATACTGACCAATTGGGTAAAGGAATGGCCGTTCTAGGTTGAATTTTTGTTTGAAGAAAGTGTTTATTTAGTTTGACGTCATCCCACTCCATTGGCAAAGGCCAATCTTCAATCCCTATCAACTTTGCACGGTTAATATAGGTTGAGACTGTCCCAGGGGAGATAGATAAGCTTGTGCCAATCTTACGGTGGGATAATTTAGCTTCGTATTTTAGGCGAAGTATTTCTTTAAGTTTTCGCATTGAAATCGACTCTGTTGGCATAAAGGCTCCTGATTAAAAAATAGAGCAAACATTATGCGGCTTTAACAGTGCAAAGTGGCAGGATTGAATGTGATCATTTGAAGTTTAATTAACTAAAATAAAGTGATCAGTATCAATGAGAATAGGTGATCAGCTTGAATGAGAATGAGTGATCAGCATCGATGAGAACAGGTGATCAGGATGCATGAGAATATGCATTTACATTTAATTACCCTTTACCGACATTAGAATACAAGGTTTTTTGATACTGTATCTCAAAATTTATTTCACACTCATTTATTAGGATATTGAATGAAAACCTTGATTAAATTATGTTTTATTATTTCTATAGCATTTAGCACTTATAGTTCAGCGGATGAAGATGTATTTTCTGTTGGTGTAGGTGTAGGAACACTTTATAGTGGTTTGGGAATGAATCTCAGCCTTGTCTCTGAAACTGATATGAAGTATTTATCTGGAGGCTGTTCAAGTTACGGAACTACAAGTGGTATTACTTGTGGCCTTGGCATTGGTTGGATAAAAACTGATTTAATAGATTTTGGATCAAATAAGCATGGTATCGGCTTATCTGTGGGAGTAATTAATTCAAAATACAACGACAGTAAAGCCATGTATGGTCTTGGTTATCATTACTTTTTTAATGGTATCGACAAACCTGGAACACATATTGGTTTATCTTTGGTTAGTGAAGGGGTACATGACCGAGGTAATGGAGTAATGATTGAATTAGGTTATCAATTTTAATATTCATTTGATGAACTAGAACTTTCTTTAGCGTACATAAAAAATTCCTGACAGAGAATACTGTCAGGGATTTAGAATCTTTATCTAACTATTTTTTATCTAACTATTTTTTATCTAAGTTATTCGTTATCTAAGTTATTCTTTATCAAAATTAAGTCTTTATCTAAAAAAGTATTAACCAGAGAACTTACTGAACGAGTTCTTTATCTGAAAAACTATCACTGAATAAAGGACTGGATAAATAACGCTCTGCTGAACTTGGTAAAATAACCACAATGTTTTTATCTGCATTCTCAGGAAGTTCAGCAAGGCGCTTCGCAGCCACCACAGCAGCACCGGAAGAAATACCAGCAAGAATGCCTTCTTCTTTCATTAAACGGTGTGCCATTGCCATAGAATCTTCATTTGACACTTGTTCAACAGCATCAAGCATTGCTAAATCGAGATTACCCGGAATAAAACCAGCGCCAATACCTTGAATTTTATGTGGGCCCGGAGTTAGTTCTTCACCAGCGAGAGCTTGAGTGATAACCGGAGAATCACTAGGTTCAACTGCAACAGATGTTATTTGTTTGCCTTGTGTTAGCTTAATATAACGGCTTATGCCAGTAATTGTGCCTCCAGTACCAACACCGGCAACTAAAATATCAATGCTGCCATCGGTATCATTCCAAATTTCAGGACCCGTAGTATCTTCGTGAACTTTAGGGTTTGCAGGGTTATCAAATTGTCCTAAAAGAACATATTTATCTGGATCAGAATCTTTGATTTCCTGAGCTTTAGCGATAGCACCATTCATGCCTTTGGCACCATCAGTCAGTTCTACTTTTGCACCTAATGCGGTCAGAAGTTTACGGCGTTCAAGGCTCATTGTACTAGGCATGGTAAGTGTAATAGCGTATCCGCGTGCGGCAGCAACGAATGCTAATGCGATACCTGTATTACCACTGGTTGGTTCTATTAATTCTTTGCCTTTGGTTAAAATACCTTTTTTCTCTGCATCCCAAACCATGCCAGCACCAATACGACACTTAACACTGAAACTAGGGTTTCTAGATTCTATTTTGGCAAATACATTTCCGCTTTCACTGTTAATTACTCTTTGTAATTTTACTAGCGGTGTATTACCAATAGTGGTGGAATTGTCTTCGAATATAGCTGTCATAATAAAATCCTATTTATTGATTATTTTTTTTGTAATTGAAATTTGAACGTCCGTAATATTTATTCGACAACGCTACTACCCATTAAACAATTACCAAGTTAACTTGAATTGATTTACATACCCGTTAAGATTAGCGTCTTATTATAAAAAAAGAAGTGACATTTTGTTATATCTTATATATTAAAATGGAATAACTAACCGTTTTTTAATATCTCCGTAGAGTTTATAATTGGTACATTAACATTTTTATTGGAATATACATGGATTTTTTTAATAGCACAGAAAATTATATAGCATCAAAAGATTTACAATTAGCGGTAAACGCAGCGATAACTTTAGAGCGTCCGTTATTGATAAAAGGTGAACCAGGTACAGGTAAAACTATGTTAGCGGAAGAATTAGCTGCTAGTTTAGGAACTGAACTGATCCCCTGGCATATAAAGTCAACCACTAAGGCTCAACAAGGTCTTTATGAATATGATGCAGTTTCACGTTTAAGAGATAGTCAGTTAGGTGATGAAAAAGTTAATGATATTAGTAATTACATTATTAAAGGAAAACTTTGGCATGCGTTTACTGCCGAACAACGTCCTGTATTATTAATAGATGAAATAGATAAGGCAGATATAGAATTTCCTAATGATTTGTTATTAGAATTGGATAAAATGGAGTTCTTCGTTTACGAAACTCAAGAAAAGGTAGTAGCCAAACAAAGACCAATTATTATTATTACTTCTAATAATGAAAAAGAATTACCCGATGCATTCTTAAGACGTTGTTTTTTCCATTACATACGTTTTCCAGAAGCAGAGGAAATGAAAGCGATAGTTGATGTGCATTTTCCTAATATAAAACAAAAACTGCTCGATGAAGCTTTAGCCTTATTTTTTGATTTACGTGAAATTCCCGGCTTGAAGAAAAAGCCTTCAACCTCTGAATTAATTGATTGGTTAAAGTTATTGCTTGCAGAAGATATTAGCCTTGAAGTGTTGCATGAAACCAGACAAAAGAAAGTCATCCCGCCATTGCATGGTGCTTTATTAAAAAATGAGCAAGACGTGCATTTATTCGAAAAGTTGGCTTTTATGCAAAGAGCAGGGCGTTAAAGTAATGATTACTTTTATGTTCACCCTATGTTTTTGCATTCTTACAGGGAACCGCAATTGTGTTAATTGATTTCTTCTGTAAAGTCAGGGAATACAAAGTGCCCTGTACCTTGCGCGAATTATTAGATTTGATCCGCGCTTTACAGCAGCATGTTGTTTTTGCCAACATTGATGATTTTTATTCGCTTAGCCGTACTATTTTAGTTAAGGATGAAAGTCACTTTGATAAATTTGATCGTGCTTTTGCTGATTATTTCAAAGGGGTTGCCAGTTTAGATCTCGATTTATCTAATATTCCTGAAGAGTGGTTAAAAAAGAACTTTGAAAAATTATTAACCGATGAAGAAAAAGAAAACATCAAAGCCTTAGGTGGTTTTGACAAATTAATGGAAACCTTAGCTGAACGCATGAAGGAACAAGAAAAACGGCATGAAGGCGGCAATAAATGGATAGGGACAGGCGGTACTTCACCATTTGGTGCTAACGGTTATAATCCTGAAGGCGTAAGAATTGGTCAGCAACAATCTAATCATAGAAGAGCTGTTAAGGTTTGGGATAAACGGCAATTTAAAAATCTTGATAACCAGGTTGAAATAGGCACCCGTAATATAAAAATAGCATTAAGAAAATTACGGCAATTCGCACGCACCGGTGCCAGTGAAGAGCTTGATCTGGATGATACCATTACAGCCACAGCACAAAATGCAGGTTATCTGGATATTAAAATGAAACCTGAACGTCATAATGCTATTAAAGTATTAATGTTTTTTGATGTCGGCGGTTCAATGGATGACCATATTCGTGTTTGTGAACAGCTATTTTCAGCGGTTCACACCGAGTTTAAGCATTTAGAGTTTTTTTACTTTCATAACTGTGTTTACGAAAAAGTATGGCGTGATAATGGTCGCAGGCATTCGGAAGGTATTGATTTAAACCAAGTGCTGCATACTTATAGCCGAGATTACAAAGTTATTTTTATTGGTGACGCCACCATGGGACCTTACGAAATAACTTATCCAGGCGGCAGTGTTGAACACTGGAATGAAGAGGCTGGCAGTGTTTGGATGCAACGTATTCTTGATCATTTTGATAAGTGTATCTGGCTGAATCCTCAAGCAGGATCTCATTGGTCATATTATGCATCAATTCACATAATGCAGCAGATAGTAAAACAAAAAATGTACCCACTGACCATAGACGGTTTAACCAGCGGTATTAAAGCACTACTATAAGCCAAAGGGTGGGTTGCCAAAGAAAGGCGTAACCCACCAATAAACTGTTTATACAAGGTTTTAAAGCACGTTATTACACCAATCGATATTACATCCAGGCATAACTGATTTTAGAAAAGAAAGTTCGCTGATCTCGCTCAAGTTTATCTAAACTATCATCTTGATAACTATTATCTGAATAACCTAAGAAAAATACAGTTTGCGGATTCAATTTATAAGAATAAATTAATTGCGTTGAGAAATTACGATCTTTTTCGGTAAAGTAATTATCATTAATCACCATTGGATTATTATCTGGATTACGTTCAACATCACTGTAACCAATGTTTAATTTCAAATAACTTCGCACATCGAATTGATAAGATATTCTTAAATCGGTGAGACTAGCCTTATACACGCTTCCTTTTATATTCGTTAACTCATTAAAAGCATCAAGTTTACTGTAGGTATAGAACAAATCAACTTCCAAATGGTCAGTTACATTTACCGTTAGGCTAGATTGTAACGCAATATAATCGCCTAAACGATTATTGCTATAATCAATTTTATCACCCAGCGTAATTGTTGCTGAAGTATGTATTCTGGACGTTGGCTGAATGTGTCCATAAAGCACTAGTTCTTTCTCTGTGAAAAGCGTGGTATTGCCTTCAATAGCTAGTGATAATTTATCCTGGCGTAAACCTACCTTGTCGGAAACATTAAGCATAATATCAAAATAAGACATTTTAGGGCCAGTAAAGCCAAAGGTACCGCCAACTTTACGCTCTAATAATTCCCCTTTTTCATTATGATGAATTCTCCATTCACCAACTAAATTGGCTTCTTGCCAAAAACTGTCTCCCTCATTATAAATAGTTCGAGATACCGTAATGTCATCTTGCTGATAATCAGCTTTGGTCATAAAACCAAGATCTGCCCGAAAGTCTTTACCTATTTGTTGATGGCCGGCATTTATACTCCAATATTCAGAAACATGCTTAAAATCAATTTTAATTGCCTGATCACTAAAGTCGTCGTAATAATTGCTTGCATCCGTAGAATAATAGTTTTGAACTACCTCATCAGGGTACTCAGTATTACTGTGCAGTACTTGTGCTAAAACAGAGTTAGTGTCACTTAACCGATATTTACCATCAAAACCTGCAACAACATTATGATAATTATCGGCGCTACGTAATGTTGAAATAAATCCCAAGGATAAATTTTCATTATGATTGAATCGGTAGTTAAAAGCGCCAGCAGTACTTTTTGAATTAACTGAGGCTAAATTTGAATTGATACTACCCGGAATAATGAAATTGGTTTCATTATCATTCGTCACAAAAAAGCCATAACTATGTTGTTTTTCACGACCAGTAATTTTTACACCATAATCTGGGTCGGCAATATTTCGTGTATAAACTAAATCATAATTACTACTGAAGTATTCTGAGTTCTCTAAAAAGAAACTACGTTTTTCATCATAAAACAACGAAAAATTAGTATTAACACTTAATTGGCCCGCATCAGATTCTACGGTAGAAAAATCGGGGTTTAGAGTGATATTTAATAATGTACTCGGAGTTATGCCCCAACGTACATCTAACCCAAGCTCAAAATTATTATCATCTTCCCAGCCGGCATCATTATCATAAATATCACGGGTTTGATTATTAGTTGCCACCGTTGCAGGGGTCAGCATTATATTCTTATCAATTTTAGCTTGCTTAAAACCCTTAATTTCCGGCATTTGACAAGCAAAGCAATCATTATTTCTGTCGAGCTGTATATGAGAAATTCTCAGGCGCTCATTTCTAGGGTAAAGACGGATTAATTCTATTGCCCATATTTTTTCTTCATTACTTTGTTCAAAATTTAAAATATTATAGGGAATAGCCATTTCTACCTGATAACCATGTTTAGTGATTTTCCCAAAAGAATGCCAGATACCATCCCAAAGGTTATTGTCTTCACCCGTTATTTCATTTGTTATTCCATCGTTTTGAACACCGTAAGGATTAACAAAAAATTTATAATTTAATCGACGGCTATTAAAAGTGTCCAGTTTTAAACCGACAACATCATCACCCCATTTAGTATCTCTGTCTCCTAAGAAACCTTTAATATTTTCAGGGTCTGGATCTTCAGCAAAAAAGGAAATATAGATATTTTCGCCATCTTCTATAATTCTGACATCAGTTTTTACAGGGCTAGGTAAGTTATTCCACGGGGCATTTACTATGTCTAAAGGAATTAATAACGCTTGCTGCCAGGCTTTGTCATCCAGTTCACCATCAATTTCAATCGCGTCTGAAGTATGAGGGATACTAAGCTGGCTAAGTTTTGTATTGTTAACTTTGATTTCTTGAGCGAGTGCAATATTAAAAATTGAAGATAAAAATACAGCGGTAAGTGTCAAACATTTGTTTCCTAACGTGCGCATTGCAGCTCCATTATAAATTATATTTTTATTACTTTTTTGTTGTCGTTTTTTGTTGTCGTTTTTTGTTATTAATTGATGTTATTGATCATTTTAATTAACACCTGAAATATGTTTTTATGCAGGTACTTATTTTTCGAGTGAATTGTTACAAAATTAGCTAGTTAACACAATATTTACTTTTAAATTATCGAACAAAAATGAACATAAAATTAAAATATAAGGTTATTGATGGGGGGTGATGATAAATGTAGCACAATTGGGTCAGCTAAAAAGGTAAACAAATTGGTAAATAAATAGAAAAGGTAGTTCCATCACCAATATTAGATATTACCTCTATCCTACCTCCGTGATCTTGAATAATGCCAAACGAAATAGCTAAACCTAGTCCTGTACCTTCACCAACTTCTTTAGTGGTATAAAACGGTTCAAATATCTTTTTTAGAGTAGCTTCATCCATGCCACAGCCATTATCTTTAAAACGAATAACAAGCTCATTATCACCTTGTTCTAAGCTGATAATAACTAGTCCTTTGAATTGGTTATTGTCTAAGTGTTGTACTTTTAAATTTTCCGATTGATAGCTTGTTACTTTTGAACTTTCTAACTTCAAAACTTCATCATTACTTTTAACAGCTTGGCATGCATTTACAATCATATTCATAAAAACTTGATTGAGTTTTGATGATAAACAAGTCATTAACGGGTCGTAATCGAACTGCGTTTTTATGGTAATGGAATCGTACTGGGTTTTAACTAAGTGAACGGTAGATGTAATGAGTTCGGAAATATGCACTTGAGACTCTTTTATTTCGTCCATACGTGCAAAGGTGCGTAAGTCTTCAACGATGATTTTTATACGTTTAGTTCCTTCAGTTGCTGTTTCGGTTAATCCTATCAGTTTGGTAAACTTTTCATCAAAAGATTGTAATATTTTGGCATCAGCTTTGTCACCACCAGCAAGCTGTTTTAAGAAGGTTTTTATTATATTTATTTCATCCTTCATCATGTAGACAGCCGCATTAACATAGTTAGTTGGGTTATTAATTTCGTGGGCTACACCTGCTGTTAATGTGCCTAATGAGGACATTTTTTCTGATTGTACTAGTTGTGGGATTGTTAGTATTTCTTCATTTTTCTTTTCAACTTCGCGTTTTTTTTCTTCAATCTCACGGTTTTTTTCTTGAACCTCAATTACCTTTTTTTCTAATTTCAAATTAAGATTGCGTTCAAATCGGACTTTGTTACGGTGAATCAATAGAAAAGTCAGCACTATACTTATTAATATTAACGTATAAATTGTATAGGCCCACCAGCGTTTCCACCAAGGATAATTAATAATAATTTTTAAACGGGTTACCTCTGGATTCCATACATTGCTGTTATTGCTTCCCTTTACCTCGAAATCATATTCGCCGGGAACTAAGTTGGTAAAGCTGGCGTCGTTTGAATTAGATACTTGGCTCCATTCGTCATCGAAACCGATTAATCTGTATGAATGCATATTATTGATGGGATCTTGAAAATCAATAGCAGCAAACCTAATTTTAACATTCTTAATACCAAAACTTAAATTTAATGGCTGTTTTTGCTCCATCGTGTACTGGTTTGATAAATCATTGTCAATCCACACATCAGTGATGACTACTGATGGGATATGTTTATTTAGCTTAACTTGTGCAGGGGTTATTTTCGTGATGCCACGATTTCCTCCGAAGAAAAGACTACCGTCTTGTCCTTTATAAGCAGAACGTTCCAAAAAACCATCATTTTGAAAGTCATTATTAAAATCATAATTGATGATTTTTTTACGAGTGGAATCTAATTGAGAAATTCCTGCGTTGGTACTCAACCATAAGTTCCCAACATTGTCTTCAAACATAGCTTTTATATTACTGTTAGTTAAACCATTGGGTACATCGAAATGCTCGAAGTTATCATTGTCACCGTTATATCTATCCAAAGAACGTTTAGTGCCTATCCAGACGTTTCCATCTTTAGTTTGATAAATAGTACTAATAGAATTATCACTAATACTATTTTCTAACTTTGGTTGATGAACGTAGTTAACAAAATTATTGGTAAATGGGTTTAGTCTTGCTAGACCACCTCCATGAGTTCCAACCCAGATTCTCTTGAAACTATCCTGATAAATTGAGTTTATGTTGTTACTATTTAGGGAATCAGGGGAATTATCATCTGCAGTAAATATGAAGGTTGATTTCTCATCATCAGCATCAATTCGTACGAGACCAGAGTATAACGTACCAAGCCATAAGTTATTATCTTCATCAAATAAAAGTGACATAACTCCGTTAACCTTAATTTTTTCTAGCAGTTTATTTTGGTCAGTCATTATTTTACGTTGCTTATCTATTTTGTATAAACCATTGGGACCTCCAAGCCATAATTCACCCGCTTTATTTTCGCCTATAGTAAAAAAAGGTAAATTAATCAGTCTATCAGAGGAAGCGAAACGGGTAATAAATCCTGTTTCATTATTTTTATAAAATATCCCATCTGTTGTACTTAACCACAATACATTTGCTTTATCTACATAGATTGCTCGAACACCATTTAATCTTTTTCTGATCCCGTTTTTTTCAACATAATGAGATGTATTATCATAAACGGTGGGTTTTAAATCCGCTTTAATTAACCCTGTTAAACGATTCCCCAGCCACAGTAACCCAGATGAATCAATAACAATATCTCTAATATCATCGCTGGTAAAAAATTGATAGTTATTTAAATTCGATAGCTTATTTGTATTCGATAACGTTATGAATTTGCGATGATTAAGGTCATATTTATAAAGACCTTTCTGGGTTCCAATCCAAAGGTTATTATTTTTATCCTGTCGTATCCTGGTAATAAAATTAGTAATTGACGTATTTTTAGGGTTAATGGAAGTAAATTTTTCCGTTTGGGTATCGAATATACCTAGTCCTGTTTCTGTGCCTATCCACAAAGTATTATTTGTATCAATATTTTTAACTACGTGAAGAGTTGTTATCAATGAATTTCTTAATGAAGTAGGATTTGATGGTTCGTGATAAAAGCGTGTAAAGGTTTCTGTTTTTTTATTAAGTTTATTTAGTCCTTTACTCGTTGCAACCCAGAGTATGCCAGGTTGTGATTCAACAATACACCAGACTCTATTATGACTTATGCTATCATGTTTAGTCTCATCAGTTAGATAGCTTTTAAAAGAGTTTGTTTCAGGGATAAATAAGGCAAGACCTCCTCCGCTTGTGCCAACCCATATATCACCATCACTGTCTTCAAAAAATGTCTGAATCCTATTTGACATGATGTATGAGTTATTTCTGGCTTCAATTATTGAATTACTATAAGTAGTACCAGAACTTGAATTTATTAAATCATTTTTGGCATATTTCCCCAATAATTGCATTTTTTTGTTGTACACAGCTAGGCCTTCACCCCAAGAACCTATCCAATATCTACCTTTACTATCAATAAAAATTTGACCAGCGTCGGAAAAAACTAGTGGATATTGACTATTAGCATCATTAGAGTATCGTCTGAATTCATAACCATCGTACCTCACTAATCCTGAGGGTGTTCCTAACCAAATAAAACCGGTTTCATCCTGAGCCATAGAAAAAATATTTGTTTCAGGAAGACCATCTTTTAAAGAAAAGCGTTTTATAGACGAAGAAAAATTTTCGCAATGAACTGAAGTTGTCATTAAAAATAACAATAGTATTTTACAGATGAAGGACAGTTTTCTTGTCGATTTTTTTTGTCGATAAAATTTAAGAGTAAAAATTGTACTCACCCCTTAAGCACTATATTTAGATTTCAAGTATAAGTTTTAGTTCAAAGTATTATAGTCTACTTTGAATTTATTGATATAATTTATTGAGATTCTAAGCTAGGGAGGTTTTTGGTACCTTGAAAAATACTTGCTTCTTCAATTTTTATTGATTTAGTTCGTATGATGTTTTAACAGTTCTAAAATCAATGCCGTTGCGGCACCTTCTCCAAAGTTGTCAGGGGCGTCTAGCTCTCCTTTTATCATGCGATATTTTTGTGATGGCGGTTCTTTGGACTGAGAATCAGTGAATCGTGCATTTTGTCCTGTGTAATTTAGGATTGACTCTAACACTTCAGCTGAACTATGAAATCCAGTGGCGAGATTATAGGCAGTTATAGCAGCCAATCGTGCACTTTTTTTACGGGAGGTAGCATCGTTATCATGATAGGATGTTTTTTGCCATACCTTCTCTTGGGTCTCATCTGCGCAATGGGTATACGGTCTGTGATCACCCATCAACGCATCCCAAGCCGTCAAAGATTCTGTAGGGGAACCTGATATATGTGAAACTAAAGGCTCAGTCGTACGTTCCACTTTACTTGTACCCATAATTAGTAAAGGTGAAGTAACTGCTGGTAAAGTGTTTGTGGGTGGAATGTTCGCTATTTTGTTGTCTTTGATGCCATTGTTATGTAATCCATCAATTGTATTCATTTTATCGAATTCTCTTATACGTGCCCAATCATTATTAATTATATATACATTATATATTGTAGGTTTGTTAGATGGACCTAAAACTCTCGACCCCTCCAACAATCTGACTTTTTTAGGCTTTTTAGATGGTCCTAAAATACTCGCCCCCCCCAACCATTTATTTTTGTGCACTTGTTCTGGTGTCATTCCACGGGTAAACATATAAATATACTTCCTTAATTGATTAGCAATATCTTCATGCAAAATCATTCCCGGTGGAACTATATCAGGGGTACAAAGTAGCAAAGCGCCTATAAGCCGTAAGAGATCAAATATGACGCAAAAATCAGTAACAGTAGTATTATTACTATCAGTCGCCACGCGACGTGCTGCACAATATGTATCTTTTTTATCTATTACCCCGTCTTTGCTAATTAATGCCGTGCTTAGTTCATTACTAAGTACTTTTAAAAAATTGAGCAATGTACCAGCAACAAGCCTAAGTTCTTCAAGAACTGCCGAACTTGGCCTATGGAGTAGGACTTTTGCTGCCGTGGCTTGTATTAAAGATAAAGCTTTGGTTTTGGGATCTGTAACAAGTTTATTAGACTCTAGCTCTTCAACTGCATTGTGAAATTCTCTGTAAAATACATTGCTTATTTTTTGCTCAAAACCTGATTCTTCGTTCAATGTACCTCTTGCTAAAATCTTTTTAGAGCGAAAATCTAATTTATGTGGGGAAATAGGTACTAGCGTGCGTTTCCTTTTACTGCTATTAAAAGTGTTGATATGTCCTTCTGTTAATATAGTTGTGTCAGAATACCTAAAGTTATTATAGTCATTAAACTTATTGAAGGTAGTGCGTGGAGAATTACTTTTATTAATATCGTCAGTCATTTTTCGTTTTATTGCATCGTACATTTTTGCAAAACTATTTCCTTTTATCACTACCTGTTCGCCATACAATGAATTCTCCAACTTATTACTGAATTCATCATTCAAAGGTGTTCCGTAAACATAGCAAAATGTGTTAAAAGCGAAGTTAAGTTTTCCACGAGTTGCATCGTTTGGATAAATGATTACATCTCTTGCCTTCGAGAGTCGCTGTGAAACTAGTGGCCAGGATACTTGGCCAGAGGATCTGGTAGCTGGATCTATATGGCTAGGCATGATAATACCAGATGTTTTTTTCGTTAAACTTTCCATCGTCACTCCGGAATATTTAGTTTTAATTTATAAGAATAGAACTAGTGTTAACTATGCTTAAATTGATAAATTAACTTTATTAGCACTACTGCTTGAGCGTGTCTGTTAGACGAGGTTATTAAACATATTTAAATACTCATGAGAGTAGGCTGTAACTAGGTTTCTTTGAATAGGTCAATATCAATTTTTCCGACGTATAGCTAGTGCCCATCCAGAAACGGATGTCTACTGCGGACGTCCTACCGACAAGAACTGTGCACCACATGATGGTGTTATTTAGAATGACTAAACGCCTATATCTTGTAGAGCCCATTTCGTGTCATTGGTAAGCCCTCGCTACGACCTTGTTTCTGGACGGACACTAGCTAGTGCCCATCCAGAAACGGATGTCTACTGCGGACGTTCCACTGGCACAATTTGAACACCACTAGATAGGGTTATTTAGAATGACTAAACGCCCATATCTAGTAATGTTCATCTTGCACCATTGGATCGCCCTCGCTACGACCCCGTTTCTGGACGGACACTAGCTAGCAATGTTAAATAACAAAAAATCTTGTGAAATGTTAGGTGTTGTGTTGAGGTTCATAATTTTTTATCTAGGCAAGCTCCGCCCCATCTGACCCATTTTTAGTTTCAGAGGAGTACTGGTGAGCATTATAGATAGGAATGTAAGACAACCTGAATGCCAAGGAATCACTGTTTTTACTGTGATTAATTAAATATATCCAACAAAAATAAAAAATATATGATTTGACATTTATTTGTATTTTTTAATTATCATAGATCTCAGTGTAGGACATTTCATTTAAAAATACATTAGAACAATTTTGTTGTTCGACTTTTAAAACACAATTTTAGTGATATTTTGTCAATAACATAATTTTCGACAAATGCTTCCCCGAAAGAGTACCCACATCACATACCCTAGTACAATCCCCAAAACTACTGCATAATATTACAAAATTACCACCAACCAAAAATCTTATGACAAATCCATTATTAGACCTACCATTGTTTGATATTTTCGCTTTCCTCTGCTTTCTAAGTTGTTGGGTTGGTTATACCAGGTTTGCCAGAATACAAGCGAAAACAACTAATTGTATTGCCCGGTGTTTACATCAACATCGAATTCATTGGATGTATGAGGTTATCACCAGAGACGTTAGGGTAGGGGAGGCGGCTTTATTGGCTAATTTAGAGCGGAATATTTCATTTTTTGCTTCTACTACTTTATTAGTCATTGCCGGTTTTTTAACTTTGTTTTCTCAAGTAGAGCAGTTAGAAAGTGTGCTTAATAGTATTCCGTTTGCTGTAAACGCCAGTCATTTCGCGATACAAATAAAATTAAGTTTGTTGGCTATTATTTTTGTTCTGGCATTTTTTCATTTTACCTGGTCGATGAGGCAATTTGGTTTTTTGAATGTGATGATTGGCGCTTGCCCGATAGATATTGAGGGATTAAATGAAAACCTGAAGAAATACGCGCAGCAGATGGCGGTGGTGCAAGATCAGGCGGCTCATTCATATAACTATGGTTTGCGGTCTTATTATTTTTCACTTGCTGTTATTGGTTGGTTTTTTCATCCTGTGTTATTTGTGTTTGCCAGTGTTTTAGTGGTTTATATTTTATATAATCGGGAGTTTAAGTCAAAAGCAGTTCGGGCTATTACAGCAGGACAAATATACTTGGATATTGAACGAGATAAACGTTTTCCAAATGGCTAGCACAAAATAGCTAGAACTAAATAACCCGTACAAAATATCTAGCACAGAATATCTAGCACAGAATATCTAGCACAGAATAAAGAACGCGGAATAACTAATACCAAAAAAGGACAGTTTTTTTATATGACCAGACATTCTTATGCCGAATACTCAATTGAAGATTTTGATAAATTTGATTGTTTGAAACTCTCTAAAGGCTTTTATTTATTATTAATTTTTGTTTTGCGAGGTTATATAGTCTGGATCATGTCTTTAACTAACCGGCAAGACAGTTCTTCTATTATGGGATTTTTTTTCCCCGATCCCTCATTGTTTTATTTAAGTTTATCTTCGGGTTTTTTAGGCTTGTTTGTTGTTTTAATTATGAGTTTACGACGTCCTGATGCTGCTAAGTGGGTTAAATTTTGCTGGCGTTACTGTCGGGTGATATTAATTATTACCTTGGTTTTTGATTTGTTCGTCAGTTTTGTTGGTTGTTTTTATTTAGATTTACTCTCACAGACCTGGTTATTGTCTCAAACTCTTATTGTCAGCCTTTTCGTTTTATTCTGTTATAAAAGTCATCGATTTAATATTAATTTAAAGGAGTTCCCTGATAAACTACCCGAGAAATAAAGATACATCATAAATATATCCCCTTTTGGTTTGGGTAAATTCAGTTTTATTACGTTTAATATCAAGGTTTGGTGTGGATACAAATAACATGACGACAAATGACAAAAAAGATCAACGGTTAATTATTCTCGATACAGAAACAACCGGGCTTAATCCTAAAGAAGGTCACCGAATAGTTGAAATTGGCTGTGTTGAAATGGTGAATCGTCAGTTAACGGGCCGCAATTATCATGTTTATATAAACCCCTTAATAGAAATGGACCAGGAAGTTATTAATATTCATGGTTTAACCAATGCTTTTTTAAGTGATAAACCTATATTTTCTCAAGTGGCTTCTGAGTTTATTGAGTTTATTCGGGGAGCAGAGCTTGTTATTCATAATGCTAAGTTTGATATAGGTTTTATGGATCATGAATTTATAATGCTCAGACGTGGTTTATCCATGACTCAAGATATTTGCACCGTGACCGATACATTAAAAGTATCGAAGGATGAATTTGGATCACCTAAAACGTTAGATTTTTTAGCCAGGCATTACAAGGTTGATAAATTAGTTGACCGTACTTATCACGGCGCTTTAATTGATGCCCAATTACTGGCATTTGTTTATATTGAAATGACGCGCAAACAATCTGCGCTGAATTTAACGATTGGTGATGGAGATGGTACCGACGCGAATGTTATTCGAAGGGTGTCGAGTGATCGTTTACCGTTAAAGATTATTCAAGCATCGGCCGATGAACTGGATGCACATCAGAAACGTTTAGACATTGTTAATGAGAAGGGAGCTGAGCCTATATGGCGCAAATAAACACAATTGAATGTAAACGGAGCAATAATCACTTGAGGATCACTTTCAATAATTATTTTCTCTTAATTAGTTTAAGTGCTTTTTTATTACTGGGTTCTTTTAGCGCTTTCGGTCAGCATAGTGTTTTGGAGCAGAATAGTGCTTTGGATCAGGATCGTGTTTCAAGTGAAAATGGTGTTTTAGCTAAAAGGGAAGCAACCAAAGTTAAGTTTTACGATGCCGATGATGTCACTAATCAAATTCCTTATTTTGACAATCGGTTCCGTCTTGATGCCCACCTGGAAGAAATAATTTTATTATTTTATCGCAAGAGCGGTTCTGTGCCAATTGTTTTGGTTCGTCCCGATGGCAGTAAACTGAAAATAAATAACTTTCCAAAAGAACAGGTTGAGTGGTTCGATGATCGCACCTTTGACATGATTAAAATTAAAAAACCTATGCCGGGGCCATGGCAAGCTGTTGGGGATATATTGCCCGGAAGTGAAATAATGGTGGTTTCTGAAATTAAATTGGAAGTTAGTCCATTGCCGCCTATTCTGCTGTCAGGCGAAACGTTAAAAATGACGGGGCGGTTATTTAATGGCGAGCAGGCAATTGATAATCCGCTGTTTCGTGACGTGATTAAGCTTGATGTTAATTTTTTCAGTACGAATAACTCGGCTTACGACAATTTTGGTGCAGAGCCCGTCAAACTGACGTCATTTCGTGATAATGGTCAGGATTTAGATGAACGTGCAAAAGATGGTATTTTTACCGGAGAGTTTAAATTTGATTTTGCCTCCGGTGAATGGGCGCCAATTTATGCTGTTAACTTGCCTATGGTTAGTCGGGAATTAAAACAGAAGCCAGTTATTATACAAACTACCCCTATTTCAATTACTGTTGATGTTGCCAAGGACGAGTCTGCTATACACAAAGTTCATTTTGTTATAGACGGCACTTATGTAGATCCTGACAGTCTTATTTTACAGGGAAAAATCACTTATCCCGATACACAAGAGGAGCCTTTTTCTGTGATGGAAGGCTTTGGTGCTGAACGTATAAAAGAATTTGATTATGCCGGACCGGGTGTTCACCGAATAAAAATAAGGGCATATGGTCGAACAATTAATGGACGGGAGTTTCGATTAGTGGTGCCAGAGTTTACCTTTAATGTTGACAGGATCGTTAATGACTTTACAGGTAGTGTAAATTTAAATGTTAATGCAGGTGATGATTCGAGTACACAAGTTGCAACTGAGAATGATTTATTTGTACAGCAATTGGAAGCACAACTTATTGAGAATAAAATGGCAGCTGATAAAGCTCAACAGGATCGAATATTCATAATTGTAGCAGCAAATGTGATTATTATTCTGATGGCATTAAGTGCATTTTTTGTTGTTCGGTGGAAAAAACAGAAAATTAAATAGATCTGCTTTTTATTTCGACTTTTATTTATACCAGTTGAATTAATGAACATGTTCATGAAAATGAAGCCGATCATTTGAAAATGACTGAATGAAATTTTTATATTTTTGTAGGGTGGGTTAGCAAAAGGCGTAACCCATCATTTGCAAGCTGTACATTGTGTTTAGCTCATACCCAAGCAGCTATGAACTATAATGTCGAGATTAAGCAATCATACTTATTCCGAGGGAATTATATTGATATGGTTAATTAAAACCGTATTGAGTGTTAATAATGCTTTAAATTGGATGGATTTCCAACGCATTGCTCAGCAATTGTTCATACAAGTAATTATATAAAAAAATTGGTTGACTGTGTCCCTTCATAACCGTATTATCTCCGCCGCATTCAACAAGATGTTGACTGCAAGTATTTGAAATGCGGAGTGGTAGTTCAGTTGGTTAGAATACCGGCCTGTCACGCCGGGGGTCGCGGGTTCGAGTCCCGTCCACTCCGCCAATTTTGTCTCACAAATCATCATAGTTGATGCGGCTGAGTCCCGAACCTTATCTACCTTTGTTATTTCAATAACTAAGTAAATAAAGGTTAATAACTTAAAAAACAAAATGTCGCGGAGTGGTAGTTCAGTTGGTTAGAATACCGGCCTGTCACGCCGGGGGTCGCGGGTTCGAGTCCCGTCCACTCCGCCACATTTACTTAATAAACCTCTATTGTTAGAGGTTTTTTTGTTTCTGCATTTCAATTTTCTGTATTCCTGTTTTTACCTCAAATTATAATCACCGTAAATTATTAGTTGCGTAGTATGGATTAGCCGCAGGCGTAACCATCTAATACCATTCGTATTAAATATTGATCACTTATTTAATGCGAATGGTATAACGTATGAAATTATTTTTTATAATATTTATTAGGAGTAAACCGAATTAACTTTTTAAAGTCGAAATTAATTGCGTAGGATAGGTTAGATCCAGGCGAAACCCATTAAAATATCAGTTTATCAGATACTTAGGTTTATGTGTCCTCCAAGTGTGATGCGTTACGCCAGTGGCTAATCCATATCACCTCGTTGTTTAGCATCTAAGAACCGCGATATAATGTATTAAATTAGTAATATTAATGTTAATTAATTATTAATAAATGAAAAGACAATCAAATTAAACTTTGTGGTCCAACCAGTGTTTTTATCTGTTATACTAAATTTAATCTAAAATGGTATGACGAATTACTAAAGAAGTTGGAGAGCACATATGCTTAGCTACAAAGCACCGATTACAGACATTAAATTTTTATTTGAAGATGTCTTTGATTATTACGGTCATTACAACCAACATGCTGAGTTTTCTGAAGCAACGCCTGATCTGGTTGATGCGATCCTGCAAGAATGTGCAAAATTTTGTGAGAATGAATTATTACCCTTGAATCAAAGTGGTGATAAAGAAGGTTGTACATTTGATAATGGTAAAGTAAGTACACCAAAAGGCTTTAAAGCCGCTTATGACATGTATGTTCAAGGTGGATGGCAAAGTTTGTCTCATCCTGTTGAGCATGGCGGACAAGGCCTGCCTCCTTCATTAGGCATGGTAAAATCAGAAATGATGGGTACGGCTAACTGGTCATGGGCAATGTACCCAGGTTTGAGCCACGGTGCGATGAACACAGTGCAAACACACGGCAGTGATGAGCAAAAAGAACTTTACCTGACAAGACTGACAGAAGGTACGTGGACAGGCACAATGTGTTTAACCGAGCCTCAATGTGGTACTGATTTAGGACAAGTAAAAACTAAAGCAGAGCTTAATGATGATGGTACTTATAACATTACAGGTACAAAAATTTTTATTTCTGCCGGCGAGCATGATTTAACAGACAATATTATTCACATTGTTTTAGCACGACTGCCAGATGCGCCAAAGGGTACACGTGGTATTTCATTGTTTATCGTTCCTAAAATACAAGTTGATCAACAAGGTAATCTTGGTGAAGCTAATAATGTTACTTGTGGTTCAATTGAAGACAAGATGGGTATCAAAGCTTCAGCAACAGCAGTATTGAATTTTGACAATGCTAATGGTGTTTTGATTGGCCCTGAAAATAAAGGGCTGGAATGTATGTTCACCTTTATGAATACCGCACGGGTAGGAACTGCTTTACAGGGTGTATGTGCTGCTGAACTGGCTTATCAAAACTCATTGATTTATGCGAAAGAACGTTTATCAATGCGTTCACTAACGGGTAAAAAATATCCGGATCAAGTCGCTGATCCTATTATTGTTCATCCTGATGTTCGCAAAATGTTAATGACACAAAAAGCTTTTTCTGAAGGCGGGCGTGCGATGATTTACTATACAGCCATGCTTGTTGATGACATTGAAATAGCTAAAACTGATGAAGAGCGAAAAACTGCTGATGATCGTTTAGGCTTTATCACTCCTATTTTGAAAGCATTTCTGACTGAAATAGGTTTAGAGAGTGCGAATCATGGTTTACAAATTTTTGGTGGTCATGGTTATATCAAAGAGTGGGGTATGGAACAAATAGTACGTGATACACGTATTGCAACTTTGTATGAAGGTACAACCGGTATACAAGCCCTGGATTTATTAGGTCGTAAAATTCTACTGACTCGTGGTAAGGCACTAAAAAGTTTTAGCAAAGAAATAATGAAATTTTGTAAAACCAATAGCATTATTTCTAATAATCCTCATAAACGTCAAATGAACAAGTTTATTTGGGCCTTGAGTAAAAATGTTGCTAACTGGCAGCAGTATTCTTTACGTTTAGCATTGAAAGCGAAGAAAGACAGAGATATTGTTGGTTCTGCTTCGGTAGATTATTTGATGTATTCGGGTTATATCGTTATGGCTTATTTTTGGGCTAAAATGGCTCAGTCAGCATATGAAAAGCTGGCGGGTGAGGTTGAGAACCGTGATTTTTACCGCTCAAAAATTAAAACAGCCGAATTCTATTTTGAACGTATTCTACCTAGAACTAAGTCGCTTTCAAAAATGATGATGGCAAGTCCGAAAACCTTGATGCAACTTGACGAAGAATTATTATCCTTCTTATAAAATTGCATTCCTGTGCATTTCACTCAGGTTAGGTTAAAACGCTCTTGAATTGGTAAATAGGCTAGGGTGGGTTACCCGCATATGTAGCCTATCAATATCATTGATAATTAATGGGCTAGTTGTGGTGCAAAACTCTTGATGGGTTACGCTTGATGCTAACCCATCTTACATCCTAGTTTTTAATTATTAACTAAATCGTCAGGATCAAAATCATCTACATCAATAGCCGCTTTACGTCCTTTCTCTGTTTTACGTAATAATTCGGCTTCCTGCTCAGTAATTGCGTTAATAGCAAGTCCTTTTTCTGCAACAATATCTAATTGATAAAAAGGGAGTTTTTGATTTAATGCTCGACAAACTTTGTCAAAAACAGGTTCACTGGCCAATATATCTTCTAATGTTTGCTCAAGTTGCCCGAACAAATTATCTTTATGTCTTGTCAGGTATTGTCCATGTCCAAGTCTGCGACGTGTATCTCCGGGAGTTTGCAAAATTACAGCAACTTTATGATCTGTCACGTCACTTGGTTTAGTTAACCATGTTCCTAAAGGAAAAATAATGGTTCTTAACAATGCAGCAATGATCTTATTAGGAAAATTATTAATGAGTTCATTAGTTGCTTGCTGGCATTTATAAAGACAATCTTCAACAGCCCACTGAACTAATGGGAAGTCGGCTGCTATTCGACCTTCATCGTCATATCTTTTAAGGGTTGCTGATGCTAAATAGAGATAACTTAATATGTCTCCAAGTCGTGCGGAAATGCGTTCTTTACGTCTAAGGTTTCCTCCGAGGCTAAGCATTGAAATGTCTGATAACATTGCAAGGTTCGCACTGAAACGGCTCATTAATTGATAATAGCGCCGGGTTTGGTCTTGATAGGGCGCTGATAACAATCTAGATCCTGTTAAAGAAAACCACAAACTGCGAACGATATTACTGACAGCAAAACCGATATGACCAAATAAGGCGTGATCAAAATTATCCAATGATTTTTCACTGTCCTTATCATGTGCGGCTTCTATTTCAGCAAAAACATATGGATGACACCGCATTGCCCCCTGACCATAAATAATTAAACTACGAGTCAGAATATTTGCCCCTTCAACGGTTATGGCAATTGGTATTCCCTGATAGCCACTTGCTAAATAATTACTTGGGCCCATACAAACCCCCTTGCCACCGTGGATGTCCATTGCGTCATTAGCGGCTATACGTGCTTTCTCCGTTAAATGATATTTTGATATAGCTGAAATAACAGATGGTTTCTCACCCATATCAATAGCACCTGTCGACATGGTGGTAACTGCGTCCATTAAATAAGCATTGCCACCAATGCGTGCCAATGGTTCTTCAATACCTTCCATTTTACCGATAGGGAGCTTGAATTGACGGCGAATTCGACTA
The DNA here is from genome assembly GCA_013216015.1 of Alteromonadaceae bacterium. Classification (GTDB taxonomy): domain Bacteria; phylum Pseudomonadota; class Gammaproteobacteria; order Enterobacterales; family Alteromonadaceae; genus JABSOI01. The sequence goes on along the minus strand of JABSOI010000029.1, from coordinate 46,794 downwards.
TATGCTCCTGTTGCTAAAGCAGCCACTTTTACGCCACCCGTACTGTTTGAAGGAAGTGTTATCGCGCGTCCGACGGATAAACATTCAACCAACATACGCCAGCCTTGGCCAGCCATTGCAACACCACCAATAATAAAATCTAAAGGAACAAAAACTTCTACCCCTTGTGTCGGGCCATTTTGAAATGGAATGTTTAAAGGAATATGTCTGCGACCGATAACAACGCCTTCAAGATCTGTTGGAATTAATGCACAAGTGATCCCTAAATCGACCACATCTCCCAATAAGCCATTAGGATCTTGTAATTTAAAGGCTAGACCCAATACTGTAGCAACAGGGGCTAAGGTAATGTAGCGTTTATCCCAGGTTAATTTCATACCCAGCACTTCTTCACCATTAAATTTTCCATGGCAAACCACACCAAAATCAGGAATAGAGCCTGCGTCTGAGCCCGCTTCTGGGTTTGTTAATGCGAAGCAGGGGATTTCTTCACCGGAAGCTAATCTGGGTAAGTAATAGTTTCGTTGCTCTTGAGTGCCGTAGTGTTGCAGTAACTCACCCGGACCTAATGAATTTGGAACGCCCACTGTACTGGCTACGGTGGTACTGACACCTGTTATTTTTTGCAGCACTCTTGATTGTGCGTAGGCACAAAATTCCAATCCACCATATTCTTTCTTAATGATCATGGCGAAAAATTTATTGTCTTTTAAAAACTGCCACATTTGAGGTGGCATGTCTGCCAGTTCGTGGGTGATATGCCAATCATTCACCATTTCACAAAGTTCTTCGACCGGACCATCAATAAAAGCTTGCTCTTCAGCACTTAGCCGGGGTTGAGGGTAGTTGTGTAACTTTTTCCAATCAGGAGTTCCGCGAAACAGATCAGCTTCAAACCACGTTGTTCCGGCATCAATCGCTTCTTTTTCGGTTTTTGACATTTTAGGCATGATGCTTCGGAATAATATTAACAAAGGATGGCTGAGGTATTGTTTTCTAACGTTTTGTAGATTTAGCGGTAAAGCAATGAAGGCAAATACTAGCCAACTTAAAAAACCAACTACATCAGTAAATGTACCAATTATCATCAGTATTAAAAACGAAAGAGTATAAGTCGAGAGTTTAGCTCTGCTATACGCCATGAAACCGCTTAAAGCAAAAGCACAAATTAACCAAACTGTATGTTCCATCTATCTTCCTTTGTCATGTCATAAAAAGTATGAAGTTAAATTTTTAATTAAAATTTATTTAACAAACTTATTGCTGTTATAGTTATAGCATATTGTTTGAGCGGATTTTTGTTTTTATGTGTGAATTATTGGCGATGAGTGCCAATGTACCAACAGATATTTGTTTTAGCTTCAGTGGGTTAATGCAAAGAGGTGGTAATACTGGGCCTCACAGAGACGGTTGGGGCATAACCTTTTATGAAGGTAAGGGATGTCGGAGCTTTAAAGATCCTTTGCCAAGTGCGCATTCTCCAATTGCCCGTTTAGTTACCGAATACCCCATTAAAAGTGAAGCGGTTATTTGTCATATTCGCCAGGCCAATTCAGGAAAGGTTTGTCTGGAAAATACACATCCATTTACCCGTCAGATGTGGGGACGAAATTGGACATATGCTCATAACGGGCAATTAGCTAACTTTCAACAAGAATTACCCATTAAAATGCATATTCCGATAGGAACAACTGATAGTGAACATGCTTTTTGCTGGTTACTTGATCAATTACATTATAAGTTTGCTGAGCAAGAGCCTGACGAAGTCACATTATTTAGTTTTGTCGCCAAATTAAGTGAGCGAATTCGCCAATTAGGGGTTTTTAATTTAATCATTTCTAACGGTGAATGTGTTTTTTCTTTTTGTTCTAATAACTTACATTGGATCACCCGTCGGGCGCCTTTTGGTTTGGCAAATTTAATCGACGCAGAAATTAAAGTTGATTTTAAGAAAGAAACCACAGATAAAGATATAGTAACTGTTGTTGCAACACGTCCGCTGACAGACGATGAAGTTTGGCAAAAAATGCAACCGGGTCAATGGCAATTATTTCGTTTTGGTGAATCTATTGCTTCTAATTTGAAGTGATCGGTGAAGTACCCATTTATTTGGAACAGAATATTAGTGGACCATAATGTTACTGGTCTGGGGTGTTATATACCCAAGCTACTTGGAAATGCAGGATTCAGCAAGTCGAGAAACGGCTATATGCAAGGCATTAAATTTTATAAATGGTTATTCCATTTTTAGATTTAATAACGCAGGAGATAGCCGTTTATCGCCTTGCCCGTAGGGAGCTAAGCTAGAAAATCAGTGCTGCGTTGCAACCCTTTATAAGGGAAATGCCATTATATGCGTGCTGCGTCTTGCTCTGATGTCCTAGCTTTGCTCTGAACCTGCATTTCCAAGTAGCTTGGGTATAGGTCTAAAGTGTTATTGGAGCAAAGTGCAGAGCCAGACATAAGGGTCGGTTGAAATGCCAACAGACCCTATACTAAAGTGGTTTTGGGATAGTTATTCTGTTTCCAGCGATGTTAATTGTGCTTCAAATTGTTGAACACCGCTTTTGCTTTGGTAAAGTTTAACTAATAAATAATTCAGCTCAGGTGCAAACCAAGTGTAGGTAATTCGCTTCTTTTCAATGACTTCTCTTTTTAAACGAATTGTTTTTACCAGTCCGTAAGGCAACATTAATTCTTCTTCACCATCATATTCATAAACATAGTTTTTAATTGAACCAGATGTTTTAATTACCGGATATACAAAATGTTTTTGGGTAGGGTTGTTGATCATATTAATGCGGTGTTGTAAATGATAGCTGAGAGGGTCTTGAATATTTTGAGTAAAATCAACATCAACATTTTTTTCTGTTTTTACATTGTAGGCGGTATTTTCATCAGCGTTGTAATGCCATTCATAATGTTTGTCCCGGCCTGTTCCTTCACGTTTATAACTATATTGAAGAGGAACGATTTTGTTACCGTTAACTGAAATTGTTGAGGTTTCTGTTCTTGTATCTGAAAAAATAAGCCAGTCAATATCTGTATGATAACTGTAATTAGCCTGGCCATTATCCTGATACGCTAAGCGTCTTATGCCAGTGCCTACAGGATCAGATTTGCGTATTAATGAGTATTTGGCAGTAAAGGCTTTTATAATTTGTTTGTTGGTTTTTGTTTCTTGACTGGTTGTTTGATTCGCTAGGCTTTTGTCTGCTAGGTTTTTATCAGCTAGGTTTCTATTAATGACGGCTTCATCAGCAAAGGCTACGCCTGTTAAAAAAATAAAGCCTTGAGCTATAAAAGCAAGGTTTAAAGTATAGCGACATAATATGTTAAGCATAAGATTCCTATATATTTGTATACCCGCGTAAAGTAACACGGGTATATACCCAAATAGTTTGGGTACACATATCCAATTGTTAAGTTTTCAACTAATTCTATTCTTCGCTAGCGTATCCAGAAGCGGGTAGTAAATTACCATCAAATAAAGCGGCTTCATTTTCCATAACTAAACGCTGTTGACAAAACCATTTTACAACTAGAGGGTATATTCTGTGTTCTTGTTCATGCACTCTGGCGATAAGGTCATCAGCACTATCACCTGCAAATATTGGCACTTTGGCTTGCAATATAACAGGTCCACCGTCAAGTTCTTCTGTTACAAAATGTACGCTAACTCCATGTTCAGTGTCACCTGCATCAATTGCTCGCTGGTGAGTATTCAATCCCTGGTACTTGGGCAACAAAGATGGGTGAATGTTCAATAATTTTCCATTAAAATTTTGTACAAAGGCTGGCGTTAGTATTCGCATAAATCCGGCAAGTACAACTAAGTCAGGTTTAAACGTATCAATAAGTTTAATAAGGGCTTGATCGTAACTCTCTCTAGAGTCATAAGATTGATGAGAAAGGACTTGTGCGTCAATATTTTCCTCTTGCGCACGAGTTAAACCATAAACATTTGCTTTATTAGAAATAACACCAACTACATCACCAGGGTAATTTTCAGATTTGCAGGCATTAATTATTGCCTGTAAATTTGTACCACTCCCGGAAATTAATACGACTATTCGGCTGCGCATTATTAATTAATCCTTAGTTCAATATTTTTTATAATTGAGCTTATTAATCAATAAGCTCATTTTAAATGTGATTATTGCGTTGTGATTATTTAGCTCGGATTATTTAGTGATAATGACTTGTTCTTCATTCTCTTTTTTATCGGCTATTGCACCAATATGCCAAGCATTTTCACCGTGAGCGTTAAGAATGTCGATGCTTTGATCAAGTTTATCAGCCGGAACTACGATGATCATGCCAACACCACAGTTAAATGTACGATACATTTCATGAGTGCTAATGTTACCGTTGTCTTTTAACCAGTTAAAAATTTCAGGCCATTGCCAGCTAGCTTCATTAACGATAGCTTGAGCACTTTCTGGTAATACGCGAGGGATATTTTCCCAAAAACCGCCACCGGTAATGTGTGATAAAGCATGTACTTCAACTTCTTTAAGTAAAGCTAATACTGATTTAACGTATATTTTTGTTGGTTCCAACAAGTGATCGGCTATGCATTTTCCGTCAAGTAAATCAGCAGTATCGGTATTATTTACTTCCAGAACTTTACGAATTAATGAAAACCCATTTGAATGAGGACCCGAAGCGCCTAAGGCAACTAATTGATCGCCAGCGGCAACCTTGCTGCCGTCAAGTAAACGTGATTTTTCTGCGATACCTACACAAAATCCAGCAATGTCGTAATCGCCAGCATGGTACATACCGGGCATTTCAGCTGTTTCTCCACCAACTAAAGCACAACCTGCTAATACACAGCCATCAGCAATACCTGAAATAACTGACGAAGCTACATCAACATCCAGTTTAGCTGTTGCGTAATAATCTAAAAAGAATAAAGGCTCAGCACCTTGTACAATAAGATCATTCACACACATAGCAACTAAGTCGATACCAACGGTATCATGTCTGTTTAAGTCAATAGCCAGGCGTAATTTGGTGCCTACGCCATCAGTGCCAGCTACTAATACTGGTTCTTTATAACCGGTAGGTAATTGACATACAGAGCCAAAACCACCTAAGCCACCCATAACTTCAGGCCGTGTTGTACGTTTTACAGCACCTTTAATATTTTCAACAAGGGCATTACCTGCATCAATATCAACGCCTGCATCTTTGTAGCTTAAAGAGTGTTTTTGTTCGCTCACTGTGAAACCTCAATTAAATTTAGAATCAAATAATTATAGTTTATGCCCAAAAGCCTTGAAAACAGCCGTTTATCGACTTGTGTGATCCTATATTTTCAAGTTGTATGGGTATATAAAGGCGCATATTCTATCAGCGCCGTGACTAGGATAAAATATTTATAATAAATTATTTTTACTAGATGATTAAATTCAATAACATTATGATAAGATCTCGGTCATGAAATTGATTTGTTTATCTCAGATGTTGAAAGTTTTCTTTATTGTTAATTTGTTTTTTTGTGCTCTATTTACGGTAACTTCAGCCTATGGTGTTGAAGTTACTGATTTGTATGTGGCAAAAGTACCTGTGTCTTCTCAATCGGGTAATGAAAGAATTAGTGCTTTAAAACAGGCAATGAGATTCGTGCTTGTTAAAGTAGGTGGTCAGGAATCCGTTCATCAATCATCTGTAAATGCACGTAAAGTGTTTAATAAAGCGCTTAAAAATTATAAAAGCTATATGGCCCAATATCGTTATGAACGTGCGGGTGACCAAATATTATTGGTAGCGACCTTTGATGAAGCCAAAATCAATGATTTATTTTCACAAGCTAATTTACCTCTGTGGGGTCGTTTGCGACCTCTAATTTTGCTGTGGGTTGTTGATGAACATGGATTGAGCAGAAATGTTTTATCTGACTCTTCCGTATCTCAGTTGCCAGCAATTGCCAAGCAATTTTCAAACTATCGAGGCTTACCCTTGATGATGCCTTTAATGGACTTGACGGATTTAACTCAGATAAATACCGCCGAACTTTGGGGGAGATTCCCTCAATCCGTAAAACAGGCTTCTCAACGTTATTTGGCCGAGGCAATTGTTATAATAAGAATATCTAACAGTAGCTTATTACCTGAGCTGGCGGAGCCGGAAAATTGTCAGCCATTATGTGCTCAAAATAATTATGTTTTAGATTGGACTTTGATTTCCCCCAGCAGGCAATCTCAGGCACAGCAAAAATCTCAGCAATACAGTGAATTGTATCAGGGACAAAATCGCCAGAACTTGATTGAGCAAGCGTTAGCAGATATAACTCAAGTTATTTATCAAGAATATGCGCTTTCAACAACCACTCAGAATGAGTTTTTAATTGATGTTGCCAATATTGATTCATTGACGACTTATTTAAATGTATCGTCGTTTTTAGAACAATTATCTTCAGTCCAGTCAGTTAAGTTAATTAGTGCAAAAGGTAGTAATTGGAGGTTTGATCTGAAACTTATTGGTTCTCAAAGATCATTGCTTGCATCTTTACAATTAAGTAAACAATTACGACAATATATTGATCCACTCGCAGCGGTAGAACTTGACGCTGTTCCAGTGTTTTATTGGGGTAACAAATGAAGCCAGTAGCTCAATTGGCACTTGCCGTGCAGTTGCCTGATGATGAAACGTTTGAAAGTTTTCAAAGTGAAAGCGATCAGGGTGTTTTAGTTCAGTTGCAAAAATTTATTCAACCTGAACATGAAGAAATTGATCAACCGAATGGGTTTTATCTTTTTGGCATCAGTGGTGTTGGTAAATCACATTTATTGCACGCCAGCTGTGCTTACGCAGAAACATTAGGTAAAACGTCTTTATGTTTGTCTTTTTCTGAGCTAACTCAATTATCAGTAGAAGTACTTGATGGTTTAGAGCACATTGATTTGATTTGTCTGGATGATCTTCAGCTTATTGCCGGAAATGTTCAATGGCAGCAAGCTGTATTTGATTTGTATAACCGTGTGATGGAACAAAATAAACGTTTAATTATTACGGGTGATCAAAGTGCTCACCAACTTGGTATCACATTGCCTGATTTAGTTTCTCGAATGACCTGGGGTTATACCGAACAGCTTAAAGCGCTTGACGATGAAGAAAAACTTATCGCATTACAGTATCGTGCCCGACAACGTGGCGTCGTTTTGAATGATGACGTAGCAAAGTTCTTACTTAATCGTTTAAGCAGGGATATGGGCAGTTTGATAAATTCATTAGATACATTAGATAAGGCTTCAATAAGAGAACAGCGAAAAATTACTATTCCCTTTATTAAAGATATACTTCTGGCAAAGTGAGAAAGATAGGTTATTAGCGTCAGGATGGGTTAGCCGAAAGGCGTAGCCCATCAATAAAGCATGTTCAGGGTATTATTCTTTATCTTCTTTTTTCTTTCGAATACTTAAACCCAGTTCTTGTCCTTTGTATTTAGCATAATAAGTACCGCTAAGAAACATGATACTCACTAATATTAATTCAATACTCGCCCAAAGCAGATCTTCAGCTGAAACCCATAGTGTTGTTAAGCTATGCAAGAAATATATCATTATAATGAAGTTAGTCCAGGCGTAGGTGAATGGGTTGCCTTTTATTAAGCCCCGCATTGGAAATAATAAAGGTAAGGTAAACATGGCTAATGACAAAAGCGGAGATAAACCTTCTGAAGGGTTGATCACTATTAACCAAATTGGCATGTACACGAGTAAAGAAAAATAGCTGGCTAAAGTAATATTCTTTAATGTTTGCGTCTTAAACATTCTATTGTTATTCATATTATATTCGTTGTTACCTAAGTTTATTTTAATAGTGATAATACATTTTCTGGCGGTCGGCCAATTATTGCTTTAGTGCCGTCTGAAACAATAGGGCGTTCAATTAATTTTGGGGTATTTATCATCGCTTCAATTAATTGCTCGTTATTTGCTCCTTTTAAGTTTTGCTCTGTAAACTCAGTCTCTTTGGTGCGCATCATTTCAATTGGCTCTTTTGATAGCTGTGTAAGCAAAGATTGTATTTCGTTCTTATTCAGTGGGGTTTTAAGATATTCTACAATGGTAACAGGGGCTTTGTTTTCTTCAATCAAAGCTAATGTTTGTCTGCTTTTAGAACAACGAGGATTATGGAAAATAGTTAACATGGGTAAATACTCACTTCTTTTATAAATGTATGTGTTAATAAATGTATTTGTTATTAAAGGTACCTGGTTTATTTAGGCCAGTACTTGGGATTACAAGCGTTTTAATTTATCTGCTTGTGCTTGAAATTGTACTATTCTACCCTTAATTCGTTTTTTTACTAAGGGTAAATTTTCAGTAAAATTATAACCAGAATGTAATTCATCAATTGCTTTAGTGTAAGCACCATGTAAAGCAAGTACTTCAGCTTTTGCTGTGTGCATAAGGGCTGTTTTGTTTTGTTTGCGATATACAGAAGTTAGCAGGTCGTAAGCAAGGAAATTTCCCCGTTTAAGCAGTAAAAAGTCCTGTAACAGAATTTCAGCCTGTTGGTATTTTTTTGCTTCATATAAAACATTGGCATAGTTTAATGTAACAACCTGGTTATTTGGCATGAGTAGATTCAAGTCAGATAACATTTTTATCGCTTTCGAAAATTCTTTTGTTTGAATATAAACATCTGACAGAGTATCAACATAGAATAAATTATATTCGTCATTTCTGTGAAGTAATTCCAGCAAATTTTTAGCGGCCTCATACTCTTTATTTTCAAAGTACGATAACGCTAAGCCATATTGTGCGGCTGGCTTTAAATTGTAATTATGTTTTTTCACTTTTGCTTTGAAATTAATGACATTGTCACCTGGATTACCTTCATATCTCGCAGATATACGTGCTTTAGCCAGTTCAAATTGCAATTGTGGCGGGATAGATGTTTGAGGCAAGTTTTGTGCTCGAACTCTGGCGCCTGAAATACGGGAGTCTGGCATTGGGTGAGTTAACAACATTGCCGGCGGTTTACTAGTATAACGAAATTTATCAGCTAATTTTTTGAAAAAGTTTGGAGCCCCCATAGGGTCAAAACCACTATTTGCCAGCAGTTTTATACCAACCCTATCCGCTTCTTTTTCATTGCCTCTGGTGTAATTAATACTATTTTGCTTTGTTGCAGCCATCGTTGTACTTAATGCCGCCATGCCAACAGTAGGGTTGACGAAAGAAAGTAAAATACTTGAAATCATTCCTACAGTTGTAAAGGTTTGTGCTTTGCTTTGGGCCTCTAATCGTCTTGCCAGGTGTCGCTGAGTTACGTGTGAAATTTCGTGAGCAATAACTGCAGCTAACTCACTTTCGTTGGATGCTGTAGTTAATAAGCCGCTATGAATAGCAATGTGGCCACCAAAAAAAGCAAAAGCATTTAATTCGGTACTATTAATAAAGAAAAATTCAAAAGTGTAATTTACCCCGTCGGCATTTTTAACCAATTTATTGCCAAGGTCATTAATATATTCATTGAGCACAGGATCATTGATAACGGGTTGAGATGCACGGAGATGACGCATCATTGCATGGCCAATCAGACGTTCTTTGTCTATTGATAATGTGCTCAAACCCGCCATTCCTATTTCAGGAAGTTTGTTTCTATTTTGTTGTTGAGCAGTAGCTAAAGGGCTAGCTAACAGAGTACTCAAAATTGATGCTATGACAAAAGGTTTTAGTTTAAACAAATTGTTGGTCCGTTGGTTTATTCGATTGATTAATTAGCGCAGTAGTTTAATTATTAGAATGTCTTCGACGTATTTCCAAATAAAACTCTGCAATGTTGTATCCTTTGATATCAATAATATCAAAAGATTCCCTTAATATTGAAATTAATTTTTGTACTTTAAAATGAGCAAATTTTATTAATTCAAAATCTGCTTCATCGCCGCTTTGAAAATTGTACATCATGAAGGAGGTGAGGCTGCTGATCCGAAATAACATCCGCATAGTTTGAGGCTGCCAAATGACGAAAGGGCACATAGGGTCGCCTTTTGCGGCTTCGTCAAAACGCTCGCCATTAACTACAGGGAAACAATGTAATTCATAGGTCGTGTCATCATAACTATGTTGAAGCATAATTTGTGGTTTATTTTTGACTTCTATATTGCCAAACGGATCTCGGCTACCACCTAATAAAGATAAATTCCAAGTGTGTGGATCCAGTATGTGTTTGTAACCACTATCAAACCCGTGCGTCAAAATACCATCTAATTCACCAACCGAGGTGGCTAGCATATGGTAAATTGTCGCAATTTCGCCCCAATTTAATTTTTTCTTATAGGCATTTATTTCTTTAAGCTCAGGATAGTCTGGTCTTACACTCATAAAACTCTCTTTTTATACTAACGATATTGTACATTTCAATTTTTTAGTAAAAAAATACTATAACTTGATTGTAATCAATTGTCGCAAATATGATAATTAAAACATACTATTCTTTTAACCCCAGCTTCTATGTTATACGAATATGATGCGACAAAGGAAAGATGTCCTTTGCCGTTAGTTAAATTAAGAGTGATTTTAAAAAAAATGCAAGCAGATGATTCTTGTCGCCTGCTTATTGCCGATAAAGGTTCTAGAAAAGATATTCCTGCATTATTGACAAGGCAGGGATATGATTATTCTTTAAAGAAAATAAGTGATTCAATGGTTGAATTACACATTGAAAACAAATAAGTGAGTATTATGGTTAACTTTTTTGCTGATTGGTACAAACGCAAATTTTCAGATCCACATGCCGTTACCTTATTGGTAATTTTGATCAGCACGTTTTTATTTATATATTTTTTCAGTCATTTATTAATGCCAGTATTTGTTGCTATTGCACTGGCGTTTTTATTAGACTTACCCGTAAATAAGTTAGTTTTATATGGATTATCCCGCACTAGTGCGATCATTATTGTAATGATTGCTTTTATAGGGATATCTTTGTTGGGGTTTTTAGGATTAACACCTGTTATCTGGCAACAAAGCAGTAATTTATTACAAGAAGTGCCAACAATGATTTCTAAAGGGCAAACTTATTTATTGACCTTACCCGAAACATATCCAGACGTGATCAAAGCAGAACAAATAGAAACGTTAATTTCTTCCGTGAAAACAAAACTGGTGGAATGGGGGCAGTTGGCTTTAAAAGCGTCATTAAATTCAATTTCTGATTTAGTTGCTTTAATGGTTTACCTGATTTTAGTGCCATTAATGATATTTTTCTTTTTGAAAGATAAAAATGAACTGATTGAAAATTTTAGTCAATATTTACCCAAAGAAAGAAGAATGGCCACGGAAGTTGGTAAAGAAATGAATCAGCAAATCATGAATTATATCCGTGGTAAGGTCATTGAAATACTCATTATTGGTGGGGTTTCAACAATTACCTTTATTTTCCTTGGTTTAAATTATGCTGTTTTACTTGGCGTTTTGGTTGGACTTTCGGTTTTAGTGCCTTATGTTGGAGCAACAATAGTTACCATTCCTGTAGCTTTAGTGGCGTTATTTCAATGGGGAACACAAGCTGAATTTGGCTACCTGATGCTGGCTTATGCCATTATTCAAGCATTAGACGGTAACTTATTAGTACCTCTGCTGTTTTCTGAAGCGGTTAATTTACATCCTGTTATTATCATTGTTGCGGTAATTTTATTTGGTGGTTTATGGGGCTTTTGGGGGGTATTTTTCGCTATTCCATTAGCAACTTTAGTTAAGGCGGTTATTAATGCCTGGTCGTCTAGCAAGAGTGAAGAGTTGGTGAGTTAAATATAATTAGCCATTTATAATTAACCAACATTAAAAAATGGAGTCGGCTTCAATTGTTATGATTGTAAATATAAGACTCCATTTTAAATATCAATGCAAATTGGTATTAAGGCAGTCGAATATTGTTTTCAATTCTCTGAGGGTAAGATAGTTATTTGTCTGTAAAATAGTGGGTACATCACGTGTTTGTCGGATTAACGCAACAATAAACTGTTTATTGACAGGGATATAGACAATGTAGTGTTCTTTTACTGCCCAAATTAATTAACCATCAGTACTTGTCATATGTTTTTTTTCATCGAAGTGGTGATGGGTTTGTGCTAGATGGTTTGTGCTAGATGGTTTGCACTAGATGGTTTGCACTATTATGAAGGGGCAAGAAAGTATTGTTGTGTTCGCACTTTCCCCCAGCGAGTCATGGTCCACCGTTTTGCTTCACGAAAATCCTTTTCGGTAGTGGTTGTTAAAATGTAATGTTTGTTTTCTCCACGCACTGTCACTATTCTTCTTCAGCAATCTCCATAATAGATTTATCAAAAAACTGACCATGTTTTAGATCATCAAGTTCATTCATCACATGGGTGAATGTTGATTGTGATTTCATATCCTTACGTATCAAGTCGCGAAGGTATTCGCCATGATAGCGGAGAGTTATTTATTCGGTCATTAATTTTTATCTTTATTCTTGTATTTACCCAAGTACAAGGTGTTTCTATTGGTATTCAATAAGGTCATATGAAATGGAAAGTGCAAGAAATAGGCTTGGTTAGTTATTTAGATTATTAGTTACGGATTGTGTTTAGTTACAGGTTGTGAATGGTGCTAATTTCCCCAAAATTATTTACAATACAGGTTCAAAGTATCCGGTATAATCAAACAAGTATTTGAAAGTTATTTGGGGAATTATTTCAGCTATTATTTAGGTGCTTATCTAAGTTATTTAGATTTCAATACATCCAAAACTACATCATGATGATCTTTAGTCTTAAACTTATTAAACACATGATTAATTTTACCGTCAAGACCAATCAAGAAACTTAAACGGTGAATTCCGTCATATTCCCGACCCATAAATTTCTTTAAACCCCAAACACCGAAGTCATCAGCGGTTTTATGATCAACGTCTGACAATAAGGTAAAGTTGAGTTCGTCACGTTGACAGAATTTAGCCAGCCTTTTCGGTTCATCTGGGCTAATACCAAAAACAACCGTGTTAAGTTCACTCAATTCTGCTTTTATGTCCCTTAAACCTTGTGCCTGTACAGTACAACCTGGGGTCATTGCTTTAGGGTAAAAATAAACTAATACCTGCTGTTTACCCATGTAATCAGCTAACGAAATAATTTGGTCATTGTCATTCGGTAAATTAAATAAGGGAGCTGTATCACCAGCGATTAATGTTTTCATTATTATCTCTTTATATTCTGAATGTATTAGATGTTTTAACTAATCTATAGTGAGTCTATGGCGAGTTTATAGCAAATTTCCATTGGCTTTTCTAATGCAGCCCTGAACATCAATTTGTTGACAAAGCTCTAAAAAATTTCTTTCAAGCTCATCTATACTACTGTCTTGTGTAAGCGCAATTAAAATGGTAGCTCTCATGGTTTTAGCATCAGGACTGATTTCTGATTTTAAAGATGAAATATCTATGCTCCGAGCGGCAAAAAAAGCAGTAACGGCTTTTAATAGACCCGGTTGATCTATACCCGCATATTCAACTTGATAATGATGAGTAAAATCTTGTGGTGTATATTGTGAGGTCCGTTTCATCATAGTAATAAGTTCAAGTCCATGAGCTATTGCCGGCAAGCGATTTTCAATTTGATTAATCGATCTGGCGTTACCGTTGAGTAACATAATGAAAGTAAACTCTAAACCAAAAATTGCCATACGACTATCAACAATATTACAGCCACATTCACTGGCTAGCTTTGTGAGCTCACTTACAGCTCCCGTTCTATCGGCACCCATAGCAGTCAGTACTAAATACTGTGTCATTAAAAAACCTGGCTTAATTTCAAATGCAATATTGTACAGTAAAGTTCGGTTAAAAAATAACTTGAATTTCAATCAGAAGGGTTTTATTTAGTTTCAAATAGTATTCAAAGGTACTTTTATCACTATTTGTACTGATAAATAGCACCGATGCCTTGTGTTTGTAAAAACAGGCAAGTACCATGGTGCGCTATTAATTTTACAATACTCAGTTGAGTTGAGTGAAACTAAAAAGATTGTCAAAAATTATCTGAACTTACTAAAACAGTTGTACTCAAAGATGCTCAGGTAATTCCTTTAAACCTAATTAAGCTTTAAAAGATAAAGTTAAAAAATTTTAAAGAATAAAGGTCGCAAGCATTATGCCGCGAAAAGAACGAAAGAATAAATATACAGTAAAACAGTTAAATAGATTCAGATTTTCATTTGCAGGAGTTTTAATGAATCGTAAAATTATATCTTTGTCACTATTAAGCCTATCGCTTTGTGCATGTAGTGGTATTAATGACAGCAAACGTGCTTCGGGTGATTTTGACTATGCAAAAAATGTTGAAGCTGACGAAATAACTATTCCAAATAACTTGATAAAGCCGAAGCAAAGTAAAAAATACTTTATTACCAGCGATATTAATAAAAATGGACCTATTGGCGAAAACCTTGATATCAGAGGACCATCGTTAGTACTGCCTGTTGCTACATCTTCCCGTGTTGAGTTAAATTCAGGCGAGTCTAAAATTTGGTTTGATCAGGTAATTGAAGATCAAGTTTTAAAGTCATTCATTTATCAAGCAATAAAAGACAAACTTGCTCAAAGTAAGGTTGAGCTTAATACCGTTGATGAAGGGAAAATGACTTATGAGTCAGAGTGGTTCAAGGAAGATAAAGAATCAGGTTTCTGGTTGTTTAAATCTATTAAAAGTAGTGAAAGTGTTCGATTCAGGTATCAGCTTGAGACTAAACCACATGGTCGTAGTGTAGCGGTAATTGTGTCTTTAATTGATTTTATCAAAAGTAATGAATCAGGTGATATTAAAGTTCTTGATCCAATTGATAAGCAACGTGCAGAAATGGCAATGCTTAATCAAATTGTTGCTCATGTAGATTACAAATATCGTCAGTATGTTAAAAAAGTGCGCTTAGAACGTTCTAACCAGAAATTGGTTACTATCGGGAAAAATTCGGCCAATGAAGATGTTTATTTAGTTGAAATCACGATAGATTCATTATGGTCTAACATTCCAACTTTTTTCAAAATATATGGTTTCAATGTTTCTGATTTAAATGAATCCAAGAAAATATATTATGTTGATTTTGTTAAACCAGACGATAGTTTCTGGTCTCAGATCTGGGGTGAAGAGACGCTTTCATTAGATTTAGAAGATGGCAAATATCAGTTTATCTTAGAACAAATTGATAGTAAAACTTCAGTCTCTATTTATGATGAAGATGGTAAAGCTTTACCTAAAGAAACGATAACTAAATTATTCAGCGTGATGGAACAGGGTTTATCGTTTAGAAATTTATAATTTGAATAGTTTTAAAACACGCTTTTTTTGAAAATACCACCTTGTGCAAATGCACAAGGTGGTATTTTTTTATGAGTAATAAACATTGTCAATAAGTGCAGAAGAATATGCACGTATTCGGGTAAGTCATTATATTAATGGGTCAAAATAAAAGGGCTTTAAAGAGTTAATATTAGACAAATGTACTTGTAGTGCGTATGATCGACAATCGTCGAAAGGTTCGGCATTATAAAGAAATATTGAAGAGGATTCCATGAAAACTTTAGTTATTGGATTAAGCGTAGCATTCTTAACTACGGGTTGTGCAACGTTAATGACTGCAGACCAACAATCAATTAATGTTACAGCAAGTAATAATAAATCATTTGAAGTAACAGTTGATGACAAAACGATTACAGCGCCGGGAATGGTTGTTGTTCTTCGTGACGGAAAAGATAAAGTAGTGAAAACTACAGCGGCTGGATGCGATACAGCTACTCCTATTGAAAAATCAATTGCACCTGTCTTTTTTGGCAACATTGTAATTGGTGGTTTGCTTGGTTCAACTACAGATGCTTCTACAGGTAAAATGTGGAATTATGCTGATTCAGTCGAAATTAGCTGCCCTGTAAAATAAGATTGTTTATTAACATTTTAAAAAGCTGGTGTATACCAGCTTTGTTTTTTCTTCCTTTAAGCCAGGCCTTTTCTTCTTCATTACCTCAAGCATTGGATGCTGCGACACAACTTAAACTTTATAAACACAAAAAGTGGCAAGCGCTTCTTCATTTAAAGAATGAGGTTCCGCAAATTAGTGATCCAAAATTTTTATTAAGCCATGGTCAGTTTAGTTTAGAAGCTGAATTGAGTAAAACACTTGAATTGGCTTATACATCTCCTTCAACAGCCGTTTGTCGTTTTCCTGCAAGACTTTTATTTTTGAGCCAATATATTGATCTGGCTGGGGTTGACTTGTCTTCTACCGCTAATTGTCCAGAATTTAAGAAATATCTGGATTTTGTACCTTACAGTGAAGTTGATCTTATTTTTGCTTCAGAAGTGCTTTCTTCAGCTTCAAGCATGATGGGACACACTTTTCTAAAAGTTAGTGGTTTAAACTCTAAATCAAATCACGTTTCTCATTCAATTTCATTTTTTACTGAATTTAATACTTTTAATCCATTCAAGCTAATATATGACGGCGTTATTGGAGGTATGAAGGGATTCTTTATAGTCAGACCTTATGAAATAGATCTAAACCAATATGCCAAACAAGAAGGTCGAAATGTATGGTCCTATCGTCTGGAACTGGATGACTATACTAAGCAATTAATTAAATTTCATATATGGGAATTAAAAGAGCTTGAAATTGAGTATTTATTTCAAAGTTATAATTGTGCAACATTAACCTTATATATATTATCCATAGCTGAACCTGAACTGAAAAAAGAAGAAAAATTATATGTAAGTCCAATTGACGTTGTTAAAGCTGTAGAAAAATATGGAATGATAAAAAGTAAAGTGGTTACTTTAGCGACCGATTGGGAGTTAAATATGCTTGCTCAAGAAATGGATGAGAGTTTAGTCGCCGCTATTGAAGCTCTGGTTTTAAATGATGATACTTTTAATTATGGTACTTTTTATGAGGAAAGTTTTAATTTTGAATCCTTAGATTTATCGACGGCTTTGCTAGCAAAAGAGTATTTGACTTTATTGATCAATAAGAGAGAGATTAAAGAACAAATAACAGACGAAAAATTTTCAGCATTAGCAAAGATGGTTGAGAATTTAGACAGGGATAAATTAATAATAGATTTGGCTAAGTATAAAGATCCAGTCAAATCCCCACAAGACAGTATAATAAGCACAAATATAAATATTACGTCAACTGAACGTAATCTGGATTTTACTTTCCTGCCTGCTGCACATAATTTGTATGATGATAATCGGCAGTATTTTTCTGAATCTGAATTAAAGATAGGAGAGATAAAATTAAGGGCTAATCTAGATAAATTTGACATAAAATTGCAGAGTTTAACGTTATATTCCGTTAAATCTTACCTTCCTAGCACTAATGCCGCTTCTCAGTTTTCAGGTTCATTCTTTATGGGATACCGTCATTTACTTGATAATTATCTTAAAGAAAAAGGGGTAGCTGAATTTTCAGGTTCTTTCGGGAAATCAACCAGAATACACAAAGATGTTATCTTGTACACAATGTTTGGATTAGGACTTGCGGGTAACAAAAAAAATGGTTTTGCTTTTGTAGAACCTTATTTGGGAACAATTATTAATGTTGTTGGTGATAGTAAAGTAATCATGGAATATCGGGCTTCTTATGGACAATTTGGAGCCGAATCAATAAAACAAACCTATTCTTTTCAATATGCCTGGTATGGATTTGAAAACTCGACATTTAATTTTTCAATTAAGTCGACAGAAATAAATGATTTACGAAGAAGTGAAGTTTCATTAGGTTTGGGTTATCACTTTTAACTATCATTCTTAATGATTGTTCTAAACCACAATTTTTAACCTTTATTATTAGATGTTTTGAAATATTGGCGCAATCAGTGATAATGTTTTTATCTAAGTATGATATCTACTTAGGTTGCCAGTATCGGTAAAGTTTTGTCACAAAAGGCAATGAAAATAACTTGGTAACTTACTTAAAACAATTGGCATTATTAGTGTAGAATCAGCAGTGTTAGTAAAATTTAAATTAAAATAAAAGAACAATTTAGGAGTGAACTTTTGGAATTTTTGTACGAATACGGTCTGTTTTTAGCCAAAACAGTGACTTTTGTTTTAGCTGTGCTTGCTATTATAGCAGGCATTGCTGCGTCGGCTATGAAGCAAAATGCCAAAAAAGGTGATTTGGAAATCACCGATTTATCTGAGCAATTCCGTGATGTAGAAGAAGATATTATTCATCACATTTTGTCTAAAGAGGAATTAAAGCAAAAAGAAAAAGAAGATAAAAAAATAGCAAAGGAAAAAGCTAAAGCAGATAAAAAATCTGCTAAAAGTGCTGATGAAAACCCCAAAGAATCACATGTATTTGTCGTAGACTTTAAAGGTAGTATTGACGCTAAAGAAGTCGTTTCTTTACGTGAAGAAATCAGCGCTATTTTGATGGTTGCCACTGAGCAAGATGAAGTTTTTGTTCGTTTGGAAAGTGGCGGTGGTATGGTTCATGGCTATGGTTTAGCTTCATCTCAGCTTGATAGAATTTGTCAAGGGAACATTCCTCTAACCATTTCGGTTGATAAAGTCGCTGCAAGCGGTGGTTATATGATGGCTTGTGTTGCGAATAAAATTATTGCTGCTCCATTTGCTATTTTAGGCTCTATAGGGGTAATTGCCCAGCTTCCAAATTTCAATAAAATTTTGAAAAAAAATGATATTGATTTCGAACAATTCACCGCAGGTGAATTTAAACGTACAGTAACTATGTTTGGTGAAAATACTGACAAAGCCCGGAAAAAATTTACTGAAGAGATTGAAGAAACTCATGAGTTATTCAAAGGGTTTGTTGCAGAACACCGTCCGTCTTTAGATATTTCGAAAGTAGCCACGGGTGAACATTGGTTTGGCTTAAAAGCTAAAGAATTAGGATTAGTTGATGATATACAAACTAGCGATGATTATTTATTTTCCGCCAGTAAAGACAAAAAAGTTATCGCGATTAAATATGTCACTCATAAAGGTTTAGCTGAGAAATTTTCAAAGGCTATGTCAATGTCTGTTGAAAGTGTGTTGGGTAAATTGATGCAAAGAAACAAAATATTTCCTAGTTAGTAGGAAATAGAATTATTTTTATGTCAGTTTGACAGGAAAAGGAAAATCGTTACTGTGAGTTTATCAAAACAGCATTTTATTTTTATTGGACCCTTACTAGCGCTTTGTTGTTATTTTTTTCTTATTCAATTAGGTTTGCAAGACAAAGCAGCTATAGCCGCAGCGATAACTACATTAACGGTAATATGGTGGGTTAGTGAAGCTATTCCAATTCCTGCCACATCTTTAGTGCCATTTGCGTTATTGCCACTTTTTGGCATTGTTGATCATAAAACTATTGCATCTTCATTGGGAAGCCACGTTATTTTACTTTTGATGGGGGCTTTTATGTTATCGAAGTCGCTTGAAAAAAGTGGTTCTCATGAGAGATTAGCGGTTTATATGGTGCGATTAGTCGGGCTATCTAGTGCTAGACGCTTAGTCTTTGGTTTTATGCTTGCCTCGGCACTATTAAGTATGTGGATATCAAATACCGCCACAACCTTGATCATGTTACCTATTGCATTAGCTATTTTGAGTCATGTTGATAATCCTAAATTAAAAGTTGCCCTGATACTTGGTATTGCTTATTCAGCGAGTGTTGGTGGTATAGGCACGCCGATAGGTACGCCTCCAAATGTAATTTTTATGGGGATCTATGAAGAACATACAGGACAGGAGTTTAGCTTTTTTCAATGGATGACTATAGGAATACCTGTGGTTTTGATTGCCTTGCCAATTATGGCATTGTGGTTAACGCGTAATGTTTCACTTAATTGTGATATTAAGCTGCCGGTACTTGGTAAATGGCGTAAAGAAGAAATTCGTACTTTGTTGATATTTGGCTTGACAGCTTTAGCATGGATCACCCGTAAGGACCCATTCGGCGGCTGGAGTACATTGTTTGATGTGCCTTATGCTGGTGACAGCACGGTAGCATTGCTTGCGGTCGTAATAATGTTTGTTGTACCCAACGGTAAAGGTGGACGTATTTTAGATTGGGATACGGCCAAATCTATTCCATGGGGAATGTTATTATTATTTGCTGGTGGTATTGCTATTGCCAAAGGATTCGTAGCTTCAGGTTTAAGTGAAATGTTAGGACAATGGTTAACTTCTTTAGCTGATTTACCTGCGATTTTAATGATCTTAACGATTTGTTTGGTCGTGACATATCTGACAGAGATCACGAGCAATACGGCAACAGCAACATTATTGATGCCAATTCTTGCGGTAGCTGCAAGCACGTCCGGTTATGATCCTAAGGTATTTATGATACCAGCAGCCATGTGTTCGAGTTGTGCTTTTATGTTACCTGTTGCTACTGCACCTAATGCGATTGCTTATGGCACTGGTGAAATTGAAATAAAAGATATGGTTAAGGAAGGGCTTGTTTTAAGCTTTGTTGTTTCCGGTATTATCGCGATGATCTGTTACTATTTTTTATTGTAGTTATTAATAAGTTATTCTATCGTTATTTAGCCGTTATAATTTATCGTTTAGCTACTTTATAAGTAATTGTTGTCTATTGAAGTATTAAAAGATCTTACCATTTCAGTAATTTGTGAAAGTACAATAGCTTAGTACTTTCACAAATTTTTAACTCTCTAATCTATACCCGTAATCATTCAAAATGCAGGTTTTGAAGCGTTTTAAAAGATTATCTACTGCGTTGCTTTCAATCCCAATAGCCCGCTATTGCTCAATCAAGCGCCTTTTAGATAAACTTTTAAATTCACTTCAAATTCCTGCATCTTGAATGACCACGGGTATAAGACCTATCTAAAACCAGTTGCACTAATTAAAACATTTTCTCTTGACTTAACCGACTAATTAACACCGTAGCAAATAGCGCAGCGTATATACTATAAACCGCAATCATCCACTGGGGCATGCTGTAATCCATGAAGTGCCAATCAATATCAGAGCAAGTTCCTCTGGCTTCAAATAAAGCGGGTATCCATTCATGTAAAGGAGCCCAGCTTGGAAAGTTAGGAATAAATTCACAGCTATACAAAAAAGACAATGTTGAAGTTTGCATTTCAACATGTTCCAAAGCAATGAGAATTCCCCAAATAGCTCCTGTACCCCATAATCCGTAGGCAAGTATTCGAGCCAGCACCCATTTATGTCCAATGAAGCCAACTACGCCAGCGAGGAAAATCCCCCAAATTGTAACACGTTGATAAATACACATGATACAAGGCTCGAGGCCTAAGACGTACTGAAAGTACAATGCAGAAATTTCTAAAATTAAAGCACTAAATGCCAACAGTAGCCAAGGGCGATGGCTGGTCGTAAGGTCACTAATAAATTTCACGTTTGTTCCTTTTTAAAGTTTAATACTAAAATTTAAAGACGATATGCAGTAAAAATAACAGAATTCAGTAATCGTTTAAATATTAATAACAGAGAAATAAATGTTAGACACTAGGTTAATTGTTAATTTTTATGAATTATACTAAAACTCTGAACTTGTATTTCTAAGTATTTGGGGCATATTTGAAATTTTCCGTTAAAATTGTTATAGATCATGTTTTAATGGATAAATCAGAGATGTACAGTAAATAAAGTGTTAATGAGTTTTAATGCGCTTGTGCCATTCTAATGTTCTGGTACAATCAGTAAATGATTTGTTGAACTTAAAATAAATACGTGGAGCCTTATGGTTATTAAAGCACATAGTCCAGCTGGGTTTGCTGAACAGTATATTGTTGAATCTATTTGGAATGGTGGTTTTCCACCGGGTTCTATTTTACCTGCTGAGCGTGAATTATCTGAGTTAATCGGTGTCACCAGAACAACCTTACGTGAAGTCTTGCAGCGTCTGGCACGCGATGGCTGGTTAACTATCAAACATGGTAAGCCAACAAAAGTTAATAATTTTTGGGAAACATCAAGTTTAAACATTCTTGAAACGCTTGCCCAGTTAGATCAAGAAGGTATCCCCGATTTAGTCGATAATTTATTGTCAGCCAGAACTAATATCAGCGCTATATATGTCCGTGGAGCAATTAAAAATAACCCGGAAAAAACAATCAAGTTGTTAAAAACGTATCTTGATGTAGAAGATACAGGTGAAGCTTTTGCTGAGTTTGATTATAATTTAAATAAAGAATTAGTCGTTGCTTCGGGTAATTCAATTTATCTATTAATTCTTAATGGTTTCAGGGGATTATATTCACGTATTGGTAGTCTTTATTTTTCTCATCCTACTGGAAGAGAAATTTCAAGAACATACTATCAAAAGTTGATTGATTTAGCCGAAGAAAATAAATGTGATGAAGCCATTTTTGCAGTACGTAAATACGGTAAAGAATCAGGAAAACTTTGGGGTGAACTTAAAGATGACGTAATGAAGGAATTGACGGAATAATCGACATTCATTCAACCATTCTTTTCTGAGCCGAAAAAAAGTTTTTTAAGCCGAACAAAAATAGAGAATCATTGAATTGGAATTTCCAATTTTCTGGTTCTTTTTTATTTACCAAACAATGTCTTGTTTTTTCTCTTTCCCTCTCTTCCTCTTTTTGTGGACATTGAGCAATAATAATCTCCTGACCAAATTCATTTTTTCGACTAACTGTAACTTCCCAACTTAATATCAAATTTCCACAGATAATAAAGATGTTTCAGTACTTCTTGGCAGGAGTCGTCTAAAGTAATTTTTTGCTGTGCAATATATTCCAAGGTTATGCCTATGAGCTCAAAGAAAATCAGCGGTCCAATCGCATTATTACTAACCTCTGAGCAGGTACAGATAATGCAGAATTTTAAGGATTAAAATCTTCATGGACCGATAAAAAATGAATGCCCGAACCCCAATAACAAGGTGTTTGCTCATTCCCTCGTCTATCATAGCGGAAATATTCACCATGATGGATATGTCAGGTTTATTGGGGAGATGTTAATTTGGCTGACAGTATGATGGAGTTTTGTTAAGGTTATGATGTTATTTGGTTTATCGTATTAATTTATTTTAGGAAATCTCCAAAACTGTATGACGGTAAATCGGGAATGTAACAATCAATTACTCTGACCACTTTGATCGGTGCCATTCTACTCTGACCCCTTTGATCTCAGAAACACAGTGTTTCTTTCACTTCCAGGGAATATTGTTGCAACTAAAAATATTTAGCTTAAAAAAGCGTATCCCGTTGCATATTACTTGTTTGAGGTGAAAATAAGCTTTGATATAAACGAGTTGCATATTCGTCGGTCATACCGGCCACATAATCGGCGATAATGCGATGATGGTTTTGTTGGGCATCTTTTGCTGCTTGCCAACGTTTTGCACTGTTTTTGGGTAATAACCGTAGAGGATCTGAATGAATTGCTTCAAATAACTCCATGACGATTTGTTGTCCCCTATACTCATTTCGTTGAATACTGGTTTGTTTAATAACATATTTAAAGACAAAATCTTTAAATATCTGTAGTACCTTTTTGGGAATTGGCGGCAATTTAGCATTGTATTTTAATAAATTTTCAGAAAATTCGCCATGCTCAGAAGCTGGTAATTTTTGTAGTGTTATTTCGGTGATTAAATAATTGACTAAACCACCAATAGCATCTTTTTGTTTGTGGTGTTGGTCACTGAATAATTTTTCGGTTAGTGTTTTACTATATTCTTGTACCCATGGTTCGTCTATTTTATTGAGTTTATCAATTACACCTTGTTCAAAATCATTACGACTAACCACTTGCGTTACAATTGCATCTTCCAGATCATGAATACCATAAGCTATATCATCGGCTAATTCCATAATTGAACAATCAACTGATTTGAATAATGTTTTATGGTGTTTGTCAGGATGCTCGTTTGAAAAATCCCTATATTGTTGAAATAAATCTTTATCTTGGTCTGATAATGGCTCAAGTACCCAATTAAGCACATCAATATCATCTGTGTATATTCCCTTTGGCGGGTGCCAGTCTGCGGCTTTAAGTTGACGGAAATTATCCGGAATGGCACTTTGTTTACTATGATTGAGATTATCTAGCGTTTGCGGGTATTTTAATAAGCCAAGTAAAGTTCTACGGGTTAAATTCATGCCAAAGTGTTCACTGAAAGTTTCAAGTTTTGTCACTATGCGGAAGGTTTGTCCATTGCCTTCAAAGCCTCCGTAATCACGCATCATATAATGCAAGGCTACTTCACCGCCGTGTCCAAAAGGGGGATGACCTATATCATGAGCTAAACAAATAGCTTCAATTAATGTGTCATCATTTGGAAATAGTAACTGACATTCGTTGGTATATTTAGATCTCAGCTGAGCAATAATGCCAGAGCCAATTTGCGCAGCTTCCAGTGAATGGGTTAACCGGGTTCGATAAAAGTCACTTTGGCCGCTACCCATAACCTGTGTTTTGCATTGTAATCGCCTGAAAGCCGCAGAATGAAGAATTCTAGCCCTGTCACGTTGAAATGGACTGCGGTGATCATGCTGACGTTTTGAGACTTTTGTTAATCTGCGATTTAACCAAGTTTTATTCATATATAGCCCATAGATAGTCCATAGATAAAAATTAATTCAAGCAATACCAATTAGTTTCATCTTATTGAAAATAGCATTTGTCGCCAAGTTGAGTGAGCTAGTTGAGGTTGCTCTATCTGTGGTTTCAACTGCTGAATTTAATTTAAACTATGTGAAA
This sequence comes from Alteromonadaceae bacterium, assembly GCA_013216015.1. GTDB lineage: Bacteria > Pseudomonadota > Gammaproteobacteria > Enterobacterales > Alteromonadaceae > JABSOI01. The sequence continues at coordinate 22,082 of JABSOI010000029.1, read as the reverse complement.
TTTTAATGCTTCATGATATTTAAAAATAAATACAGTGAATACATTACCCAATTTTATTGATTAATGCCAATTAGTATAAATAGCTGGTCTGTTTTTCGTGAGGATAAACACTTACTTAATACAATTGACTATGTACCGGTTAAGTGTTTCTACGGCCGTAACTATTTGTTTTATCTCTGTTTATTTGTCATCTCAAAATTTTAGCACGTAGGATGGGTTAGCCGCAGGCGTAACCCATCAAAATATAAGTTTATCAGGTGGTTAACGGCTTGGTGGTCACCAAATGTGATGGGTTACGCCGTTGGCTAACCCATCCTACAACTATTATAGCCACACTTAACTGGTACATAGCCAATACAATTGATATTATTTCCCCAGAGTTATAAGGATATTAACCAACTAGGTATTGGCAATGAAAATTGCTCGTTTTGGCGCCGGATAGCCTTCAATTGTTTTACTTGCATCGTTTGGATCAAGAAAATCCTGTAATGATTCACTATCTATCCACTGTGTTTTACGTTGTTCTTCAAATGCAGTGATATCAGTATTTACTACGCGAACATTTTTAAATCCACATCGTTCCAGCCAGGCACACATAGCATCACAACTTGGTAAAAACCAAACATTACGCATTTTTGCATAACGTTCGCCGGGCACTAGTACGCTATTTACATCACCATCAATAATTAAAGTTTCCAGTACCAGTTCACCACCTTTAGTTAATTGGCCTTTAAGTTGGTATAAAAAATCAATAGGGGAGCGACGGTGATACAAAACGCCCATAGCAAATACGGTATCAAATGCTTTTAATTCGGGTAATTGTTCAACACCTAAAGGTAATAAGTTTACGTTATCGTCTTTAATAAAGTGTTGAACGGCATTGAATTGCATTAAAAACAACTGAGTTGGATCTATGCCGACGACAAATTTAGCTCCAGCACCACGCATACGCCATAAATGATAACCACTGCCACAACCTATATCTAAAACATATCGATCTTTTAAATCACTGATATGGGGTACCAGACGATCCCATTTAAAATCAGAACGCCATTCTGTATCAATATGAAGACCATGAATATGGTATGGCCCTTTACGCCATGGCTTGAATTTTTTCAGTAAATGTTCAAGACGTTTATATTCACCCGTACTTATTTCTTTACTTGCTTCAACAGTTACGCTGGAAGTTAAATCTATTGTTGAAGCTTGTATTTGCGGTAAAGCATCCAGTGTTTTCTGCCACTGTGCGTATTCGCCGTGAAGACTTTTTTTATGCCACTGTGTTAATTGTGCTGGTAAGGTATCGAGCCAGTGACTTAACTTATTAGCGGCAATTTTTTGATAAAATTTATTAAAAGAGGTCATTTGTTTAATCTTTACTTAATTAATCATATTGCAATTACTTTACTGCAACCAGTGAAAAGAAATTAAAGCATTGAAACCAGGGGGTAATGTGACTAAACCCGGCCTGTTTTAATCTTTGGGTGTGAACTGCCAAGGTATCGGTGCGCATTACATTTTCCAGTGCAGTTCGTTTTTGCGCTATTTCCAATTCGCTGTAGCCATTAGCTCGTTTGAAGTCATGATGAAGGTCAACCAATAAATCCTGACAAACATCATCATTGTCAGATATTTTTTCTGACAATACAAATATACCGCCCGAAGATAAACTTTCCCCTATTTTATTAATCAAAGTCTGTCTTTGTTCTTGTTCTATAAACTGTAAAGTGAAATTTAATACTACCATCGAAGCATTAACTAATGGGAATTCCAATATGTTAGCCTCTTCAATATTAACAGGTGTTTGGCCTTTAAAAGCATTCACATGCATTTTACAACGTTCAACCATCGCGGCAGAATTGTCTACACCAATAATATTACATCCCCCGGCGGTAATGTTTTTTCTCATTGCTAATGTTGCCGCACCTAATGAACACCCTAAATCGTATACGTTGGTGTTATCAGTAACATAGCGTTGGCTAAGACGACCAATAGTATCAATAATGGTATTGTAACCTGGTACTGAACGTTTGATCATATCAGGAAAAACTTCAACAACCTGTGCGTCAAATGCAAAGTCTTTAATTTGGCCGTGTCGCTGGGAAAAAATAAGGTCGGTATCAGATTGATGCATGTTTTAAAGTCTTGAGCCGCTAAATAAAATTCGGGCTATTTTAACTGATTCTTTTGAAGATAGTAATTAACGGATAGTAATTAGCTGATAGTTATTTTAATACGTTAATATCGACAGAACTTCTCTGATAAACTTTATTTCCTATTTTCAAGTATAATTTTCAAGTTCAATTACATAATTATTTAATGTAAATGAACTTGTTATTGCTTTATAATACGCAGCATTTTTTAACCTAGTGTAATAATAATTACTCGCTAGGTACTTTTATTGAATTTTATCAGGACAAAATAACCATGCGTAGTCTTTATTGTGGTGAGGTGAATGAATCTCATATCGGTCAACAAGTAACACTTTGTGGCTGGGTAAACCGTCGTCGTGATTTAGGTGCAGTTATATTTCTGGATCTACGAGATCGTGAAGGCATAGTACAAGTTGTTTATGATCCAGACTTGCCTGAAGTTCTAAAAATCGCGAATACATTACGTAATGAATTTTGCGTGCAATTAACAGGTAAAGTACGTGCTCGTCCAGAAGGACAAGTGAATAAAGATATGAAAACTGGTGGTATCGAAATATTAGGTTTGGAATTAACCATACTTAATAAGTCTGCACCTTTACCATTAACCTTAGACGATCATCAAAAAAATTCTGAAGAGCAACGCTTAAAATATCGTTACCTTGATTTACGTCGTCCAGAAATGACAGAGCGTATGCGTTTTCGCGCTAAAGTAACTTCAGCTGTGCGTAGTTCTTTAGAATCACAAGGTTTTCTGGATATTGAAACACCAATCTTAACTGCAGCTACACCAGAAGGTGCGCGAGATTATTTAGTACCAAGTCGTACTCATAAAGGCAATTTCTTTGCTTTACCTCAGTCACCACAGTTATTCAAACAATTGTTGATGATGTCTGGCATGGAACGTTACTACCAGATAGTTAAATGTTTCCGTGATGAAGATTTACGTGCAGACCGTCAACCTGAATTTACCCAGATTGATATTGAAACCTCATTTATGAGTTCAGATCAAGTAATGGAAGTAGCAGAAAGCATGATCGTTAACTTGTTTAAAAAGTTGATGGATGTTGATTTAGGCGAATTTCCGCGCATGACTTACTTAGATGCAATGACGCGCTTCGGCTCTGATAAGCCAGACTTACGTAACCCGCTTGAGTTGGTTGATGTTGCCGATATCCTTAAAGATGTTGAATTTAAAGTGTTCTCAGGCCCGGCTAATGACGAAAAAGGTCGTGTTGCGGTACTTTGTGTACCGGGTGGTGCAACTAAATTCTCTCGTAAGAATATAGATGAATATGGCAAGTTTGTTGGCATTTACGGCGCTAAAGGTCTTGCCTGGTTAAAAGTGAATGATATAGACGCAGGTCTTGAAGGTTTACAATCGCCAATCTTAAAATTCTTACCCCAAGATGCAGTGAAAGCTTTGCTTGAACGTACCAATGCTAAAACCGGTGATATTATATTCTTTGGCTCAGACAAATATAACGTAGTTACCGAAGCATTGGGCGCTTTACGTATAAAATTGGGTGAAGATTTAGACTTGCTAACAGGTGACTGGAAACCTTTATGGGTTGTTGATTTCCCAATGTTTGAAGAATTTGATGGCAACATGCATGCTTTGCATCATCCATTTACGGCACCAAGCAATCTTACTGCCGAGCAATTAGAGGCAAACCCTGTTGGCGCTATTTCTAATGCTTACGACATGGTGCTTAATGGCTGTGAATTAGGTGGCGGTTCAGTTCGTATTCATAATCAAGACATGCAAGCGGCCGTATTCAGAATATTGGGTATTAGTGACGAAGAAGCTCAGGAAAAATTTGGTTTCCTATTAGAAGCTTTACAATATGGTGCTCCACCGCACGCAGGTTTAGCGTTTGGTTTAGACCGTTTAGTAATGTTAATGACAGGTGCAAGTTCAATACGTGACGTAATGGCATTCCCTAAAACAACAACGGCGGCTTGTCCTTTGACAAACGCTCCAAGCAAAGCCAACCCTGCTCAATTAGCCGAGTTGGGTATTGCTTGTTTACCAAAAGAAGTTAAAGAAGCTCCACAAAGCGAATAGTTTACTATTATTTGTTTAAAGATTTAGTTTTTAACTAATTTACTTTGAAAGTTTTGTTTAAAAATTGAGTTCAAAAATGAAAAATGCAGCTAAAGTTAAATTTAGCTGCATTTTTATTAGCAGTTATCTTACCTAATTGGTATAAAGGCTGACGATATAATGACTGTAGATAAAAAAATAATAAAAGGGAAGTAAACATTTGCCAATTATTTTAGGTATAGACCCCGGCTCTCGTTTAACTGGGTATGGGGTGATCAAACAAGAAGGTCGAAAATTTACCTATCTTGGTAGTGGTTGCATTAAAGCCATTAACGCTGGGAAAGATTTAGCCCCTCGCTTGCAAACCATTTTTGCTGGTATTTCAGAGATTATCATTCAATTTCAACCTGATTTGTTTGCCATTGAACAAGTTTTTATGGCGAAAAATCCAGACTCAGCATTAAAGTTAGGTCAGGCAAGAGGAGCTGCAATAGTTGCTGCTACAAATTCAGGCCTGGATGTTGCTGAATATTCTGCACGTCAAATTAAACAAGCTGTTGTGGGAACCGGCGCCGCAGATAAATCTCAGGTTCAGCATATGGTTAAATCTATTTTGAAACTTGAAGGCACTCCCCAGGCTGACGCTGCAGATGCTTTAGCTGTTGCTTTGTGTCATGCACATAGCCGTGAATTCATTGAAAAGTTGGCAGGGCAGATTACTAAAACTGTTCGAGGTCGCCTACGTAATTAAATACAGCGCCCTTTACTGTATAAATACATAGTGGTATTGTGTGCGTAACTTTATGTTAAAAAGCAGGGTGTAAATTGTGATCGGTCGTTTACGTGGTATTTTATTAGAAAAAGCAGCACCTGAAATATTAATAGAGTGCAATGGCGTTGGTTATGAAGTAAATATGCCGATGACCAGCATTTATACACTTCCTGAAACAAATGAAGAAGCGATAATTTATATTCATTTTGTTGTTCGTGAAGATGCACAATTACTTTACGGCTTTGCTAATAAAGTAGAACGTAAACTTTTTCGATTACTTATAAAAGTAAATGGTGTTGGTCCAAAAATTGGTTTGGCAATACTCTCAGGAATGTCTGCTGATCAGTTTGTTAGTTGCGTAATGCATGACGATGTAACATCAATAGTTAAAATACCAGGCGTAGGTAAAAAAACAGCGGAACGACTATTAATTGAAATGCGGGATCGATTAAAAGACTGGCAAATGGCAACAAGTACACCGGCGACTGACGCGGCACCTTCATCATCTGGTCTTGATTTAACTGGTATTAACGCTAGTTTTATTAATAATGCTAAAGGCGATGCGATTAATGCTCTGGTTTCTTTAGGTTATAAACAAGTACAGGCAGATAAAGCAGTTAAAGCTATTTACCAAACCGACATGAACAGTGAAGACTTGATCCGTAATGCTTTAAAATCGATGTTATAAACGATGTTATATTTGATGTAAAGTTGTACCGCATTGATATAAGCTCTTTGTAGGTTCGGTTAGTCAAAGGCGTAATTCATCAATTAACCGGCAACATAGTTAAATTTTCGATATGTTATGTAAGGAACCGATTTTATCTGACAGGTTACGTTTTGTCTGACCTGTCCTACTGTGTAATTGGTATAACTAAATAGAAAAACTATTCACCAGAATAATCCAGTAAACAGGAATAACAAACATAATGATAGAAGCTGATCGCTTAATTCGACCTATTGCCAGTCAAGAAGATGAAAAGGTAGATCGTGCCATCCGACCAAAAATGTTGGCTGATTATACCGGGCAGGATCATGTTAAAACCCAGATGAATATCTTTATTGGAGCTGCAAAAAAACGTGGCGAACCCCTTGATCATTTGCTGATTTTTGGACCTCCTGGTTTAGGTAAAACTACTTTGGCAAATATTGTTGCCAACGAAATGGGGGTTAGTATACGTACGACTTCCGGTCCTGTACTTGAAAAAGCGGGCGACTTAGCTGCATTATTGACTAATCTCGAAGAAAACGATGTATTGTTTATTGATGAAATTCACCGATTAAGTCCTGTTGTTGAAGAAATTTTATACCCTGCCATGGAAGATTATCAACTTGATATAATGATTGGGGAAGGGCCGGCTGCACGTTCAATTAAATTAGATTTACCCGCTTTTACCTTAATAGGTGCTACTACCCGGGCTGGTGCATTAACTTCACCGTTAAGAGATAGATTTGGTATTGTGCAGCGTCTTGAGTTTTACAACACTAAAGATTTAACTGAAATAGTTAAACGTTCGGCACATTTTCTTAATCTCACTATTGATGAACAGGGTGCTTACGAAATAGCTTGCCGTTCACGAGGCACTCCAAGAATAGCAAACCGGTTACTTCGTCGTGTAAGAGACTATGCTGATATTAAAACCTCAGGCATTGTTATCAAACAAACAGCTTCACAAGCGTTAGACATGCTGGAAGTTGATAGCGAAGGTTTTGACATAATGGATCGAAAATTATTACATGCCATTATTGATAAGTTTATGGGTGGGCCTGTAGGATTAGATAATGTCGCGGCTGCCATAGGTGAAGAACGGGAAACCATTGAAGATGTTATTGAACCTTATTTAATACAACAAGGATTTCTACAACGTACTCCACGGGGACGAATAGCTACAGATCGCGCTTATCAACATTTTGGCCTGACTAAACCAACAGAATAAAAAAGTAAAGATTATCACCATTGCTTGCGTTAACCGTTAACCGTTAACAGCATGTAGTTCACTCGATTTTTAGATAAAAAAAAGCCCGTACCAAAGATACGGGCCAACTTAAATCTAAAGTTGATCGAAGGAATGTTAAATATTCAATGAAACACATGGGAAAACATGAAAAAAACCATTTATCCAAAGGTATCTGGCTAATGATGTAAGTATCAGGCTTGATAACTGAATCAGTGCGCTAGCTCAGAAGACAACAGCATAATATTAATTTATCGCTCAACTGACAAACTAATTAAATTATTCTTTTGCATTAGAAAAACTAATGAATAGAATGCAGGTGTTTACGGTTCATATTCAAAGGCCCTAATCCTCACTGTAACCATTTGAAATCAAATATAAATACATTTGAAAAATTTAAAACATCAATTTGTTTATCTTCATCAACTATTAATGAAGCTCATAACAACTATCTTTAAAAAACATTGAAACATATTTGTATACAATTTATTTAATATTAATTCAATTCCTGACGGTTCAGCTCTTGTTTGTCGTGTGGTTTATCTATTAATATAGTGACAATATGAATAACCATTTACTATAAGTAACTTACACAGCGTGACAAATAGCATAACGAATAACTTGCATACTTTTCAATGTAGAGTTTATTACGAAGATACAGATGTACTTGGCATTGTTTATTATGCCAATTACCTTAAATTTTTTGAACGTGCCCGAACCGAGTGGTTGCGTGAAGTGGGAATAAAACAATCATTTTATTTAGAACAAAATACAGGTTTTGTGGTCAGAAGGCTTGAAATGGAGAATATTGCCTCCGCAAAATTGGATGATTTGCTTACCGTTACTTCAACAATAAGTGAATTTAAACGCGCAAGCCTGGTGTTTGAACAACAAATAACCAATCAAACGCAACAGCTACTTTGCACCGTTAAGGTACAGGTTGCTTATGTTAATTTAGGGCTTAGTAAACCATGTGCCATGCCCAAAGCTATTCTAGGAGCGTTAAAACGTGTCAGCTGAAATTTCGATATTTGATTTATTTTTAGAAGCAAGTTTGTTGGTTCAATTTGTAATGTTAGTACTACTGAGTTTTTCCATCGCATGTTGGACAATGATCTTTCAGCGTCAAAAAGCATTGAAAGCGGCACAGGTACAACTTAAAACCTTTGAAGATAAATTTTGGAGTGGAGCCGATTTAAGTAAATTATACAGTGAAATATCAGCTCGTGGTCATATTTCCGGAATTGAAAATTTATTTGTCGCAGGTTTTAAAGAATTTGCCCGATTACGTAAGAGTCACTTAAGTACACCTCAGATTATTGTTGATGGTTCACATAGAGCAATGAGAGTTGCTTTATCACGGGAAGTTGATGATTTAGAAATGCATTTACCTTTTATGGCAACGGTAGGTTCAATTAGTCCTTATATTGGTTTGTTTGGGACAGTTTGGGGTATTATGAATTCGTTTATAGCTTTAGGTGCAGTTGAACAAGCAACTCTGGCAATGGTTGCTCCAGGTATTGCAGAAGCACTTATCGCTACGGCAATGGGGTTGTTTGCTGCTATTCCTGCAGTGATGGCTTTTAACCGTTTTAGTCATAATGTAGAAAAATTGGAAAACAGTTACGGTAATTTTATGGAGGAGTTTTCCAGTATCCTACAACGTCAGTCTATAGTACCTACTTCTGCAGGAACATAGGGCTAATAGTTTAGGAGATTAAGAAATGTATACTCGAGTCAGACGTCGTAAAGTCGCCGAAATTAATGTTGTTCCATATATTGATGTAATGTTGGTACTGCTGATTATTTTTATGGTAACAGCACCATTAATCACACAAGGCGTAAAAGTTGAATTACCTAAAGCTGATGCACAACCATTAGATAAAGACAGTAAAACACCTTTGGTAGCCTCTATAGACGCAGACGGAAATTATTACCTTGCTGTAGGCACCAGTAAAAATGAACCAATGACAGCTGAAGAAGTTGCAACTTTGGTTGCTGCTCATTTGCAAATTGAGCCTGATACCCCTGTTGTGGTAAACGGTGATGGCGCGGTTTCGTATGATGCTGTAATTCAATTAATGGTACTACTGCAACAAAAAGCAGGCGTTCCTTCAGTTGGTTTAATGACAGATTCATTGGAGCAATAGCGAGTGGAACGAAAGTTTGTTGTTGCCTTGTCACTGAGCATAGGTTTACATTTAGCCTTGGCTGTTGTTTTATTATCTGGCGATTTTTCCGCTCCTTTAAAGTCTACCCCAAAAGCAACTGCGGTAGAAATGAAACCTATTCAAGCGGTGGTAGTTGATAGTAGTAAACTGCAAGCACATATTAATAAGTTGAAAAAGAAAGAAGCAGATGCAAAAGCGGCTGAAAATAAACGCATCAAAGACTTAGAAAAACGAGCAGCAACAGCGAAGAAAAAACGTGCAGATGAAGAAGCCCGACTTAAAAATTTAGAACAGCAACGTAAGAAAAAAGAAAAAGAAAAGAAAGTAGCTGATGCTGCGGCAAAAGTATCCAGGGCCAAAGCCGCAGTCGCTGAAAAAATTCGCAAACAAAAAGAAGCCGAAAAGAAAAAGGCTGAGAAAGCTGCCGCTGATGCAAAAGCTAAACGTTTAAAAGAACAGGCAGCGGCTAAAAAAGCAGAAGATTTACGCAAGAAAAAAGCAGCAGAACGGCGTCGTAAAGAGCAGGCAGCAAGAGAACGCGCAGAGCAAAATCGTTTACTTGAAAAAGAAATGGCTGAAGAAATGGTAAGTCGCCAACAGGCAAGACGTCAACAAATGATGTCTGAAATTGGTCGTTTTACCGCGTTAATTACTCAAACTATCCAACGAAATTTGATCACAGATCGCAGTACAATGGAAGGAAAGTCTTGTAAATTGACCATAAGTCTTGCACCATCAGGTTTCGTTACTAATGTAGTGACGGGAAAGGGTGACCGAATTGTTTGTAATGCGGTTAAAAACGCTATTTATAAAGTAGGTACGTTACCTGTTCCAAAAGACCCGGAAGTATTTAAAGAGTTCAGGACGTTGAGTCTTTTATTCGCTCCAGATACCTTTTGATGGCATTAATTTAAGTATAGGCGTGAGTGACTAAATAAAAAAACAGCCGACTTTTTTAACGAAATATATTATTGACATTTATTAAAGAGCATATGAAAAAATTAAAATTATTATTAACATTTTTGTTTATCTTTTCTTCGATTAGTGCGAATGCAACACTGGAAATAGTTATTACCCAAGGAGTAAACAGTGCCCGGCCTATTGCTGTAGTACCATTTAAATGGACTGGCGCAGGAGTTATGCCTGAACAAATTTCAAACGTTGTTAGCGAAGATTTATTACGCAGTGGTAAATTCAGACCTATCGATGAGCATAATTTTCCACAGCAACCTAGTGCAGACGGTGAAGTTGATTATACTGCTTGGGCTAGCGAAGGTGTTGAAGTTATTATTGTTGGTGAAATCAGCGAATCATCTATTGGTCGTTACCTCGTTAATTATCAGTTAATTGATGTTATTCGAGGCCAAATTACTGGTGGTCATTCACAAATGTTAAGTAATGGCGAATTGGTACAAACGACAGATCACATTCTGGAAGAAAGCAGTGTTGAAATAAGTGCCGACCAATTTCGTCGATATGGTCATAGGATCAGCGATGTTATTTTTGAAAAATTAACGGGTACAAGGGGTGCTTTTTTAACAAAAATATCATATGTTATTGTGCGTGACGAAGAAAGTTACCCATATCAACTGGTTATTGCTGATTATGATGGTTATAACGAACATGTATTGTTAAGTTCTAAAGAACCGTTAATGTCACCTGACTGGCACCCAAATGGTAGCCAACTGGCTTATGTTTCTTTCGAAAAACGTCAGGCACAAATTTACGTTATTGATATTTATTCAGGTAAACGTACATTAATGAGTTCATACACGGGAATAAATAGTGCACCACGCTGGTCTCCTGATGGTAAGCAGATGGCGATGGTATTATCGAAAGACGGTAATCCAGAACTATATGTTATGAATGTAGAAAGTAAAAGTTTACGAAGAATTACCCGGCATAGAGCGATAGATACTGAACCAAGTTGGACGCCAGATGGTAATTCTTTAATATTTAGTTCAGAACGGGGTGGAAAACCTCAGCTTTATCGCGTAAATTTAGTCGACGGAAAAGTAAGAAGGCTTACTTTTGACGGTGAATTGAATTTAGGTGGTTCAGTAACCCCTGATGGACGCCAGTTAGTAATGGTTAATAGAACACGTGGTAAATATCATTTAGCGAAGCAAGAGTTATCGTCTGGTTTATTTCAGGTGTTAACTAAAACACGTTTAGACGAGTCGCCAAGTATATCTCCTAATGGAGGAATGATAATTTACAGTACCTTGCACAATAACCGACAAGTATTAAGTTTGGTTTCTGTTGATGGTCGATTTAAAGCCCGCTTACCGGCACTTAACGGTGAGGTAAAATCGCCTGCTTGGTCACCATTTTTATAATAATAAACCATAAACATAGTAATTATTATTGAATAATTTTAGACACTTTTGAATATTTTAGAAATTTAAAAAATAAGGAAAATATAATGCGCATGAATAAAACTGTTAAGGCCTTAGCTGTTGCATTGCCAATTTTGGCTTTGTCAGCTTGTAGTTCAAATACTGAAACTGAAACAGCGAGCCGGGTAGACACCAACGCTAAACAAGAAGTAACAAAACAAGTTGAAGATAATGTACAAGTAACTGCGGCCCAACATGCGGCTAAAATTGAAGAACAAAAACGTAAGAAAATGGCAAAACTACGTGCTGAGCACATTGTTTATTTTGACTTCGATATGTCGACGGTAAGCCGTGATTTTTCTGATGTTTTAGATGCGCACGCGGCATTTTTAAACAGTAATGCTCACGTAAATGTGTTAGTTGAAGGTCATGCTGATGAACGTGGTACTCCTGAATATAACATTGCTTTAGGCGAGCGTCGTGCAAAAGCAGTAATAACTTATTTAGAAAACATGGGTGTATCTTCTTCACAATTAACGGCTGTTAGTTATGGTGAAGAAAAGCCTATGATTAAAGATCGTAGCCAAAATGCATTTGCGAAAAATCGCCGTGCAGTATTAGTTTACTAATTAGCCAATTAATTAAATTGTTAACCAGGCTTTTTATTAGGAACGTAAATGAAACTTAATAAAGTTTTATTCGGGACCGCTTTGGCTGTTAATACTTTTTATGTATTAGCAGCTGATCCCGCTCCTGTTATAGATGTGAGTCGCGCTAAGTCAGGCTCTTCATCGATGACTCTTAGTCAACAATTGTCTAATTTGGAACGTAAACTTGATGCTAGAAACAGAGCGCAAGTAAATGTTCAACGCCAACTTGATGAATTACAAAATGAAGTAAACCAACTTCGTGGCGTTACTGAATTGCATACGCATCAGTTAAGTCAGGTATTAGACCGTCAACGCGATTTATATCAAGAATTAGACCGAAGGGTTGCCGAGGCATTAAAACCAGCTAGTAAGGTTCCTGCTTCACTTGTAGCGCCAGCTGCGGGAAGTGACAGTTCAGTGAATTACAGTAGTGATTTAACTGAAAACGAAGCTTATGATCGAGCGGTTAATCTTGTATTAAAAGACAAACGTTATGAACAAGCTATACCTGAATTTAGATCTTTTAACAAAAAGTTCCCGAATTCCAGTTATGCAGCGAATTCACATTACTGGTTAGGTTTATTGCTTTTTAATAAAAATGAATTGACTAAAGCTAAAATTGAATTTGATATTGTGGTTAATGATTTTGCTCATTCAAATAAACGTAGTGAAGCCATGCTTAAATTAGCGATGTTACAGCAAAAGAAAAATAATATTACGCAAGCAATTGCTCAATATCGACTGTTGATCGAAGAATATCCCGGTTCAAGTGCTGCTATTTTGGCAAAAACTCGTTTGGAAACTTTAACGCAATAATATTAACGCAATGAGATTCTGACAAATGAGGGCAATGAATTCGCCATAAGTTGTCTATTAATCTAGCTTTTTGCTGTCTTTTTGTTCGAACAAATAAAAAATGTCAAAAAGTTAAATTTATTGTTGCACTTAACTAAAATATGAGTATTATATGCGGCGCGTTCAGGGTGCAACTCAACGCAATGTCGGCCGTTAGCTCAGTTGGTAGAGCAGTTGGCTTTTAACCAATTTGTCGAAGGTTCAAATCCTTCACGGCCGACCACTTTTATATTGCTTATTGCAATAAATGAAAAGAAAAAGATAAGAACACCTTTTTATACTTAAAGTTCCTATCAGCTTTTAGTAGCCGGAGATTTTCCGGCAAATTTGTACAACAGTAAGACATTGTCGGCCGTTAGCTCAGTTGGTAGAGCAGTTGGCTTTTAACCAATTTGTCGAAGGTTCAAATCCTTCACGGCCGACCACTTCATTTTAAAATCTTAAAACGTCACTTTCTGTTAATTTCAAAAAAAGTCAGTATATTAATTAGCATGAATAACTTGCCTAATTTCAACGAAGATAAATATTCAATAATACAGATGGATTTTTTCGTAGATGGGTTAGTCGCAGACGTAACCCATCAAAATATATATTTACCAGAAGCTTAAATTTAATGTAGCCATAAATATGTTGGTTAATAACTAGTTTCAATGTTAAGTCTAAATGTTTTCTTAAGGTTAACGTATATCAACAGCCAGAATATTCTATAGTACACATTCTCCCCACTTTACCTTATAATTGCTGTGTTTAAAAATTATGTACATTAAGCTGTAACCGAGATAAGTAATGACGCAAGACAATTTAGCCGTAGATTTTGATTTCCAATTCCCACAAAAGCCTGTCCCTTTGAACAATGAGGAGCGGGCGCAATACAAAGAAAAGATAAAACAACTACTCAAAGAAAAGAATGCTGTTTTAGTTGCTCATTATTATACCGACCCAGAAATTCAAGCTCTTGCTGAAGAAACGGGAGGCTGTGTAGCCGACTCATTAGAAATGGCCCGGTTTGGTAAACAGCACCCGGCTGAAACATTGATTGTTGCCGGTGTTAAATTTATGGGGGAAACAGCAAAAATACTGACCCCTGAAAAAACCGTATTAATGCCTGAACTTGAAGCAACCTGTTCACTGGACTTAGGCTGCCCAATTGAAGAATTCTCCGCTTTTTGTGATAAACACCCGGATCATACAGTAGTTGTTTACGCAAACACCTCTGCCGCTGTTAAAGCAAGAGCCGATTGGGTTGTTACCTCAAGCATTGCCCTTGAAATTGTAGAAATGCTCGAAAGCGAAGGTAAACCCATTCTATGGGGACCAGACCGTCACCTGGGCGCATACATTGAAAAAGAAACCGGTGCCGAAATGTTAATGTGGCAGGGCGCTTGTATCGTGCACGACGAATTTAAAGCCAAGGCATTACGTGAGCTTAAAAAACAATATCCTGAAGCTGGCGTATTAGTTCACCCGGAATCACCGGCAAACGTTATTGAAATTGCTGATGCTGTAGGTTCCACCAGCCAGTTAATTAAAGCCAGCCAAGAAATGCCTAATCAACACTTTATTGTAGCCACCGATAAAGGCATTTTTTATAAAATGGAACAAGCGAGCCCAAACAAAACATTTATAGCGGCTCCAACAGGCGGAAACGGGGCAACCTGTAAAAGTTGCGCTAGCTGCCCGTGGATGGCAATGAATGGTCTTAAATCAATCGTAGCAGCCCTAGAAAGCCCTGTAGGACGTGAAATAGAAGTAGCCCCTGCATTAGCCGAAAAAGCCATGATACCATTAACCCGCATGCTTAACTTTGCCGCTGAAAATAAACTAGCCGTTAAAGGAAATGCATAATTTCATCAGGTATCATTAATAATTGATTGAAATTGTGGCAAATAGTTTAAATTTTAGACAGCCACTTTATTTATTCTGATAAAACACAAAAATAGCCTTGCACACACGAGGCTTTTTTTTTAACATAGCGCAGCTTGCAGTATGACTTACTTTTAGTAGGTAGCTGCAAATAGGGAAGGGGAACTGACATGTTTTGCGTGTTCATAAGCCTTACTCCCAAAGTGAAAGCAACACTTAAAAATATTTAGTAGTTCAAATGGTGAGGTGTCCTAGTGGCTGCCAAGGTGAAATTGACACGCCCTGCGTGCTCATCAGCCTTTCTCCCAAAGTGAAAGCAACACTTAAAAATATTTAGTAGTTCAAATGGTGACGTGTCCGAGTGGCTGAAGGAGCACGCCTGGAAAGTGTGTAAAGGGCAACCTTTCGAGAGTTCGAATCTCTCCGTCACCGCCATCTCTAGCCCCTATTTACAACGGGTTTATAACCTTTTCTAAAAACATTGGATCGCTATTGGATCTTTTTGAATCATAGTCCAACATGTTTGAAATGCTTTTTGTAGCCGCGCACGCAGTTTGTAAAACGGAGGCGGGTAGTTTGTAAAATTCTAAAGCTATAAAATGTAGGAAAAATGTCAAATACCTCTGAAATCGTGCAGCTAAATTGTAAAATTCATTTCGCTTAAAATCAGAACCCATGAAAAAAGAATGAATGGGTGGTTAGTTTGAAAATTTATTAGATTATTAAAGACCATTTAAAGTTCTCTTAAATGCCTTGGTAATGAATAATTACCACTAAAATCAGATATTGTTTAATACTTTAAACTATCTAGAGTAATCGAGTCTAATTCAACTAATTTTCAACATGACAGTAAATACATTCATTATATTCTCATCGTTCTAGCCTAATTTTAAACGTTTATTTTTTACTCCTAAGCGAATATTTTTTATTTTTCAATAAATTCTGCTGATTTATCTTTATGACTCGTGATGTAATCACGGCGTTGATAAGTTTTTTTCCATTCATTTCTTTTGTAGATTCAATCACGGGTATCCATTTTAAGCTTTTCCATCTTGGGGGTTCTTTTAACCAGTCAACTTTTCTGGTGAGTAAGTCCTTACGTGTTTATATTTCCCCGTGATCATTATGTGCCATGAATAAAAAAGATTTTCAAATTATTTATTCAAAAAACCTTAGAATTTAAATTAACCTTAGCTTTACCTTTAATTTACAAATGTAATTGATTTGTATTCATTTTCCTTTCTATGATGTAGCTCTTTTAAAATAACTCACAGGAAAGACAAGTCTTGTATTAATAAATCTACATGTAACATTGATTATTAAGTAACTTTAAAGGCATAAAATGAAAATAGGGTATGCAAGGGTCAGTTCAACAGATCAGAATTTAGACGTGCAAATAATACAACTTCAAGAAATTGGTTGCGAAAAAATATTTAAAGAAAGTATCAGTGGTAAATCAGCAAATAGACCTGAATTACTATCAATGATGGGTTTTGCTAGAGCAGGTGATGTTATTCACATTACTAAAACAGACCGTTTGGCACGTTCAACGATTGACACTTTACAAATAGCTGACAAGTTAAATGAACAGGAAGTTGGTTTAGTCCTTCATGATCTTGGGGATATAAATATTAACTCTGATGTTGGTCGAGTTATTTACACCACAATTTCAGCTTTTGCAGAAATGGAGAGAAAGAGAATCCTTCAAAGGTGTAATGAAGGTAGGGCTTTAGCAAAATCGAAAGGTAAACATCTAGGTAGATTCAAGAATGAAAAACTTCATGTTCAAATTAAAGAATATTTTTCCAATGGAATGAATGAAAATGTAATTTCAAAAACTTTGAATTGTTCTAGAACTACAGTTTATAGAGTTTTGAATAGTAATTGATAATATTTTTTAAAGAGTAAATGGTGATAGAAAAAAGAATTAATTATATAATTTTTTGCCAATATCATTGTTTAAGAATAAAGCCAATATATTAATCTATTAAGATGATTTCTAAAGTTAATTATTGCTAGAAATTGTAGATTAGGGTATGCTTTTTAAGCTCTTTAGCGTTTGGACTTATTTTGTTGTCTAAAACACAATATTAGTCTAGTCGGGCGTTTTGCCAGACTCAAACTTATTGAACGATTTTATGGTGCGAAACCTTTTTATAGATCAGGTTCGTACCTCGTTCCTCGCTACAAACCTGATCTATAAAAAGGTTTCGCTTCCTTTAGTAAAGAGTTTATAAACCTCAAATTTATTTGGGGTTTATTTGTTTCTAGTCATGAGAATTTTAATGAACTTATTAGATTTACTAAATAGAGAATTGAATAAAACTACCTTTTCAATATCTGAATCTGATATTTTAATTTTTTCTATGAATGCGCCTAAAAAATATAGGGTTTACTCTATTCCTAAGAGAAGTGCAGGTACAAGAATCATTGCACACCCATCTAAAGAATTAAAAGTATATCAACGTCATTTAGTCGATTTATTTAAAAACATATTACCTACACATCATACAGCATATGCTTATAGGCAAGGTCTTAGTATTAAAGAAAATGCTGAATGCCATAAAAAAAACAAGTATTTATTAAAGATGGATTTCGAAAACTTCTTCAATAGCATTAACCCATTAATATTAAAAAATGAATTAGTAAAAAATAAGATAAAATTTACTAAGGAAGATTTTAAATTATTGGAACAATTATGCTTTTGGTGTCCAAGTAAAAAAATTGGAGGGAAACTAATACTGAGTGTTGGAGCACCTTCATCTCCAAGTATATCAAATTTCATAATGTATCAATTTGATGAAATAGTGGAAAATTGGTGTAAACAAAGAAAAATTACTTATACTCGATATGCTGATGATATTAGTTTTTCTACTAGTTTAAAAGATGCGTTATTTGAAGTTCCTAAATTAGTTGAGTCAACCTTAACGTCTAATTTTGGTAAAAGAATTTCAGTAAAAGCTTCAAAGACTGTATTTTCATCAAAAGCCCACAATAGACATATAACTGGTGTAACTATTACTAATGAAGGTGAGCTTTCTATTGGTAGAGATAGGAAGCGTTATATATCTTCTTTAATTCACAAGTTCAAATTGAATATGTTAGCGCAACAAGATATAGAGCACCTGAAAGGTCTTTTAGGTTTTGCTTTCCACGTTGAACCAGTTTTTCGAGAAAGAATGATTAACAAATACTCTAAGAAAACGATGGATGAAATCAATCAGTTTAGGAGTGAGAGCTAAAATGGAAAATAAACCAACTACGCCAGCTAAAACAAAGTCTAAAACAATTAAAAACCTAGAAATTAAAGCTAATAGAGACAATGTTAGTTCTAAATTTCAATTAGCTCAGTATTGGCGTGATGGACACTTTGTTGAAAGTAAAGATGATAAAATTGCAAATAGCTATTTTTCAGAAGTGATTGAAGCATCAAAGAGCTTTGATTTTAGGTTTAATAATATCAAGCTTTTTAATTTTAGACGTTTTGAAAAATTAAATTTAGATATGTCTAATACCAATCTGACGGTGATTATAGGTAATAATGGCAGTGGAAAAACTTCGATACTAGAAGGTATTGCAAAATCGCTTTCTTGGTTTGTTAATAATTTCTTAAGGGAAGATACAACAGGCCAAAAAATTGTAATTAAAGATATTTGTCAAACAAATGATGCTTCGTTCGCCACAATTAAGTCTACCGTTCAATATTTTCAAAATAACCAATGTGATGTAGAGCTATCTAAGCCAAAACTTTCAGCTGATGAAGGACTGATTGGGGATTATGCAGCCATTAAATTGCTTGCTGATATGTATAGATATTTAAACGTAACTATCAAAGATTTTAATTTACCAATGCTTGCTTATTATCCTGTAGAGAGGACGCAGAATACAACTCAAATACAATTAAGTAAAATTGAAAAAATCTCTAGCGAGAATTGGAGATCTGTAGATGGTTATGATGGATCATTAAGCTCTCATCAAAACTTTAATCGCTTTTTAGGTTGGTATAAAAGGTTAACTTTTATTAACTTATCTTCTGATCGTAAATATCAGAAACTGAAGGGTAATTTAGATTCCAATAATAAACTTCTTTCAGCTTTACGTCAGAAAATAGCACAAGAAAGCAGCCCTAATAAAGCTGTAGATGAGATTATAGCTCAACTTAGCCGTGAGGTTGTGGGTATTGCCTCTCAGCTAGAACTACTGCAAAAGCCAGCTAATAAATTGATTGAACATATTAACAAATCAATAATGACCTTCATGCCAGAAATAACTGAACTTACTTATGAAATTGAACCCGAAGAAGGTTTTTTTGTAAAAAAAGCAGATGTTAAATTAGATGCCAAGCAACTTTCTCAGGGAGAACGTACACTCATTGCCTTGGTTGGTGATATAGCTCGAAGGTTAATATTTTTAAACCCATCATTATCTAACCCATTACACGGTTCAGGTCTTATTTTAATTGATGAAATTGAACTACATATACATCCACTTTGGCAGCAGAATATTATTATAAATCTGACTGAAACGTTCCCAAATATTCAATTTATTATTACTACTCACAGTCCCCAAGTTCTATCTACAGTTGATGTTAAATCTATTCGTAATTTAGAAGAGGATGGGAATGGTAATATAACAATTTCCACGCCAAAATATCAGACTAAAGGGGTCACCAGTGCTGATATATTAGCTCAAATAATGGGTACTGATTCTGTTCCGAATATTAAAGAAGCAAGGGATTTGACTAAGCTTCTATCATATATAGAGCAGAACCAATATGAAGATGTAGAAGCAATAGCATTGTTTAAATTATTAAAACTTCATTTTGGTGAATCACACCCTGAAATTCAATATTGTAAAAATCAAATTAAACTTCAAAAGATGAAGTTTAAAGCAAATGAATTGATGAAGAATAAGAGGTTAGATTGAAAAAACTAACCCGACCGACTAAACCTGTTTGTTTAGATAGTTATCGACATGGAGTTAACCTTTTTAAGGAAGTCACGGAAATTGACAGGTTAGAGATATGGAAGAAATTTGATTTTATGCAAATGGGTTTTTGTGCATATTGTGAATGCACTTTAACTGGAAAGCAAATAGAGCACTTCAAAAATAAGGATAAATACAAAAAGGATACTTTTACATGGGAAAACTTATTTGGCTCGTGTGATGACCGTAACCGTTGTGGACATTATAAAGATAGCAGAAAAGCTAAACCCTATGATATTTCAAATATACTTAAACCAGATGTAGATGATGCAAATGACTATTTGATTTTTTTAACTAATGGTGACGTTGTAGTTAAAAAAGATTTAACTGTATGTCAGAAGCTAAGGGCAACCGAAACTATTAGAGTATTTAACTTGGATCGTAATACTTCACTTGTTAATAGGCGGAAGAAATCATACCTGAATATAAAGGACAATATAGATGCTTTATATGGAATGCTTGACGATTTAGATCAAGATGATTGGTCTTCTTTATTAGAAAGTGAAATAGATGATTTGAAAAGGGATAAAGTAGAGTTTCAAACAGCTATGGAACATGCTTGGCGTTACAATAGCGCTTTTTTATAAAATTAATTGTTAATGGATAAATAATGTCTAGCACGGAAAGAGAGCTAAAACTGCTAAAATTCTTTAGGATAAAAGAAGCTAATAAAGAAAATTTCAAAACAAATGAAGTTGCTATTTATTCAGGATACCCAAGAACAACCATTAATAAATATATAAGCGAAAAATTAAGAGATAAATATATTTTTAAAGGTGAAAAAAGAACTTGGTACTGTAAAGGTATATCTTTATTATCTGACGATGATTTTTTAAGAACAATGTCTCAAAGTCGAAAATCTGAAAAGTTAAGTGAAGAAGAAAAAATGTTTAAAAGTCTAACTCATAGGAGTTTAGATGCATTTACTCTTGCCTTGGAATCGTATAATCGGCCAAGTTTGTCAAATAGGGTTGAAGCTTTTTCAATATTAATGATTAATGCTTGGGAACTTATACTTAAAGCGGAAGTATTAATAACGGATAAGATTGAAAACCTTTATTATGCTAACGGTAATAGTATTTCTATTACAGATGCAATGAATAAAGTGTACGTCAAAAATTCTGACGAAAAAGAAAACTTAAAAGTTCTAATTGAGTTGAGAGATCAGGCAATACATCTTTTAATTCCTGAGTTGCAGCCAAAGCTCTCAGAAGTTTTTCAGGCTAACGTTATAAACTACACTTCGAAATATAAAGAACTTCTTGGTAATTCACCTTTAGCAGGGCAAAGCGTTGGTATGTTAAGCCTAATTATTGATGGGGTAAAACCTGAGGTAGCCGTAATAAAAGATGCTTATGGGGTTCATACTGCTAATGAAGTGAAAAGGTTCTTAGACAAAATTGAAACGTTAGAATCAAAGCATACATCGAATGAGTTTTCTGTAGCTGTAAAATATGAACTGGTTTTAACAAAGAATAAAAATGCATCGGATATTACGCTGTCTCTCGGTGAAGATGGAGATTCAGTTAAAATAGTAACCAAGGCGAAAGCTTTGAAGAAATCACATCCATACTTTAGAGATTGTGCAATTAAGAAGATAAAAAGTGAATCGGGAAATGGAGTTTTGAATCAATACAGTTTTCATGCCATTGTAATGAAGCATAATATAACAAGTAAGCCAGAGTTACATGATTATACTGATAGACGAAGATACTCACAAAAATTTATAGATTGGGTTGTAAGTAGCCTTAGAGATGATAATTGGCTTCAAAATTGTGTCAATTTTAAGAAAAACAAAAACGCTAAGAAAAGACTCTTAATGTAAGTTGAGTGTTGTATGCTGTTTAAAGTTGTAACACTACTAAAGATCGGATGTTTATTTATTTTAGGGAGCACGCCTTTTAGGCGCTTTCTACTCGGTTTGTGAATCTATGTGCGTTAACTAAAACAAGGCTTTGAAGTGGTCAAGTAATATTGGCCACAGCTCTGTATTCAATTCCGTATCTTCTTTCTGATTCATTCGGTGTTAATCCACCGTTATAGCTATGGGGTCTCACTTTACTGTAATAACCCGTTATATAATCAATCACTGAATGCTTAGCTTCATTAAATGTATGGTAACCCGTAGTTGGCATCCATTCTGATTTATAACTTCTAAAAAACCGTTCCATTGGTGCATTATCCCAACAATTCCCTCGACGACTCATGCTTTGTTTTATCCTACGTTCCGCACATTTTATAAAAATTTGATTAATAAATCCCCACACAATCATGTGAGAAATATCTCACAAAAT
>JABSOI010000003.1 GCA_013216015.1 Alteromonadaceae bacterium | reverse complement strand
TGCTATCAACATAAAAAATAGCCATTACAACATCACCATAACCTCATGCTCTGCTTCATCAATCCAGAAACCTACCTGTTCATTGTTATTGATGTATTGGGCTACCAGTACTAATTGGTACTCCTTTTTAAGCCGCTCAATTACATTGTCTATTGCCTGAATAAATGGCGGTATATTTATATCGGCTGATGTCATTAATCGGGTGGTCCGGCTTTCTTTCCCTATAACGTCATAAGGAACGTCAACCCCTTTTAACATGCATTGTCTACATTCACCTTTGCCGGTGTATTTTAGTTTTCTCTTATGTTTTATTGTTTCACTGCGTTTTTTTTCAATGAACAAAGCCGTAAGGCTCATCCTTCGGCCGCCCATATAATGTTTTCTTCTATACCAAAAATAACCCCATGCCCTAAGTTCAGTCCTCGTCTGTTGTATATTTTTCAGCGACATTATTTACTTCCTCCTGGGTAAGATGAAGATATTTTAATAAATCATCAAAAACTACTTGAGGGATTTGCGTACGCCCTTTTTCATAATTACGAAGCGTTGACTCAGATATTCCATAACGTCCTGACAGGTCTACCTGAGAATAACCTCTTATTTTGCGGGCTACATTTATAATTATCCCGGGGTTCATTACGCAACAACCTTCAACGGTTCTTCAAGCGTAATATATTCAATAATTGCCTGTTTAGCCTCTTCCCAGCCAAAACAAACNACCGTTTCAAACCCTGCATTATCCATACGTATTTGCCATTCGCATTGTGTTAATGATANCGATGCCTTGGTCATTCTTATCCATAACCCATGTTTGCCAGACATAGGCAAAGCAAGGTGTAAATCAGAAATACCCGATTTAACACCCTGCTTTGTTAGCCTTACCGCCTCTTGAGGGTTGTACCTGCCATCGTTCGGGACCGCATATAAGTAGTCAATCACCGTTGCCTTGGATTCAATCCAGGGAAGAACCGGTAACCTGGTATAACTACACCATGTCATTAAAGCAGTTTGATGCGCGTCTTCTGCGTAATTTTTCATATTGACACCATCCCATTACATACAACCATAATAATTCCCTCTAGAAGCTAATTAATAAAACACTCATTAACAAAACACTCAGTAAAATAATGATATTCCTATCGATACAAAACAATGCACAAACAAAACATCAAATATAAAATAAACAACTTAGCTAAGAACAACTCTCCTTCAAGCTGTTGTTGAAAAACACTTTCGCGCCATCGCCTGTCGACAGTCATCAATAGTTCAAGAAACTTAATTTTTGTTCGTTTACAGCCAAGCCAATAGGCTAAAATTGCAATAAAAAGAATTCCCCAAAACATAACTTTTTCATTTATCAACATAATGTGGCCCCCTAATTTTCAATGAACTCAACTAACACGGCTAGTGATCGCGGTCCTGTAATTTGTAATCTCGGTTTAATGACTCCAGACTCTAAAACACACAAAGCTTTTTTCGGATCACCAATTAAATAAGGACCTTCAACATTAAAACTCTCACGTTTGTTATATGCTTCATCTGTGCCAATTAATTTTGAGGTAAACACAGTTGGTGGGTTTAGCTGATATGCCTTGTATCTTTTTTCAAATTCATTCGCTTTAAAAATTAAATCATTTTCTGATAATTTACACAAAGTAGACCAACCGCCCATGTCTTCAATAACGTTATGAATAATTACATCATCAAAAACAATGCTGCCGGCACCGCCTACAGACTTAACCGTTTTATCAACCTTCGACCAGGCAAGCATTGCCACCCCCTGCCGACTACCGACTAAGTACTTCAACACATCGGCAGGTTTAGGGGCGAATTGGCCAGTGTCCGGGTCCATAATATGCCGTTGTAAAGCGCGGCAAACCAAATCAACTTCAAAGCTTTTTAATGAATTCCACCAAATATGGATCACCATTTCTGATACTTCCCGACCGTAAATTTCCATTGTTGCAAACAAGGCATCCCCGAATCTTTCACGATCTATTTCAATCATTTTTAGATCCTCCATTAACAAAACTGTTAATCGCTTGTTTGTTGTTTTCAGTCACCTTTTGCTGTTTGGTTAAATGAGTTTTAATAGTTACAGATACAGCCTTTTTGGGAAGTGTTGCAATCGCTAAATAACCATTTGCTTTGGTTCCAAACAGTGTTGACGGCCTGAGATACTCACTCATCGCTAGGTTGCCAAGCCATTCATTCACTTTGTGATCAACAATGAGTTTTAAATCATCAACAGAAAAGTTCTCTTTGAACCGGGCAAGAATGAATTTTAAATCTGAAGATGTATACTTGAAATTTAGTCCGGTCTTTTCGTTTAAATAATCGATAACCGATTTGGCTAAGCTATTTTGACTTTCTTTTATATGTTTATGGTTATCTGTATTGGTTAGTTGTAATGGTATAGTTGCTTGTCCCTCTACTTTTTTTATAGGGTGTCCCTGTTGTTTTTCTACAGGCTGTCCCTCTACTTTTTGTATAGGGTACCCCTGTTGTTTTTCTACAGGCTGTCCCTCTACTTTTTCCACACCCTGTTGTTTTTCTACAGGGTGTCCCTCTGCTTTTTCCACACCCTGTGGTTTTTCTATAGGGTGTCCCTCTGCTTTTTCCACACCCTGTGGTTTTTCTATAGGGTGTCCCTCTGCTTTTTCTGCACCCTGTGGTTTTTTTATAGGGGTATATCGGTATTTAACAATATAATCGTTCGGTTTTCCGTAGCGACCGTCACCCATAATTTCTAACCAATTTTTGCTGACAAGAGATTTTAAATGCTTACTGATAATATTTAACCTGTTCTCCTGCTTTTGTGGTGAAATTTGGATCCAATCATTCTTATAGATAATTGCAGCCAGATCTTTGCGTTTGGGGTAGCATTGGTTTTTATGGTTGGCATAAGAGCACAACGCTATATAAAGTTTAAGCTCGGCACCACTTAGTTCACTTAGTGCCTCAATAGGAACTCCTGAAGCGTATTTACCAGACAAAATAAATACCTCTGTAGAAAAGTTGATTATTTGAGCAGTATTTGACATACTTAGCCTCGTTCTAGATTAACCACATTTGTCATGTCAGACTTTAGATGTGGTTTTTTTATGCCCGTAAGAAAAAGGGGAACTTTTCCCCTTCCCTTACGCCTTTCTCACACTATGCGTTAACGTTCAGGTAAGCACTAAACGAATAGAATACCGCGCATAACGGTTTATCATCTCTGATGCTAACTTTCTCTTTTAATGTGACTCAATGTCCGGCCTAACTGCCTGTACTCAACTTTCCGGCTCACGTTAATTGCTAACTGTTAATTAATATCTAAGATATTCTCAGTTAATACAGGAACGCCCAGAGGATCCTTAATCCGCCGTAGCTGCATTCAAATCAGCTTTTATTGAGATCAGCACCTTGGCTACATCATCACTCAATAATCCGGCTAAACGTTCTAATACCTCGCATTTAAGCGTCTGGTGTTCAATAACCTGTCTTGGCTTACTAAGCTTGATAGTCAGCTCGTCAATTGACGTAAGCGCAGGATCCTGCAACACCGATATAGCTTCACCTGGTTCATCTTTCATTTTCATAACCTTACTTTTAGCCGTTTTACCCGACTTGTTTATTTTCGGCTTAGCCTTGTCAGCTAGCGTTTTAAAAAACGTTAATTTATACAGCCGATTGCTTTGATGCTTTACCATGCCTGCAACCACAAGTTGTGCTAAAACTTGTTTCATTAACGCCTTGCTTTCAAAAGCCCCATTGCTTAGGGCTAGGATCCTGTGTACACCACAAGGTTCTCCAATTTTGGACAGTACTCGTAATGCTGTTTCCTGGTTAACCGTTAATGACATCCGTTATCTCCGGTATTTTTATTGGCTTAATTAATCAGTTAACTGGCTGATCAACGAATAAATAAATCTATAACCCTTTACCCATATTTTTTATGGCAACTGCTTCCTTAATAAACGAATAAAAATCGGTTACACTTAAAAAACGGTTTAAATATTGAGAGTTTACAATGCTTGTAGGTAACGAATTTACAACAATAAAAAAAGTTATATCTGATAGTGTTATCGTAAAAAATATACATGTTCACAAACTGATTATTAATGGGGAAGAACCAACTACTTTTATAAGTGTTAAACCAAAACACAAACTCGGTAATGGAGGTGGTATTGAACCACCTAAAATATTTACAGGTGGATATGGGGAACAACCAACTACTTTTATAAGTCTTAAACAAAAAAACAAACCCGGTAATGGAGGTGGTAATGAACCACCTAAAATGATTACAGGTGGAGATGGAGAAGAGCCACCTATGATTACAACTATTAAGCAAGACACTTATGCCCTTGGTGATGGTAGTGGCGGGAAACCAACTTATGAAGGTGGTAGTTTTGACATCTTTGCTATTGTATTGGTCGCAGCAGTAATATTTATTAGAAAATAAAGACATTATGCGGCCTCATCCTTCGGGTATATATCAGGCCGCAGTTCATGCCTAGAAACTCCAGACGCTTTTTCTATAGCTATAACAAACTCTGCATTAATTGAATTAGCTTCATATAGCCACCACCAAATATTTTGTTGAGTAGTATTTATTGCAGCCGCAAGTTTGGTTTGAGATCCAAGTTTTTTCACTGCTTTCATTAATATTGGGTTTTTTAAAACCGGTGTTGCCATCAAAATTCCTCTATAAATGATTCAATTACACAACAAGGCTACTAGCATACTTGTAATTTGTCAAACATAACCAAGGAATAGCATTGTTTCACCTACAAGCTATAATTGTTTGAAAGTTTACAAGCCTCTTTGTAATATGTATTAGAAATTTAATGGGATTGGCGTGACTAATGTCGGAAACAACTGAAGAAAATCGTGGTGCGAGAGTTTTAAAAGCGCGTAAAGCTATCAAAGGAATGACGCAAGGACGTCTAGCAGATTTAGTAGGGCTTAGTCAGCAAACAATTGGGCAGATTGAAAAACATAACGCAACTTCTACTAGGATGTATAAAATTGCTGAAGTGTTGCTAGTAAATATTAATTACTTAGAAACTGGCAAAAGTAGTCCAAACTTATCCATTATTGAAAATGAACTTGAAACTTTCACTATAGAAGATATCCAAGATGTATTTGAAGATGCCTTTGACTCCGCATTGATATCTACTCGTAAAACTTTACAAAGACAAGGCCAATTTGAAGACGGTGTTATTGATGCAGTTAAAAATAAAAAAACACTCCTAAATATTTTTATCGCGGCCATAACACATAAGTTAACTGGTCAATACATGGAATCCAATATAATTCTAAATAGAGAAGATAAAATCAGTTAATGCTCAGCGTTTAATTTTTTTGTTAATATCCTTGTCCAAAATTAATCCGGCAGCTCTTGCCCTAAAAACAAAATCTTTAGTCCTTTCTCCGAGCTTAAATTCAGCTTTCCCAAGATTGACATTATCAACTCCCATTACATATAGCCTGTCGAGTTCAATCCTTTCCCCATGTAACCTAGCTCCTTCCAACATCAAACTTTGGATTATTGTTGTATTTAATGAAAGAATATTTCCATCCGGATCAAATGCTTTTTTTTCCCTTCGATTGTTTATATCTTCATTACTGCTTTTCCGTATGACTAAAATAAAATAACACGGTGCAGCTATTAATATAAATGCCACGAGGATTGCAAATATATAACTCATATTAAATTCCTTTTTCCTTATAATTATTATTTAAAATAAACTCTAACTTTTACAGCTTTCAATAACGCAAAAAACACTACTAAAACAGTAACAACTGTCAAAAACACATTTATCACCGTGATTGCATTTGGATAAAAACTAGAAAAAGATATCCCTAACATTTTTAAATCATCCAATTCCTTGCTACTGATGTTAAACAAAATTCTAGGTACATATTCAATCATTTGAACTATAACCAAGATCATGCTTGACAATACAACCGTATTTGCAAGCTTTCCAAGTCGTTTATGATAATAAGAGTGAAGCTTATAAATAAAAATAATAGTGATTATATTTATACACGCCAGTGATACGTACCATAAATGCCTCATAAATTCGAGGTTAACAACACCAAAATAATCAGCCATTACAGAAGAAGCAATGGATGAGATACAGTTAGCCAATGTTAAACAAAATATAGTGATAAAAGGGCTACTATTTATATCACCAACAACAGCTGCGATTAATAAAGTTCCAATATTGATATAAACAACAAATATTGCAATAGCAACTGTAATTTCTACCAACGTACTAGTTATTTCAATCATATATAATTCTTCAAATTATTACGGTGGGCGATTACCACCGCCATTTGCACCTCCACCATCGGAAGTCTGACGCGTTACAATATCATCAGCAGATTCTGTTGTATCACTTAAAGATAGTGCTTGTCCCTTTTCACTTAAATTAACAATAATACCACTGTTGGAACCATCACTATCAACGTTTATATCTTCTTCATTTTTTTTACTTGATAATGTCGCTTCAGCCTTCTTTTGCACATTAAATATAGATGGATCACTACTTGTTTTATTAACACTTACATCCAAAATAAACATCCTCATTCAAAAAACAAATTATAGATACGCTGATTTCAGCTTAAAATCAACCGATTATTAGAAATTTATCGTACTAGTTTTAACACTTCCCACCAATAAACAACCATACCTTAGAAATGCCACCTTAAAATAAAGGTGTTCCTTGGTTTATTTCCTTGACCAAATACAAGTAACCTTGTATATTTCAATCAACCTTTAGATGTATTTATTTTAATGGAAAAATATTATGACGAGTAATACCAACGAAATAAGAATAATTGTAGCAAAAGAAGCTTTAAAAATTCTTCTTCCTGAAATCACACACAAAATAAAACCCAAAAAACTTAGTTATGAATCAATAGTAAAAGACTCTTTTCTTGTCGCAGAGCTCTACATTAAAGAATTAAATATGGATTAATTCCCCCTACTCAAAGTAAATAAACATCGATACCACTCACGTTTTATATCCCTATATTGAGTGGTGATAAATATCTTCAGCATAGGTTTAACATCATGTACCAAATTAAAACTTATATTAAAGATAACACAAAGGTAAACAAATAGTTAACAACTTGTATCTATCTTTATAAAAAACCTATTTTTAAAACAAAACCAAAAGGTATCAAATGCGTTATACAAACTCGACATTAATTGAAAGCATCAAAGTAATGGCCAAAGAAAATAAAAATATTATTCTCACGCACCATAAAGATGTTCACTTAACAGTAGATATCGCAACAATCCCACATCCGTTTCATTGCTACATTAATTTAGATACCCCCATGGCGCATAGCAGTCTCACCGCTTTGCACTTAACACTTGAAGGTTTCTTTAACTTTAATGAACCAATTAAAGGTACCCAAGTTAAAAATAACTTAAGCCCTTCCGACAGAAAAGTATTTGTACTTACTGAACCCGGCACTATTTCACTGCAGTGTAATAGTGCCGTTGTTCAACCCGTAAACGTAAAAACTATACAAGCAAAGGTTAATTAATATGTTAGTAGTCGAAATTAATAATATTCGCTTTGATGATAATAACGAGAATTGTTCTATTCAATATTTTCGTACTCAGGGATACCTTTTCGCATTTGTTCAAGCGTTAGATTTGGGCAGGATAGATTTAAGGCTCAAAAAACCAAAGCCAAAACGTTACTGGGGCTTGTGGGATAACAACGAGCCCGAAAAATCAATGCTGAACATTTTTAGGAATGGCAGCCGCTGGCCCTCGCTTCCGAAGTAATAGAACTTAGTTACTACTTAATCACTGTCAGTTAAATTACTGTATAGAGAAAACCATATGCATAACTACATAAGCACAATAACAGCCGCAAAGCTTAAAGGATGCCACAGCGCCAGTGATGTAAATGATGAATGGATCACCCCTGAATTAGAGTATTTAGGCATACAAGAAACGTTTTGCCCTCAAGGTTTTTCAATAGATCTATTCACCGATGGCCATAACAACAGCAAAACCCCTTTGTTTTTCACCGCACAAGATAATGCGCTTAAACAAGACTGGGGAAAAACGTGTAAAGAAGAAGGTGTTCCCCTTTTTGGCTTTGCTAACCCTCCGTTTTCAAAACCGCATAAGGGTCGTTTAGAAGACGGCTCTACATGCACCGGCTTAAGCGCAATACTCAAAAAAGCCTATGTTGAAATGTTATTAGGTTTCCACTCAGTGTTTGTGTTGCAAAACAAAAGTGAGGCAAATTGGTTTCCGCATAGGTTGTCTATGTACCCCGCCAGCGCTATTTATAAAATAACCAACGGTCGCATTTATTTTGATGTTCCGGCCTGGTACAAACAAGATCCCTATGGCAGTGAACCTACTTCAGGCCGTTGCGGTTTATGTATAGCTGTTTTCTCACCCATTCATACAGGCATTCCAATTGATGATGTAATTTCCCGTCAAGAATTACGTTCATCAGGTCAAAAAGTATTAAAAAACCAAGAGGTAACATCATGAAAGAAATAAAGATGAATAAAGCATTTATTTTGCCCGTTGGCACATACGAAGGCGAAATACACGAAGATATTCTCAACAGGGGAAGACGAAGAGTAATAGGTCACTTTGATACCCATCCTCAAGCTGTAGCAGCTATTCATGCTATCAACAGCCACGACAATTTAGTCGCAATGCTTAAATCAACTATCACAACAATTCAAGGTATAACGGGTACGCCTACAGAGCCAGGCAACAACGAAAATATGGATGTTTTAGCATCCGATAAATTAAGTGTAACTGCCGCAAACGATCCTCAATACCATAAAACGGACATTACAAAGCCAAGAGCTGAGTATTTGCAGTGGTGTAAGGATGAAGCTGCAGAGCATTTAAACAATGATGATTACATTCAAGCGTGGGTGTCAATGGTTACCAACTTAAGCCAGCACCCACAAACGAAAGGACATGCGGATATCGAAACAGGACTGATGAAAATTAATAATGGGTGGCTTGATAATACACATGCGGATATCGAAACAGGACTGATGAAAATTAATAATGGGTGGCTTGATAATACACAAAGACAATATTGTATCCCCTTACATTGTTCATCAATTAAAATCCCGGAAGACAGAACTAGCTAAAGGTTTAACCCACCACACACAATTAAGGACAGCGACTATTTCCGAATGTTTTTCTGAACTGAGAGATAAATTAGGTTTGTACGACAATATGGATAAAACCAAACGGCCTACTTTTCACGAAATACGATCCCTATCTATTCATATGTACAAAAAATCAGGCATTGATCCCCAAGAACGAGCTGCCCATACAGACGCAAAAACGACTAAAAAATATGATGAAGGACATGTTCAATGGGTACAAATTCAAGCGGCTGAATTGGCTGTTTAACTATATTAGTTCCGACTTATAGACGTGACTTAGATAAAATAAATAATATTAACTTAACCCAGATACAACTATCAAATTTTGATATTAGCTTAACTCTATCGTGCAAACAATTAAGTCAAGTATTACCACTAAGCGGTCAAAAATTCAGATTAAAAACACCTCTAAATTATGACAACTATTTCCAGATATAGCTGACACTAACATTATTTTTCTATATCACTTTAGCTCCCAAACCGACTTAGACTAACAAAGTTGAACTTGATGAACATTAGATTTTTTAGGTGCTTTTTCTTATTCGAGTAAAGTTTAAAGCTACCACTTTAGCTAGAATAATTTCACAAAGCTGAAGTTAGTACAGTGAAAAAACAGTGTCGTATGTTAATCGAACAATAGCCCTC
Source organism: Alteromonadaceae bacterium (assembly GCA_013216015.1). Taxonomy (GTDB): domain Bacteria; phylum Pseudomonadota; class Gammaproteobacteria; order Enterobacterales; family Alteromonadaceae; genus JABSOI01. The sequence continues at coordinate 60,208 of JABSOI010000003.1, read as the reverse complement.
ACCATGAACAAAATAATCGAGAGGTTGGCTCAAAATGGTCATCATTTAATACTGGTTAGCCTCCCCAGAAAAATAGCTCTCGCATAATTAAAAATATAATTTTTTCACATCTCATAAAAAACATCGTCTTACATACAGAGCTGGGTTATTTTTAAGTATTTCTATAAGAAGAATGTACTTAGTGGCTCTTTAACACCAAATATAGCTGTTATTAGACCACTAAATCGTTAAAGAGATAATGTGGATAAAGACCATTGCCTTTTAACGCCATTTTATAGGCACTAACTTAAACAGAATAAATATGTCTCACTAAGTGCCCCAAATTAATGTCCGTTGTATGATCCGAAACTTAACCTTCACAATCAGTGACTCTTTTTGTCAGCAATGCGAACAATACAGTCTTTAGATGAGATAATACTCTAACACTTAAATCGATAGTTCAAATCATTACTATTTATTGCAAATGAGATATTTAAACAGGCTAAAATTCACTGAATTTAACTAAGATAAAACTACTGTATTAGGTTACTGATAGGTTACGGATAGGTTACGCTTTAAAAACGAAAAAGCCCGTATAACGAATTATACAGGCTTTCTTGGCAACATTTTTTCACGAGGAAAAAATTATTTTTTTGCCAATTTCTCTTTAATTCTTGCAGATCTACCAGATCTTTCACGCAAGTAATAAAGTTTAGCTTGACGAACAGCACCGCGGCGTTTGATTTCAATTGAATCAACTATTGGGCTATGGGTCTGGAATACACGCTCAACACCAACACCGTTCGAAATTTTACGAACAGTAAAGGCAGAATGTAAGCCACGGCTTTTAACAGCAATAACAACACCTTCAAATGCTTGAAGACGTGATTTATCACCTTCTACTACTTTAACTTGAACAACTACCGTATCACCTGGTGAATAGGCTGGTACGTCAGTTTTCATTTGCTCTTGTTCGAGCTGTTTTAAAATATTACTCATAATACCTTCTTCCTAGGGTTCACTGTCATCAACAAGTTTTTATCAACTATTGCTTAAGAATGTTTATTACTGATTTTTTAGTAATTTTTCTTAATCTCAGCTAACATTTTTTCCTGTTCCGCAGTCAGAGCTAGGTTAGTTAAAAGTTCTGGTCTTCTAGTCCATGTTCTTTCTAGAGACTTAAACAGACGCCATTGCCTTATATGTTCATGATTACCACTTAGCAGCACTTTAGGTACCGACATTGCTTCAGTTCGACTTTCATCAGAACCGTTTCCTTCAACAGGAAAAACATCTAATACTTCTGGCCTGGTATAATGTGGACAATCCAATAAGCCATTAGAAAACGAATCTTCTTCGGCTGATTGTTTATGTCCTAATACACCGGGCACAAATCGCGCTACAGCATCTATTACATTCATTGCAGGTAGTTCCCCACCACTTAAAACGTAATCGCCAACCGACCATTCTTCGTCAATATCTGACTCAATCAGTCGTTCGTCTATGCCTTCATAACGTCCGGCAATAAATACCAGTCGATCATGTTGTGCTAATTCACGTACACCAGCCTGGTCCAATTTACGCCCCTGAGGAGACAAATAAATAACCTTCGCTTTACTACCATCAAATTCTGCAGCCTTTCTAGCTGCTTTAATGGCATCTCGTAATGGTTGTACCATCATCAACATTCCCGGACCACCACCATAAGGACGGTCATCAACGGTTCTATGTCGATCATGAGTAAAATCTCTTGGGTTCCACTTGTGAAACTCAATTAACCCATTACGAATTGCTCGGCCTGTCACCCCATATTCGGTTATAGCATCAAACATTTCAGGAAAAAGGCTTATCACCCCTATCCACATTTTACTTTGTTTGTCACTAATCACGAATTAAAAACCTGGATCCCAGTCAACACAAATTTGTTTATTATCAGCATCAACCGAAACAATGACTTGTTCAAAAAGATAAGGGATTAACCGTTCTTTTTTACCAAAACCATCATTTGGATTAGCTTTTACAACCAATATATCATTAGCGCCTGTTTCCATCATTTCGGATACAGTACCAAGGTCGTAACCATTGGTAGTAACAACGTTCATGCCTATTAAGTCACGCCAATAAAATTCCCCTTCAGGAAGTTCGGGTAACGCTTCTTTACTTGCTAAAATTTCTGAACCGACTAAAGCTTGCGCTATATCCCGATCATCAATGCCAGCAACTTTGACAACTAAACCTTTGTTATGTCTACGCCAATCAGTTATGTCTACCGATCGTATTTTGTTTCCCAATTTTAAAGACCAGGGAAAATAGTCTAATATTGCTTCAGTTTCATCTGTAAATGAATGAATTTTCAACCACCCTTTAACGCCATAGACAGTGCCTATTTTGCCAACAATGATATTATTGTCCAAATCCCCCACGATTACTCCTTTCTGCAATTTACTAAGCAATTAAGCCGCTTCTTGAGCGTCTTTAACTAACTTAGCCACACGATCAGATAAACCAGCACCTTGACCAACCCAATGGTTGATACGATCAAGGTCTAAGCGTAATTTCTCAGCTTTACCTTGTGCTGTAGGGTTGAAGAAACCAACTTTCTCGATGAAACGACCATCGCGAGAGTTACGGCTATCTGCAACAACAACCTGATAGAATGGACGCTTTTTAGCGCCACCACGAGCTAAACGAATGGTAACCATATCGTCCTCTATTTATTTAATTGTTAAACGGATTTTCCAGACACTTCCGTCACCGAAGTGACAGAAAAGCTCGCGTATTCTACGCTTTTACCAAAAAAAAGCAAGACTCTATCAAAATATTCCCCTACTAATCTCCACCATTTAATAATTCTGCATACTTAGATAATTTCTCCAATGCCAGAGAGTGGACAGATTTACGGGGATACCGACCAGTGCTGTTGGGTGCTCCTGCAGGAACGTCCATTAGCAATTCCAGCGCCTGATCGATATCTTCAACAGCATAAATTGAGAACTCGCCCTGCTCAACCGCAGATATAACTTCAGGTGACAACATAAGGTTAATTTGATTAGTGGCAGGAATAATGACACCTTGTTGTCCGGTTAAACCTCTTTCTTTACACAGTTGATAAAATCCTTCAATCTTTTCATTAGCACCACCAATAGACTGAACTTCGCCGTGTTGATTAATAGAACCCGTAATTGCAAGACCCTGATCAATTGGTAATAGCGTAATTGCCGATATCAATGCACAAAGTTCCGCCATAGAGGCACTATCCCCATCAATATGACCATAAGATTGTTCTAGGGCGATGTTGGAAGAAATAGAAACAGGAAAATCCTGACCATATTTATGACCAAGATAACCCGTTAATAGCAACACCCCTTTTGAATGAATTGATTTCCCTAAATCAGCTTCCCGTTCAATATCGGTAACTCCGTGATTCCCTGCATATACAGTGGCTGATATTCTTGCAGGAGTGCCAAAAACACTGTCCCCTATTTCTAAAACTGTTAAGCCATTTACCTTGCCTACTTGTTTTCCCTGAGTGCTGATCAATAACTGACGCTCTTCAATTTCACTAAACCAGGCTTCACTTATACGACCGACACGTCGCTTTTTAGCTGCTAAAGCAAGCGCTATATGCTCTGCATCAATATCACCTCGAGCACCATTTTTCTTCCATAAATAGTAAGCTTCATCAAGCAAGTCATTTACCTGAACTATATTTGATGAAATTTTATCCTGATGATCTGCCCGTCTTAACGCATTTTTTATCAATTCAACTATTGCAGCATCACTTATCTCAGGATAATTATACTTATGAGCACGTTGTCTGATTAAATTTGCATAGGCAGTTAAATTTTTGTCATTTTTAGTTAAGTAATGATCAAAATCGGCTAAAACTCTAAACAGCTCTCTAAACTCTTGGTCATAGTCTTGCAAAGTATAATAAATATCTTCTTCCCCTAACAAAATCACTTTAACTTTCAACGGAATTTTTTCAGGCTCTAAACTATATAAGCTAGGCTGACTAAATTCTGAATAAGGATTTTCTATGGTAATTTGCTTTGTTTTAAGGGCAAGTTTCAAACTAGGCCATACTAAAGGTTGGCTTAGCACTTTTTCGGCATCAAGCAGCAAATATCCACCATTAGCTTTATGTAAAGCCCCCGGACGTATCAACCGGTAACTGGTATAAGAACTGCCTTTGAAACTGGCAAAATCAACATGGCCAAATAAATTTTGATAGGTAGGATTTTGTTCATAAACAATAGGAGCACCTTCCTCTGGTTTACGGGCAACTAACAAATTAGGCAAAAAACGTTCAACCATAAGTTTGCGCAGGTCTTTTTCATTTGGATTTTCGGTGCTTTCATCCACTAAAATTTCTAATACCGCATCAACAATATGTACTTTCATTTTTGACAGGTATTTTAGAACACCAATATTACTGGCAAATTCATATTCAAGTTCTTTTAATAAAGGCCGAATTGTTTGTTCTGCTGTTTCATTTTTAAGTTTTCTTAATTTATCTGAAGAAATTCTTTTCCATTGTGGTAATTCAAGCAATTGCTCAGATAGGGCATTTTCCAGCGTTTCCAATATTTGGTAAAAATCTGAACGTTTACTTTCATCCATACTGGCAAACTCTTTATCATCCAGTGACTTGCCATCCACTAATGGCGAAAACCCCACTTCTCCATCTTCTTCATACATAAGAACATTATGTTTTAAAGCTTCATCTTCAACTAAAGAAATTGCCTCATCATATTTTCTATTGAATTCTCTATCTATTGCAGATTTTTGACGTTGATAACCAGGGTTATCAAAAATACCAGGAAAAAGATCCATCAAGGCATCAATAAAAGTATTTATCCTTGCAAGCAGCTGTTTACCGTCTCCTGGGCTAACATAAAGTTTAAATGGTGCATGAGTATCATCAAAGTTATTGATATAACACCATTCTTCAGGAGTTGACTGTGAGCTAGCCAGTACCGTTAACATTTGTTTTATCAAAGATTGACGACCAGTACCATGTACCCCCATTGCATAAACATTAAAACCAGCAGCCTCCATAGACAAACCAAATTCTAAAGCTTCCTTGGCACGTTCATGACCGATAAATGACTGTTTTATTTCAGACGCATGTACATTTGAAAAAAGTTTTTCAACAATATTAGAGGTTAATTTGCCAGGTTCAATCCGTAAATTTTCAACTGTTTTGGTCATGCATGATCTCACTGTTAACGCCTAAAGCAATAAGGACTTGTAATGTATTTAACAAATTACAAGTGTACTCTGTCTTTAGAGAGTTTAGTAAAATTTTTATTCCTGCATCAAAACAATTATCTATAAACAATTATCTATAAACAATATCTAAAGCTAATGCTCAAAATAAAGCGTTCAATTTACGGCATCAGCGCTAAACGAACAAATTCATTCCCGCCACATTCATCGCAATCGGTAACCTCACTAAAGTGAAGAATTGTTCTTTTATGATGGCATTTTTGGCATTCCAATTCCCCAAATCCAATAAAATCTCCAGTATGGTACTTTCCTTGATGTTTAAAATCTTCAGTAAGTTCCGCCCATTCTACTTGAGATTTATCAGTTAGTTGCGCCAATTTAGCCCAGAAGGTTTCATTTAATAAACCAATATAAACAGAATGCTGAAATTCAGCCTGGTTTTGTTGGTAAAACTCTTTTAAATCGTTTTCAAAATTATTTATAAACTGCTGCACTTTTTTTTCCGGAATAGCTTCTGCAGCAGCCAAATAAGCTTTAAACTTCTCAATAACTTCAACAATATGAGTAACTTCATGCTCTTTAACATCTTCAATCCATTTTAAAACATTGTCATAAATAGCTTCTATACCAATTTTTTCTTTTACCATGACTTACTCCGAACAAAATCTAAATGGAAAACAGATACCCAAGGCACTTGGAAATATCTATTTATCAATTAATTGAAGTATAGACAAGTTCCCTGTTTATCACTTAAATTTTACCGATAAATAAAATTATAAATTTATATCCTTACATATAGGGAATCTGCTTGTTGTTACTGATGTACATAAGGTACTCTATGCACATAATTTTATAGCCTCATGGTCTTCGATTGCAGTTTAGCTTGTCATACAGCTTCCCCAGCTTTCAAATACCCATGCCGCACCTTTATTACTTGTTTGAGAAATAGTTAATGGAAGCCATTTACAACCCACAGTCAATTGAAGCAGAAGTTCAAAAATTTTGGACTGATAACAATACGTTCCGCGCAGAAGAAAACCCAGATAAAGAAAAATATTACTGCTTAGCTATGTTTCCATATCCAAGTGGTCGTTTGCACATGGGCCACGTACGTAATTACAGTTTAGGTGATGTTATTTCTCGTTATCAGCGTATGCAGGGCAAAAACGTTATGCAACCTATGGGTTGGGATGCTTTTGGTTTGCCAGCTGAAAATGCAGCAATTAAAAACAAAACAGCACCAGCTAAATGGACATACAAAAATATTGACTACATGCGCAACCAGTTAAAATTATTAGGGTTTGGTTATGACTGGAGCCGTGAGCTGACGACTTGCAAAAAAGACTACTATCGTTGGGAACAATGGTTCTTCACTCAACTTTTCGAAAAAGGCTTGGTTTATAAAAAGAATGCCACAGTTAATTGGGATCCTGTTGACCAGACTGTATTAGCAAATGAACAAGTTATTGACGGCCGAGGTTGGCGCTCTGGTGCAATTGTTGAGCGTAAAGAAATTCCGCAATGGTTTATTAAAATCACCGATTACGCAGAAGAATTAGTCAATGATCTTGATCAGTTAACCGATTGGCCTGAACAGGTTAAAACCATGCAACGCAATTGGATCGGCCGCTCTGAAGGGGTTGAAATGACCTTTAAAGTTGCTGATACTCTTAACGCAGATGGCAACGAAGAAAGCTTCGATATTTATACTACCCGCCCAGATACCTTAATGGGAGTTACTTACGTTGCTTTAGCCGCACAACATCCTTTGGCTTTAGCCGCAGCTGAAAACAATCCTGAGTTGACCGCTTTTATCCACGAATGTAAAAGCAGTAAAACCACCGAAGCCGATATGGCTGTTATGGAGAAAAAAGGAGTTGATACAGGCCTTAAGGCCATTCATCCAATCAGTGGAGAATTGGTCCCTGTATGGGCAGCAAACTTTGTCCTGATGGATTATGGCTCGGGTGCTGTAATGTCTGTACCAGGTCATGACCAGCGTGATTATGAATTTGCCACTAAATATGGTCTACAAATCAGCCAGGTAATTCAAGGGGTAGAAAACGACGACATCACAAAAGCCGCAATAACTGAAAAAGGCACTTTGATTAATTCAGGCGAATTTAACGGTTTAAATTTCGAACAAGCTTTTAAAGCAATTTCTGAAAAATTGACCAGTGAAAACAAAGGTCAAATCAAAATTAACTATCGTTTAAGAGATTGGGGTGTATCACGTCAACGTTATTGGGGGACGCCTATCCCAATGATCAATCTGGCAAACGGCGAATCGGTTCCCGTTCCTGTCGACCAATTACCTGTAGAACTTCCACAAGACGTCATTATGAATGGCGTAACTTCACCCATTAAAGATAACCCGGAATGGGCAAAAACCACCTATAACGGTGAAGAAGCATTCAGAGAAACAGATACCTTCGATACTTTTATGGAATCTTCCTGGTATTACGCCCGTTATTGTTCACCTAATGATGACAGCCAAATGCTGGATCCAGAAAAAACCAATTATTGGTTACCGGTTGATCAATACATTGGCGGTATTGAACACGCAATATTACATTTACTTTATGCTCGTTTTTTCCATAAATTATTACGTGATGTAGGCTTGGTCAATTGTGATGAACCTTTTAAAAAATTACTTTGTCAAGGCATGGTTTTAGCAGAAACGTTTTACCGTGAAGCTGATAATGGTGCTCAAGACTGGATAGCTCCGAGCGATGTTACAGTAGAGCGTGATGAAAAAGGCCAAATAATCTCTGCGATCAGCAACATTGATGGTCAACCAGTACTATCTGCTGGTATGAGCAAAATGTCAAAATCTAAAAATAACGGTATAGACCCGCAATCTGTTATTGAGCAATACGGCGCAGACACCGTTCGTTTATTTATCATGTTCACCTCACCACCAGAGCAAACCCTGGAATGGTCAAACTCTGGTGTTGAAGGCGCTCACCGCTTTTTGAAACGTGTCTGGAAACTAACTTATGATTTCACTGAAGCTACAGATGGTGAAATTTCAGCACTAAAAGATTTATCGTTAACAAGTGCACAGAAAAAATTACGTCGTGAATTACATAAAACCATTGCGAAAGTGAGCGATGACATTGGTCGTCGTAATACCTTTAACACGGCAATAGCCGCCATAATGGAGTTAATGAACCACTTAACCAAAGCAAGTATGAAAAGCGCTAAAGATTTAGCAGTAATGCAAGAAGCCATTCGTGCGGTAGTATTAATGTTAACGCCTATCGTGCCACATCTTAGTCATCACTTGTGGCAGATAATAGGTGACAAAAATGAAGTTGAAGATGCTTCATGGCCTAAAGTTGATGAAAGTGCTTTAGTTGAAGATGAAAAACTGATCATTGTGCAAGTGAACGGTAAGTTACGCGCTAAAATCACCGTGTCGGCAAGTGCCACTCAAAGTGATGTTGAAGCGATTGCTTTCCTTGATGAAAACGTCAGCAAATTTACTGATGAGAAATCCATCCGTAAAGTAATTTATGTGCCCGGTAGATTACTTAATATTGTAGCTAATTAAAAACAGCTTTTTATGTGACCTTTTATATGACCATTTATTTAACAAAAATATTTAAAAAGATGTCATTAACGAATGTGAAAAGTATCATCAGCATAAGCCTGATGGTACTTATGCTAACTGCGTGTGGCTTTAAACTGCGGGGCGATTATTTACTCGCCCCTGAATTACAGACTCTATACGTTAGTTCTATTGATAAACACGGTGAATTAACACGTATTATCAAGCAGCATTTATCATTAAACCAAGTATCGGTTTTAAATAAATTTGCAAAAAACACATCTCAAATGCATATTTTAAAAGATAGTTTAGATCGACGTACCCTATCTGTATTTCCTAATGGACAAGTAGCAGAATACGAATTAATTTATACGGTACGCTACCAATTAACATTTATTGATCAAACAGCTGAAAACTTTAGATTTGAACTAACTCGTGATTATCTGGATGATCCAGATATAGCCTTAGCTAAAAGCCGTGAGTTATCTTTAATGTTAAGAGAAATGCGAGTTGAAGCAGCCGACAAAATTTTACGGGATATGGCTACTATTCAACGGTAAATTAAAAATTTGGGGATATTCCCAAACCATTTGGTATAAATAAGCGATGCGAATTTATCACAACCAACTAGGCACAACACTCAATCAAAACTTAAAACCAGTCTGGTTAATTTTTGGTGATGAACCTTGGCAAAAAAACGATAGTTTATTACAAATAAAATCTTATGCCCAACAACAGGGATTTAGTGAGCTTATTCGTTTTAGTGTGGATGAAAAATTTGACTGGCAAAGTTTAGTTGAAGAATACCAGTCACTCAGCTTATTCGCCAGCCAGCGAATTATTGAGGTTGAATTAGTTACCGGAAAAATAGGTGATGCAGGCAGTAAAACGCTGGTAAACCTCACCGAGCGACTCTATCCGGATGTATTACTCATATTCCATGGACCTAAACTAGATGCGGCAACACAAAAAAGGAAATGGTTTAAAGCTCTGGAACAACAAGGTGTTCATTTACCTATATATGATCTGGAAGGCAGGCAATTTCAGCAATGGTTGCAACGCCAAGCTCGTCAGTTAAACGTTAATTTGCATCCCGATGTTATACCGATGCTGTTGGAATTATTTGAAGGTAATCTACTCGCACTAGCCCAGGAATTACAAAAACTATCGCTGTTATTTGGTCAACAACAAATAACCGTAGAAGACACTGAACAACTGGTGATCAATCAGGCTAAATTTAACCCTTTTCAACTTATAGATGCTTTGCTAACAGGCAATACAAACAAATGTATATCTATTCTGGATCAATTACAGCATGAGGGAACTGCAATAGGTCAGTTAATTTGGTTTATTCATAAAGAAATTCAGCAGTTATTTACTATGATTGAACAAATGCAACAAGGCGAAAATATTAACGCGCTTTATAAACAATTTAGAATTTGGGATAAAAGAAAGCCCTTTTACCAATATGCATTAACAAATATAACAATTGAAAATATCAGACATGCGCAAGCCAGACTCGCTCAAGTTGATTTGATCAGTAAAACCAGTAGCGACTTTAATCCATTTATTTTATTGGCTGATGTATGCTTATCTTTATTTCATGGGCAAGTATTGTCACAGTTGCCGCTAAGTTATGAGTACTCTTAGCAATGAACACCCCTGTAAGTATTGACAATACAGATAAAACATCAACTGGTGATCACCTAAACAAGCACCTAAAAACAATAGGCATTTTGGGCGGCACTTTCGATCCAATACACAATGGCCATATTGATAGTGCCAAACAAGCAGCCGGTTGGCTTGGCATAGAACAATTATTGCTGATGCCCTGTCATATTGCTCCTCATAAAGATTCTACCCATGCATCCAGCCAGCAGAGGGCTGCAATGGTACAGCTTGTTTGTAACAAAGAGTCTTTGTTTAAACTTGATAATAGAGAACTAAATAGTCAGGGCACCTCCTATACAGTAAAAAGCCTTGCAGAAATTAAAAATCAACAGCCCAACACTCAAATATTTTTTTTAATTGGTATGGACTCCCTATTATCTTTTACCTCATGGTTTCAATGGCAAGAGATTTTAAAGCTGTGCCACATTGTTGTTAACGCCCGTCCAGGGTATGACATCAATAGAATAAATGGCGAAACACAAGCGTTACTACAGCAATATCAAGAAGATGAGCTAAATCAAGTTAAAGCACGTAACAGCGGTTGTATTATTTTTACCCCTAATAGATTATCGGATATTTCTTCTACCGAAATTCGTCATCAGATATCAAATAAAACACTTAAAAATGATTTGATACCTGCATCGGTATTAGATTTTATAAACAAATACCAGCTTTATCGTTAACGAATTGGCCAAATAATGATATTATGCCGATACGGCTTGGAAATGACTGTTCGATGAATCTTCTTTTTCCAGGTAGCATGTAATACCAGTTATTTGTGTTAATTGGTATATTATCCACACAATAGCTAAATATGATAGGAACTACACCTTGCAAGACCAAGAATTAATCGCTTTTTTAATAGAAAAAATTGAAGATATGAAAGGCCGGGATATCACCACGATTGATATTTCAATAAAATCCAACTTCGCCGACTACATGATTATTTGCTCAGGTAACTCTAAACGCCATGTAAAATCAATTGCTCAATCTGTAACGTCAGAATGCCGTGCTGCCGGTATCAAACCACTAGGGGTAGAGGGCAATGATATTGGTGAATGGGCATTAGTTGATTTAAGTAATATTGTTGTTCATATAATGATCGATGCAACACGCGATCTTTATCAACTTGAAGAATTGTGGTCATAGGGCTAGCATAGGTTTAAACTAACATTGAAAAGCGAAGCGTTGAAAATCAAAAATTTGACAACCAACGTTTTGACAACCAATGTATTGAAAACCAATGTCTTGAAACCAATGTCTTGAAAATAAATTTAATTTTTTCACCAAAATTGAAACATCCCCGACACCCAACAAAAAGGATATTATAAACGACTATGCGTATAACATTATATGCCGTCGGCAATAAAATGCCTGCCTGGGTCAGCCAGGGATTTATGGAATATAGTCGTCGTTTCCCTCGGGACTTGTCTTTTCATTTGGTTGAAATTCAACCTGGGAAACGGGGGAAAAATGCTGACATTGCTCGAATTCTTGAAAAAGAAGGTGAATTAATGTTAGCAGCGATCCCAAAAGGCAATCGTATTGTAACCCTTGAAGTTGAGGGAAAAGCCTGGACAACACCGCAACTTGCCAATCAATTAGAGCGTTGGCAACTAGATGGCCGAGACATTGCGCTATTAGTTGGTGGCCCCGAGGGATTAGCACCTGCGTGCATCAGAGCATCGGAGCAAAAATGGTCCTTATCACCGCTTACCCTTCCCCACCCTATGGTGAGAGTGCTTTTAGCTGAAAGTTTATATCGCGCGTGGAGTATAAATAACAACCATCCCTACCACAGAGAATAGCAAATGACGTTAAGAAAACGTGTTGTTATACGCAATCAAACAGCTGAAGCCAACTTATTTGCCCGTAGAACCTTTATCGCATTTTTAGGGGTACTGGTTTTAATCATCATTTTATTCAGCAATATCTATGATCTTGAAATAAATGCTTATGACAAATATCAAACACGTTCCAACAGCAACAGAATAAAACTATTACCTGTTGCGCCCAACCGCGGTCTTATTTATGACAGAAATGGCGTACTGTTAGCTGAAAATAAGTCGGTATATAGTATTGAAGTTATCCCAGAGCAAGTAAAGGACATTAAAGGCTCAATTTTAAAAGTCAGTGAATTACTGGATATCAGTGAAGAAAAGCAACAAAAGTTTTTTAAAGCTCTTAAAAGCAAACGCCGCTTTAAACCCATCGAATTAAAATCAAGGTTAAGCGATCAACAAGTCGCTTTATTTTCGGTTAATCAACATAAATTCCCTGGCATTTTCATAGATGCCCGTCTTAAACGCTACTACCCATTTGGCGAACTCACCACTCATACTTTGGGCTATGTAGCCAGAATTAACCGAAGAGACGCAATAAAATTAGAAGACAAAGGCAACTCTGAGAATTACACTGCAACAAGAAACATGGGGAAACTTGGCCTAGAAAGATACTACGAAAATATTCTTCATGGCACTATTGGTCATCAGGAAGTTGAAATTAATACTCAGGGCCGAATAATTCGAACCTTGGACTTCAGTCCACCGACACCCGGTAAAGATTTAACACTGACTTTAGACATTGAATTACAAATGATTGCCAAAAGAGCGCTATCCGGTAAGCGTGGGGCAGTAGTTGCGATAGATCCTCGTGATGGTGGTGTTCTGGCCATGTACTCCAACCCGAGTTATGACGGAAATTTATTTGTTCATGGTATAAGCTCTAAAAATTATAAAAAAATACTGAACTCAAAAGACTTACCTCTAATCAACCGTGCTGTTATGGGGTATCCTCCCGCATCAACTATAAAACCATTATTAGCGTTAACCGGATTAGAAGAAAATATTATAACTCCAGACACCAGAATAATGGATCCCGGTTTTTACCAATTACCTGGAATTAAAAACAAACGACGTGATTGGAAACCTCAGGGACATGGTTGGGTTAACTTAAATTATTCTTTAGAACAATCTTGTAATGTTTATTATTATGACCTTGCCTATAAATTAGGGATTACCCGAATCAGCAGGATGATGGAGAAATTTGGCTTTGGTGATTATACAGGCATTGATATCCATGAAGAAAACCATGCCATCATGCCTAGTGTAGAATGGAAAAGAAATCGTTATAATCAACCTTGGTACACGGGTGAAACTCTTTCTATTGGTATCGGCCAAAGTTTCTGGACAGTTACCCCATTACAACTTAGCCAAGCTATTTCAATTCTCGTTAATAAAGGCCAAATTAAAATACCCCATTTTTTAAAAGCCACAACAGAAGTTGTAACACCCCCCTTCAATGACAACCTGTCAGAAGAAACTAATGACATTGTTCAAATAAACAACAACTTATCTGAATATACAAAAGTCTCCCAAATAATTTATGAAGATAAACCACCAATAATACTCAAACAACATAAGAATTGGGATTTAGTCCTTGATGCCTTGCATAACACCGCACAAAAACTGGGTGCAACAGCTTACACTGCCTTTAAAGGTAGCCATTATGATGTTGCAGGTAAAACAGGCTCAGCACAAACCGCCAACATCAAGCAAAACGAAACATATGACGCGAAAAAAACAATAGAAAGCAAACGAGACAATGCGATGTTTATTGCCTTTGCTCCATATGAAAACCCTGAAATAGTAGTAGCCGTTGCCATTGAAAATGTTGCTGAAGGAGGGGGAGGAAGAAACGCGGGTCCTGTAGCAAGGCAAATAATGGATCAGTATTTTGGTAAAAGAGTTATCATTAGCGAAGACCAATCAAAACATCCACATCATACAAATATTTACGGTAAGAAATAAATCAGATATACCCGAACTACTTACAGATAAGGTTTAGGTATCAATATAATCAAATGAGAATAACTTAATGCGCAGTTCAGGACAGGACCAGCAAAAAATACACAGCATTTGGCATCGATTACATATTGATCTTCCACTTTTAGCTGGTCTTTTATGTTTGATAACACTCGGTTTATTTGTTATTTATAGTGCTGGCGGTCAGGAAATCAATATTGTCTTCAAACATGCTTCCCGGGCTGGATTTGCTTTAATAGTAATGTTGGTTGTTGCACAAATACCGCCTTTAACCTATCGAAAATGGGCTGTGCCACTTTTTGTTATCGGGCTGGTGCTGCTGATATCTGTCCTGTTATTTGGCCACGTCGGAAAAGGTGCAAAACGTTGGATAAACATTGGGATCACCAATATACAACCTTCTGAAATAATGAAACTTATCGTACCAATAATGATTGCCTGGTATGTGAGCGAATATAATTTACCCGCGAAATTAAATACCATTATTATTGCTTTTATCTTAGTGCTAATTCCAACTTTACTTATTGCTAAACAACCTGATTTAGGAACCTCTCTGCTTATCGCCAGTTCCGGTATATTTGTTATTTTTCTAGCAGGCGCCAGCTGGAAGCTTATCATCAGCTGTGCGGGACTTGCTTCGGCGTTTGTCCCTGTTTTATGGTTTTTCTTAATGAAAGACTACCAAAAGCAACGGGTATTAACCTTTTTAAACCCAGAGCAAGATCCGTTAGGATCGGGTTATCAAATAATACAATCCCAAATCGCCATTGGCTCTGGCGGCTTAAACGGCAAAGGTTGGCTTCAAGGCACACAATCACAACTGGAGTTTTTACCTGAACGTCACACCGATTTTATCTTTGCCGTATTCAGTGAAGAATTTGGTTTGATCGGAGTTTCATTGCTATTGCTTGTATATCTGTTTATCGTTATGCGGGGATTATGGATTGCAGTTAACGCACAAGATGCTTTTACCAAATTACTGGCCGGAAGTTTAACGCTCACGTTTTTTATCTATGTGTTTGTTAATATCGGTATGGTTTCAGGAATATTACCTGTGGTTGGTGTACCGTTACCTTTAGTTAGCTATGGTGGCACTTCAATGGTAACTTTAATGGCGGGATTTGGTATTCTTATGGCCATTAGTACACATCGGCGATTCCATGTTTAATACCGTCAGTGGAAAATATAGTGCTAAAAGCAAGTGAATAATAAGTGCAAAAATAAAATAAACAAAAAAAAGACAAGTTCATCGATGACAAAAAAATTTATTACTCATATTTTTCTGATACTGACTATTAGTGCTTGCAGCACCCAATATGGTCGATATCAACAGCAAAATGACAGCACACCAGTAAGGCCACCGACTCCTGTTGAATTACGTGATCCTATTCCACGTCTTGAGCCAGCTAGCAGAGGGGGGAATAAAGATTATCAGGTAAGAGGTATTAATTATCAGGTATTAAATTCAGCTGAAAATTTTGAACAAACGGGTATTGCTTCCTGGTACGGAAGAAAATTTCATGGCCATTTAACCTCAAATGGTGAAATTTATAATATGTACAGCATGAGCGCCGCCCATAAAAATTTACCTCTACCCACTTACCTCAATGTTACTAATCTAGAGAATAATAAAAGCGTCATTGTTCGAGTCAATGACCGTGGTCCCTTTCACCATAACAGAGTTATAGATTTATCTTATGTCGCAGCTTATAAATTAGACATGTTAAAAACCGGTACAACCAAGGTGAAAATTACCGTAATTGATTACAAACCAAAAACTGTGGTCAACCCTCTTCCAGCTAAAGACGTTTTATTAACTAACAATCAAAAACCAAAGAAGCTTATATCGAACAACAGCATACCTAAAACATCAAGAAACTTTGGTGATTTTATTCAAGTATTTGCTACCCGAAATGCTTCTTTAGCCAAAAGTAAAGCCGATGCTTTAGCTGCCTTATATCAGGAAAAAGTTATTTGGCCACAGAATGATGGCATCTACCGTATTCAAATCGGCCCGATTAATCAGCAGGAAAAATTAAATGCAATGCTTTCAACATTGAAACAAGCGGGATATCCAAACGCTTATAAACGAAAATTGTTACATTAATCTAACTTGAAAACAAACAATGTAAGATAGTAAATAACTAAAATAGTGATATACTCATTGTCGATTTTTTCACTAAGTATTTCTTCCTTTATTCGATAAGGCCAACTTACAAGGTAACCTTATCAAATAAGTTAAGTAATAAAGTATTTAGCAAAAAAATGATATTGCATTAGTATCAAATCGTATTGAAAGATCTAAAAGGAAAATTATGCCCAACTTCCCAGCTCAAAAAATGGCTCAAACCATTGCGTCAACATCAAATAAACTAATTTCAATTATAGGTGCTTTGGTTATTAGCAGCGCAAGTATTGTCCAAGCCGCAACTATTATGCCTGCACCGCCTGAAATTAATGCGCAAGGTTACATATTACTTGATTACACTACCGGAAAAATAATTGCAGAAGGTAATGCTGACAGTCAGTTACCACCCGCAAGTTTAACTAAAATGATGACCAGTTATGTAGTTTCTATTGAACTTGAAGCTGGCAATATTTCAAACGATGACCTGGTTACTATCAGCGCCAATGCATACGCTCAAAATCCTGTTTTTAAAGGCAGTTCATTAATGTGGATTGAGGTTGATAAACAAGTAGCCGTTCATGATCTGATCAAAGGCTTGATCATATCCTCAGGAAATGATTCCGCAGTAGCATTGTCAGAACATGTTGCCGGCAGTGAAAGTGCTTTCGTAGACTTAATGAATGCCCACGCACAAAAGTTAGGCATGAACAGTACTTATTTTGAAAATAGCCACGGCTTACATAGCTCGGAACATGTGACCTCCCCTCGTGATATGGCCACACTTGCCATAGCACTGATTAAAGAAGCGCCGGAAGAATATGTAATTTATAAACAAAAATCTTATACTTATAACAATATTAAAACCTATAACCGCAATACCCTGTTGTGGGAAAAAAGTATGAATGTGGACGGTTTAAAAACCGGACATACCTCTCAGGCAGGTTATAGTATCGTTACCTCTGCCACCAAGGGAAATATGCGTTTAGTTACAGTGGTGATGGGAGCTGACAGCGTACGTGCCCGTAAAGTTGAAAGCAAAAAACTACTTAATTATGGATTCAGATTTTTCGAAACCTTTACACCATATAAAGCAGGTGAAAAATTTGTATCGGATCGTGTATGGATGGGTAATGTACCAGAAGTCGACTTAGGCATTTTAGTTGATACACCTATCACTATCCCACGAGGTCAGCGTAAAAACTTAAAGGCTAACTTTGAATTAAATGAACAATTAACGGCTCCTTTAAGCAAAGGTCAAGTTGTTGGTAAGTTGTTTTTACAACTGGATGGCGAAGACATTGCTGAATATCCATTGGTTGCTTTACAAGAAGTCAATGAAGGTAGCATGTTTAGTAGATTACTTGATTATATAAAATTACAATTTGCAAACTTATAATAAGAAGTTAACTTTACTATTTATAAAGGTTAATAGTTAGTTACAAGCAAGATACCTGGAAAAAAACTAAAAAATCTCAGTCAATGACTGAGATTTTTTAGTTTAACAACAATCATATTAGCCGTGAGACCTTGATTAATGATAAAATAATCAGCAAAGAGTTAAAAGGCACATAGTCATTAGACAATATTAATGGCTAAAATAAAGCTTAAACGTTTATATAGATACTAGATAGAGAGATAAATGAAAACCCATTTTGATGAATTATTGGACTTTCCCACCGTTTTAAACTTTAAAGTCATGGGCGTTGCCAGCGATGATCTTGCAGATATCATAGTAGCAGAATTACAAACACACACACCTGATGATTATGCCCCTACTACAAAACAGAGTTCAAAAGGTACCTATCTCTCTGTATCAGTTAAAGTTACAGTGACAAGCAATGAACATATTGAAAAAATATATACTAGCTTAAACGCTATAGAACAGGTTCGTTACGTACTTTAACGTTTGCACTTTAATCATTTTATTTTAACAACTACGCTATTAACTCGGTTTACTCTATAGTTAATTCGAATTTAATAATAGATTATACTATCATCAACCGAATTTACGAGGGATTAACGTGATAAATACGTTGATAATTCGGCAACTTGCCACTATGGATTACACAAAAGTATGGCAAGCAATGCAGGAATTTACCGATAACCGCGATGACAATACACCTGATGAACTTTGGTTGGTAGAACACCCGCCGGTATTCACACAAGGGCAAGCTGGTAAAGAAGAGCATATTCTTATGCCCGGGGATATTCCGGTGGTGAAAGTTGATCGTGGTGGTCAGGTAACCTATCACGGTCCCGGTCAACAAGTATTGTATTTTTTGATCAACCTGCGACGTCGTAAAATGGGGGTTCGACATTTAGTTACCCTCATTGAAAATGGTATCGTTGCCGCATTGGCTGATTACAATATTCAAGCTGCAGCGCGACCTGATGCTCCGGGTGTATATGTTGGTAATAAAAAAATTGCTTCTTTAGGGCTGAGAGTTAGAAAGGGTTGCTCATTTCATGGACTTGCGTTAAATGTAAAAATGGATTTGTCACCTTTTTTAAGAATTAATCCATGCGGTTACGCCGGACTTGAAATGATCCAAACGACCGACATTTCTGAACTAGATAATATTACTGATGCAGGAGAAGCATTAGTAAAACATTTAACCCAATTATTCGAAGCGACGGATATACGCTTCCACACAGGATTTGAAAACTAATGACGACAAAAACCACTCGTGTAGCTCCCGGCACAAAAATGCGTGATGCCGAAAAAATGGCACATATTCCAATTAAAGTGGTCACTTCTGAACGTGAAACTATGCTACGTAAACCTAATTGGTTACGTATTAAATTACCAAAATCCACCGAAAAAATTGACAGCATAAAATCAGCGTTGAGAAAACACAATTTACATTCAGTGTGTGAAGAAGCTTCTTGCCCAAATTTATCAGAATGTTTTAATAATGGTACCGCTACCTTCATGATATTGGGTGACATTTGCACACGTCGATGCCCATTTTGTGATGTGGGTCATGGACGTCCCTTACCCGTTGATCGGGAAGAGCCAAAAAAATTGGCCATAACGTTAAAAGATATGCAGTTACAATATGTAGTGATCACTTCTGTTGATCGAGATGATTTACGTGACGGCGGCGCACAACAATTTGCCGATTGCGTAACAGAAATTGCTGAACACGCCCCACATACCAAAGTAGAAATTCTTGTACCTGATTTTCGTGGTCGTTTGGATACAGCGTTAGAGATTTTAAATAAGAATCCTCCACACGTTTTAAACCACAATTTAGAAACCGCACCACGTTTATATACTAAGGCACGCCCTGGCGCTAATTATCAATGGTCATTGGACTTATTGAAAAAATTCGGCGAAGCAAACCCAGAGGTAACCACTAAATCAGGTTTAATGGTTGGTTTAGGTGAAACTAATGAAGAAATACTTCAAGTGATGCGAGATCTACGTGCTCACGGGGTAACTATGTTGACTATAGGACAATATCTGCAACCAAGTAAACATCACCTTCCTGTTGAGCGTTACGTTCACCCAGATGACTTTGAGATGTTTAAACGTGAAGCATACCAAATGGGATTTCACCATGCGGCCTGTGGTCCATTAGTACGCTCAAGTTACCATGCCGACAAACAAGAGGCTGGGGAAGAAGTTAAGTAAGCCCTGTAACATATCTCAACAATTAAATATTAGCCTAGTGCCCATCCAGAAACAGATGTCTACTGGTGACGTCCCACTGACACGATCTGTGCACCACAAGATATAGTTATTTAGAATGACTAAACGCCTATATCTTGTAGAGCACATCTCGTGCCATTGGATCACCCTCGCTACGACCCCGTTTCGAGATGGACACTAATCCGCAAAAACAGTACATAAACTGTTCTCGCTTATATTAAATATAACCAATGAAACTGTAGTATTAAACTTACAAAATATGATTTAAATCAAAATATTGAGAGTTTTCAAATTAATATAAAGTAAATATATTTAATTGACCAAATAAAACATCTATTACTATTTTTTAACGAACCGACTATTCAATTCACTTTACAAACTTAACGTTTTTCGGTAAAAACAAAGCAATAAAAGCACCTAAACATGCTGTGGCAGCCGCTACGTTATACGCTAATTGCGCACCGGCACCATCAAGCCACAAAGCTCCTGCTACGTATGCTCCTATAGCTCCTCCCAAACCAAAAACACCACCAATATATACGGCTTGCCCTCTACTTTGCTGGTTGGGATCAAAATGCTGTTGAATAAACTGAATGGACGCACCATGATACAAGCCAAAACTTGCTGCGTGAAACAACTGACTTATAGCTAATAACCAAGCATAATGTCCGAACTGACCTACTAAATACCAACGTATGCCAGTGATAAAAATACTAAAAATCAATAAAGTTTTAATACTAAAATATTTATATAAAATGCCAGCGTAAATAAAAATACCTATTTCAGCAACAACGCCTATTGAAATAAGTAATCCAACCGCATAACCTGGATAAGTTAAGTCACGCAGATACAAAGCAAAAAAACCATAATATGGTCCAAAACTAGCTTGCAATAACATGCCGGAAAAGAAAAACACCACAAAAGCTTTATCCGTTATCTTAGCGAGAATTGATACTTTACTTTTAGTTTGAGATAGATGTATTTTAGGTTGTTTCAATAATAAAGTTGAACCATATAAAGCAAGTAAAATAGTCAAACCTAAGTAGGTAAATGCTTGAGATGAAAAACGGATCATCACTTCTCCACCAACAACAGCTAAAGCAATAAAACCTAGGCTTCCCCATAGCCTGATTCGAGAATAAATTTTTGCACTTCGACGAATAGAGTTAAGGGTCATCACCTCTAATTGAGGCAAAACTGCCGTCCAGAAAAGAGTGAATAACGCTAAACTAAATGTTATTGGCCAATAACTATTACTAACAAAAAGCAATGAAAAAGAAAGACACGCCAATAAAGAACCTAAGCGAATAATAGAAAGTTGCTTACCTGTTTTATCAGCAATAACTGCCCATAAAGCCGGACCAATTATTCTTGTCGCGGTAACTATGGCAATAATTTCACCAATTGCCAACGAAGTGAATCCTTTGTCGTCCAGAAAGACCGCCAGAAAAGGCGTAACTAAACCTATAACACTAAAGTACCAAAAATAAGTAGAAGAAAGCCGTACAAATAACCTGGAAAACATAATTTTAAAATCCATCGAAACAAGCTGAGGAGCTTTGTGGCGCATACTTCCACAATTTTCCTCTAGTGTCCATCCTGAAACGGACACTATTCAAGAAAAAGTTCTGTTAAGCAGATATATCAGGTGTACTACAGATCACATCAGCATTTTGAGCTCGATGACGTAAATAATGATCCATTAAAGTTAATGCTAACATTGCCTCAGCAATAGGAACCGCTCGTATACCAACACAAGGATCGTGTCGGCCTTTGGTAATAATATCGGTAGCATTCCCTTCCAAATCAACCGTTTTTCCGCTCACACCTATGCTGGATGTTGGTTTCAACGCTAAATGTGCCACAATAGGTTGCCCCGAAGAAATCCCACCTAAAATACCACCAGCATGATTGCTGGCAAAACCTTGTGGTGTTAATTCATCACGATGTTCTGAGCCCTTTTGATTAACCACTGCAAAACCGTCACCAATTTCAACGCCTTTAACGGCATTTATACTCATCAACCCGTGGGCAATTTCAGCATCTAAACGATCAAAAATAGGCTCACCTAATCCGACGGGTACATTATCAGCGACAACCATTATTTTTGCACCAATTGAATCTTTAGCTTTAATCACATCTCGAAGTAGCTGATCAAGTTGCTCCAATTTATTACCATCGGGAAAAAAGAATGGGTTTTGTTCAATAATATCCCAGTCAAATTGCTCTGCTTTCACTTCTCCTATCTGAGTCACGCAACCTTTGATCGTGATACCAAATTTATTTGATAAAAACTTTTTAGCAACAGCGCCAGCAGCCACACGCATAGCTGTTTCCCTAGCCGAAGAACGCCCTCCGCCTCGGTAGTCCCGAATGCCATACTTTTGCCAATAAGTGTAATCAGCATGTCCTGGTCTGAACGATTGTGCGATATTGCCATAATCTTTTGACCGTTGATCGGTATTTTCAATCATTAAACCTATAGGTGTACCCGTTGTTTTTCCTTCGAAAACACCAGAAATAATTTTAACTTGATCCGCTTCGCGACGGGCGGTTGTATAACGGGAGGTTCCTGGTTTGCGGCGGTCTAAATCTTGCTGTAAATCAACCTCTGATAATTCAATACCGGGTGGACAACCATCAATTACCGCACCTAATCCTAACCCATGGCTTTCACCGAAAGTTGTTACTGTAAATAATTTTCCAAATGTATTACCTGACATGATGAATCGTTTACCTGTGAGTTATATTTTCAAAAAATAAAAAGTATTGTTATACTCAAAAAAACTTGTTCCTAAGTTAATTTTGAGCACTAAAAAAATTGTTCTAACTGGGCTTTAGTTAACATAAAAACCCCGTGCCCACCACGTTCAAAACTTAACCAGTTAAACGGAACTTCTGGAAAACAAGCTTCTAGATGTATTTGCGAATTACCTACTTCACAAATTAAAATCCCGTGCTCATTCAAATGTTCAGCACCTTGTGCAAGAATTTTACGTACAATATCCAAACCATCTTCACCACTACCTAAGCCCATTTCAGGCTCGTGGGTATACTCAACGGGTAAAGAATCAACATCTTCCTGATCAACGTAAGGAGGATTAGTCACTATTAAATCATAAGTTTGCCCTGGAACACCCGAAAATACATCAGATTGAATTGGAATAACTTGTTCTATTAAACCATGACTCTCAATATTGATTTGCGCTACATCAAGTGCATCAAGCGAAAGATCTAACGCATCAACCTCAGCTTCTGGCAGGTATGTAGCGCAAGCAATAGCTATGCAGCCACTACCGGTACATAAATCTAAAATGCGTAACGGGGTATAAATATCATTATTTCTAATTGTAGCTAACTGTTCATCCAAAAAAGGAGAAAACCGTTGCTCTATTAATTGGGCAATGGGTGAACGTGGCACTAACACCCGTTCGTCAACATAAAAAGGTAAGTTCGCAAATTTAGCCTGATTGGTTATATAGGCAGCAGGCATTTCTTCAACAATGCGCTGCTCAATAAAACGTAATACCTTTTGTTTTTCTTCCTTAATTAACCGGCACGCCATTACCTGTGGAGTTAATTCCTCAGGTAAGTTTAAAGCGAACATAATCAGACTAATTGATTCATCCCATGCGTTATCAGTACCATGACCAAAATAAAGATCAGCCTGATTAAACTGGCTGGTGGCAAAGCGTAAATAATCACATATGGTGTGTAATTCTGCACTAACATCATCATAATTAATGGTGCTCATTCGATTTCCTATATTTGACAAACCAATACCCATTGGATTAATTATTTTGTTTTGTTAATCATGAAAAATGCTTTAAACTTCAGCGATGAAATTTAAAGACGGCCTTACGCCACAAGAAAAACAGCTTTTCAAAAATGCTATAGGTAAGACAAAACCTATTGTGCAGGACACAATACACCCAGAAAAAAGAACCATCAAGCAGAAAACCTCACTACAGAGTCAAAAAAAGGCCAAACAGCATGCCCAATTCCATTTTTCTGATGAATTTGAGCCAAATCTAAACTCTAAAGGTCCGATGAAATATGTCAGAGAAGGAGTTGATAGTTTTGAAGCCAAAAACTTACGCCGTGGTCAATATGTGCCAGATTTAATTTTAGACCTTCACGGGCTAGATCAAATACAAGCAAAACTTGAAATTGCAGCTTTACTTTATGCATGCCAAAAAGAGCATGCTCAATGTGTTTGCATTGTACACGGGCTTGGATCAAGAATACTTAAAACCAAAGTACCTCATTGGTTGGTACAACACCCTGACGTAATGGCGTTTCATCAAGCGCCATTAGAATGGGGTGGCAATGGCGCATTATTAGTTTTAATCGAATTAAAAGATAAATATAAGACTAATTAGTGTCGTCCAGAAACAGCGACTTATCGAGGACGATTCAATGGTGTTTATATTGTGCCAGTGGGACGACCGCAATAGACATTCGTTTATGGATGGGCACTAACTAACATGTCCACCAGGTGAAATTAAACTGGTTAATTGCCCTGTCATAAGCTTTACATCATAAATAATTTCAGCAATACCTGCGGTTTGAAAAATAGGTGATTGCAATCCGCCCGTTAATTCTGCAACCAAATAACTCACTAATGGCATATGAGAAACAATTAATAATTGATTAATTTTTTCGCCCTGTGTGCCAAGAGTTAAGCCATCAATATAATCATGAACATTGCTTGGAGAACCCGAAGGGGTAATAAAATCAACCGTCTTGATGGGAAAAGACCTTTCAGATGTATTCGCCAATATCTTTGCAGTCTGTTGAGCTCTTTTAAATGGGCTGACCAAAACCTGATCAAAGCACACATTTTTACCTTGTAAATATTTAGCCATGGAAAGCACTTCAAGCTTTCCTTGTTCCGTTAGTTCCCGCTCATCATCTGAAAGACCGTAGGGGCTTGCATGACCATGACGCATAATAAAAAGTTGCATAAAGAGTTTTTCTATATATTCAATTATGTATATCGATATTATTCAGTATACACAAAAGACGAAATTTTCGAATATAGTATATTATTAAACAATAAACTGTAACAGTTACACTCAATAAATTAGAGCAGTAACAAATATTTCTATATATTTATTACCCTCTGAGGTAATGTAATATCAATATTGTTATATACTTGTACTTATAATTTATTTTTTGAATGTCATCCCCGTACAGATTGTCGTCATAAACTTTTCAACAGTTTTTATAATCTAACTAAATGTCAGGAGATCGGTTTTGAAACAAAGCCCAAATGATCCCAAAGATTATCATGCAGTAACATTGAAAAACGGTTTACGTGTGTTATTGATTCATAATCAGGAAAGTAATAAATCTGCGGCTGCATTAGCGGTTAATGTCGGACATTTTAGCGATCCTAAAGAACGCCAAGGCATGGCCCACTTTCTTGAACATATGCTTTTTTTAGGAACAGAAAAATACCCTGACGGTAGCGAATATCAAAAATTTATCAGTCAATACGGTGGTTCTAACAATGCGTGGACCGCAACAGAACATACCTGCTTCTTTTTTGACATACCTCACAACCATTTTGAAGAAGCGTTAGACAGGTTTGGGCAATTCTTCAGCGCACCTTTGTTATCAGCAGAATTTGTTAATAAAGAGCGGCAAAATATTGATGCTGAATTCAAGTTAAAGCTTAAAGACGATATCAGACGTATCTACGACGTCCATAAAGAAACAATTAACCAGACACACCCATTTTCTCAGTTCTCAGTTGGTAATATTGATACATTAGCTGATCACCCAAACACTAGCATGCAAAGTGAAATTAAGGCTTTTTTCGAAAAATTTTACCGTGCCGATTATATGACGCTAACAATAGAAGGTCCTCAGTCTTTAGAACAATTGACATTATTTGCTGAGCAAAAATTTTCAGCTATAAAACCTGCCACTAAAGCTTTAGAACCAATTACCGCCCCATTATATTTACCAGAACACCAACTAAAACGGATTCATATACAACCAGTAAAAAATGACAAACAGCTCATCATTAGTTTTGCTATGCCTTGCATAGATAAATATTATCGTCATAAGCCTGAATCTATACTGGCATATTTATTAGGGCATGAAGGATCTGGCAGTATTCTGTCATTATTAAAAAACAAACAATGGGCAATGGGGTTATCAGCAGGTTCGGGAATTAATGGTTCTAATTTTAAAGACTTCAACATAAGCATTCCACTCACTGAAAATGGTGAAAAACATATTGATGAAATAATAGATATTGTATTTAGCTATATTTCGTTATTAAAACAATCTCCCTTACCTGAGCATTATTATCAGGAAAAAAAAGCTATCGCGGAACTTTCATTTCTCTACCATGAAAAAATGCAGCCATTAGATTCAGTTTCTCAGTTAGTATTAAACATGCAACACTATCCTGTTGAAGATTATATTTTTGGTGATTACGCGATGGAAGGCATGTGTAATGACAGCATAACCGAACTGTTAAAATACCTTTCATCAAAAAACATGCGCATAATTCACATTAGTCAAGAAAATGACTTCAACAAAACCAGTTATTGGTATCGTGTTCCTTATAAAGTTACAGAAATAAATGAAGAACTAATAAATAAATGGCAAAGCATCCCTATTCATAAGGAACTGTATCTACCTGCAAAAAATCCTTACATTGTTGCTGATCCTAAAGTACTTGAGATTGAAAATATCGCCATAAAACCCACCCTGCCTAAACTACTGGAAAAATCTGGCGGCTACTCGTTATGGTTCAAACAAGACAGCACCTTTAAAGTACCTAAAGGATATATTTATATAAATATTGATTCACCCTATGCAATAGCAAGCATTACCAACATAGCGATGACTCGATTATTCATTGATTTATTTACAGATGCCATCATTGAAGAACACTATGACGCAGAACTTGCAGGAATTCATTATCATTTATACCCCCATCAGGGAGGTATGACCTTACAATTATCAGGCCTTAGTGAAAAACAACACATTTTGTTATCTCATCTTTTACCCAGTTTAAAAAGCCACAACTGCGATGAGCAAAGTTTTAAATTATGTAAAACTCAATTAATACTCCATTGGAACAATGCAGATAAAAGCAAATCAATTTCACAGCTTTTTTCTACTTTAAGCTCGGTTATGCAACCTAAAAACCCCAGTAGTGAAAAACTCGCAGCAGCTTTAGATGACATAACATTCTCAAATTTTAACCATTTCTGCCAAAAACTATTTACTGATATATCAATAGAAGCATTAGTACATGGCAACTGGTGCGAAGAAGATGCTTTAAACATTAATCTGCAAATTAAAAAAACTTTCGCTAACCAATATGATACCGATAGCAAGATTCAAATACCTGTCATAGATATAAAAGATCAAGGTGAATTAATACTTCCACTCATACTGCCGGATCATGATCACGCAACTGTCCTTTATTATCCTCAGCAGAACAAAGATGTAAAATCTATTGCTAAAACGATGGTGACCAGCCAAATGTTATCCCCCTTGTTTTTTCAGGAAATGCGGACCGAAAAGCAATACGGTTACCTTGTTGGAGTAGGCTTCGTACCCATCAACCGATTTCCAGGAATAGCATTTTATATACAGTCACCACATACCGATTCAACCAAATTAGTTACCGCTATAGATGAATTTATGACCAATTGCCAACAACTTGTTGAGGAAATGAGTGAAGACGACTGGCAGCATCTTCAACAAGGATTAGCGAGCCAGCTGCAAGAAAAAGATGCAAGTTTACGTATTAAAAGTCAACGTTTTTGGGCCGCCATTTGCAATAAAGATAATACTTTTAGCCATAAAACAGAATTGATTAATGCGATATTGACACTCACCTTAAGTGACATTAGTCTTTTTATAAAACAATGTTTAGTAAAAACGGCGACAACAGATCGTATAACTTTAATTTCCTTCCCTAACCAAGAATTTAAAATAAATAACGACCTATCAGGTAAAATCATCAAAAATATCGATGATATAACGCAATTCTATCAAAGAAAATACTAAAACAGCTGATAAACTAGCTAAAGGTTGACTTAGCTGCGGCCATCATTTTTAATAGCATTAACTAATGATATAATGCGCATTCCTATTTGGGCTTTTAAATATTTTTATATACAACAAGGTTGTTTTTGTGTTTTTTTCAGGTATTCAAAAGTTTTTACAATCTTTAGCTATTGAAAAAATAGTGCATAGAGCATTTTTTGCTTCAATTGCTAGTCTAGTTCTTTTTTCTTTTTCACTGTCATTTAATGCTTCAGCTGATGATTTGTCTTTAAAGTTTGAACAATTATCGGTTAAGGAAGGATTGTCACAAAGTTATGTATACAGTATTGCTGAAGATGATGACGGTTTCATTTGGATTGCCACACAAGATGGCCTGAATAGTTACGATGGTGAAAGTTTTGTTCACTATCGGCATGATGTTTCTAACGTCAATTCAATACCTGATAATTTCATTCGCGAAGTTTTTATAGATAAAGACAATACCTTATGGGTTGGTACAGGTAATGGCCTTAGTCGTTATAACAAAACTTTAGATCATTTTGAGAACTACTTTCATGTTAGTGATGACAACAATTCACTTAAAGACAATTTCATCTGGGATATTTATCAGGATAATTATGGGGTCATATGGATTTCAACTCAGGAAGGTCTGCATGAATTTATAGCTGAAGACAATAACTTTCGTCGTATTCGCATTTCAGGATTCGACAACAAATTAAAACAAATTAAAACGATTTTTCAAGACAATAAAGACAATTATTGGTTAGGTACCTATGACGATGGCATATACATGCTCAATAGAGCCATGTCTTATGCAGTATCTCTTGAGTCTGAAAACAAATGGAATTTGGTCATCAATGCAAAGTCGTTATTGGATATAAAATTCATCGACAATAATTACTGGCTAGCAACTGACAACGGTGCTTATGTTATATCTGAAAATTATAAAATCCATCAGCATTTTCACACAAAAAGCACAACGAGCATTGTATCAAATAGTGTCAGAACAATTGAGCAGTTCGATGAAACTTCTGTACTGTTGGGGACAATGCATGGGACCAATAGTATAAATTTTGTTGATAATACCATTCGTCTTATTACCTCCATTAACATGCCTACAAAGTGGATTTATGATATACATCGAGACAGTTCAAATAATTTTTGGTTTGGAACTAATGGTGGGGGTGTTAATAAATATAATCCTGTTTCAAAAAAACTCTACCGTGGTTTTTCAAATAAACTTGGTTCAACTCAACTAATACTAGCGTTAAATGAAGCATCAGATGGAAGTATCTGGTTTTCTACAGAAAAAAATGAGCTTTATCAAATTTTGCCGAACGAATCATTAAAGACTATTAAGCTTGACATTGAATTCGGTATTTCACACATTCTTGCAGAGCAAGATAACACGCTATGGCTTAATACCGAGGATTCAAAATTATTTAATTACTCAATTGAAAGCAACCTAATTTATGAACATAAATTATGGGCAGAACAAGCTAACCAAGCCCTTGATATGAATTTAATAAATTTTGATAAAACAATTTGGTATATTGATGAAAATGGTTTTTTAGCTTCTTATGATACTGAATTTCAATCTTTTGAACGATATAAACCTGAAAACGACATTGGTCTTACAAGCCTACAAGTTGATGAAGAAAGTAATATTTGGGTAACTTCAAAAGACGACCAATTACTTAAGTTTAATTTAAGTAACCGTTCTTTTACTAATCAAAACATTTCACCGACAAATCAATACAAATTTAGTCTAACAAATATTATCGTTATTACTAAGGATTGGTTATGGCTAGGTTCACAATCTCAAGGTGTCGCATTAATCAACCGAAAAGATAAATCTGTCAATGTCTTCAATGAAAATAACCAATTGGCTAATAGCTTTGTTAATTCAATCTTAGTTGATGATAATGACATGGCTTGGTTAACAACCAATAGCGGCATTAGTGCTATTTCACCGAAAACTCAAACAGTTAAAAACTACGGTAAAGATTTCAATTTAACAGATTTTGAATTTATCGTTTCTAGTTCATTAAAATCATCCAATAACAATATCTATTTTGGCAGCTCAAATGGGTATTATCGCTTTGAACCAAAAGATATTTTAGATTTAACACAAATAATAAAAAAACCTTCATTAACAAAACTATTGATTGCTAATACCAAAATTAATGTTTCTACTTCCAAAATTAACTACAACGAAAATCAAGATGAAACATCCAATAAGATATTCACTTTACCCCTACATATAAACGAAATAGAAACTTTAAAGTTAAAATACAATCAATCCCCTTTCAGCTTCGAGTTTATCTCACCTAATGCGAAATATCCAAACTTGGTAAGGTATAGATATAAATTAAAGGGCCTGGACACAAAGTGGATTGAGTCAGGGAAAGATAACAAAAGAGCAACATACACCAACATCGGTGCCGGTGATTATATATTTGAAGTACAGGCCTATGATTTACATAATCCAACATTAAAAAAAACCCGATCTTTAAAAATTAAAATACTACCACCTTGGTGGTTAACTAATACGGCTATTTTCCTGTACACATTTGCACTAATCAGTTTAGTAGTGTCCTATGTTCACGGCCAACGAAAAAAAGTACTTTATGAACGTTCGATTGTTCGTCAACTCAAACAGGTTGACATACTCAAAGATGAATTTCTGGCCAATACCTCTCACGAATTACGTACGCCTTTAAACGGAATTATTGGATTGGCCGAATCCTTGATGGACGGTGTTGCGGGTAAACTACCGGAAAAAGCGAATCAAAACCTCGCCATGGTAGTGGCCAGTGGTAAACGTCTTGCGAATCTGGTTAATGATATTCTGGACTTCTCTAAACTGAAAAACCATGACATAGAATTGTATACCAAACCGATAGATTTACATACCATGACGGAAGTTGTGCTGGCGTTATCAAGACCACTTCTGGGAGATAAAGAAATTGAATTGGTGAATGATGTGGCGACTGATTTTATTGCTGCTCAGGCAGATGAAAACCGTATACAGCAAACATTGCATAACCTAATTGCTAATGCGATAAAGTTTACTGAACACGGCCTTATTACCGTATCAGCCAAAACAAAAAATGGTTGGATCAAGGTGAAGATTAGCGATACAGGTATGGGTATACCCGAAGATAGATTAACCACCATATTTGAATCATTTGAACAAGTTCAAGGAACAGCTACCCGAGTTTATGGTGGTACGGGTTTAGGTCTTGCTGTGAGCAAGCAATTAGTGGAATTACATGGTGGTGTGCTAGTTGTTGAATCGACTTTAGGTAAGGGGTCTACCTTTAGTTTTACATTGCCGGTTGCGCAAGAGCCTGCGATGATCAATACCAGTGATAACAGCAGTATTGCACGCCTACATTTGATGAAGGATAAACCTGCACAAAATTCTCAACACCTTTTTAAAGATCATTCTCAACCCAGGGATAAAACCAACAACTTTCGACTTTTATTGGTTGATGATGAACCGGTTAACCGTCAGGTATTAAGTAATCACCTTTGTGTGCAAAATTATCAGTTGCTCGAAGCCAGTGGTGGAGAGCAAGCATTACAGATGATCGCTGAGCAAGGTCCTTTTGATTTGATTTTACTTGATATTATGATGCCCAAAATGTCTGGTTATGAAGTCTGTGAAATTATCCGTAAGACCCATCATATTAATGATCTTCCCGTGATTTTTCTAACTGCAAAAAACCAGCTAAATGACATGGTGCATAGTTTTGCCATTGGTGCTAATGACTATCTGAGTAAGCCTGTATCGAAACAAGAGCTATTAACGCGGGTGGAAACACAGTTAAAACTACTGGATATTAACCGTAACTTAGAAAATAAAGTGCTAGAACGCACCAAGCAACTACAACACAAAACTGAAGAATTACAACACAAGACACAAGAATTACAAACGGCCTATTCAAAGTTAGAAAAAGTGAGTTTAACCGACCAATTAACCGGCCTAAAAAATCGTCATTTCTTAATCAATAACATTGAAAACGATATTGCCCTGGTCTTGCGCAAATACTATGGTTGGAATAAAGGAAAAAACAAGGATACGCCACAAGCGTCAGATCTCATTTTTTTCCTTATAGACCTTGACCACTTTAAGCAGGTCAATGATATTCACGGTCATACCGCTGGCGATGCGGTGTTAATTCAAATTAAAGAAATTCTTGAACAGGTATTTCGAGAAACAGATTATTTGGTCCGTTGGGGTGGTGAAGAGTTTTTGGTTATTGCCCGCTTTACTGAACGTAAAAATGCACCGAAATTAGCTGAGCGGTTAAGGCAGACAGTTGAAAGCCATGATTTTTATATTGGAGAATATAGCGAAGGAGAAGATAACGTGCTTAAAAAAACCTGTTCTATTGGTTTTGCCTGTTACCCTTTTTCTACACTAAAAACCGAAGCATTGACATGGACACAGGTAATATACCCATCACCATTCAAAATGCAGGTTTTGATTCGTTTAAAAAACATATTTACTGCGTTGCTGAATCTTAAATAAGAATAACTTATCCGGCGAATCAGCGTCTTGTAACTATGCTTTTTAATTCACCTCAAATTCCCGCATTTTGAAAGGTAACGGGTATAGATGTAGCCGACCATTGTATGTACGCAGCTAAGAAATCTACTCGAAATGCATGGGTGGGGCTTAACAGCAAAACTAATGGTCGAGGTGATGATTTGTTCGCCAGCATTATTGAACAGACACAAACACTTATTCAGTGTGACGAACTGGAAATGGTAACGTCTATTTCAGAACATGACCTAGTTGATTGGGGATCGACGTAACAGCGCTAATATACCCTTTTACCGCTGAACTGACATTAATCAGTAGAAGTTTAAAGCAGATTCGGATTAAATTTTGAATCGATAACACCCTGTTAAACAAGTGAAACGTATGCAGGGTGTTGTGGGTGCTAGAGGCTATATACCTCCGGTTACCCAATAGATCAACGGCTGTTGGAAAATTTGAATATTCAATTGTTCCTGAATGTAAATCTGCATCACGAAAGGTAGGCATACCCAGGTTCGACCAAAATGTAATAACCTCCTCAGTACTAGCGTATCGCCAACCTTTAAACTCACCACCCATAGTCAATTGAGAGGACACATCTGCATAGCTTCTATCTTACGTTTCAGTCAAGTAAAGCCAATACAGCCCTTTAGCTTGGCCCCTTAGGCCAGAGAATATTGCTTAGCGTTCTTCTTAATTACTTTCTGACTATAAAGATCTTCTGATAATTCCTTCAAGCAATCTAATCTTGTAGAAAGTTCTGAATTCTTCTTTCCATCTTTGATGTTTTTACACATGTTATTGCAGAGGTTTATCATTTTCGTTATTGGTGCTTTATTGTTCTTGATTTGTTATTGATATTTTTGGAAATGGGCAATTATTATCAGTGTTCAGGTGAAAAAATGTATATCAAACATTTAAAATTATTCAAACTCAAACTCAAACTCAAACTCAAACTCAAACTCAAAGTTGTCAGCTTAACACGCTATTTGTCCCTTACCGAGAGAGAACGCTGACATCATTCCAGTTGATTGAATAATCAGTTAAGTATTGCTGTTAAAATTTAAAAACTGGGAAGAACACATGTAGATTTATTCGAGTAACCCGTAAAACGTGGATTTATCCACGCATCACTTTAAAGCGCCTTGCACATAAATGTGCGTTCTACGATCACGGGTACATAGTCTTGTATATTGATATTGCTCAATTAAGTAGCAAAACCTTCAACCCATCATTCCAACAAGCTAATAAAAAAAACCATTTCCAGCGCTTTTTCTTTCAAACTTTTAAACCTACCAGAAGCGCCGCCGTGGCCAACATCCATATCTGTTTTAAAAACCAACAGGTTGTTGTCGGTTTTTACTTCACGCATTTTGGCAACCCATTTCATTGGTTCGAAATATTGTACTTGTGAGTCGTGTAAACCCGTGGTTACTAATATGTTCGGGTAGTTTTGTGCGCTTATATTGTCGTAGGGTGAGTAGTTTAATATTGTTTGATAATGATGCGGTTCATTTGGGTTGCCCCATTCGTCATATTCATTGGTGGTTAATGGAATGCTTTCGTCTAGCATTGTGGTTAAAACATCCAGAAATGGAACATGACAGCCAATGCCCAGGTAAAGCTCGGGTGATTGATTCATGATCGCTCCCATCAGCAGGCCACCGGCACTTCCTCCTGAAGCAAAAATTTTGTCGCTGGCTCCGTATCCTTGCGCCACTAAAGCTTTGGTAACATCAATAAAATCGTTGAACGTGTTTTGTTTATGTTCTTTTTTGCCATGATCATACCAATGTCGGCCAAGCATTTCTGAACCACGAATATGGGCGATAACGTAAACAAATCCCCGGTCTAATAAACTTAAAATATCGCTGGAAAAACATGGGTCGAAAGTAATGCCGTAAGCGCCGTAACCATCTTGTAATAAAGGATTAGTGCCGTCTTTGTTAAAAGTATCGTGACGGTAAACTATAGATGCAGGCACTGATACTCCGTCTCGTGCGGTGACCATTATACGCTCAGAACGATAATTTTCGGGATTGAAATTGCCTAATACTTTTTGCTGTTTAAGCAATTTACGTTCACCGGTGGCTAGGTCAAAATCATAATGAGAAGAAGGGGTTGTCATGCTGGAATAATAGATCCGCACACAAGTGCTTTCAGGCTCAGGATTATTGCCAAAACAGGCGAAATAACAAGAATCATCAAATTCTAACGGGTATTGTTCCGCGAGTTTATTGTCACTGATTTTGTAAACTATAAAGCGAATTTGGCCTTGTTGGCGTTCAGACAGCACAATGAAGTTGTTAAATAATTCGATGTCTTCCAATAATACATCATTACGATGGGGAATTATTTCTTGCCAATTATTTTTATCCGATATTTTATCGATGGCTACTTTCATTAAACGGAAGTTTTTTGCCTGCCAGTTGGTAACAATATAAAACCAGTCTCCCAGTTTATCTACACAATATTCGTGCTGTTCCTGATGCTCAATTAATTGGGTAAATTCACCTTCAGGGGTATTGGCATTCAGTTGGAAGGTATTAGTTGATTCAGTGGCGTGCAAATTGAGAAATATTGTTGATTCGTCACGACTTTTACTTAAGCTCATGTAAAAACTGTGATCATCTTCTTGATAAACGAGTACATCTTCGGTTTGTTCCGTACCCAGTTTATGTCGGTAAACTTGTGTGCCAAGTAAGGTTTCAAGATCTTTTTTTACGTAAAAAACTGTTTTATTATCGTTAGCCCAAACAATTTGTCCTTCGGTTTGCTCAAGTACGTCAGGTAAATAGTTATTAGTGTTTGTGCTCTCAAGATTTTTAAAGAAAATGTTGTAAATGCGGCGGCCGGAGGTGTCTTCAGACAACGACATTAATTGGTCGTTCGGGCTGATGGAAATATCACCTAAATCATAAAACTCGGCGTTATTTGCTCGTTCATTTACGTCTAATAACAGGGTTTTGTTGTCGGAGTCATTTTCATTTTGAGTTGTGTCTGAAACATTCGTTTCTGGAACGCTTGTCCCACGGTAGCTTTCCCTACGATAGTAACGTGAATACTCCTCCTCACCGCTAATTTCTGAATGATACCAATATGTTCCATCTTGGGTTGGAATGGTATTATCATCTTTGACAATTCGCCCTTTTAATTCGTTGAATAAAGCGTCTTGCAATGGTTGTTGTTTGGCGAGCATTGCATCAGCATAGCTATTTTCAGCTGCCAGATGAGCTAAAATTTCTTTGTTTGTACGACTGTCATCACGCATCCAATAATAATGATCAACTCTGCTGTGATCATGATGGGTCATTTCGTGAGCCATTTTTTTTGCTACAGGTGGATTTTGTGCAGATGAATTATTTGTATTAACTGACATTAGTTATGTCCTTTACTTAAAGCTGAAGGGCGGCGGGGATCTGATGAACCAAAAACACCTTTATCAGTGATCCTGATACTTTGAGTGCTGCCCATTGAAGATCTTATTTTCACTTTATGGCCCTTGGCTTTTAATAATTGAATGGTGTCTTTGCTGATACCTTTTTCTATGCGCAGATAATCAGGCAACCATTGATGATGTATTCGAGGCGCAGCAGTAGCTTCAGCAATATTCATTTTATGATCAATTACATTCATTATTATCTGTAAAGTGGTGGTGATGATACGTGAACCACCGGGGCTGCCCGTAATAATGTAAGCTTTGTTATCTTTGAGTATTATTACAGGTGTCATTGAACTTAAAGGACGTTTGTAAGGTGCTACGGCATTGGCTTTGCCGCCAATTAAACCGTAACCGTTGAGACTGCCGGGTTTGGCTGAAAAATCGTCCATTTCATTATTGAGTAAAATACCGGTTCCTTGTGCAACCAAACCCGAGCCATAGCTGAAATTCAGGGTGTAGGTATTTGAAACCGCATTGCCGAATTTATCGATAACGCTAAAGTGAGTTGTTTCATTGCTTTCGTAAGGTAAAACTACTCCCGGCGCAATATCCTTGCTTAAATTGGCTTTGTCAGGATTGATGTTAGCGACCAGATTTTTAGCGTATTGTTTATTAATCAGCCCGGAAATAGGTACGTCAACAAAATCCGGATCGCCTAAATATTTACTGCGGTCAGCATATGCCTGTCTCATTGATTCTGCCATTACGTGTATGGTATCGCTGGTATTATGGCCCATTGTTTCAATTGGATATTGCTCTAACATATTTAGCATTTGTATTACATGAACACCACCAGAAGAGGGTGGTGGCATTGATGTAATTTGATAGCCCCGATAGTCGCCCGTTACTGCTTGGCGTTCCACGACCTTATAATGGTTGAAATCATCGACAGACAATACACCACCAGCTTTTTGTACTGCAGTACTAATTTTATTCGCTGTGCTTCCCTGATAAAATCCTGCATTACCCTTACTTGATATTAACGCTAAACTATTCGCCAAATCAGTTTGAAATAATCGTTCACCCGGTTGGTAACTTGAGCCGTCTTTTTTATAGAAAATGGAATGAGAGCTGGGCCATTGTGCTAAACGTTCGTACAAGTTATTAAGCGAGTTTGCTAAATCGGCAGTAACAACGATGCCATTTCTGGCAAGGTTAATTGCTGGGGCCATGACCTCTTTTCGGGTCATGGTGCCATATTTTGCCAAAGCGTGTTCCATTCCCATTACTGTTCCGG
This sequence comes from Alteromonadaceae bacterium, assembly GCA_013216015.1. Taxonomy (GTDB): domain Bacteria; phylum Pseudomonadota; class Gammaproteobacteria; order Enterobacterales; family Alteromonadaceae; genus JABSOI01. The sequence continues at coordinate 22,892 of JABSOI010000003.1, read as the reverse complement.
GGATCCCGACAGCTAACCCGTGAAAGCGGGACAGTTTTTTGTCAGCGTTGCCTTTTTGGTCCAGAAACATATCTTTATGAGCTTTTAATGGTGCCATTTCCCGATAATCAAGGGCAATAGTGCGTTTTTCATCGGCGAGGTAAATCATCATAAATCCACCGCCGCCAAGGTTTCCGGCACGAGGTAAAGTAACAGCCAGGGCATAACCAACAGCCACTGCGGCGTCAATTGCATTGCCACCTTTTGCTAAAATATCAACACCAATTTGTGTTGCCAAAGCTTCCTGGCTGGAAACCATGCCTTCTTTTGCCCATACAGGATGGTGTCTGGCCATGTCGCTATAAATAGCTTGCTGGTGTTGGGTTCTATTGGTTGTGGTTGTGCTTTCTGTATTGGTATTTGATGCTGCTTGTGCGGGAAATATTAAAGAAAATACACATATACAGATAAATATTATTTTGGTAATGCTTAACAAAGGTTATTCCTCATTAAATTTTATTGCGTTCAAAAGCTGAATAAGTTGAATTGTAATCTTGTTGTGAACAATATACCTGATCCATTGTGTACTTTTATACAAAGTTAGTTATAAACAAAGTTAATTAAAATAAATAACCCCTTTTGAATCTTCATTCGTTTATAACATTAACCAGTGTAAAAATGTTAATGGAGCAAGCAAGATGAAACAATCAATTCAAATAATATTATATTCAATGGCGTTTATGTTAGCTTCTTGTGCGCAGGATCCGCAAGTTGATCAGGGCAAGGAACAAAACAAAGATGAAATTGAACAAGTTGAAGTAAATTATAATGATGAAGTGAAAATTAGTCAGCCAAAGCAAGGTATTGAAATTGTAAATTATCCAGTTGAAACAATATCAGTGTTAGTTGAAAGTTCAGCAGATGCAAAAATGATAACAATGAAGGAGCAAAATCAGTCTAAGAGCAGAATGGCATTGATTCAAAGACATTCTAATATGGGTCATATGCCAAGGCGTGATATTTATCCAGAACCTTTTTTTAAAAGGAAAACAGACAGCAATACAGAAAAGTACTCAAATCAAGACGATAATGCTACCAAGTTAGTCAATCAACAACCCGTATCAACTTTTTCAATTGATGTTGATACAGCATCTTACGCTAATATTCGCCGAATATTGAATCAAGGAACTTTACCTCAATATGATGCCGTTAGGGTTGAAGAGTTTATTAATTATTTTTCTTATGATTATCCTCAGCCGGCTTTATCTCAGCCCGGTATTTCTAAGCAAGAAGGCTCTCAGCAAGAACAGGCATTTTCCGTTTTTACAGAAGTAGCACCAAGTCCATTTAATAAAGATAAACACTTAATTCATATTGGAATACAAGGGAAAAAAATAATAAATAGCGAAAGACCCGCTTCCAATTTAGTGTTTTTAATTGATGTTTCTGGCTCTATGAAGAATCCAAACAAATTGGGCTTGCTAAAAAATGGCTTGAAAATGCTAACCAATCAACTCAATAAACAAGATAAGGTTGCCATAGTGGTTTATGCGGGTGCTGCTGGCACTGTGCTTGAGTCAACATCAGGAGACAAGCATCATGCTATTACTGATGCATTAGCACGTTTATCTGCCGGTGGTTCAACCAATGGTGGGGCAGGTATTCTTTCTGCTTACAGTTTAGCGCGTCAGTCATTTATTGAGGGGGGAATTAACCGCGTTATTTTAGCAACCGATGGTGACTTTAATGTGGGTACTGTTAACCCGAATGCCTTAAAAAATATGGTTGTGCAACAAAGAAAATCGGGTATAGACTTAAGCATATTAGGTTTTGGCAGAGGTAATTATAACGATGCGTTAATGCAGGAACTCGCTCAAAATGGTAATGGTAACGCTTATTATATTGATACCTTGAATGAAGCTCGTAAGGTTTTAGTTGAAGAGTTATCTTCGACCTTAATGACAATTGCGAAAGATGTAAAAATTCAAGTAGAGTTTAATCCTGAAACTGTCAGTGAATATCGTCTGATTGGTTATGAAACAAGGGCATTAAAGCGTGAAGATTTCAACAATGATAAAGTTGACGCCGGCGATATTGGAGCAGGGCATACGGTTACCGCTATTTATGAAATAAGTTTAATAAACGGTAAAAACAAATTATTTGATTCTTTACGTTATAGTTCACTAAACAGTAAGACATTAGGCATTAATTCATCAAGGAATAAGTCAGAACAGGTTGATGAAAGAGAATTACTTAACAATGAGCTCGCCTTTTTAAGGTTACGTTATAAGTTGCCTGAACAAGATGAAAGTAATTTAATAGAAATTCCAATTAAAATGTCTGAGATAAAGTCAAGTTTTCAAGGAGCCAGTAATAATTTTAAATTTGCAGCAGCTGTTGCAGGTTTTGGGCAATTGTTGCGAGGTGGCAAGAACCTTTCTACAATGGACTTAGCTGAGGTGATTTCTTTAGCTCAAAATTCTAAAGGTGCTGACAAAAATGGTTACCGGGGCGAATTTATTAATATGGTGAAACTAGCGCAAGCACTGAAGCCTGAAGTGTCTAAGTCAGTAAAGAAAGTGATTGAACCATCGGTAAATGGGAAGATGGAGCCCGAAGCGCGTTTTCAATTGATCAGTCATTAGGGTGAAAATTTCGAATTGTCACTAAGTACAATAGCTAAGTAAACTAAGTGAACTAAATAAGCGCAATAACTAAGCATAAAAAGCGGGTAGACTTTATTGGAAATACAGGCTCAGGAAGAAATAAGCCAACAACAAGCGGATGAAACATTGATGCTAGCCTATGCCAAAGGTGATGCATCAGCGTTTGATCAGCTTTACGGGAGGCATAAAGTGAAAATTTATAGATTTTTCCTTCGACAGAATTTGCCTGTTTCTGTGGCTGAAGAACTTAGTCATGATACCTGGTTGAAAGTTATTAATGCTCGTGAAAGTTATGATGTGAAGGCACAATTTACGACTTATCTTTTTACGGTTGCTCGTCGTATTGCCATTGATTATTCAAAAAAGAAAAGCACTCAGCTTGAAGAAATATTTTCTGATCAGGCTTTATTTGAACAAGAACAAACTGAAGATAATATTGACGCTAAATTAGTAAGACAGTTAAGCACAACAGGTGGCGCAGGCGAGAATAGCACAAGCGCAATAAGTTATTCGAATGAGCAGTTAACTTTACGACTTGCCTTAAAGCAACAAATAGCTAGCCTGCCTTTTGACCAGAGAGAAGTATTTTTATTGAAACAAGAGTCTGGCTTTAGTATTGAAGAAATTTCAAAGATAATTGATCAAAATAAAGAAAAAGTAAAAAGCCGTTGGCGTTATGCTGTACAGAAATTGCGTAAGGGGTTAAGTTGTTATGTCAATTGATAAAAAGGATGATAAACCACAAACGGACGAGGAATTTATTCAATCTCTTTATGATGAATTGTCTGAAGAAGAATTAGATCCTAATGCACCTGATACAAAAGCTGAGTTAGAGCTATCCGGTTCTGAGCTTGATCAAAAAATTCTGGCAGCAGCGTATAAAGCGGTGGCAGTAAAGCCTCACTTAATAAGTAATATTGAGCAACCAAGTGTTAAGGAAACCGAGCAACCAAGTGTTAATAAAACTCAGCGACAACCAGACGAAAAAGCTCGCAGGAAAACACCGAAATGGTTTTATGTTGTTGCTAAAGCTGCATCGGTAGTTTTGGTAGTAACGTTAGTGATTGACCAAATGGATTACCCTTTTGTTCCACCTTCTAAGATGGATCCTATCGTTATCTTTGAACCTGAGTTCGAGGATGTTAATAAAGTTGATGTTAGTACGGCCAATAATAATACAGATAATGCTAGTAAAGATAATAGAACAGATAATTATGTAACTGAGGCTGCTCCAGTATTAGCAAAAGCATTTCAAAAAGAAAGCAGGCAAGGAATGCCGAAAGGAGAACATATAGTAAGCAAAGCTTCTTTTGATGATGACTATTCTACGGCAACTGAAATGTTAGATAGTCCAAAGCAATTAAATCGAGCTGCTTTGTTAAAAAATAGACGGCTTGAAAGGCGCTTGCTAGAAAATAGCCTGTCAGCAAAAAAGTTGACGGCAAGGAAAAACTTAAAAAATTCTTTGATAGCTCATAAAAAACAAATTCAGCAGCAAAAAAGTAGTACCAGTCAATTGAGTCTTCAAGCAGAAGTTGATTTGATTATAACGCCATCAGTTGTGCATATATTATCAAAAAATAAAGCGGTGATCTATTTAACCTTGGATCAATATTCACAATACAAAGCACAAGATAACAAATCGCCGATTGTTTGGATATTACTGGAGGAAAATGACACAAGTTACTTAATTCAATTCATTTTCACTAATAATAAAATTAAAAATTATCGGCTTGATAAAAAGATATATCAAATTTTAAAAGATGAAAGTGCAGAAGAAGGACAAGGCATTAAACCTAGGTTTTTAGATAAAATAAACTTACTTTCGTCACCTGAATAACCCGTCCATGTACACTTTGTTAACATATATACTACACATTGATACAACTTGATAAATCCTGATACAGCTTTTACTTCGAATAGCTTTTATGATAGCTGCCAATTACTTGTTTATAAGTTCTTTGTTCTAAAGTAAGAAGCTTTCTAAGCAAGTATTTTATCTGTCGTCTTAAGGAAATTATTTCAGATCGGCTATCAAAGTATCAAAGGGAAGAGTAGAAAATATTATGAATAAAACTATTACATTATGTATATCTGCATTGTTTTTATATGGATGTGGCGGAAGTCCGTCAGATACACCGCCGCCAGACAATATCGAAACAGATGGTTTTGAAATTCTCAGAACTACTGCGAAATCACAACTTGCGGGCAGTGTTGCTCCTGCTGTTTCAATTGCAATATACAAAGATGGAGAAGTTGTATTCGCTGAAGCATTTGGTAAAAAAATTAAAAATGGTTCATCAGATGTAGACGTGAATACATTGTTTCAATTAGGTTCAACCACTAAAATGTTTACTGCTTTAGGCGCTTTACGTTTGGTCGATAATGATTCTCTTGGTCTGCACAGCACTTTATTGGAGGAGCTTCCAGAACTTCAACTTGATGATGAACAACGTGCTGGCTGGCAACAAATTAATGTTCATCACTTAATGACTCATCAAGGTGGATTTGAAGACTTTGTTGATTGGGAGAACAACAGTGACATTTTACAAGACTTTGCACTTTCAACCTATCCAGGTGAATTTGATCAGATGAACCCTGCAGGCATATTCTGGAATTACAGTAACCCTAACTGGTCATATTTAGGTGCTATTATTGAAAGGGAAACATCTTTAACCTTCCAGCAGGCAATGGAGCAAACGGTATTTGAACCGTTGGGAATGACCCGTACAACTATGGAGGAATCATCGGTAATTGATGACGGAAACTATGCACTTGGTGCAGGTATGATTATAAACGATGGTTCAAGCGAAGAGGGTTATGCAACACAACTCAGTGAAATTCACAAAGGTCTTTTTAGTACTCCTGCGGGAAGTTATACCTGGTCTACGCCTAGCGAAGTGTTAAAAATGGCAGATTTTCTGATGCATGGCAATACAGATGTATTAGGCGATGAACTACGTACTGCAATGGTATCTCCACAAGTAGATATTAAGGCCGTGGTCCCTTTGGATTATGGTTACGGGATATTTATCTCAGAAGGATTTGGTTCCCGTACAAACTGGTATCCAATTAAACGTTGGGATCATGGTGGAAACTCGTTAGCCTACACAAGTCAATTTTGGGTGTTGCCAGAAGAAAATATTGCAGTGGCTATTCTAAGTAGTGGTGAAGATACCGATTTCGACAACACAATGATGGCTGCGCTAAGATCAGTCATGACTTTACCTACAACCGAACAAGCTCCGGTAAAACCTGTTGCAACGGATTTATTTGAAGATCACACAGGTCGTTATGAAGGCTTTTTTGGTATCCTTGATGTTTACATTGATAATGAAGAATTACACATTAGTTTGCCAGGTTATGACGCTGAGGGGATCGGTTATAACTCTCAACTGGAAGCGCTTGGCGGTTCTGTTTTTAAAGTTACAGTGGATGGTGAAAACTCTGAAGTGACCTTTATTCCTGAAGTTGAAGGAGGTATTTCGACTTATATCAAAAATAGGGGATGGGTTGCGGTCCGTAATGATGACGCACCAGATTTTGTTTTGAGAACAATAACTCGAGGAGCAAAGTTACCCGCATTAGTTCCTGCTGAATTCGAGCGGAAATTGTTACAATAAAGTTTATAGTTTAATTTTTCGACACTGCTCATTTATATTCCAGTCTTTTTTTAAAGGCTGGAATTTATTGAGTTTAATAGTGAATTTAGGGTAGTGTTTAGTTTTTAATTTTAAAGGGATAGAAATGAGAATTGTTGTAGTTTGTTTTATCCTGGATTTGTAGTTCGTTCGTAAGTTATGCAGAGCAAGAGCCTAAAGTATTTCAACCTTATGCTGAGCTCAGGCTCGGATTGGTTGCCACTGATTTAACAGCTTATACTGAGTATAAAGATTATGGAGGCGACGAATCACGTATTTCCGATGTTTATATAGGTGGTTCACTTTTGTATCACTTCACTGATAAATGGGCTATGTCCTTTCAGCTAGGTCCAGAACTTTCCAATTGTATCCTTTGTTGGCAACCCAAAGAACTAAGTGATGGCCGTTTAACTAGTTCTCACTATAGTGCACATCTTTATCATCTTGAGGCTGTTTATAAACATCAATTAAGTAGTAATTGGGTTGTTTTATTTGATACTGGTTTTAGTTTGGGTCAAGAGGTTATTAAAACGACCACTTGTGAACCTGAACCTGCAGGAATGTTAGATATTTTTGGTCCAACTTGTGATCGTGAAGCTGGTTTTGAAGAAAGCGAAGAAAAAACTAATAAGCTAGGCGTTATTGCTGGTGTTGCTCTTCAATATATAATTTCTGAAAATTGGTCGACACAATTAGGTTATAAAGTTGGCAGTTACCGCAAAAAGTTTATGCAGACCTCTCTGTCTTTGTCTTATCATTTTTAATTGTTTAATTGTTTAATTGTGATTTTTAGCTGTTAAAAAACGAGTCATCATTACCTAAGCATGTTAATTAATTAAACAGGAGGAAAGCGTAGGATGGGTTAGGCGAAGGCGTAACCCATCAAAACACTGTTTTTTTTATAACGTAATTAAATAGTTAATTACGCCAAATTGATGTGTCAGGTTGTTGGTTAACCCATCCAATCATAAGAACGCTAAATAGCGTCAATTAACTTCAACATAGTTAATTAATGAGGATTTACAAACTTGCACTCATAACAATAGCATCTTCATACCCCATGCCGCTGGCGCTGGGATAATATCCGGTTCGTCGGCTTATTTCGGTAAAACCGTGATTGATGTAGAGCATTTGTGCACTAATATTCTTAGCTCTGACTTCCAGCCATAACTTGTTCGCACCTTGGTCTTTTGCCTGTTGAATAAATTGTTTTAACAATGCTTTTCCGAATCCTCGGGATTGTTGCTCAGGAATCACGCATATATCCATTAATGTCGCTTCATTCGCAACATATTGACCAATATAGAAACCAATAATGGTTTCTTGTGATTTTGTGAATTGTCCAAAATATCGACCACCAATGCAGCTGGCGAATGTTTTCTCGCTCCAGGGGTGTGAATGACAGATATTTTCTATTGGCATTAAGTTTGCGACATCGGTTAAAGTAATGTCATGGAATGATAATGTCATGAATGGCCTTGACGTTGAATGGTTTGCCACAGCTGTTTTTTTAAGCTGGGAGATTTAGCAAGTTCGGAAAGTTCAGGGGTGATCAGGGTATTGTTAATGAGTTCTATGTTCAAAGTTTCACTAAATTTCCAGTTCATTAAACCTAAATCTAAAATATTATTCTGACACTTTATTTCACTGGGAGATAAACCAATACTACTGATAATATCTGAAAAAAGAGGAAGCGAACAAAGCGCATCAAAATTAATGGGCATGTATTGTTGTTGTTTTTCTGACTGAAGTGAATTTTCATCTGACTTAGGCGTACTTTTGGATGAACGACGGGTCCACACTTTTATGCCCATCTCTTTCAATTGAGTAAATTGTCTTTTACTGACGGTCATTTTTCACCTTTTAGCTCACCTTTCTTAAGTGCGATTGACTACTTTAACAATAGCTTGGCTATGTTGCAGTTAACTGTGGCGGTACCAGTTTATAATTGCGTAGGATGGGTTAGCCGAAGGCGGAACCCATCAAACTGTGATTATTAAAAATAAACAGTTATTTTCCCATCAAGTGATGGATTACGCCGTTGGTTAACCCATCCTACAACGGTATATCATCAATGAACTGGTACATAGCCTGTAGCTTTAATAATGCTTTTAACGATTATTTTTACAAGAATATTATGACAGAACTCTAAAGTGACAGGAATACTGATTTACTGCAACTTTATCACTGTTCATTAACATATTTATTTGTAAGTTATTTCTTATTCAACGACAGTTTTTTTCTTGTTGTTGGTGTTTTGTTGATTAATTTATCCTTAACTGATTTTGGGTTTTCATAGCGAATATTACCTTTGGATTTATTATCTTCGCTAGTTTCTTTACAGTCATCAGTTTGATCCAAAGTTGTTCGCGCTGATTTTGGTTGCGCTGTATTGCTGGCTGTTTTATTTGAATCGGCAACGGCATGATTAATTTCTTGCATTTCCTTGGCTGTCAAGTCTCGCCATTGTCCCGGTTTCAAGTTGCCTAATTCTACACTCATAATACGTGAACGTTTTAATTTCGTTACTTCATAACCCAGATATTCACACATTCTACGTATTTGACGATTTAAGCCCTGCGTTAAAATAATAGTAAAAACAAAACGACTTTTAACCATTACTTTACATGGTTTGGTAATAGTACCGAGAATTGGAACTCCACGGGTCATGCGTTCGACAAATCGCTCACTTACTGGTTCATTTAACGTGACGATATATTCTTTGTCATGGGCATTTTCTGCCCTAAGTATTTTATTAACAATATCGCCATCGCTGGTTAGAAATATTAATCCTTCAGAAGGTTTATCCAGACGACCAATGGGGAAAATTCTTTCTTGATGCCGAATAGCATCAATGATATTTCCCCTGATGTGACGCTCTGTCGTGCAAGTAATGCCAATAGGTTTGTGATAAGCAATGTAAACGCGATCTGATTTATTTTCTTCGCTGGCTTTAATCGGTTTGCCATCAACAAATACTTCATCGCCAGGTAAAACTTTTGTGCCTAGCTCTGGGTGTTCGCCATTGATCGTTACTCGATTTTGTTCAATTAATTTATCTGCTGCTCGTCTTGAACAAAAGCCAGATTCACTAATAAATTTATTTAAACGTTTTTCGAGATTATTACCCACAACTTTTTCCACTAAATTATTTTTAATCGGCCAGCATTATATACGATGTGTGATAATAATTAATACCGATTGGACTATATATCTCATCACTTCTATTTGTTGTTTTTGGTTCAGCTATTTTTGGTTAAGCTATTTTTCATTCAAGAGATTGGCTGGTGAATATTGATCCGTTAATAATCGGGTATCATCCGGCCAGTCTTGTAATTGTTCAGTTGAAGTTATGCTCTTAAGAATATCATGAATATTAATACCAAATGGTGATAATTTATCTTCGAGTGCTTCTGCCCGCAATGCCATTTTTTCCGGCGTCGATAATCCTTCTGGCTGGGTTAATATAATACGGTTGGTGTTAGCCGTATTTCTCACATTATAAAAATCACCAAACACTGCGTGATATGTTGCAGATTCATGTGCGTAAAGATCACTTACGGAAAAGGTGTTTGAAGCTAGTACCCCTTTGGCACTTAACAGCCCTTTTACTTCTTCAAGAAATTCTTTGGTCATTAAATGCTCTGGAATATAATCTCCATTAAAAGCATCAAGAATAATCCAGTCATACTTCTGTTTTTTCAGAATCGCACGTTTAACAAAAATACGACCATCTTGTACTTGTGAGTGGATTGTGTCATTTTCAATAAAACTGAAATACCGTCTGGCTACAGCAATAACGGCGGGATCAATTTCTACATTATCAATGGCAACATCGGGGAATAATTGATGCAGAGTATTAGACATAGTACCGCCACCTAAACCAATAATTAAAATACGTTTAGGCTGATCAACTAGCAGCAGGCTGGAAAATAGTAATTTGGTATAATTGAAAACTAACTTTTGAGGGTTGCTCTTGTTAAAACAACTTTGATTGCTTTTTCTATGTTTAACATTAAATTTCAAGCAACGCAATTGTGCTTTATCTTCTACGATAATATTTCGGTAAAGTGAACGTTCACTATGAATTATTGTTGCGTTAATATTGGTGCTGAAACTGCTGATAAATCCAATGAGCAAGCTAAAAAGACTGATGAAACTTATTTTAACCATGAGCTTGGTCTCCTACCTGAGGGTTCTGATAAACTTTAGAAGGGTTGCTGAATTTATTCAGCAGAATAGCCGTCATTCCCAGCAGAACTAAAGTGCAGCTAAAGCTGATAATAATAGTATTGATATCGAACATTAAAACAAAATAAAACGAAGTAATGATGGTGCCTAAGGCACTGCCTAAAGTTGAAACAAAGTATAAAACGCCAGCTACCTTGCCACTTTCATTTTTGTCTTTCACAAGCAAACGTACGGAGTAAGGAGAGAGCATACCTAAAATAACGGTAGGTATAAAAAATAACGCCATTGACGCAAGTAAAGAGCCGTAGCGACTATCTTCTACCGCAAGGAAAATACTTTCCATAATCCATGTTGATGATAGAGCAATGGGTAAAATAGTAATGCCGGCGGCAATAAAAATACTGCCATATTTTGTTAAAGAAGCGTTTTTGGTAGATAACTTACCTCCAGCTAAATAACCAAATGATAAGCTAAGCATGAATATGGTAATTATGCTGCCCCAAATATGAATACTGCTGCCAAAATAAGGAGCCAGAATACGGCCGCCTAAAAGTTCAATACCCATAATGCAAAAGCCACTGCAAAAAGCGAGTATGTATATAAAAGAATTGTATGATGGAAACGACATGTAAATATTTATCTAATGATGAAAATTGTCCTATCCTATCTTAATTTTCCTAAAACGATAACTGTTTAGTGGTATCAAAATGTTTTATTGGTAATTTTTCCTATAATTTATTGCTTATGTGAATACTTACGTACTTATTGTATGCACGTAGCTTAGATATGAATCGTATATTAAATAAAAAATAGTGTTTGATATGTCTGATTAAAACACCTGTTTAAAAAAGTTTGCTATTCACTTTTTTTCAAGGCACAATCTTTCCGTTCTTAATTTAGATTCAGTATTTTAGATTCAGCACGTTAAATTGTCGAAATAGCGAATGCCGCTATTATTTTCATGCTAACCCTGAAGTTATAATTATTAGAGTTTAAGCTATAAAATGTTTAATAAAAAATAGATCATCAATACATCAACACCACATTTAGGTGAAGGAGACCAAGCATGATATATCAAGGCAAAAGCCTTTCTGCCCAGTTATTAGAAGACGGCATTGTTGAATTTAAATTCGATGCCCAAGGTTCAGTAAACAAATTTGATCGAGCAACTTTCGAAGAATATAAAGCAGCAGTTGCAGCAATAAACAACTGTAGTGATGCAAATGGCGTGATGGTGACGTCAGGTAAATCAACATTTCTTGTTGGTGCAGACATTACAGAATTCCTGGAAACATTCAAACAGCCTGAAGAAGCCTTAGTGCCTTGGGTTAAAAATGCGACGGATGTTTTTGATTCATTTGAAGATATTCAACTACCCACCATTGCAGCTATAAACGGTGTGGCATTAGGTGGTGGTTGTGAAATGACCTTAGTTTGTGATTATCGTGTTGCAGACACTAATGTAAGCATTGGCTTACCTGAAGTTAAATTAGGTTTAATGCCTGGTTTTGGCGGAACTGTTCGTCTTCCCCGTATTATTGGCGCCGACAATGCTGTTGAATGGATGTCTACAGGTAAAGCGTTCAACGCTGATGCTGCCCTGGCTGTAGGTTTGCTTGATGCGGTTGTTGAACCAGAAAACTTACAAACTGCGGCAATAAGTATGCTTAAATTAGCTATTGCCGGAAAATTAGACTGGCGTGCAAAACGTCAGCCTAAGTTAGCTGCATTACAACTTAGTCCTGTTGAAAGCATTATGACTTTTAGTTCCTGTAAAGGAATGATTGCGGCAAAAGCCGGTAAACATTACCCTGCGCCTATGGTGATGGTCAGTACAATAGAAGCTGCTGCTGGTTTAGACCGCGCTGGCGCTATGGCATTAGAAAACACTGGTTTTGCAAAACTGGCTAAAACTGATGCAGCTACTGCACAAATTGGTTTGTTTATGGCAGACCAATTGATTAAAGGCAAAGCTAAAAAAGCGGCCAAGCAAGCTAAGAAAGCTGTTAATAAAGCCGCTGTATTAGGTGCTGGCATTATGGGCGGTGGTATTGCTTATCAATCAGCTTATAAAGGTACGCCGATCATTATGAAAGACATTAATGATCAAGCACTTGATTTAGGTTTAAGTACCGCAGCCGGTATATTGACCAAGCAAGTGGGACGTGGTCGTTTGAGTGCTGCCAAAATGGCGGGTGTGTTAAACAATATTACTCCTTCACTTAGTTATGACAGCGTTAAAGATGTTGATATTGTTGTTGAAGCTGTTGTTGAAAACCCTAAAGTTAAAGGGATGGTTTTAGCTGAAGTAGAATCAATTGTCAGTGAAGACACAATTGTAACCTCAAATACTTCAACTATTTCTATCGATTTATTGGCGAAAAGTCTTAAACGTCCAGAGAATTTCTGTGGCATGCATTTTTTCAATCCAGTAAACAGAATGCCGCTTGTTGAAGTTATTCGTGGTAAAGACACTTCACACGAAACCGTTGCCACTGTTGTTGCTTATGCAGCTAAAATGGGTAAATCACCTATTGTTGTCAACGACTGTCCCGGTTTTTATGTTAACCGTGTTTTATTTCCGTATTTTGCAGGTTTCAGCCAGTTAGTACTTGAAGGTGCTGATTTTGTTGCAATTGACAAAGTAATGGAAAAAGGATTTGGTTGGCCTATGGGGCCAGCTTACTTGCTTGACGTTGTTGGTGTTGATACAGCCGATCACTGTACCGGTGTAATGTCTGCCGGTTTTCCTACACGTATGAAGAAAATGGACAATGATCCGGTAAGTACTTTATACGCTAATGAGCGTTTTGGTCAGAAAAACGGTAAAGGTTTTTATGATCATATGAAAGATAAACGTGGTCGTCCAAAGAAAGTACCAGCACCTGCGGCTTATCAATTATTTGAAGAAAACTGTGCAGATAAAAAAGACTTCAGCAGTGATGAAATTATTGCTCGCTTAATGATCCCTATGGTGAATGAAGTTGTACGTTGTTTAGAAGAAGGTGTAGTTGATACTGCTGCTGAAGCAGATATGGGCTTAATTTACGGTATTGGTTTTCCTCCGTTCAGAGGTGGTGCAATTCGTTATTTAGAAACTATTGGTTTAGACAAATTCATTGAAATGGCAGACAAATATGCAGATTTAGGTGAAATTTATCAAGTTACCGACGGTTTACGGGAAATGGCTAAATCGGGTAAATCTTACTTCAATACAGACGTAAAATTATAACCTTAGGAGAAATATGATGAAAGAAGTTGTAATAGTTGATTGCATACGAACTCCTATGGGACGTTCAAAAGCTGGTGTGTTCCGTAATATTCGTGCAGAAAAATTATCTGCACACTTGATGGAACAAATTTTAGTACGCAACCCGGCATTAGATCCTAATGACATTGAAGATGTTATCTGGGGTTGTGTTAAACAAACCAAAGAGCAAGGTTTTAATATTGCACGTAATGCTTCACTTTTAGCGGGTTTACCAAAATCTATTGGTGGCGTAACGGTTAACCGTTTATGTGGTTCATCAATGCAGGCATTGCACGATGCTTCCACCAGTATTCTGGCAGGGCAAGGTGATGTGTTTTTAATTGGTGGTGTTGAACATATGGGTCATGTACCTATGATGTACGATGTCGATTTTGATCCCGCACTAAGCAAGCATATTGCTCGTGCATCAGGCAACATGGGCTTAACCGCTGAGTTGCTTGGTAAACAACATGGTATCAGCCGTGAAATGCAAGATGCCTTTGGTGCCCGTTCCCATCAAAAAGCACATGAAGCAACATTGGCTGGTCGTTGGGACAATGAAATTGTTGCTACCGAAGGTCATGATGCCCTCGGTGCATTAATTTTAGTGGAACATGATGAAGTAATTCGACCTGATACTACGGTCGAAGGTTTATCTGCATTACGTCCGGTATTTGATCCGGTAAATGGTACGGTAACAGCGGGTACTTCATCAGCGCTGTCTGATGGTGCTTCAGCAATGTTGGTAATGTCTGCTGATAAAGCAAAAGAGTTAGGTTTAAAAGCCCGCGTTAAAATTCGTGGTATGGCTGTGGCAGGTTGCGATCCGGCAACTATGGGTTACGGTCCTGTTCCTGCAACGAAAAAAGCATTAAAACGTGCAGGTTTAACAATGGGTGATATTGAACTGGCAGAGTTTAACGAAGCATTTGCTGCGCAAGCATTATCATGTATGAAAGCTTTAGGTGTAGAAGATAAAATGGACGACATGATCAACTTGAACGGTGGTGCTATTGCACTGGGTCACCCGTTAGGTTGTTCAGGAGCCCGTATCTCTGGTACTTTGATAAACTTGATGGAAGGCCAAGATGTAAATATTGGTTTGGCCACTATGTGTATCGGTTTAGGCCAAGGTATTGCTACTGTATTTGAACGGGTATAATTTTATTACTCTGCGAACTGTAGCTTTAAAGCAAAATTAAAAAAGACTAAGAAAGCCCGATATTTTGTCGGGCTTTTTTGTTCTTGTTAACCCATCCGGCTACTTATACCAATTGTATTAAGTTAGTGGTCAGGGTTCGATGAGGATAAATTTTCAAGAGCACAGGTTTTTTGTTCCAGACAAAACCTAAGTACCGACATCCATGTCGGCAACGCAGCTACTGGAAATTTAGACCATCGAGGGTGACCACTTACTTAGTACAATTGGTATTATGGTTCTATCGTTAATTCAATGGTAATAACGGTTGAAGATCCGCTGGCAGGGTCATCGATCGTAATTGTACCGATTTGCTGCCCAGAGGTAGTTATACCGCTGCTGTTAATATTAACGGTTAATTGAGGCAAACCGTCGTTATTGCTCTGTGTGATATCCAACCAGTCAGTTGTCGTTGTGGCTTGCCAATTTTCACCAATTCCTGAAATATCTACTACTTGGGCTTCATATGAATTGTTAGCCAATAGTCCTGTAAAGGAAAGGTGCATTGCTGAAACATCAAACTGTGACAGGGTAATTATTTCAACTTCCTGATCATTTTGATTTTTAACAAACATCCTTTTGTTATCAGAGGAAAGTGCTACATTAATTGAGAAGTCAGGGCCTAAATCAACTGTTGCAGCCAATAATTGTTGCTCGTTGTATATGTTAACGAAAAAATCTTGATTTTGAGCAACTCGAACAAAATGAGGGCGGTTATTCGTATTTTTGTTTATGGCTAAAGTAGTTGAAGTTATGTTTTTTTCTGATAAACCTGTGTTGAGTAATCCATGATCACTGAAGTTTTCACCGTCAAAGCTTATCCATTCACTTGTAGGGCTAAGAGCGTAAATATTTTTTTCATCATCGCTTACTACAAAATCAAAGACAGTATCCGTATTTGACAAATTTTCAGGTCGGTATAGATGGGTCAAAGTTAAGCCTATCTTTTGGGAAGTATAGTCGTTTACTTTGGCTGTGTATCTTTTGAAACTTGATGTTGTTGCATCAAGAGCAAATAAAACATTTGTTTGTCTGGCAACGCCTACCGTGCGGGTTACAAATAGATTATCAGAAAACAGGACTTGAAGATCTTCGTTG
This sequence comes from Alteromonadaceae bacterium, assembly GCA_013216015.1. Classification (GTDB taxonomy): domain Bacteria; phylum Pseudomonadota; class Gammaproteobacteria; order Enterobacterales; family Alteromonadaceae; genus JABSOI01. The sequence goes on along the minus strand of JABSOI010000003.1, from coordinate 6,869 downwards.
GCAAATTCAAATGCTTGCGTGACAACGAAATAACGACCATGCAAACGGACAAATTTTATAGGTTGAAGTTGAATGTCTGCATTTTCAATTTCAACAAAAGTAAGTTCTTCCAGATTTATTTTATATCTGTATGTTTCAGTGGTTTCTGTGGAATTGCCTTCTTCGTCTTCTATTACTGTTGTCTCGACTGCTTTTGCCAGCAATAATTGGCCATCAGGGCGGATAATAAAGCTTTCCAATGATAATTCGGCCGGAGCAACAATTAAGGTTGCAACAAGTTCAGTGGTATATTGGTTATAAACGCGAAGTTCATTATCAACACCAAGGTAAATATAAGGTAATGATGGAGATGCTACCATCGCATTGTCATTGACAGATATTTCAGAGATTGACGTGTTTTGTGTTATCAGTTCATTTTTATAAAGTGTTACTTGGACTGATTCAGGTGTAACCCCATTTTCATCAAGTGAGGCAATAACTATATCAGCAGTAGAAATTTCGTTATTTGGTGCGAGACTTGGAACGGCAGTTATTTTAATTTTATTACTGTTACTAATTGGTGTGATCGTTACCCAAGGTGCATCGGTTGTTGCTTGCCAATTAACCGTGCTTATTCCTGCTGGAGCATTAGTACCAATAGTAATTATTTGTTCGGTTGCTTTTATATTGCCTGTTTCTGTAAATGCGATGACAGGGAGGTCAGCATAAAGGTACACATTGTCTAGACCTAAATTAACAGGGTAACTGCTATCACCGGTGGGCCCTGAAAAGATAAGGTTTGCCTGGTATAATCCCGCAGAATTAAAATCGGTTGTCGTCGGTGTTATAGTTATTGAACTCTTTTGAGTTTCTTCATCATAGGTAGATTCGGTCGTTAACCATTCAACGTCACTACTGACAGCCCACGCATTTTCCTTATTTGAAAATTCAATTGTCTGGCTGTCAATGCTATCACTACCAAAAGTGTTACCAAAGCTAAGTTGATTCCATATTAATAGCGAAACATCAATATCGTGATGGACTAAGTTTTTAGTGGTGATATCACCGGCAGAAAATCTTAATTTGGTCGTATATAAATCAGTAATAATGTTTTCAGTATTTTCTACCTCAATATATACTTCTGCAGAATTAGCGGTAACATTTTCAGTGCGAAAACTTAACCAGGATACAGGTCTGGTGCCAGGTGGGATACCAACTAAGAAACCTTCTCCCTCAAAAGTAATATCTACTTTAACTGTTTCGGTAGGGTTGTTTCGAAATTCAGTATTAAATTTAACGGAAGAAACATTGGCTGAAATTGTATAAACGGGTGATTTATCTGAACCGCCGCAAGATTGTAAACTTACCACGGCCAAAAAAATAAACATGATGCGGTAAATATGTATTAATAGTTCCTTCATACAAATCCTTGTTGTTAGTCGCTGTTTTAGTAGAATCGTTTGTATTTTGTTATTTTGCGTGATAATTAAGCTAATGTAAAAAGCAATTAGCGTTATTTAATCATCTTATCTTTATTTTTTGATTAAAGTGCAGTTAAAAAGCCGCATAAAGCTGTTATTTCACTGTTCTTTGTAGGTAAAATAAGCGTATGTAAAATTGTATACCCAAATAGCACCTTCAATTAGTTTAGGTATAAGTATTTGTTTTTAAGAAGCCTTGATAAAATTGTGAAAAAAGAAATTGTTCATTGTGCGATTGGATTGTTATCCAGACGAGAGCACTCAACCAAAGAATTAATACAAAAATTGAGTAAACGAGAGTTTGCCATTGAAGATATTGATCCTGTTGTTGAGTTTTTACTTGAGGAAGATTACTTAAGTAATGAGCGATTTGCCGATGCAGTATTTCGATATAGAGTAGGGCGGGGTTACGGCTGGCATTATATTAAACATGCATTAAAGCAAAAAGGCATTGGTAGTGAAATATTTAATTCACTTAATAAAAATCAAGAAATAGATTGGTATCTTCAAGCTGAGCTTGCGTATAATAAACGATTTGGCGGTAAAGCCATTAAAGATCAGCAAGACAAAGCAAAACGAATGCGTTTTTTACAATATCGTGGTTTCTCAACAGATGAGATAATAACGGTGCTGAATGCGAGTTAATGCCACTGGGCATTATAGTTATTTATTAGCTATTTAATTTTCAACAATTTGGATATTCCCATGATCAAAAGTAGTGCCGATGTACGTCAGGCTTTTTTAAATTTTTACGCTACTAAGCAACATCAAATTGTGCCTAGTAGCTCATTAGTACCAGGTAATGACGCGACATTATTATTTACCAATGCGGGTATGGTGCCTTTTAAAGATGTATTTTTAGGTGGCGAAAAACGTAGTTATACACGGGCAACGTCTTCGCAACGCTGCGTACGTGCTGGTGGTAAACATAACGATTTAGAAAATGTTGGTTATACTGCTCGTCATCATACCTTTTTTGAAATGTTGGGAAATTTCAGTTTTGGTGATTATTTTAAAGAAGAAGCTATTAGTTTTGCCTGGGAATTTTTAACCGAGGTTTTAAAGTTACCAAAAGAAAAACTGCTTGTTACTGTATACGAAAGCGATAATGAAGCTTTTGCTTTCTGGGCAAATAAAATTGGTATCCCGGTAGATAAAATTATTCTCATAGGTGATAAGTCTCCTGATAAAAAATTCGAGTCAGATAATTTTTGGTCAATGGGCGATACCGGGCCATGTGGACCATGTTCAGAAATATTTTATGATCACGGTGAGGACATCTTTGGCGGACCTCCGGGTTCACCTGATGAAGACGGTGATCGTTTCATAGAAATTTGGAATTTAGTTTTCATGCAATATAACCGTCATGGAGACGGTACTATGGAGCCACTGCCAAAACCATCGGTTGATACTGGTATGGGCTTAGAGCGTATTTCCGCAATAATGCAAAATGTGCACAGCAATTATGAAATTGATATTTTCCAGGGCTTAATCCATGATGCCGCAAAATTATTGAAGTGCGCTGATCTTGAACATAAATCTTTACGCGTTATTGCCGACCATATTCGTTCTTGCAGCTTCCTGATTGTTGATGGTGTAATGCCTTCAAACGAAGGACGAGGTTATGTACTACGCCGTATTATTCGCCGGGCGGTCAGACATGGTCATAAATTAGAGGCACAAGATCATTTTTTCCATAAACTAGCGTCTTCATTAGTGACCCAGATGGGCGAAGCTTATCCGGAATTAGTGCAGCAGCAGCATATTGTTGAAAAAATATTACGTATTGAAGAAGAGCAGTTTGGACGTACTTTAGATCGTGGTATGGCATTGTTAGAGAACATCTTAGCCGATTTATCTGGTGATACCATCAATGGTGATGATGTCTTCAAACTTTATGATACTTACGGTTTTCCTGCCGATTTAACCGCAGATATTGCCCGTGAACGTAATTTAAAGATAGATGTTGATGGTTTTGATATAGCAATGAAGCAACAAAGAGAACGGGCGCAAAAAGCGAGTCAATTTGGTACAGACTACAACGAACAATTAAAATCTGATCATACTACCCAGTTTGATGGTTATACCAATAATGCATTTACAGCGACAGTAGTTGAACTTTTTAACAGTGAAAGCTCGGTATCAGTGTTGTCTGCAGGTGAAACAGGTATGGTGATTCTTGACTCAACACCTTTTTATGCTGAGTCAGGTGGACAAGTAGGCGATAGCGGATTCTTGCAAGTAAATGACGGTGTTTTTGAAGTTCAGGATACTATTAAATTAGGAAGTGCTTTTGCTCACCAAGGTATTGCCCGAACAGAAATTCAACTTAATGCACTGGTTAAAGCTGAAATAAACACTGAACGCCGTGCAGCAATTGTTAAAAACCATTCGGCAACACACCTATTGCATAGCGCTTTACGCAAAATCTTAGGAGATCATGTTACTCAGAAAGGCTCATTGGTTGACGCTGAAAAGCTTCGTTTCGATTTTTCTCATTTTGAAGGTGTTACCGCTCAAGAGTTACGCGAAGTTGAACGTATCGTCAATGAAGATATCCGTGCCAATGGGAAGCGCCAAACCGAGTTAATGCAAATAGATGAAGCAAAAGAAAAAGGCGCAATGGCTTTATTTGGTGAAAAATATGATGACGAAGTAAGAGTGGTTACGTTAGGTGACACATCAACTGAATTATGTGGAGGGGTTCATGTAGATCGAACCGGTGACATTGGTTTAGTTAAAATCACTTCAGAATCAGGCATTGCAGCGGGTGTTCGTCGACTAGAAGCTGTTTCGGCAGGCGGTGCAATGAGATACATTGAACAAATGTCAGATTCATTGTCAGACGTCGCTGGTAAACTTAAATCTGACGTGGCAAGTGTCAACGGTAAAGTTGACCAGATGATAAGCCGTAATAAAGAATTGGAAAAAGAAATAACTACGTTGAAACAAAAACTTGCTTCACAGGCAGGCTCAGATATACTTTCTCAAGCTATTGATATTAAAGGTGTTAAAACCTTAATTACCAAATTGGACGGTGTTGAAGCTAAAGCTTTACGCGGTATGGTAGATGAACTAAAGAATAAAATGGGCTCAGGCATTATTATGTTAGCCACAGCGAATGAAGGCAAAGTGAGCTTAATTGCGGGCGTTACTAAAGATTTAGTCGGTAAAGTTAAAGCGGGGGAGCTGGTTAATATGGTCGCCCAACAAGTGGGTGGTAAAGGTGGTGGTCGTCCTGATATGGCTCAAGCAGGTGGTAGTCAACCTGAAAATGTTGCCACTGCGTTAGAAACTGTTCAACCTTGGTTAACTGAAAAATTATCCTGATTGTCATTGAAAAAACGAAGTTTTGAAATTTTGGCCATTTGGAAAAATGGTAGTTATGTGAGCCTATTGGTTTAAAGTTTGTGCAAAAATTGTTCATGTTTTTTTATGTTGACGATATAAAACTAAAATAATTCTTTCTTCAAGCGGCTTTTATGGTACAAAAATTATAATTTATGTAAATAAGCAGTTAAAATTTCAAGGTGATTTGTAATAACTTCTGTAAAATTGCAAATAATCATCGAAATAGCTATTTTTTGCACTTTGAACTTTGTTAATATATGCACCGCTGAAAAGGGTAATGGATTTATTAGTAAAAAATAAAGTTATTTTACTCTTCCAGCATTCAACGGTAAGCATGCTGTTAACCTCGAACGTAGACTTCATTCATCTGCTTTTTGAGTGTTTTTGCATTGAATTTGTTTTATATGTGATTTTTTATAAGATTAAAATTACAATTTTATTTAGCAAATTAGATAATAATGGCTGTAGTTGTGTAAATCGTAGTTTATTTAATTTGCTTTTAGAAAATGAAGTAGCTCGTTTTTCATAGTTTATTGTTGCTTAAAGTGCGTTGTATAAAAAAAGTTAAACTAACTTAAACTAGACTAAATTTTAATTATTACTAGCTTATAATTATTTAGTGGATCTTGTATTCAAACATAAAGGAACAACAGAATGTTAATATTAACTCGAAGGGTTGGCGAAACATTGATGATTGGTGATGAAGTCACCGTAACTGTATTAGGTGTGAAAGGTAACCAGGTTCGTATTGGAGTAAATGCCCCTAAGGAAATTTCAGTACATCGGGAAGAAATTTACATGCGAATACAGTCCGAGAAAGGTGAAAGCCCGGAAGTTTCAGGTAATAAATTTTAATAAAAACCTGTTATATATTAAAGTCGGCGCAAATGCCGACTTTTTTATTGGTGTTTTTTTGCCTACGTATACTTAATCCAAACCACTTAATTATACCGATTGGTATTAATTGACCATATTCCTACGGCCTAAGTCTGTCTTAAAGTCCCCGCTTCCTGTCACGTCTTTTATATTTGTCTGGCAGGCATATTTGACAATCTTCTTTTTAGCTATTTAATAATACCAATTGTACTAAGTACCCTGAATTCGGGATAATAAGCACTTGCTCAACACTTCCTTTTTTCCGATTCTCTGTGTTAAAACAATGATAAATAGCCAGCTATTAATCATTGTTTTGCCTTGATAATCGAAAAAAATGAAGCATTGATTGAGTATCGAATATCTGAATAGTATGGATTACATTCTTCTAATCTATTAACATATTGATTTTACATGACCATAAAGTACTCATTATCCCGAATTCAGGTTAAGTAAGTGTTCACCCTCGATGGTCTAAATTTCCAATAGCTGCGTTGCTGACGTCACAGCTCTTAGGCATCCATGCCTTCGCTGCATTAGTGCATCCATGCACGTCACAGCTCTTAGGCATCCATGCCTTCGCTGCATTAGTGCATCCATGCACGTCACAGCCTGTCTCTTGATCATAATTTTGTTATAGCTTATTCCAATTTGAGCTGTTTAACTATCTCAACAGCCTCGACAAGTTCAATAAGCTTAAACCATCCTGTCCACATAGCTTTGATACCCACTCGGCCAGTTCTTTTACTATCGTACCATCCACCTAACTTCGCAATGGCATAATATGCCCAATAAAGCGAAGGAGGGTCTTCAGGAATAGCTATTTTTATTTCTGTTTTTTTCCAAAGAAATTTCCATGATAATTCACTTAAAACAGTTTCACATGAAGTCTCTTTTGCAACTTCTTTATTTTTCGCCATATCTTGTAACTGCATTAACCTTATAGCGATAAAAGCTTGAATAACGGCGACTCGTTTCAGATTGCTATAGCTCTGTATTCGAAGCTTTTCAACTTGAGTTCCATCAGTTTTCCATACTTTATGAAACTCTTCTATTCGCCAACGCAATTCGTAATAACGTACCAATTGTCTGGCTTGAGCTATTGTCGTAACCTCCTCTGTAGTATATAAAATCCAGCACAATTTTTCTTTGCTATTGTTGGTGTTAACTTCCTGGCATACAATG